>DASRRV010000302.1:0-29584 GCA_035695545.1 Candidatus Sulfotelmatobacter sp. | reverse complement strand
AAGAAAGGGAATAAGCCAGTGTTCGCCTTGCGCGCCGAGTTGTTTCGCATCACCGGTACGGACCTCACCCAGGTTGACGGCATCGATGTCGTAACCGCGGCGACCATCCTCAGCGAAGCCGGATGGGATATGAGCAAATGGAAAGACGAGCACCACTTCGTTTCCTGGCTGCGGCTGTGTCCGGATAATCGCATCAGTGGCGACAAGGTCTTGGGAAAAGGTCGGCTGCCCACGAACAATCGTGCAAGTATTGCCTTGAGGATGGCAGCCAGCACGTTACGGGTAAGCAGCACCTATCTGGCAGCGCAGTTTCGCCGATTCAGAACCAAGCTCGGCGCCCCAGTTGCGATCCAAGCCATGGCCGCCAAGCTGGCGCGATTGGTCTACCGCATGCTTCGCTACGGGATGAAATACGTCGACCAGGGAGCAAAATTGTACGAGGACCAACACCGCGAGAGACAGATCGGACAACTCAAATGGAAAGCCGCCAAGTTGGGATTTCGCGTTGTTGAAGTTGCAGCCTAAAACACATGCCTTTCTTCGAATTGGAGTTTCTGGGCAGACTTCTAGCCCGGGACAAGCTTCCGTATCGCGTCATCCGTCCCACGATCCAAAAGCTAACCTGATCCGACCCGCGGTCACTCGGAGCGCAACGCCTGCATAATGTCGACACGCGCAGCGCGTGCCGCGGGCAGCGTCGACGCAATCACCGCGACCGCCATCAGCACGAACGCGGAGACAAACACAGGCAATGCGCCCGGCATCTTGACGTCGAGGAAATATCTTCCCGCAAAACGCGCCAGCACGAATCCGAATGCCGCGCCTGCAAGCACACCCGCTGCAGCAAGCACGGTGCCCTCCGCCATCACGCCCTTGAGGAGTTGCCGCGGCTCCGATCCTAGGGCCAGCCGGATGCCAAATTCCCGCGTCCGCGCGCTCACCGAAAACGCCAGCACGCCCGCGACGCCCACTACTGCAATCGCCAACGCGACCGCCGCGAATACGCCGAACACCAGCGAGTTCAACCGATCCGGCATGAGCACTTCTGCACGAATGTCTTCGAGACTGGCGGCACGCTCAACAGGCTGCTCGGCAGACATGTCGTGAATGATCTGCGTGACCGGTGTGACCAGCGCATAAGGATTTGCTCCCGTGTGGATGAACAGGCGGCCGCCAAAGAAGGTACCCTCGTCAAAGGCGCTGTAAACGCTGAGCGTGGGTTCAGGAACGACATGTTCGTCGTCAATATCGGCTGTTACCCCGATGATGCGGTGGGGCGCGTAAATACGCGCCTTTTCGAGATCACTCCCAGTGGCGAATTGCAGTACGGGATCGGTCCAATAGACATGCCGATTGATGGCATCCCCATTGGGGAACATACGCTGGGCGAGAGTCTCGCTAATGATGACAACCGGGTCGGTTGCTTTCCCGTCGAGATTGTTGAAATCGCGGCCGGCAATGATAGGAACGCCAAGCGCCCCAAAAAATCCGGGAGAGATGGCGCGCCAATGCGCCCGGGGATCCTCTCGACCGGCGGCATGCGGGTGCCCGTCGGCGGAGAATTGCAAACCAGGACCGGTGGGGTCGCTGCCATCGCGCCAGGGAACGACATCGCCGAACGCGGTCTTACTCACGCCCGGGAGAACATCAATGCGGCGTATCGCTTCCTTATAAAAATCCACAACCTGTTGCGGCGTCTTCCCATAGGACATTGGAGGAACATCGACAGCGAGGACGTGCTGCGTGTCCAGACCTGTCTGCGCCTTTTGCAGTGCGATTAGCGTAGTGATCAACGTACTTGCGCCGGCCAGCAACACGAAGGACGCGGCGATTTGTGTCACCGCGAAGATTCGCTGGCGTCGGCTCGTGCTGCCGGTGATCCGTACACTTCCGCTGGATTGGCCCAGGCCACTCTGGTTGCCGGAAGACGTGCCGGAAGAGGGCAGGCGTGGGACGAAGGCGAGAACCACGGCGGCGACGATGGCCAGGGCCGCTCCGATCCAAAGCATGCTCGAATCGACTTTGAAATCGAGCGCCCGGACGGAGAAGCGCGCGGCGTAGCGGGCCAGGACAGCCACCATCGGCTGCGCGGTCAGTACACCGAGCGCGGCGCCAGCGCCGCAGAGCAGAAGGCTTTCGGCCAACAGCATGCGGCGCAACGCGCCCCTGCTTGCGCCGAGCGCCACGCGGACTGCCAACTCGCCTTCGCGGCGAACCGTCCGCGCCAGGATCAGGTTGGCGACATTGGAACACGCGATGATAAAAACCAGCCCTGACGCCGCGAGCAGCACCAGCAGCACGGTCCTCGCGCCCGACGTGATCTCGTCACGCAGCAACTTGACCCCGATCTGGAAGTCCGCTTCCTGCGCATACGCTTCGGGGTGCTCCTTCTTCATCGCGGAGTAGGCGGAGCTCAATTCAGCGCGAGCCTGATCGACGGTGACTCGAGGAGCCAGACGACCGAAAAGCTCCGTCATGCGATGGATGCGGCCGGTGACCATGGTTGCGGAAAGATGATGCGGGCTGGTGACCAAGTTGGAGATGATTTCAGTATCCTGGGGATAAGGAACGCAAGGTTCTAGGACGCCGATGACTGTCGCAGACCGGTCACCGATGCTACCGAGGCGAACGGTTTTGCCGAGCACCGCCGGATCTTTGTGAAGAGCAGTCGCCCAGAAACGATACGTGAGAACAACGACGCCGGCAGCTTGAGCACCGTCGTCTTCAGGTCCGATGAGGCGGCCGAGCACGGGGTGAAGGCCCATCACTGTGAAATAGTTGCCGCCGACAACGCCACCTTGAATGGAACGAGGCTCACCGAGGCCGATCATGGTGAAGTTCATGGCGGAGAAGTCGCCAAACGCGCTCAGGGCTTTCACGTTCGTGCGCAAATCCTGTAGCTCGGGCACGGAAAACGTAGTGTTTTCGGTCCGTATGCCGGGGGCGCTCTGCCGGATATAGATCAGCCGGTCTTCGCCGCGGTTCACCAGCGGCTTGAGCAGGACTCCGCGCACTAGCGTGAAAATGGCAGCGTTCGCGCCGATGCCGAGCGCCAGGGTGAGAACCACGGCGATCGCCAGCCCTGGAGTTTTAATTAACGAGCGAGCCGCAACGCTGAGGTCACGAACGAATGACATGGTCTTGCCCCTCCCTGCCTCAGGGGTTGCAGCATCAATCTTGCCAAATACTAAGCGCCAGATTGTAAACGACTTAGGGTCCAATAAATTGGTACCCGCTGTCCGTTTCAGGACACCACAACCCAAATTCGGACACTAGAGTCCAGCCCTAGCACTCGGGCAGGATTGTTTTCGTTCAATTCGCGCGTTGTCGGCGATCCGGAGAGCGCCGGGATAAACCGGCATGTTGTAGGGGATGAAAGAGCCCTACAGGAAAGGAGTCCGCGAATCCATCCTGGCCTCGAGTCTTGCAGGCGATATCGCAAGGTGTCGTTTGAAGCGTAGACAGGGGTATCGGTGGGCCGGGCTATTGAGCTTCGAAAAGCCGATGGAAGAGGATGCCGACTCCGTTCCGGTAGGGAGGAAGGCAAGGCGACAACCACGCTAATCGCGAGTGTAAGCGCAAGCAACACTCTGTTCGCCGGTATGCGGCCTAGGGCACGAACTCTTACAGGCTCCTCGGCCGGATGCGCGGCTTCGATGACTTCAAAGCGGAAATCAGTGAGCCGGATTTCGGTGACCGCTTCGTGTTCATCGAGCCGAAATATGGCGAACACACGTTCGACATCACGGGTCCGAGCGATTTCACATGCGGGAACTCTATGCACCCGCTGGATGACGTCACGCGCGGGGAAGCGTTGATAAGGACGGTCTATGAGGCGATCCGCCAGTCCCCGCACTGGGAACGAAGCATGCTCATCATCAGCTTCGATGAACACGGCGGCTTTTATGACCATTGCAAGCCTTGGCCCCGCCGTGCCGCCGAATGATTTTCAGACCGACGCGTACAATCAGAATGGATTCAAGTTCGACAAGCTTGGCGTGCGCGTGCCTGCGATCGTCGTTTCGCCGTACACGCCGAGAGGCCTCGTCGATCACACCATTTACGACCATGCCTCGATGCTTGCCACGGTCGAGCGATCGCTCGGTCTGGGGGGCCTCACGGATCGCGACAAGGCTGCGAGCGACGTGCTCAAGCTGCTATCACTTCCCGAACCCCGAACGGACACTCCCGCGACTCTCGTATCACCGGCACAGCCCAAACCACCGTTGGCGTGTGAGGCCGATGACGCGTCGACACAGGAGCGACTGCTCGCCCAGCGATCCGAACTGATTATCGCGAAACGCACCGGAATGTATCGCGACCGACCTGTACAGCAGTATTCGATTCCGCCAAGCCACGTACCATGCTTAGGCATCGCCCTACGTCGCGCGCTTGCTGGGACTGCGTACGAAGATCGGGTGCAATGGCTTGCGGATTTCCAGGCGATTCGGACCGGCGTCGACGCGTCGACTTTCATGACCGAGGCCAAGCTGAAAGTGAAACACGGTATCGATATGAAGAAGGTGACTCGCGAGGCCGAGCAATCGAAATCGCGGACCAGACAGGTATGATGGCAAGGAGTAAGTGGATTGTTGCAGCGCCCGAGTTGAGGCCGCGGGCGTCGATCGTGCGCTCTAGGGGAAGCTCTGCTGTCTTCTCGGCGGTCTGCTTCTGGCGGTGTGCTTCTAGGTAAAGAGGGAGGTTTCGAGGAGGCGCGTACTTTTGCCAGAAAGCACCGGGTCACATCTCTTGTGCAGTCGGCGAGGTGCGATCGCATAGTCTAGTTTCGGAATCAGCTCTTGAAAAGTCTTCTCCAGGTATAACAGCCTCGTCCCGCAAACCCGTGCTTTTGCTTCTTCAGACCCAGGAGCGCCTCGACCCTGCTCAGCAACTGATCGATCTTGGCTTTTGCTCCCAACGCTAACGTGGCGTCGTGTTCGTTCAGCGTCCAAATTTTCCGTTTGGCAAAGGCTGGACGGATACCCTGCTTCCACGTCGGCACGTGCGTGAGATTTCGATCCTCGCGCAGCGGCTAACTGGCTGCGGGGCACGTGACTCTTCTTCCATGGTGAGGCGTTCAATGGCAAAGGGGGGCGGTGAGGTGCTCTGCGCCGAGCAGTCCTGCTTGCTATCGCGCTACGGTTGCGATCTTGAACACTGTTCCGCAGCCGTTGCCGTCGTTGCAAGAGTTGTGGCCGCCACCGTTGGTTGTCCCGTAGAAGTTGCCCGCGGCGTCCCGAATGACACCGCCGATAGGGGTTGAGCCCTCGGGGCGAGTGCCAGTGAAGTTGTGCAATACGGCTTATTGTTGCGCGGGAGCCTCACCTACCCAGGACTGACCGTGCAGGACGCTATATCGTGCAACGACCTGCATAGCCAAAGTCGGCCCGTGGTCGTGGATCTGTCAACCGCCGAACCACAATCGGCTGCTAACAGCGTCAAAAGAGGCTCCGTCAATTAAGATACCGGTTCACGAAGCCTTCGCTGTCAGCCGAGCTTCAGCAAATCGAGTTCGCCCTCGATCATTCGGTGAGAATACCTGCAGCACTATTCCGTGCCACTGCGAACCAAAAAGCAGGTGTGTCAGCCGTGCCCGGACCGTGCGTTTACGGATCGTTTGGGGCCATTTGGGTTAACCGTGAACGAAGAGCAGATTCCCCAAATTGTTGAGCAGAAAAGAAATCAGAGTGCGGAAGGGAATCGTTGGTCAGAATCACCGTGCGCCCAAGGCAGGTGCGCTACCAGGCTGCGCTACGCCCCGACTCTTCTGATTATAAATGAGACCGCCGCTTCTCCCCCCTCGGCTCGACAATACCCAGTCCTCCCCGGCACTGTATAATTTTGTAAGCGAGTATGCAGAAACCGCGTTATGCGCTTGTGGCGTATGTAAGGGGGCCAGCGGGAGAGTTCGTCGAGAACCTCCGGCGCGAACTCCATCCCGAACTGCCGCACCTCGCAGCCCATCTCACCATCCTGCCCCCGCGCCCCCTGCAAGGCACCGAGAGTTCCGCACTGCAGGTCCTTGAGCGTGTTTGTAGCGAAGAGGCGGCGTTCGAGGTGCACCTGGGCGGTGTGGAAACCTTCGTCCCCGTAACTCCCACCGTTTATATCCGGGTCGACGGCGCCTCGCGCATGTGCCAATTGCACCGCAAGCTGAATATCGAAGCTCTCGAGTTCCAGGAAGAGTGGCCGTACATTCCGCACATGACTGTCGTCAAAATGGGCGGACTACAGCCTGCCGAGGTTGCTTATCGGACTGCCCGCGAACGCTGGGCCCAATACGGCGGAAGGCGCCGCATCCTGCTGGAAAAGCTGACCTTTGTCCGCGAAGACGCCCAGCACTGCTGGGTCGATCTGGCCCCGGTGCCCCTCGGCAGAACCCTGGTTTCTCGTTAGACACTCCAGTACTCGCCCTCACGTTACTCCGTCTAGTTACCCCTGCCGCGCTCCCATGGCTATAGGTACATCTCCCTCCCGTGCGTTGAAAAGCCCCGAACGCGGCTGTAGATAAAGAGTAGGGAACGTATCCGGAAATCCCGCCAAATGCCACTCTTGGCGCGGGTTTTCGGGCAGGGGAACGGAGACCGCACATGCAGATCGGGGTTTATGGATCGGGGTATCTGGGGACGGTGATTTCGGCCTGCCTGGCGGATTTCGGCACTCCTGTTTCCTGCTGCCACCCCGACCGGTCGCGCATGGTCGAGATGGCTCAAGGCAATATTCCCTTCTTTGAAAAAAACTTGAAAGAGGTCATCCGCCGCAACGTGCGTGCAGGCCGGCTGGCGTACTCCACCGACATCGAATCGTTTGCCCGCAAGACCCAGGTTATTTTCCTAGCAGAGGACAAAGCAGAGGGCTTGGCCGATATCGCCATGCGCATCGCTCGACTCGCGGCGAAGCCTCCGATCCTGACGATCGTCACCCCGGCTCCGGTAGGCACCGCGAACGCTCTGGAGAAGGGCATTAAAGACGCCGGATTGCAGGCCACCATCGTTTCGCAGCCCATGTTCTTCACCGACGGATGCGCTGTCGAAGATTTCAACTGGCCCGACCGCCTGATTCTCGGCGCGACCTCAAGTGAGGCCGTACAAGTCCTGAAACAGATCTTCCACCCGCTGGTTATGCGTGGCGTCCCGGTGATCATTACCAACCAGTCGACCGCAGAACTCGTTCGTGAAGCGGCGACCGCATTCGTGGCGACCAAGATTTCGTTCATCAACGAAGTAGCCGCGCTCTGCGAACGCGTGAATGCCGATGCTGTGAACTTGGCGCTGGCCCTCGGTCTCGACAAGAAAATTGCTCCACGCTGCCTGCAGCCCGGCGCCGGCATGGGCGGCGTCTTCGCCGAATCCGATATGGATTCTCTGGCGGAACTGGCGCAAGCAAATGGCGTCTCATTGAAAGTCCTGAGCGCTGCTCGCGACGTGAACCATCTACTGGCCGAACGCTTGGTCGACAAAATCGCAGCCGCCTTGAACTCCGTCGAGAACAAAGACGTCGGCATTCTTGGCCTGGCCTTCAAGCCAAACACGAATTCCGTCGCAGGATCCTCCTCCGTGCGCCTAGCCGAAACGCTGGTTTCGAAAGGCGCGCGCGTGCGGGCCTATGATCCCGTCGCCATTCCCGAAGCCAAGACGCGCCTCAACGGCTCTGTGCGCTATTGCGAGACAGCATATGCCGCTGCTGAAGGGTCGGACGTTCTGGTTGTAGGCACCGGCTGGCCCGAGTTCCGCGCACTAGATTTCGACCGTATCAAACGCCTCCTGAAGACGCCAGTCATCGTCGACACGAAGAACTTGCTCGACTCCGCCCGCCTGCGTGCCCTGGGATTCGAATACGTAGGCGTAGGCCGCGGCTAACAAACCCAACCTGTTCGTAGAGACGTCGCGTGCTACTTCTCTTGCGCCCGCTGCCTCACGTCGAAGCCACAAATTGCTATAATCGATAGGTTGCGGTGGGAATAGCTCAACTGGCAGAGCACCGGACTGTGGCTCCGGCGGTTGCGGGTTCGATTCCCGTTTCCCACCCCATAAATTTTGTGGCGAGCGAAGCTCGACATTTCCAGTCGAGCCTCAACGTGACCCCGTAGCTCAATTGGATAGAGCATCAGTCTTCGGAACTGAGGGTTGGGGGTTCAAGTCCCTCCGGGGTCGCCATTCAATTTCTGCGCCCGGCCTTTCTTTGCGACCTTCGCGTAGGTTTGCTTCGCGACCTTTGCGGTTTAACGCTTTTGACGTCTGAAAGCGCCAAGGCCTCCCGCAAGTTGTAAAAAGTCTGCCAAACCTTCAGTCCCATGTAGCACAGTCGTTCTCCCCTGCGATAGAATCGTCATTCGCTCTCACGGCGATGAAACGCATCTTCCATTTCCGCACGTCGTCCTCCCAACTCGGCCCTCTCGAGGAGCGCCTCCTCGAAGCCCTGTGGGAGCGCGGCACGGCCACGGTCCGAGAATTGGTCGACACACGATGCGACGACCTTGCCTACACCACGGTCATGACCACTCTCGACCGTCTCTTCAAGAAGAATCTGCTCTCCCGCGAATCGGAAGGCCGTGCATTCCGCTATACCCCGCGCTTCACCCGCGAAGAGATGCAGCGCGAAGTGGCGGGCGAAGCCTTCCGCCAATTGCTGGATGCCAGCCCCGCCGCCTCCTTGCCGCTCTCGTACCTGGTGGAGATCCTGACCGAACGCGACGCCCAATTGCTCGATGACCTCCGGCAGTTGGTCGAAACAAAGCGCCGCGAGTTGCGCGGCGAATCTCCGACTGCGGAGCGCAGTGACACCTCAAAAGCCAAGGACACTCCATACAAGGACAAACCATAAATGTTCGCCGCGCGTGGCATTGCCATCTCCTTCTCGGTGTTCGTGATGGTGTACTGCGCGCTGTCGATTGCCGTCTGCTTCTCATGGCGCAAGGTGTGGCTGTACTGCCAGAAGCTTCCGGTGCGCCGCATTGCTGACGTGCTGTTCGCCTTGCGAATGTTTCCCCTGGTCACCGCCGCCGTAATCACCGTTGCCTTCACTGTGCCCTCGTTTCTGCTCCTCGAGCCACGCGCGATCAATGAGCCTATGGGCGAAGTTCCGCCGGTGCTCGGCCTTTGCGGCACGATCCTGGCAATCTTCGGTGTGCTGAATGCGGGCATTGCGTTGCGCCGTGTCAAGCGCACCATCTCCCGCTGGACGAATCACGCTCAACTGGTGGAGATCAAAGCTCCCGTTCCGGTTCTTCGCATCTGGCGAACTCTCCCTGCCATGACGGTGGCGGGCATTCTTCATCCCAGGGTGTTGCTGTCAGGGGCTGCCGAGTTCGTGCTGACGACCAATGAACTCCACACCGCGCTCAATCATGAGATAGCGCACGTGCGGCGCCGCGACAATCTGAAGAAACTCCTGCTGAGGTTTGTTGCCTTCCCAGGCATGGCTGCTCTGGAAGCCGCATGGTTCGAAGCCACCGAGATGGCCGCCGATGACGCTGCCGTTTCAAATGCCGGTGAGGCACTCGATCTTGCGGCAGCTCTGATTAAACTCTCGCGCCTCGGCCCGGTCGAAGCTCCCTTGGATCTGACCGCGGCTCTCGTGCATAGCCCTGCTTCTTCGATGAATGCCCGCGTCGAGCGCCTCATCACGTGGAGTGACGGACGCCGCGTGCCCGCCCAGAAACATTCTCCGTGGTACGGTGTAGGCGTTTCCCTGGCCACGGTCGCGATTTGCGCCGTCACCTACAGTCACTTGCTTGTACGTGTGCACACTGCCACCGAGTGGCTGGTGCGATAGAGCCGGTGCGGTTGGGTCTCTCTTTCCGCCGCCGGGAAACGGCACTCTCTTCCTGTCATCCCGAGCGCAGCGCAGGACCTGTGTACTTTGCTGGCCGTGCCAATGCCCTCGACCCGAGTACATAGGTTCATCGCTCAGGGTGACAGGAGTAAAGCGAACGAACAGACTCTCAGAAGCTGACCCGCACGCCCAACTGCGCCGCGAACGGAATCCCCACGGTAGTTCCTGGCCCGAAGAAGTCTCCCAGCCCGCCAGCCGGTACCAGCAATTGCTTCAGGCTGGTAATCGGCACGCTGCAGCTTGGGTCGGGACAAAGCGCAGTCGCATTGCTCAAATCATTGACCGGGGTCGGCAGGGCCGAAATGTCAGTCACGTAATTCGCTCCCGGGTTGTTGCGGTTGAAGAGATTAAACATCTCCGCAAACGGAGTGATCGACCAGCGATCGTGGAAGTTGATGGGACGGCTGACGCGAAGATCGACTTGAATATACGCAGTGCCACGAACTCCATCCATCGTAGTCTTGACCCCATTCACGACCGCACGGTCGCCGACCGGAGTCGTCAACGTAAACGGCCGCGCGCTCTCCGCTTGGGTCAGAGTAGAAATTTCGAAACCGCCCGGCGCGTGCAGCGTCCCGGCCAGTACAAAGCGATGGCGAACGTCCTCGCCGGACGGTCCGTAGTCGCCAGGCGCAAACGGATTCAACGGATCGCAGACTCCATTGACGTAGTCAAAGAGCTCTCCCAGCAGACATCCCCAGGTTTTCGCGCTCGAGAGCGTGTAGTGCGCGATCAGATTGAACCGGTGCGAGACGTTCCCTTGCACCACAAACGCCAGTGAATCGAAGCTGGAGCGGTTATCGGAACGGAAGATGCTGACTTCAGGCGACCCGTAGTCGTAACGCCGGTAGCCGTGATTGCCCTGTTCGTGCGTGTAGTCGGCGCTGACCGTCCAATTACGGTTGATCGCGTGCTGCATTCCCGCGCTGGCATGCAGCGCGTACGGAGTTTTGTAGTTCGGGTCGATGACTGAACTCGGTCCGGTGCCCGACCCATTGACCGCCTGGAACGCTTCGGCCCAACCGCCCTGAGCCAGATCGTTGTAGAACAACCCGAAGCCGGCGCGAAACACAGTCTTACCGCTATCCCCCGGCGAGTACGTGATTCCTAGTCGCGGAGCAAATTGTTTGTGGTCGTCGTGGGGAATCCCATTCACCAGAGACCCAGCCACCGCGAGCGCCGGATTCTCCAGTTGACTATGTCCGGAGGCAATGAAGAGTCCATACGTCGTCTGGTAGCGCACTCCGTAGTTAACCGTAAAATGCGGCGTCACACGCCAGGAATCCTGCGCGTACAGAGCGAACCGCTGCACATTCTGCGAGAAAGTCCCGTCGCTCGCGTCCGTAAACTGTGCCCCAGCGGCGTAGTCGATAGGGAACTGCGCCGGATGCGCAACGTAGAAGCTGGGATCCTCCGGGAATATGTAAAGCGTCTCCGCATTCCCGGGAAAAGATCCGCCCAGCACCGGCTCGTGAATGAAATTCACTCCGAACTTGAACGAATGATCTCCTGTGGCGTGGCTAACGTCATAGCGAAACTGGTATTTCTGCTGGTTGCGCACGTTCGGGAACGCAGTGATCGCCGAATTGAATTGATTGTCGCCGTAGGTTTCGAATCCCGAAATCGTCTGCGACGTTGCACTGAAGGGAAACTGCAAGGCAAACCCGAGATTCGAATTGCGCGTCTGTGTCAGGTGCAGCCCACCAGCATTGAACACGAACGTTCCCAACCACGTCGGACTGAAGGTGTACGAATTGCTGATCACCATGTTCATGTAGTTGTTGTGAGTGAGCAGCCCCGTCGAAGGCAACGTCCCTTGTTGTACCAGGTTGTTGTGCGTGGTGTAGTTGTCGACTGAGCCGCGCCAAAACCACTGCGATTTCTCCGATTGCGCCCAGTCAAATCGCAGTGAGCCCAAGTAATCTCGGAATGGAATCGGAGTGCTCGTTGGAACATCAATGGAATTGACATCAGGAATCAGGCCATCCGATGCAAGGCTTGCAAGCGCGCCGAATTCCGCTTGGTTCGCTGGGCTGTAAGCAATGCTGGCATTCTCATGAACATACTCGAACGAGGAGAAAACCCAGACCTTGTCTTTCTTCACCGGACCGCCGAGCGTGAAAACATAGTTCTGCCGCGAGAATGGCTGCTTCGGATCGGGCGCCGGGTTTTCGATTGGATACCGCGCGTTGAGATCTGCGGCGCGATCGTAGAAGGCCGCATCGCCGTGCCAGTCGTTGCTACCACGCCGCGTAGTGATGACCACCGACCCGGCTGTCGTCCCGCCAGTGTCCGCGTCTTCATTCGCAGTACGCATCGCGAACTCCTGAATGGCCTCGGGCGAAAAATTCTGCAAAAAGCCTCCGATAAAATCGTCGGAGTTGTCTCCGCCGTCCACAGAAAGTTCGTTGTTCAACCCCGAACTTCCCCCCGTAGCAACAGCGGTGATGCGTGCCTTAGTGGGATCGGAGGGCTCCACCGGCTCCGTTCCCGGCGCGAGGTAGGCGATGTTCGCGAAGCTCCGGTGGGCCAGGGGCAGAGTGTCCAAATCTTGCCGGCTGATCACTCCCTGATGTACCACGCTCGCCAGATCGATAGGCTGGGTCGTGATGGAAGAGCCCTGGCCTTGAACGTTGACGGTTTCCGACGAACCCGCGGCCTTCAGCGTAACTGTAACTTCGCGCACCGAACTCACTGTGATCGATACATCCGCCTGCGCCTGGGCGAAGCCGCTGGCGTTTACCGTGATCCGATAATTGCCGGGGAGCAGATCGTCAAGCCGGAACTCGCCGCGGTCCTCGCTTGCGGCCTCGCGCCGCATCGAGGAATCCACAGACCGGAGCACAATCTTCGCCGCCGCCACCCGGGCGCCGCTCGCGTCCTGAACCGTACCGCGCAGTGACCCCCTGGGGTTCTGCGCCAGCACTGTAAGAGTTAGAAAGAAAACGGTAACTGCGACAACAGTGATCCTATTCAGCAAGGGCTTCCTCACAGAGAATAGCGTTCGTCAGGGGGTTACTTCGGTAGGAAATGAGGGTAGCTTGTGGGTGCGAACTACTACCAGTCATCGTAGCTTCGCGCAGGCTGCAAAAACGCGTCCGCCTCGCCATTTGGATCAGGCAAGATCACGGTTGTTGAGACGGGTACGGCACCAGCCGTGCCGCTAACGCCCGCCCTACATCGGGGTTTCAGACGCCGAGGATCGCTTTCTTGCGCTCAATCAGATCCTAATCCGACCAGCGTTGCGGAGTCCGATCCCACCGATGCTTCTTCAACTCCGCCAGCAAGTTTTTGTCGAGTCCTCCGGTGTCGCTCGTCGCAATGTTCTGCCGCACGTGCTCCGCCTTGCGCATGCCCGCAATCGTTGTGCTGACCGCCGGATGCGACAGAATGAAACGCAACGCCATCTCCGGCAGGGTCATTCCCGCCGGCACCACTTCTTTGAGCTTGTCCACTCGTTTGATGGTTTTGGCCAGATTCTCCGGACCAAAATATCCGGCACGCCAATCATCCTTGGGAAATCGCGTCTCCAGAGTCATCTTCCCGCCAAGGCTGCCTTCATCCAGCGGGACTCGCGCGATCACTCCAATGTTGAGCTCCTGGCACAGCGGGAACAGCTCGTCTTCCGGCGCCTGGTCGAAGATGTTGTAAATCACCTGCACAACATCCACCAGTCCCGTGCGCAGGCACTTCACGGCATTCTCCGGCTGCCAGCGGTTAATGCTCAGCCCGAAAAACCGGATCCATTTGTCGCGCTTCAGCTTCTCCACCGTAGACCGGAACTCGGGCTCATTCGTCCAACTGTCGTCCCAGACGTGAAATTGCAGCACATCGATAGTGTCCACGCCAAGTTGCTTTCGGATGAGATCCGCGTACTTGAAAACGTGCTCCGCCGAGAAGACATCGCTGTATTTATACTCGGGCAGAGCAGGCCATCGGTCATTGGCCGGAGGAATCTTCGAGGCAGCATAGATTCGCTTGCCTGAGTTTCGTTCCATGATCTGGCCGAGCAAGCCGTCGCTCTTGCCTTCGCCATAGGCCCAGGCCGTGTCGAAGAAATTACAGCCGTTGTCGATGGCCAGTTGCATCGCGGCCAGCGATTCCTGATGGTCCGAGCCGCTCCACCCGCTCATGCCCCACAGCCCGTGGGCAATGTCGCTCACGTCGAAACCGGTACGGCCGAGCTTGCGATATTTCATGATGGCGTCCTTGGCAAAGAAATATCCACTCCGGAAAGAGGCCGGAAGCGGACTGACAAGGATATATCGAAGTTCAGATTTCCGACTAATCCCCGTCGTCCCTTTGTCATCCTGAGGAAGGCGCGCTTTGCCCGACGAAGCATCTGTCGCAAGCCCGTCGGCTTCGGGTGGTCAGTGCAGCTTTTTCGATACCACCCATTCAAATTTTGCGGCCTCGGAGCAAGGCGTGGAGGTGTTTAATGAACCTAGATCATAAAGCTGGAGGAGTCTCCCATGAAGTCTGAATATCCAAACAAGACCGACAAGAATAACGAACTCATCGCGCCACCGCCGTCCCGCTTCATTGACGAGAAAATCTCCGACGAATCGGGCACCGAAACCCGCGCCGACAGCGCTCTCAAGCCTGCCGGTCTGAAGAATCCATTCTGGAACTAACCTCGAGTTGACCCGCGGATAGCGCCGGTTTGTCGCCCAGCCTTACGCGACTGTCCGGCGCTTAATTTTTTCATCCCAATCATTCCTGGCGCAGGATCGGCAGGCACAGGCACGGCCGGGTCGCGAAATCCACCGTCGCCATCTCTTCCAGCGCCGGACGCAGCAGTGCATCGCGACAGGGCTCAAGCGTGATCACGAAGGGCAGCGCCGCCTTGTCGAACCCCGGTTTCTGCAGCAGTGCGTCAATGTTCAGGTGATGTGCCGCCAGAATCTGGGCCAGTCGCGCCACAATCCCCGGCTGATCCCGCACGAAAAATCGCAGATACCAGGGTGTCTCGAAGTCGTTGCTGATATTCGTAGAGACATAACTCGTTACGTCTCTCTTGCCTCCGGATGTGCTGGAAGACGCGCTGGAAGATGTGCCGCAAGATGCAATGCCCTGCGCCACAAACATCAGGTCCGAGACCACTGCTACCGCTGTGGGATCGCCTCCAGCTCCGGCCCCGAGAAAAGCCATGTCGCCGCCATACTGGCCGGAAGTCAGCACAAGGTTGAGATTCCTCTGCACGCGTCCGAATGGTGAAGCCGTAGGAACCAGACAAGGTCCAACATCGGCAAAAAGGGTGTCGCCTTTCAGATCGGCGCGGGAGATTTGCCGGATCGTGCAGCCCAGTTCAGCGGCGTAGTCGAAGTCGACCGCATCAATCGTCCGAATCGAGCGCGCACGAATGGATTCCGGTGTCACCCGTGTGTGCAGACCGGCGAGCGCCAGAATGCCCAGCTTGGCGCGGGCATCGCCTCCATCCAGATCCTCCGACGCGTCGGCTTCGGCATAACCCCGGGCTTGCGCTTCTTCGAGCGCTTCGCTAAAGGGAATCCTCGCATTTTCAATCCGGCTCAGAATGTAATTGCAGGTGCCATTCAGAATTCCGGCGATGCCATGCAATTTGTCTCCGGACAACCCGGTGCGCAGAGCGGGAAGAACCGGAACTCCTCCGGCGACTGATGCGCCAAACTCAAGCCGGCATCCCTGGCTGCTCGCCAGTTGTAGAAGATCGGGCCCGTGGCGCGCGATGAGCTGCTTGTTCGCCGTGACCACCGACTTTCCAGCTTGCAGCGCTCCCCGGACAATCGGTTCGGCTGGAATTAAACCGCCGATCAACTCGACCACGATGTCCACGTCCGAGTTCAACACAGACTGAATATCGTCGGTCCACACGACATCGCTCGGAACCCAAGGCTGCTTTTTCTTCTCCACATTGCGGTTACAGATGTGAGTGAGCCGCAGTGAGCGGTTGCCGCTCTCGCACAGGATCTTCGCGACCGCGCGGCCCACAGTTCCAAAGCCGATCAGCGCGACGCGGCAGGCGGTGCTCACAGCGGGTTTTGAGGGTGTCTCGGACAATGGTGTTATCTCGCCGGGAAAGTGAATTTCTTATCATACGTGTGATCTGCGCTTCTCGGGAACTGCAAAGCGCATACCGAGTCCCATTCCGGTGCGCAACGCACTGTTGACAAAGGAGAATCCTCAGCCACTCAAAAGGACTCGAGACTGACTGGATTCTTCTATCATCATCTGCTCCCCATGAGGATCGCAGTTCATCGACGCGTCGGCATCGTCGCTCTCACCGCCTTTTTGATATTGCTGGCTGGCTGCAAACGACAAGAGGCGCAGCAGCCTGACCATCCGCGACTCACTCCCGATGTCATTCTCCGTGATGTCACTTTCCATAGCTCGGCCCTTAACCGCGATACGCAATATCGCGTTGTTTTGCCATCAACCATTCCCACCGGAGAAAAGTTGCAGGTGGTCTATTTGCTTCACGGCGGTGGCGGAAGCTTTCGAGACTGGTCGAACTACTCCGATGTGGCTCACTTCGCCGAGTCCCGTCTCCTCCTTGTAATGCCAGAGGGTGGCTCAGCGTATTACACGAATTCTGTCCGCGCGCCGCAGGACCGGTACGAAGACTACATTGTGAGCGATCTGATCGCTGATGTTGAGCGCAGGTTTCCAGTGGCATCCGGGCGATCGAACCGGGCGATCGTGGGCGTGTCCATGGGAGGTTTCGGAGCCGTTAAACTCGCCCTGCGCCATCCCGAGTTATTTGTCTTTGCTAGCGGAATCAGTTCGGCCATCGATGTTCCTCGCCGCGCCTTTTCCATCAAACGCCTTCAACAGTCTCTCGGTTACAACTCTATCTTTGGCCCGAACGGAAGCCAGACACGGCGCGACAGCGATCCTTTTGTCTTGCTACGAACGGCGGATCCATTGGCCGCTCCGTACTTCTTTCTCACCTGCGGAGAACAGGAAGGTTTGCTGCCAGCGAACCGGGAATTCGCTGCGTTACTCCAACAGCATCACTTTCGCAACGAGTTCCACACCGTCGCTGGTGATCATAACTGGAATCAGTGGAAGGGATGGCTTCCCAGCCTTTTCCAAAGTTTGACGGAACATCTCAACGCAAGAAAGTGAAAACCAACCCGCCATGCAAGTAGCGTGGGCGGCTTGGCGGGCGGAACCAGCATCAAAGTTGGTAATATGGTGCCTGCCTGCTGCGAGTGCGGCGGGAGCACTGCGGACACGCTCTTTCCCAAGCGCCTGTCGTTGCCGAGTTTTGAGCCGAGCAACAGTCCGCCAGCAACCCGGTCAGCGGGAGGAGAATGAATGATTCGAAAGTTCGCGACGGTTCCCTGTCTCAGAGTCGTTTTGGCATTGATCTTTGTGACGATTCTGGCGGGAACTACACCCGTCCACGCTCAACAGACGCCGGATCAACAGCCCCCGGCACAACAACCTCCAGCCCAGCAACCTCCAGCCCAACAGCCTTCCGCGCAGCAACCTTCCGACCAGTCTGGCGTTCAGCAAGCTTCCGTCGAGGAGTCGACCTCGCGGCGCAAGGTTAAAGTTAAGGACTACAAGAACTGGAACTTCAATGTGGGCGGCGGAGCCAGCCTGACCACCGGTACTACCTCGGAATTCGTGAAAGGCGGCGGTGCGGTCGTGGCCGCCGGAGTGGCTCGCAACGCCAGCAAGTATTTCGGACTCCGCGTCGATTTTCAGTGGGACAACCTGCCGCTGCGCTCTTCCGCTTTGCATCTTGCGCAGGCGCCCGGCGCGACGAGCCAGGTCTACTCGATCATGCTCGACCCTATCATTACTATTCCGGCCACCAAGGTGTGGAGCGGTTATCTTGTGATTGGACCTGCATTCCTTCATCGATCGGGAAAAATAGACTCCTCAACGGCCGTCCCAGGATCCGCCTGCGACGTTTTCTGGACTTGGTGGGGAACCTGTTACAACGGCAGCCTGCCTCTGAACAAAAACTTTCTTTCGACCAGCCAGAATGAGTTCGGATACAACTTCGGCGGCGGCGTCGTCCGCAAGATCACCCCGAAGATCGAGTTTTACGCCGAGTACCGCTACCTGCACGGCAAGCACAACGGTCTCAACACCAATGTGCAACCAATTTCGATCGGCCTGCGCTTTTGACGTTGTAGTCGCGAAGGGCGCGGCTTCAGCCGCGCCACGCGGCCGCTATTCGGGGTTCGTGCGGTAGCTCCAAAGATCCTTCGTCTGCTTCTGCAGCTGCACGAACGAGACCGAAGCCGTCGGCTGCGCAATCGACGAATTCGCTTCGTCCACCGCCGCTTCGACGATGGAATGCGACGGCGCAAGCGAGCATGCGGGATCAGTCACCGATGCGTCTCCGGCGAGCAGAAAAGCCTGACAACGGCAGCCCCCGAAATCCTCGGTGCGCCGTTCGCAACTCCGGCAAGGTTCGGGCATCCAGTCTTCGCCGCGGAAGCCCCGGAACGAAGACGACTCCTGCCAAATCCACTCCAGGGTTTTCTCCCGCACGTTCTCAAACGACATTCCCGGCAGCACTTCCGCCGCGTGGCAGGGAAGAACCTTGCCTGCGGGATTGATGAGCATCAATCTGCGTCCCCAACCTCCCATGCAGGCCTTGGGATACTTCGCGTAGTAGTCGGGAACCACCGAATCGATGCGAATCCGCCCCGCGAAACGCTTTTCAGCGTCAGCGACAATGGCAACTGCTTTCTCCAACTGCGCGTGCGTCGGCATTAGCGCCGCGCGGTTGGCGAGCGCCCATCCGTAATATTGCGTGTGGGCGATCTCGACGCGCTCCGGATTCAGTTGCTCGATGAACGCGATCATCTCTTCCAGGTGGTCGAGGTTCTGGCGGTGCACGACCAGGTTCACGGTGAAAGCAACTTTGTGCCGGCGAATTGCTCGTGACAGTTCGATCTTGTGTGCGTGCGCCTTGGCGCCGGCAATCCAGTTGGCGGCTTCTTCGCGCGAATCCTGAAAACTGATCTGGATGTGGTCGAGTCCCGCGGAAACCAGCGCTTGCAAGCGCGTGTCGTTGAGTCCAATCCCAGAAGTGATGAGGTTCGTGTAAAGTCCTGCAGCGCGCGCGGCGGCAATCAATTCCGTCAGGTCGGGACGCGCTAGAGGTTCACCGCCGGTGAAGTGCGCGTGCAACATGCCGAGTTGGCCCGATTGCTGGAAAACTCGAGTCCACTCCTCGGTCGAAAGCTCCGCCTGCACTCCCGCCAATTCCAAAGGATTGGAGCAATACACGCAGTGCAGCGGGCAGCGATGAGTCACTTCGGCGATGAGCGCAAGAGGGTTGGAAACCATTTTGCAATTGGGTAATTTTGTAATTGAGAAATTTTGGCGCAACCCGTTGCGAGTCGCAGTATCAATTGCCAAATTACCAAATTACACAATTACCAAATTTCTTAGTAGTCCACGATTCGTTTGCGTTGCAACTGTTCGAGGAACATGCTGATGTCGTCGCGAATCTTCGCAGGATCGGCTTTCTCAAACTGCTTCTGCAATTCTGCAATGATCTCGCCAAAAGTGCGCTCTCCGTCGCAGCGCTCCAGTACCTGACGTCCTGTGCCTTGGAGCTTGATTGCACCTTCAGGAAAGAGGATTACGCGGTTTTCCTCCGTTCCACCCCAGCGACATCCCGCGGCGAGCCGCGGCTGGCTTGTGTCTGCAGGAGGAGCCATTGTCAGGCCACCTCTTCCTTCATTCGAAACGCTCCTGGCGGAGGCCAAGCTGGCTGCACATAGGCGAAATAGAGCGCGTCGAGTTGCGCCCAGAGAATGTCGCACTTGTCGCGCAGGGCTTGAATCGCGAGTTCCTGCTCGGCGCGGCTCTTCGCATTCTCATACACGTAGTTTGTGGCGAACTTGGCGTCTTCGGGCGCTTGCGTCAAGCGTGCTTCGAAGTAATCCAAACCGCCCGAAAGCCACGGGTAGTGTTGGCGCATTTTCTCCATGCGCAGCGAGATCAAATCCCGCGAAAACAATTCGGTCAGCGATGACGCGACCGCTTCCAGCAGGCTTCGGCTGCGCACGATGTTCAGGTATTCGTTGACGGCAAAACGCGTCGCAGGAAGGATTCCGGTTCCGGCGCGAACCTGGTCGGCGTTCAGTCCAGCGGCCTCGGCGAGCTTGAGCCAGCGCTTGATTCCGCCTTCACTCGTCGCGTCGCCATCGTGATCGATGACGCGCTTGCGCCACGCGCGCCGAAAAGCCGGATCAACGCCACGGGATAAAATGATCGAATCCTTGATCGGAATGATGCTCTGGTAGTAATAGCGGTTCAACGCCCAAGCTTGGAGCTGTCCGCGGCTGAGGCGGCCTTCGTGCATCATCAGGTGAAACGGATGCTGGTGGTGATAGCGTTCCTCGCCCACGGCTCGCAGTTGCGCGCGCAACTCGTCGAACGAGAGCAGGTCGGTCGAGTTGGCGTCTACAGTTCGAACTGCCATCCATCCTCCGCGATTTCCCAGCCCGCGTCGCGCACCTGGCGATGTTCGGGACCAGCTTCATTCAGCATGGGATTCGTGTTGTTGATGTGTACATAGATTTTACGTGGGCGGCGCAGTTGCGCCAACCTGGTGAGGCTGCCTTCCGGGGACGAGACGGGAACGTGTCCCATTTGCTGCGCGGTCTGTCCGCTGCCTTGCACGCGGATGAGTTCATCGTCACTCCAGAATGTGCCGTCGAAGAGCACAACGTCGCAGGATTCGAATGCATTGATCACCGCGGTGTCGATGCGCGGAACTGCGGGCAGGTAGGCGAGACGCTTGCCTGCGGCCGATTGAATGATCAGTCCGAGCGAGGCTTCGCCGATTTTGAGATTCGGTCGACGCTGTGTCGAAACGTATGCGGGATAGTGCGTGCCGAGCGAAAAGGCGCGGCAACGAAGGCCGGAGTGTTCGCCCGCTGCGTTGAGCAGTGGAAAAGTGGTTCCGGGCGCGAAATCCGTCCAGATCACCTGGTCGGGAACCCGCTGTAGCATGGCGAACATCGTGTTGTCTTCGGTGAGAATGCGGCGGATGGAATCGGTCGCATACACGCGCAGCGGCTGCAGTTCGCGCATCAGGAGCAAGCCGAGAACGTGGTCGACATCGGCGTTGGCAAGGACGGCTCCGGCGATGGGCGATTGGCGAACATTATTCGGAATGCCGTCGCGGACGTTATTCGGAAAACCGTCGCTGACGCTGTGTTGCGCGTCGACGTTGTGCGGGTGAAGTTCGGGTGCGGCTTCGATTTGCGCGCGCAGGTCGGGTGACGCTCCGAGAAGGAACCAGGAGTTGGAGTCAGCGCTGATGGCGACTTGAGCTTGAGCGCGGGATTTGCCCTGGAAAGTTCCGGCCCGCAGATCGCTGCAGTTGCGACAGGCACAATTCCACTGCGGAAATCCTCCGCCAGCGGCCGAGCCCAGAATCTTGACGTGCATGTTAGGGAGTGTACAGCGCGGAGAGAAATTTCCCGTTTTGGGAGGTATTACTGTTTGCTAACCCCACCCCTCCCCCCCGGTCTATTGGAATCATGAGCTTAGCGGGAAACTCCGGAAAAAAAATTCTAGAGCTAGAGTCATTTACGGGCAAAATCTTGGGAACAAAGGAGTTAGGAGGTGATTGGGGGTCAAAGAGCGAAAAGGCTACGAGTCAGAATCGGCCCGGATGGCGGCTGCCGTCAAGGTTATTCTGAGAATTCTCGAGGGGAGGTTCCCGTTTTGGGAAGTGGTTGGCTTCTTGGAAACGAGACTTGACGTATTCCTATATAGGAATATATATTTCTCCGCATGGCGCGAGCGGCAACAACTTCGGATGCGTTCAACGCGGTGGCGGAGCCGCGACGGCGAGAGATCCTGAACCACCTGGCCATCGCGGAACTGCCCGTGGGCGATCTGGTCATACGACTCGGTTTGGAGCAGCCTTCGGTGTCGAAGCATCTCAAGGTGCTGCGGGATGTGGGGCTAGTCCGCGTGCGGCGGAACGGGCGGCATATGTTTTACCGAACCAATGCCGAGGCGATTCGTCCATTACATGAATGGACGCAGACGTTCGAGCGGATGTGGGGGCACCAGTTGACTCGCATCAAGGAGCGGGCCGAGGGCAAGGCGGAGCAGAGGGATGCAGAGTGAACGCGACTCATGGGCTGAGATCCGAGGACTTTATTGATCTCGTAACTACATGGCTTGTGGACGCGCCCTCGCCGAAAACCAATTTACCCAAATACGCTGAAGGAGGAACGATGAGCACCAGTTCGACGCTAACCGGAATCGAAAGCCTGATCTTGGTTGTGACCCAGGAGATCCACGTAGAGGCGAGTCTGGAAAAAACATTCGCAGCGCTGCTGGAACAGATCGGTCCGGAAAATCAGACGCCGGAACGGAAGATGCCCATGACGCTCGAGGCTTGGCCCGGCGGGCGATGGTTCCGCGATCTGGGCGATGGCAATGGCCATCTGTGGGGACATGTGCAGGCGATCAAGCGTCCGACGCTGCTGGAGATCTACGGGCCGTTGTTCATGTCGGACGCGGTCATCTCGAATGTGCAGTACCGGCTGAGCGAGGAAAAGGGCGGGACGCTGATCAAGTTCCACCACAAGGCGTTCGGAACGATCCAGGAAGCGCACCGGCAGGGCGTGAACCAGGGTTGGGGTCACATAAGCGCGCGCATCAAAGCGCGGGCTGAATCCAGCTCGAAGTGAGGAGGGAACATGTGTCCAGCATGTATGGCAAGTGCAGGGTTGATGGTGGGTAGCGTCGTCTCGGGCGGTGGCGTTACGGCGCTGGTGGTGAAAGTGCTTGGGCGAAAAAAGAAAGGTGAGAAGACCGGTTTACATAAGGAGAAGGAATCATGACGACGGCGACTAGCGAAAAGACGACGGCGAAAGTGGTGTCGCAAGCAGAATGGCTTGCCGCGCGGAAAGAACTGTTGAAAAAGGAAAAGGAGTTCACGCGGCTGCGCGATGAACTGAGCCGGCAGCGGCGGCAAATGCCTTGGGAGAAAGTGGAGAAGAAGTACGTGTTCGAGGGGACGAACGGAGTGGAGACGCTGGCGGATCTCTTCGACGGGCGCAACCAGTTGGTGATCTATCACTTCATGTTTGGCCCCGGGTGGAAAGAAGGCTGCCCGAGTTGTTCGTACCTCGCCGACGGTTTCGATTCTGCGGCGCTGCACATGGCGCAGCGGGATACGACGCTGGCCGTGGTATCGCGCGCGACATTGCCGGAAATCGAAGGCTTCAAGAAGCGCATGGGATGGCGGTTCAAGTGGGTGTCGTCGTTCGGAACGGACTTCAACTGCGACTATCACGTATCTTTTTCCAAGGAGGAGTTGGCTACCGGCAAGCCTTACTACAACTACGCGAATGCCGAATTTCCTTCCGAAGAAGCGCCCGGCGCGAGCGTGTTCTTCCGCAAAGGTGGAGAGATCTTCCACACCTATTCCGCGTATGCGCGCGGCCTCGACATTCTTTTACCGACCTACAACTTCCTCGATCTGACACCTAAGGGACGGGATGAAGACGCGTTGCCGCATCCCATGGCGTGGGTTCGGCATCATGACCGGTATAGCGACGGGAAGATGGTCGATATTAAGAAACTCGGATAGGTATTGCCGAATGACTCCTGGGGGCGAGACGCCCCCAGGACAGCCGGCAGGATGCCCGGCGCTACGCGAAAATGCACAGGAGAGTAAAGCCATGGCGATTATGGAACCAATGTTGAATGAATTCCGGGAAGAGGCGGCGACTACACGGCGGGTGCTGGAACGAGTTCCCGGGGACAAGCTCACTTGGAAGCCGCATGCGAAGTCGATGTCGCTCGGTCAGTTGGCGTGGCACATTGCGACGGGTCCAGGGGATTTGGCCAGAATCTCGCAACTCGAAAGCTTCGACGTGACGCAGGGCAACTTTGCCCCACCGTGCCCGAAGAGTGTCGCGGAAATTCTGAGCGCGTACGAGCAGAGCGTTCGCGACGCCGAAGGATGCTTGGCGGGGATGACCGACGAGCAGGCCAAGGCGAACTGGCGCCTGATGAAGAAAGATCGAGAGATCTTCAGCAAGCCGCGGGCAGGCATCGTGCGGTCGATCATGCTGAATCACTGGTACCACCACCGCGGGCAGCTGTCAGTGTATCTGCGACTGCTCGATGTGCCGGTCCCGGTGATCTATGGGCGGAGTGCGGATGAGGATCCGTTTGCGTAAGCAACTGTGCGCCGAATCAGGGCTGCGCCCGGCGGAGAGCCGAGGGCGGTCCCCACATGATCTATCGGGAAGGCTAGCCTTGGCCCGCGGCTGAGGAGCAGCGGAGGGGATCAACGTCCCAGAGTTGAACGTCCTTCGAGAGGTTTTCCACGCCGACTTCGCCCTGCAACTCGGTGCCGGGTTTGCCCAGCCAGACCACGCGAAATTGAGCTTTGGTGCCCTCGTACTGAAGATCGACGACATCGCCGGGCTTGAGTTGGGCGCTGACGCCCTGGAGAGTGGCTCCGCGGCCACTGATGGTGCGCAGGCTCGCGGGCTGGGTAAAGGGGCGGGCGTGGGTGTCCATGCCCCAGATTTGTACGGGAAGCTCGACGACAACGCGTTGCTGACGGCGGCGGTCCATAAGTGCGGGTAACCTCGCTTAAGTTACTTCACAATGGTAGAGGAGCGGGAGTGGGGAGAAACAGGTAACTGGGGTCACTGGACTGAAGTACCGGAAGTTTGTCCCGAACAGCGGGTATGCGGTTCAGCGGGTCCTTGTTCCGGTTCCCAACGCCTTGGTTCTCTTCTCGCGTGGGGGCCCGAATTGCAGGATCTCGGCTTGCAGGACTTCGAGCGGATGGGCATCGGCGATTGGGACCGAGGGCTGCCGCACGGCGGTGCGCAGGTACGGCATTGAAGCTTCGGCCATCCGGCTGTAGATTCCTTCGAAAGCCTCCAGTCGTACACTTTGGAGCGCGTCGTTGTGGGCGGCGCGTATGTGAGATGAAACTTCGCGACGATTGTTGCTCGGGAGGGCGTGGATTGGAAAATCGTCGAAGGTGTCAGCCGCGCTGCGCTGTTGCTGGATGCGCGCCAAGGCTTTGTCGACGACGCGGGCGAATGCCGCTCCGTCATTCCCCTCGCGACCTTCGCGCAGGTTCCGTTTCGCGTCCTTGAGCGAAAACCAGGTGCGATTGCGATTGGGTTCTTGCGGAGCGGTTAGCCGCGACACTTCACAAAGATGGACGTTGATCGTCAGTTCTTTTGCCGAGGATCGAGTCGCGGATTTTCGGCTGCCCGCCTGCTTGCCACCGACGTTGCGCGCGAAGCGGGCGAACGACGCTTCTTCGATGCGACCGTGAACTCCGGCTTCTTCGTAGGCTTCAAGTGCTGCGGCCTGGGCATGGGTGAGTCCCGGTTCTGCGTTGCCCTTGGGGAAAGTCCAGCGACCGTTGCGCGTCTGCACTAACAAGAACTCGACCGCATCTTTATCTCTATCTCGGCGGATCCGGTAGCAGACCGCCGCTACCTGCTCGCAGTCGCGCAATTTGCGAAGCTGCGACAAACGGACAAAGCTGGACGACTTGCGGCGTTGTGTGGCCGCCGCTTGGACCATGGTCAGGCGGGACTGCCGAGTCCGGAGGTCAGCGCTCATCGCCTCAGAGTGCATGAAGCCGTTGGCTTCTGGCTAGAGCACAACTAGGTTCTCGGCCCCGGTCTCGACTTGGTTCTGCGAAGTGATGCGGTGTTCCGCATCGCGAGTGCGGCGGAATCTTTCTACACACTTGCGTCGCAGCGCGACAAACAGACAGTATCTCTATCGGCTATAGTAAGCGGCCGGCTATAGTAAGCGGCCACAATCGGGCGACTGGGAGAGATCCTTGGAGAACATGCGTTGTCTGCGCTGTCATCGCGAACTCGGCACCGGACAAAAATCAGTCGCGCTCTATATGTTCGCGCAAACCGTCGGCATCAAGCCGCGTCAGAAGTCGACTGCCCACCGAATTTCGTTCTGCCCGCAGTGCTCGGTGTCGCTAGCCATGGGGCCGCCCCCGGAAGGCGCTCTCAACATGGCCGCCTGGGATATGATCCGCGACCTCGTAGGATCAGACCCGGCGCTGAATCGCGCCGCGTGGGAGAGCTTGAGCGGAGTGCTCGGCTTGCTGCCCGCAACGGGCACTGATGGCGCACCTCGACAGGAGCAGACCGGGGCATACTTCGAGTTCTGACAGAATCTATACCGCCGCGTGATAGTTCACCGCGCGGAAACTGGGAGATCTATGTAAACGTACTGCCCGGGCTCAAGCCGCACCGGCGCCACGGGCAACTGCATGCGTTCCGAAGGCGAGCCCTCGACTCGGACCATCAGGGTTAATTCTTTTCCCGGCGGTACGAGCGCGCGAAATTTTCCGTCGTCGGGAGCAGACTCAAAGTGGTGGCCATGTCCCTGCCCGTCTACGAAAAAGACCGTTGCCTTCAGGGCCGCGCCGGTATCGGCATCGACCACTCGTCCGGCAACGACTCCGGCTTTCTGGCCCAGCTTGACCGCGACCGTGCTTGATGGATGATCTTCTGTCAGCTCCACTTCGGGCGCATCGGCCTTTGCGTCTGCGTAGAAGTTGTCGAAGGGGTCAAGATACGCCTCTTCATCTTTTTTCGAATAGAGCTTGTAGGCGCCTAATTCGAATCCACCGCGAAAATCGAAATTTCCGTTCTTGTCGGACTTGACCGACCGCGGCGTGATGTCGTTGAGAGTGAGATCCTGCGGGACTGCATAGACGGTGGCTAGCGCGATCGGGGTGCCATTCTGGTCGGTGACTGTGCCTTTGATTTCACCGGCGGGATGCTGTTCCTTTGGTTGTGACTGGGCTATTTGTGACTGGAAGAAGAGACTTCCGGCAACGGCGACCAGGGTCAGGAGATGCTTCATGGGAGCCTCCTCCAGGTTCATACCTACGATGCTGGCCGGGGCGGGACGGGTTTCATGGGTGCCCGGACATATTCGTCAGGTCCCCCAACTTCATTTCCCAAACTTCATTTCCCGAACAAAGCGGCCGGATCGGGCAGAGCGTTTTTTCGCGCAGACCTTCGGGGAACCTAGTTGTCGCCGAAGGAGCAGGCGCCGGGGCCGCGGGGATCGCCGCATGATCCGCAGGCGCCCGAGGGGGCCGCCGATGTCGCGGAACCTTTGGCGGACACGGCGAAGACGGAGAGTTGCGGATCGAGCTTGGTGGCGTGGCACTTGGGGCACTCGGCCTTTTCCTTGCCGTAGACGAGCGCTTCGAACTGGTGATGGCATTGCTGGCAGATGTACTCGAAGATGGGCATGGGCAACTCCAGATACCTATTAGAATCAATTCGTGGAGAGTTCGCAAATCGCACACTCGTCGGGCGGCGCGCAGGCTTCCTCAGGGGCCTGGAACGGGCGCGAACCTTTCCGGGCGCGGGGCTGGCTGCGCGGGGGGCACGTGCAGACGATTGCCAGCTTCCTGCTGCCGCGGAAGATACATTTGCCCGCGGCAGAAGAGCGGTTGGTGGAGGTTGCTCCGGGCATCAAAATTCGCTGCTGGTGCTACTGGCAGGGCTCATCGAAAGACGATCGCACGAAGCCGCTGACTTTGATCGTCGTGCATGGGCTTGAAGGATCGTCCGATTCGCAATACATGCAGGGAGTGGCTCGCAACGGGCTGGCGGCGGGGATGAACGTCGTCCTGATGAACCAGCGTAACTGCGGCGGGATGGATCACGTTGCGCCAACTCTGTACAACTCAAGTTTGTCGGGGGATGTGGCGGCGGTGACGCGGAACGTGATCGAGAACGACGGCGTCTCGCGGTTCGCGCTGATCGGATTCTCGATGGGCGGGAATTTGGTTTTGAAACTCGCGGGAGAATGGGGAAGCGATGGGCCGGCACAGTTTCGGGCGGTGGCTGCGGTATGTCCGGCAATGGACTTGGCGGCATCGGCAGACGCGTTGCATGAACCCGCGAACCGGATTTACGAATACTACTTTCTGGTGCAGCTATTCCGCCGGTTGCGGCGTAAGGCGAAGTTATTTCCAGGGAAATTCGATGTTGCGCGGTTGCGCGGAATTTCCAGCCTGCGCCTGTTCGATGACCGCATCACGGCCTTCTATTGCGGGTTCGCCGGCGCGGACGACTACTACGCGCGGGCGGCGGCGTCGAATGTCGTGGATCGGGTTGCAGTGCCGGCGCTGATCGTTCATGCGGCCAATGATCCGTTCATTCGTATGCAGCCGGAGACGTTGCGGCGCATCGCGGAAAATCCGAACGTCACTTACGTTGAGACCTCAGACGGTGGGCATTGCGCGTTTCTCGGACAGAAGAACGGCCATCCCGGGGACGATGGGCGGTGGGCGGAGAGCGAAGTGGTGGAGTTTGTGAAGCGATTCTAAGTGGCGCCGGAGGAGGTATCCCCGATGAAAGTGATTTACTGCGGCGTGACTAACTCAGTTTGCGCGAGCTTCTTTCGAACGCAACCAGGCTAACAATTCCGTCCCACGGCCTTTCCAATGTGTGCGCACATAGGCCAGCGCCACCATCGCGACAGAGATCACCAGCAAACCCAACGATGCGCTCGCAACGCTCTGCGCGCGCTTGGGCAGGATCGAAACTTTGCCGTACACGAATTCAATGTGTACCCAGTAGACGAGAAGCGATGCCTGCCCTAACTGGATCACAGGGCTGAATCCCCACAGCGCTGCGCCCCAGCGGCACCAGGCATACGCCGCCGTCATGATGAGCAGCAACATTCCCACGCGGATCAGAAAAAATTCGGGGCTCGTGTGCCAGTAATCGTAGACGGGATAAAACTGGCGGGGCTCGGCGTCGAGCCAGCGGGAGAGTTCGATCATCACCAGACCGATTCCGCCGCCAACAAAGAAGACGCGTGCCTCGCGAGCTCGCGCCCAAGGAGACTGCAGGATAAATCCCACGGCCAGGCCCGCGAAGGCGAAGCCTCCCCAGGGGAAGACGGGAAACATCCAGGCCTGTGGAGTTCCGAGGTTGTGAACGCCGTTCACGTAGGACTCGAGGGGCCAGGGAAGCCAGCCGGGGCGCCAGACCGTCCAGAGAAGTGGAGAGAGAAGAGAGATCAGCAGCACCGTGCCTGCTGCGGCGAGCACGAGTGGAGTGCGCGGCGGGGCTTTGCCCGGCTGGACAGCCGAGAGCGTGTCCTGAGCCTGCCGAAGGGGCGCCTGTCCCCACCTGTTTCTATCGAATGCCAGGACCAGCCAGCACAGGACGCCCATCAGCATCATGGAGAGGCCAATGGTGTTGAGGATGTCGACGCGCAACAGGTCGCTGAGGGGCGCCCAGCCCCAGGATAGCGCGTACTCCTGCAGGCGTAAGAGGAGTCCGAAGCCGAAAATTTCTGCGCCGCGGCGGATCGTGCTATGCGCGATCTCCGCGGGCGAAAGATTCTTCTGCCAGAGTTTTTCGGTGACCAGAGCGAACGACATTCCCGCCAGCAAGAGAAAGAGTGGCGCAGGGAAAGTTCCGCCGAGCTGCGAATACATGAAGAAGCGACTCCGCCGCGCCGCTCCGCCGAGCCAGGAGTCGTAGCAGTGAGTCTGAAACATCAGCAGGCAGGCCAGGCCCCGCATCCAATCGATGTACGCGAGGCGGGATTTTGGGGCGTCGGGCGAGGGCATGCGCGGCTGAGAAATATGCGACAGAGAGCGTCAGGCTAAGAATCCGGATCTTCGAATCCGGCCCAGTTCGAATCTGGCCCAGAAAGAGAAATTGGGCAGAGGCAGTATACGGCAGTCGGCCGGAAACACCGTGTTTTGCCAGCG
>DASRRV010000301.1:0-20388 GCA_035695545.1 Candidatus Sulfotelmatobacter sp. | reverse complement strand
CTTCCAGCCATTTGTACCGGTCAACCATCGGAGCGAATGGGTACTCATACTGACCCCACGTCATCACGTTCCAGGCCAGTGCTTCGTCGGATGGCCCACCCTCAGGTTCAAAGGCCAGGGGGTGGCTGACCTTATCCGCCGCCAGCGAGAACCCAAGTGGCACTCCATCCTGTGTGTCGCCATTGATCCCATCGGCCCCAATCTCGGCCATCAGCTCGGCGATCGCTTGCGGCCACGGCTTGCCGGGATCGCGCGTGCCTTGGTCCCACATCATCATGGGAAACAGCACGCGCACACCACGACGATGAAAATCCGCGATCATTTGCCGCACGCCCGCTATGCCGCCCGGCATGCTGCGAATCATGTCATGTTGGTTACGATTATCCATGCCCATGTTTGGGTACGTCGGCCAGATGAGCACCGCATCGATCCCGCCATAGCGCTTCTCGAGATCTTCGAGATAGCGATCGACCGTGTAGCGATGCGCAACCGGATCGTAAAAGTAGCGGTCTGCAACCATCATCTGAGGCTGGATATAGCTCGATCGCGTCCACTTCAGGGCTGGCGTGCCGTAACGGGAACCATCGTATCCGATACGAATGCGGCGTTCGTCGCGCCAGTGCCGGATATCCTTCAACCATGTCTGGTGTTCTTCCGTGCTACATGTCGTTGATCCACCCTCCCACGCGCCTCGCATCGTCAGGCAATCGGGGACGGGTATCTGCTGGTCCCTCGGATTGAAGTGTGTGTCTTGAGAAACGGCTAAAACACTCATGCTGAAAATGAGAACGAAACGGCCGGGCAGTCGGAGTGTCATGTGGAGCGCTTCCGAGGATCCAAGCGACTCAGCTTTGGGCGAAAGGGGTTGTTTTTCCGCGATTGCAGGTGACAGTATTCTACACAGCTTTGCGTTCCTTCGATTACGACCGCGATCGCCATCAGAGAACCGTTGCTCTTAGGATGTTTTTGCGGGAAGGTGGCGACGAAGCTCCGGCCGCTTCGAGCGATTGCCGCCTCAAACTCACATGACCACATAAACGAGCCGTCCGATTTGTATTCCGATCTTTGGCGTTGATTCCTTCGGTCGAATAACTGCCTCGCTTCTCTCAGCCAAAGCTTCTATTCATTTGGGGAAACACCGCCGTTACGGTCAGAATGCCCCAGGGGGACGGTTTTGAGTGATCTATTGTGGGCGATCGTCCTACCTTGTTTTGACATGCACGACGTCGATACGCAACATCTGTCCCGGCAAGGGATGGTCTACAACGCCACGGATGATCTGCTGCCGATCCGGCGCAATCTTGCCATTGTCGATCTGCCGATCGTTACCGTCGGTGACTCGGACGACAACAGTTGCACCGGCCGCCACCGCGATGGTTGCCTCGAAGTCCTCCTTGTAGATGGTGTGTCCAACCGAGGGATAGTGGTTCAGCCAATACGTTTGTTTGGGTTCCGAGACTTCGATTCCCCATTGGGACCAATCGACAGTACTGACCGTACCACCGACCTTGAAGTAGGGGTGTGCGGGGTCAGGCGTATCGCCGCCTGTGATAGTGGTGGGTTCGAAAATGCCGCGAATGCGCAGAGTCACGTCGTAGAGGGTTCCAGGTTTTCCGCCAAAAGTGAATGATCGCTCATGAAGCCGATCGTGGAGGCAGGTATCAGGCTGGGGCGGATATTGCGCAGTGCAATCGTCGTGCAAGAAGAACTGAGCGAAGCCTGCAGTAACCTGCAGGAGTTCGTCTGACGGGGATTGCGGCGAGATAGCAGGAGCCGGGAAACTCATCTGTGCGGAATGAACCTTCCCATGCCCGCAACTGAAAGCTGCGAGGCAAAGAACAAACAACGCTCCCCGGAGTAACTCCGGCGTCAAGAAGAGCCGGAACCGCTTGAAGAGTAGCGTCGTGATCATCAGCTGCCCCCTCTGGGCTTTGAAGACTGACCCGGCGGCGTCCAATAGTCAAGGTCCTTTGATCTCCGTCGGTTCTTGAGTTCTTGCCTTCCCTCGCTTTCCGCGTGCCCGCAGTTCAGTGCTTCAGCGCAACGACGGGACTCGCCCCCCAAAGCTAGTCTTCTACCCGGCTCGGTCCGATGCCGCTGGGGCCTGCAGAGGGGATGTGTGCTTTCTAGGAAGCACGCTAATACTCGGCGGGCCGGTATTGTACCGAGCCCTCACCAGAGTTCGTGATACCCCATTCATCGCCAGCAAGGATAACTGAGGTCGGCTTCCGGCTATCGGCTTTCGGAATTTGTGTGCTGCAAGCGTGCCGGTGTCCGATTTGATCGACGGCGGTAAGACATTGCAAAGATGGGCTCTGGAGAGCGAATGAGTGGAATTGAATTCTGAATATCAGTCTCGATGAGCCAGTTTTCCTCTGTTTTGCGTTTCTACCAGTAGCAGGGGCAGTAGGGCCCCGAAACCGTAACTCTCAGGAGGCACAACCATGACTTACGTTCGCCAATACACCTCGAAAACCAAACTCATCCTGCTAGCCGCCGTGTGCTTGGTGCTGGTCGTTTCAGTTGTAAAGCGCAGCACCGCCACCATCGGGTTGGTCAATAAGGCCGACTTGTCGGGTCCCTGGCAGATGACGCTGCTCGGGAACACTGGATGTGGGATTTCTTCGATGCTCGTGACGTTCACGCTGAACGGCAGTGGCTCGGCGACGAATGCCACCATTACGAGTCACGTGATCAACCCAACGCAAACCTGTCCGGACGGTGCGGTGAGTACGGGCAACAATTTCACGATCAATTCGTTGAACAGCAATGGCAGTGGCGTCGCCGGCCTGACTTGCGGCTCCGGATGCGGCTGGACGTTCAACATCCAAGTCGCCCCAGACCGGTCGATCATGAATCTGGTTGACGTTGCAACCTTCAACCCGAACAACCTGCTCCAAGGCACGGCCGTTCACCAGTGAGCTAGCGAAACCGGCACCCGCGTCAGGTCAAGTTTGTTGCTGAGGGGGACTGATTTGGCGCGGGGTGAGCGTTTGTGGCGGAAGTTTCGGAGAAAGACGCCAGAAGTTCCGTCGAGCGGCGAGGGTTTGATAGAACGCGACTCAAGCCTTCGGCTAGCTCCACTACAGCCATGGAAGGGTTCGGAATTGAGTCATTTTTGAGGACGCACTGCGTCCACCGATCGTAACGGCAAATCTGTATTCCGCTTGGCGAACTCCAACGACGCTTGCGTGTTCTCCCAGCTGACGCGCATCGTGCAGCTTCCCGCGGCACTATCGAAGGAGATTGTTAAGTCTTCAACTGGGGCGGAGACCTTCTTCACGGACATGGGAACGCGCACCAACTCACCAGATTCATAGACCGTATTCTTGTTGATGATCAGAGTCCACTTGCCGGGGTTGGGAACCATAACAATCGTGTAATTACCCGCGGGGATGTTTGTTCCTTTTAGCGCGACGAGGTCTTCGTCAGTGACGAATGTGGTGGGTTCATCGCCGGTCCGCCATACTTTTCCATAGGGCACCAAGCCGCCAAAAATCTTGCGGCCTGCGGCGGGGGGGCTGAAATAATCCACTGTGATGGATTCTTCGTCTGAAAATTTGCATTCTGCTTTGGCCTTCGCGCTCGTAGTGTTGTTTGCGCCCTGTTGCGGGAAAGCGGGGTTGCAGACACTGAGGGCGAACAGAATTGCGAACGGTATTTTCTTCCGCATAAAACCTTCTTTGGTAGTTTACGCCCGCTTCCGTTGGCCTATAGTCGCCAGTCCGCTCATTCACCTGGAATGTCTGGCTTGTTTGTCAGGATGCGCAGGATGAGGGTTGCGGCGGCGAGGAATAGCATGAACGCCGCAGGTCCAATACCTTTGATGTCCCTCACGCGCAAATGCGAGACGACCGCGCCCACGAAGTAAACAACGAGGCCCGCTCCGGCCGCGACTCCCAGCGGACGCCACCAGATGCCAGCGACCAGGCCCACGGCTCCAGCGAACTCGCAAGCGGCGAGAAGAGAGAAATAGGTCAGTGGTACGCCTACCGTTTCGTGGATCGCCTTGACTTGATGGGGATCGCGCCGAATCTTTCCGACGGCAGAAAACGTTGCCATGAAGGCGACAATCGCTGTCAGGACGAAATATGCAATTTGCATTTCCGAGACCTCCTGCAAAGGTTGCGCACGCGCAGCAGGAGGCCATTGTCGCACTCGGCAGTGGGCGGTTGCCAATCACTGACGTATCCTGTGCATGCATGGAAGCTGGTTTTCAATGCGCGGCTTGCGGGGAGTGGAACACGACCTCCGTGGACGAGTCTGCGGGTCGCCGGCAGAGCTATGTGGAGGACTGCCAGGTGTGCTGCAAGCCGAATGTTCTGCGAGTGGAGTACGACATGGCGGCGCAGGAGTTCTTTATTACGGGGGAGATGGAATAGGGAATCGGGCTTTCGGCCTTTTCACTTTAGACTTCGCGGCCTAGATCGCACACTCCTTAGCACTCGTCGTGCTTCTCTTCATCGCGCTATAGTTGCCTGTTCGGCGAGGCGCAGAGTTCACGAATACAGAAAGGATCGACCGCAATGGCAACAGGCTACAGCGCTGGCAGAATGGTGGCTCACAATATGGTGACCACGCAGTTTGAACTGGATGGTTTTCGCGTGACGCGCACGCTGGGAGTGGTGCGGGGAATTGTGGTGCGGTCGCGGTCTATCTTTGGGACCATTGGGGCGGGCTTGCAGACTTTGGTCGGCGGCAACATAACGCTTCTGACCAACTTATGCGAGAAGACGCGGCAGGAGGCGTTCGATCTGATGCTGCAGCATGCCGCTGAGTTGGGGGCGAATGCCGTGGTCGGCGCGAGATATGACGCGACTGAGGTCATGCAAGGGGTGACCGAGGTGCTGGCTTATGGCACCGCAGTCTTCGTGGAGCCTTCGAAATAATCAAGAGGGTCTTTTCCAGTACGCGAATGCGGACAACCATTATCTCGAGATTAGCTTGCGATGATTTCTCCTGATCTTTCGACCATTCGCGCCGCGCGAGATCTTCTCCGAAAATATTTTGGTGCGACGCCGCTCAAGCCTGCGCCTTCTCTATCTCGGGTTGGCTCCGAGGTCTACCTCAAGATCGAAACTGGATTGCCGACGGGATCGTTCAAGCCCCGTGGGGCTCTGCACGCGCTGGCGACGAATCTTGCGCGGCGCAAGATTGAAGAGGTAACGGCGTCGAGTACGGGGAACCATGGGGCCGCCGTGGCGTTCGCGGCTAAGACGCTGGGGGTGCGCGCTACGATCTTCCTGCCTGAGAATGCAAATCTCGTGAAGCGAAAGAAGATTCAGAATCTGGGGGCTCGGATCGTCGAAACGGGAAGCGCAGATCTGGCGGAGGCGTTCGAACGGGCGAAGGAGTATTCCGCAAAGGACGGTATTTATTTTTTAAACGATGCGACGGACCCGGATCTGCCCGCGGGCCCAGCGACGATCGGTCTCGAGATAGTGGAACAGCTTGGGGAAATCAGTGCTGTCTTCGTGCCTATGGGAGACACGGCTTTGATTCGCGGCGTGGCAGCAGCGATCAAACAACTTGCTCCGCAGGTGAAGGTGATTGGAGTGCAGGCCGCGCAAGCTCCTTCTTATTGTCTTTCGTGGCGTGAGGGCAAGGCGGTGCCAACAGAGTCCTGTGATACGTGTGCCGATGGATTGGCCACGCGCACACCGGATGCCGAGAATGTGGCGACGATCCGTCAGTTGGTGGACGACGTGGCGCTCGTCTCGGAAGAGCGGATGGTGGAAGCGATCCGTCAGCTTTATCTGCGGGAGGGCGTTGTGGCCGAGCCCGCGGGTGCGGCGGCCACGGCAGCATGGCTCGACGGGCTAGCGGCTTCCGGTAATGTAGTTCTGCTGGTGACCGGGGGAAACGTCTCGGATGCAGTGCGTGAGAGGGCTGGAATCTAATCGTGTCTGATTTCGCAGCGACGGGGTTAACCGAGTAGTTTCGGGAGCGTTTTCTGGCGGTGAGCGAAGGTGTTTTCCATTTGGCGGCAGACGAATAAGGTGTTCGCCATCCTACCTACGAAACTAAATCCAACTTCATAGTTGATTACATCGCGGACCACCGTGCCGCGTACTCCATCACGCTCGTGTGCGGCGAACTCGTGGCGGTGATGCCAGCTTTTGAACGGACCTTTGTCCTGGATATCGGCGAAGTGGTGGTTCCATTCGAATTCGGTGATGCGGGCGATCCACTGTGCGCGGATCGGCAGAAGCGGGAAGACGCGAAACGAGGTGGCGATGGTGGATCCAATGCCGGCTGACTTGTCTGCGGGTAGTCCGGTGGGAGGCGCAGGTGGAGGCATACGGTTGAGCGCGATCAGCTTTGTTTGGCTGGCTGTGGGCATGATGCGCGGCAGGTTTTCCGGGTTCGAGAAGAAGGCGAAGACGTGGTCGAGAGGGAAGGGGACCCACTGTTCGAATTCGAGATGGCTGGACAATGGGTTCGCTCCAGGTTACATCACGGGGGACGGGACTTCGTGCTGGGCGCTTTGCGATCAAAAGACTTTAAACGCAAAGATCGCTAAGAAAGGGCGCAAAGGTCGCTAAGAAGTGCCTAGTGGAGTTTCGCGAGAGTGCTGAAGGGTGTGCGCGACGCAAGCTTTTCTCGGTTGGGAATCTCTTGCTTCTGCATCATGAGGACTATGGATGCGAAGCGGCGATGAGTCGGTCCGGCCTGACCATCGGGCGATTCTTGCAGAAACCGCTAACCACAAAGGACACGAAGGACCACGAAGGAAACGCTCGGCCCCAGCGGGCGTGTACTTTCACTCCCTGGACGGCGGCGTCCAGCGCCATGGGTTGCGATGGGGCTACGGGGTCCTGAAGGGAGGCTCCACGGGTTCTTCGGGGCTCCACAAAACGGCGGTATCGGAGAATTTCCACAAGAAAATCCGCGACTGGCGCGGAGATCAAGAAAAATCTTAGCGAAAGAATAGCGAAGGACTCAGGGGCATAAACACAAGCCCTTGTGGTCGTTCGATTGGTTAACCACAAGGCTTCGTATTTTCCGGAAACAGTGCGGGAGTGGGTCTGGCACCTAGCAGTTTCTTCTTGACAATAAACGACTTACGGTTAAGATGTGGTACAAAGTGGTACAGAGTGGTAAGGACAGTAATGGCCGTGGGAGCTTGGAGCTGAAAACGAGGAGCCGGTGGAAAACCGACCCGAAAGCACGATAGACAGCCCGAACCGCCCGAGATTGACCGAACTTTGCACCGCTTTTACCTCCCTCGTTGCTGTCGTAGTGGCTAGCAGAAAGAAAGCCCCGGTAAGGGGAATCGGCCTCCGTAGGGGCCTCGGACATGTTTCGCGGCAATCATCCAACCCGGGTCGACGAAAAAGGACGGCTCAAGGTCCCGGCCGAGTTCAAGCGGGTGATCGACGAGAAGTACGGGCAGCAATTCTACATCACAAGTCTGGATGGAAAGGTTGCTCAAGTATATCCCTTCGAGGAGTGGGAACGGATCGAGCAGAAGCTGGCAGGGCTCTCCAGTTTCAATCCTACGAAGAAAAAGTTTCTGGACCGGACGAACTATTACGGGCAGCAGGTGGAGATGGACGGGCAGGGGCGGTTGTTGCTGCCGCAGCTGCTGCGGGAAGCAGGACAGATCAAGGGCGAGGTAGCGGTTCTGGGGAACTTGACGTACTTGATCGTCAGGAATCTGGAGCTGTTCAAGAGAGAGATCGAAGCAGAAAAGTTTACGCCTGACGATGAGAAGACGCTCGACGAACTGGGCATCTAGTGGGCGAGGGATACATAGACACCCCTCAGGGGGTTGGGCATGGTGGAAGGGAACTGAGCCATGTTCCGGTTCTTTTAAAAGAAGCGATCGACTTTTTAACCGTGCGGCGCGGTGGGACTTATATCGACGCCACGGTGGGTTTGGGCGGACACAGTTACGAAATCGCAAAACGCCTCGGCGCACCGGGACATTTGATTGGGCTCGATAAGGATCCGGCGGCGCTGGAAAGAGCGGGCGTCCAGCTTCAGGCTTCGGGCGTCGGGGAATGGCCAACGGTCACGCTGCTGCATCGATCCTTCGCGGAGATTGCGAAGGGGCAGAAGCCAGGGACCGTTGACGGAATTCTGGCCGACGTTGGAGTGAGCAGCCTGCAGTTGGACGACGCCGGGCGCGGATTCAGTTTTCAGGCGGATGGACCGCTCGACATGCGGATGGACCCGCGTGGGGAGCGTACCGCCGAACAAGTGGTAAACCACCTCGACGAGCGACAGCTTGCCGATGTGATTTACGAATTCGGAGAGGAAAGGAGGTCGCGGAGAATCGCCAGAGCCATTTGCCGGTCGCGGCCGATACGATCTACCGCACATCTTGCGGATGTCATATCAGCCGCGGCCCGGCCAATGAATTCTGAGCAGAGGCGAATTCATCCGGCGACCAGAACTTTTCAGGCTCTTCGAATCTTCGTAAACCGCGAACTGGACGATCTGAAGGCGCTGCTGGGAGCCGCGCCGCGGATTCTGAAGTCTGGTGGACGCGTGGTGGTGATCAGTTTTCACTCGCTGGAAGATCGCATCGTGAAAGATGCGTTTCGCGAGGGGAACAAAGAAGGTTACTTCAGTGTGCTAACCAAGAAGCCGGTAATGGCAACTGAAGAAGAGAGCGATCGCAATCCGCGGGCACGCAGCGCGAAATTGCGGGCGGCGGAGAGGGTTTGAGAACGGGCTTCCGGCTCTCGGCTTCCGGCTTTCGGGAGTTCGAGATGAGCGGAAGCCGAAAGCCGAAAAGCGGCTTTTCGAGTTTGGCTCCGGAAAACCTGCCGGAGTTCCCGGCATTAGCTGTGATGGCGGTGCCGGGACTTAGAGATCAGGTTCGACCGAGGCGGACGAAGATTCGCTGGGGCGGGAGAAAAGCTGAGAGCTGACGGCTGATAGCTGAAAGCTCTTTTATGGGTTCCTTTATGGGTTCCGTGGTAGGAATCCAGACTTGAGGTTGCGGGCATGTACACGGGAACAATGTACACAGGGACACTGATCAGCGATTTGATGGCAACGGTAGAACGCGCCGAGCAGAAGACGGAGCAACAGCGCGTTGCTTACGAGCAGGAACTGCGCACGATTTTTGCCATGCAGATTCCAGTAACGCAGAGTGACCAGGTTTTCATGGGGGCGGCATAATGGCGGCAGCAGCGGCAACAATGCGCAGTGCGGGTCCGGCGGTGGGGCATCGTCCATTTTGGGCGGGCACACCGGAAATTTATTTCTCCAAGGCGATCGACAATTCTCGCCTGGTCAAAGTGGAAGATCCGCGCCGCAACCGGGAGATGAAGCAGTTTGGCACGGCGCTGGCTTGCCTGTTCCTGCTGGTCTTTACTTATGCGTGGCAGCACTTCAAGGCGATTGAATACGGCTATCAGATTGAATCGGCCAAGCGGGAGCTGAGCGAGAAGACGGAGATGAATCACGCTCTGCGGCTGGAAGATGCATCATTGCGCGATCCCGAGAGGATTGATGTGCTGGCGCGGCGGATGGGATTGGTGCCTCCGGAGCCGGGACAGGTCATCCGCATGGATGGCGCTGCGGGCGATGGACAGGGCCCGGTTATGGCTAGTGCTGTGCCCGTGGATGTAATGCCGGGGCGGTAGGGTGAGAGCATCAGCCGAGCGTCGCTCGGCTCGACAGCCCCTTCGACTTCGCTCAGGGCAGGCTCGGGGACGCTGTCCCACACGAACTTATCTGGCGGTCCGCCTTGCCGGTGGGCCGCCATGTTTGTCTAAGCGTTGTCTGAGCATGGTTTCGACAGGTTGTCATCCTGACCGAAGCGAAGGACCTATGCGTTTTGCCGTCAGCATCGGCGATGCGGAGGAGTGCATAGATCCTTCGACCCGCACAAAACGCGGACCTCAGGATGACAAACCGCAAGAGTAGCATGGCAAAAGACTCCACCTCCGACAAGAACTCCCGGCTCTATCTGCTGGGCGCGATGCTTTTGCTGTGGTGCGTCGCGATCTGCGGACGTCTGGTTTATCTCCAGATCTTCAGCTACGGAAAATTCGTCAAGCAGGCAGGACATCAGCAGCAACGCGCCATTCCGGTGGCGGCGAAGCGTGGCGTGATCTACGACCGCGCCGGGCACGAACTGGCGATGTCGGTGCTGGTTGACTCGGCGTTTGCGGTGCCGACCGAAGTCAAAGATCTTCCTACCGCGGTCTCTCTCATCACGCGAATTACCGGCGACGACTACAACGTGGTGCTGGCGGACTGCCGCGCGCACAAGACTTTTTGCTGGGTAGCGCGCAAGGCCAGTGACGAGACCATCGAGCGCATCAATTCTCTGAAGCTGCAGGGAATTCACTTCCAAAAGGAACCGAAGCGGTTTTATCCGGCGCGCGACTTGGCGGCGCAGGTGCTTGGTTCGGTCGGCATGGAGGATTCGGGGCAGAGTGGCATTGAGCACGAATTCGACGACGAACTGCGCGGACGCGCGGGGAAGATGTTCATTTCGGTGGACGCGCGCAAGCAGTGGTTTGCCGATGTCGAGACGCAACCTGATCCTGGCGACAACCTTGTTCTGACGATCGACAAGAACATTCAGTACATCGCCGAGAAAGAGTTGGAGCAGGCGATTCACGACACGCAGGCGATTTCTGGGACCGTGATTGTGGAGAATCCGCACACTGGCGAGATTCTGGCGCTGGCGAATCGCCCGACGTTCAATCCGAATTCGCGCAAGCAGATCACACCGGGGGCGCTGACCAATCGGGCTGTCAGTTATGTGTACGAGCCCGGATCGACGTTCAAGCTGGTGACGATATCGGCGGCACTGGAAGAAAAAGTTACGAATCCGAATGAAGTGTTCGACTGCCAGATGGGAGCGATCGTTTACAACGGGATGCGGATCCGCGACTCGAAGCCGCATGGCTTGCTGCCGGTGTGGGGCGTGCTGGCGGAGTCGAGCGATGTGGGCGCGATCAAGATTGCGCTGCGACTGGGCGAAGACCGCTTTTACAAATACATTCGCGCGTATGGATTCGGGCAGCAGACGGGGATTGAATTACCCGGAGAGACGCGCGGCCTGACGAAGCCGGTAAGCCGGTGGTCGAAGGTTTCGATCGCTGCGATCTCGATGGGGCAGGAGATTGGCATCTCGCCGATTCAGCTTGCGGGCCTGATTTCAACCTTTGCTAACGACGGCGTGTGGGTGGCTCCGCGCATCCTTACAGGAACGCTGCCGCCGCAGAGCGATCCGAAGAGCGCGCTGCAAACGGTTGCATTTCATCCGGGGGCGTCGCATCGCGTGATCTCACCGTACACCGCGGCTGAGATGCGTTCGATGATGCAGAAGGTCGTGCTGGAAGGCACGGGAAGAAAGGCGATTCTCGAGGGCTACTCGTCGGCAGGGAAAACGGGTACGGCGCAGAAAGTGGATCCCGAGACGGGCGCGTATTCGAAGACGAAGTATATCGGGTCGTTTGCTGGCTTCGCTCCCGTGAATAGTCCGCAGATTGTGGTGGCAGTGATTTTGGATTCGGCGGTGGGGCTGCACCAGGGCGGGCAGGTTTCGGCCCCGGTATTCCAGCGTATTTCGCAGCAGGTGCTGGAATATCTGCATGTGCCGCACGATCTGCCGCTGGCGCCGAAACATCAGTTGCTGATGGCCAAACTCAAGGATAAGGATCTGGATGAGGGAACGCCCGATCATCCTGGAGAGCCGCTGGAAACCGCTGAAGTGAACAGCGATTCGTCGGAAGGGGCTAAGGTGCCTAGGGTTGCTCGGGCGGCTGCCCCCGCCAGTGCTGACGGAGTGATTGTGCAGGCGGCGATGCGGGAGTCCGTGCCGGCAGGAGCGGGCGCGGGATCCTCAGGGCAGGCTCCCGCGAAAGCGCCTGGCTCAGACGCATCTGCGCCATCGAATCTGCCAGCCACGGGGACCGTCGTTTTGGATGTCGAGCAAGGTGGAATCGAAGTGCCGTCGTTTGTGGGAAAGACTGTGCGTGGGGCTGTGGAAGCCGCACAGGATGCCGGGTTGGAACTTGATGCAGTCGGCAGCGGGTTGGCGCGGCAGCAGACTCCTGCGGCTGGGGCCCATGTAGCGGCTGGGGCTCGGGTTACGGTGCAGTTCGGACGGTAAGCAAAATCAAAATCAAAATCTTAAACGCCTTTCGACTTCGCTCAGGGCAGGTGCCGGACACAGGGTCGCACCGTGGATGGAGCTGAAATTCCTCTGCGCCGCCGGTTTCCTCTTTGACGAATTTCTTCCGTTTGACCCGCTGAAAAACCGCGTGATACGGTAATCAGTCACACCATCCGAGCAGGCCAGCCCTGCGTGATTGAGGTCTCTTTTGTCTTCTGCGGAGGCGACGCCCGCCGGCATCCGACCGAACATCCAGAAAACTGCGCTGAACGCCGTCCATCGCCAGATGGGCGCGAAGATGGTGGAGTTCAATGGCTGGGACATGCCGGTGGAGTATCCGGCGACGATCGGCTGCGGGATCATCAATGAACATATGGCGGTGCGCACGGGCGTAGGCATCTTCGACGTCAGCCACATGGGGGACATCCGGCTGGCAGGGCCGCAGGCGCTGCCTGCTGTGCAGCATATTTCCATGAACGACGCGTCGCGCCTGGCCTTGGGGCAAGCGCAATATTCGGCGCTGCTTTATCCCGAGGGAACTTTTGTTGACGACGTGATTGTGCACCGGCTGGGCGAGGACGAGTATCTGCTGGTGATCAACGCGGGCACGCGCGAGAAGGATTTCAGCTGGGTACGCGACAACACGCGGCAGTTCGATTGCGCGGTAGAGAATTTGTCGGATGACTTCACGCAGATTGCGATCCAGGGACCGAAGGGCGTGAACCTGCTGCAGAAGCTGACCGATGCGGATTTGAGCGCGGTGAAGTTCTACTGGGTGACCCGCGGCACGGTGTGCGGGATTCCAAATATTCTGATGGGGCGGACGGGATACACCGCGGAGGACGGCTTTGAGATTTATGTCCCCGCGGACGAGGCGACCAGCGCTCGCGTATGGTACGAAATTCTGGCGGCCGGAAAAGAGTTTGGGGTTGTGCCCTGTGGGTTGGGTGCGCGGAACACGCTGCGGCTGGAAGGGAAGCTTCCGCTCTACGGTCAGGAAATTTCCGATACGATTAATGTTTGGGAAGCCGGACTCGACCGCTTCTGCAAGATGGAGAAGGCGGAGTTCGTTGGGCGTGCCGTGCTCGAGAAGGCGAAGGCTGCTGGCGTTAAGCGGACCCTGGTCGGTTTGGAAATGACCGAACGGGGCATTGCGCGCGATGGATATAAGGTGCTCGACGGTGGTGGGCGCGAGATTGGGTATGTGACCAGCGGATCTCCAGCGCCGTTTTTGAAGAAGAATATTGCGTTGGCCTACGTGCCGGTCGAGTTCGGGGCGGTGGGCACGGCGGTAAAGGTGGAGATTCGCGGGCAGGGTGTGGGGGCCGTGGTTGTGCCTACGCCGTTTTATAAACGCCCGAAGAAGAATCTTTAAACACAGAGGGCACAGAGGTTCACAGGGGAATCGCTAGACGCTAGCAGCTAGGAGCTAGAAGTTTTTATGGCCTATCCAACGGACCGCAAGTATACGAAGGAACACGAGTGGATTCAGGTGAGCGGAAACTCGGCTACCGTCGGCATCACTCACTATGCTCAGGAGTCGCTGGGTGACATTGTTTTTGTCGAGACGCCGAAGGTGGGTGCGGAGCTCACGGCCGGCAAGACGTTTGGAACCGTCGAGTCGGTAAAGGCGGTGTCGGACTTGTTCGCGCCTGCGTCCGGGACGGTGACAGAAGTCAACGGAGACTTGGCTACGTCGCCGGAAAAGGTGAATAAGGATGCCCATGATTCGTGGATGCTGAAGATGACGCTGAAGCATCCTGGCGAAGTGGATGGCCTGCTTTCGGCTGCGGACTATGAGAAGTTTGTGGCGGAAGAGGCGGGACACTGAGGGAAAGCGGCGTTGGGCGTCGGGCGTTCGGCGTCTGTTGTCGAGCTTCGGGCTGGCAGTCTTCCGGTTCGGTCGGACGCGCGTTTCATTTTTGTGTGAACTTCGTTAGCCCTGATTCCTGCACATGAATTTTGCAGCCAACTTAAATCTCGAAAGTACTGTCACAATCCAACTGACCTCGGGGCACATCTAAACAAATTCTTATGCGCTATTTACCTAAATCTCCTGCCGATCGCGCGGCCATGCTGAAGGCAATCGGCTTGCGCTCGGTCGACGATCTGTTTGCGCCGATTCCTGCTGAATACCGGTTGACTCGCGACCTCAACATTCCGCGACAGATGGCCGAGTCTGAAATCGTGGACTTTTTTCGCCAGCGTTCGCGCGAGAACGGCGACGGTTATACAAGCTTTCTGGGCGCGGGCGCGTACTTTCACTACCGGCCAGTCATTATTGATTCGTTGATTTCGCGCGGCGAATTTCTTACGGCTTACACGCCTTACCAGGCGGAGATTTCGCAGGGCACACTGCAATCGATTTTCGAATTCCAGACGATGATCTGCGAATTGACTGGCATGGAAGTGGCGAACGCTTCCATGTATGACGGCTCCACCGCGGCGGCCGAAGGCGTGATGATGGCGGTTCGGTTGACGGGGCGGCGGTCGGTGGTAGTGGCAAGAAGCCTGCATCCGGAGTATCGCGAGGTGCTAGCGACTTATGCGACGCATCAGGGTATGCCGCTGTCGGTGACGGGTTACGGTGATGATGGGCGGCTCAATCTGAAGGAACTGGAAGATTCGATCACGCCGGAGACGGCTTGCGTGCTGGTGCAATCTCCGAATTTCTTCGGCGCGATTGAAGACGTTGAGGCGGTTGCCGCGGTTGCTCACAAGCATGGGGCAATGCTCGTGGTTTCGATCGCGGAAGCGGTGTCACTGGGAATCGTGGAACCTCCGCGCCAGGCGGATGTGATCGCCATGGAGGCCCAGTCGTTCGGTGTGCCGATGGGATTCGGTGGTCCTTATTGCGGTGTGATTGCCACACGTGAGAAGAATGTGCGGCAGATGCCCGGCCGCCTGGTGGGGCAGACAGTCGACAAGCAAGGTAGGCGCGGATTCGTACTGACGCTGGCCACGCGGGAGCAGCACATCCGGCGCGAGAAGGCGACCTCAAATATCTGCACGAATCAGGCGTTGGTCGCGCTGATGGTCAATATCTTTATGACGGTGTATGGCAAGGTTGGTCTCAAAGAATTGGCCAAGCAGAACCTGGCGAAGACGGTTTATGCGGCGGCGCAGTTTGCGAAGCACGGGAAGGTTTTGTTTGAGGACACGCCGCGGTTCAACGAATTTGTTGTGCAGACCAGTGAAGATCCTCACGCGATCAACAGTCGCCTGCTTGGTCACAAGATGGTGGGTGGATTGCCCTTAAAGAAGTTCTATCCCGAGTTGGGGAATGCGGCGTTGTGGTGTTGCACGGAATTGACCACGCGCAGTGCGATTGATACCGCGGTCGGGTTGGTGGCGGAGAGCGAGCGATCGGTGCGATCGGCCAAAGAAGAAGCGGAAGAGGTGGCGCGATGAAGCACGCAACTCGCAAAGCGTCTCTGCAGGTCAACCAGAACGAAGGGCTGATCTTCGAGAAGTCGTCGGCAGGGAAGGCGGCGTGGAAGCTTCCGCCGCTGGATGTACCGGAAGTGGATACGGCGAAACTTCTCGGGACGTCCGAGAGAATAGACCTGGGCAACATGCCGGAGGTGAGCGAGATCGAAATCATCCGGCACTTCACGCGGCTCTCCACCTGGAATTACGCGATCGATCTGGGGATGTATCCGCTGGGCTCGTGCACGATGAAGTACAACCCGCGAGTGAACGAGGCGGTGGCGCGGGTGGAGGGAATTGCGAACGGGCATCCTTACCAGCCGGAAAAGATTTCGCAAGGCGCGTTGTACATCATTAAGACGCTGAGCGAGCAGTTGATTGAAATTACCGGGATGGATGCGATCACGCTGCAGCCTGCGGCGGGCGCGCATGGCGAGATGACCGGGCTGCTGATGGTTCGCGCTTATCACCAGTCGAAGGGCAACGCGCGCAAGAAGATTCTGATTCCGGACTCGGCGCACGGTACCAATCCGGCGACAGCAGCAATGGTGAACTATGCGGTTGAGAATCTGAAGTCGGATTCGCGCGGCATGGTGGATATTGGGGCGCTCGCAGCGCAGATGAACGAAGATGTTGCTGCGCTGATGCTGACGAATCCCAACACTCTGGGTGTGTTTGAGCAGGACATCCACAAGATTGCCGACATTCTGCACGCCAAGGGCGGGCTGCTTTATATGGACGGCGCCAACATGAATGCGCTCGTGGGCAAGGTGCGGCCCGGCGATTTCGGCGTCGACGTGATGCATTTGAATCTGCATAAGACTTTTTCCACGCCACATGGCGGCGGTGGTCCGGGATCGGGGCCGGTGGCGATCAAGACGGCGCTTGAGCCTTTCTTGCCGACTCCGGTGGTTGTGACGAAGTCGGATGGAACGCTGGGTTTCGAGTACGACCGTCCGCAGTCGGTGGGGCGGGTGCGGGCGTTCTACGGCAACTTCGGAATGTTCGTACGGGCCCTGGCGTACATACAGGCGAACGGACCGGACGGACTGCGCCAGACGACTGAGGATGCCGTCCTGAACGCGAACTATATTCGCAAGGGGCTCGAGGGCGCGTACGACTTGCCCTTTTCTACGCCCTCGATGCACGAAGTGGTGTTCAGCGATAAGGTGCAGTTGAAAAAAGGTGTGCGTACGATGGATATTGCGAAGCGGCTGATCGACTACGGATTCCATCCTTATACGACGGCATTCCCGTTGATTGTGCCGGGAGCGCTGATGATTGAGCCTACCGAGAGCGAATCGAAGGAAGAGATGGATTTGTTCATCGAGGCGATGAAATCGATCGCAGAGGAAGTCGAAGAAGATCCGCAGACCGTGCTCGATGCGCCGCACTCGACGCGGGTCTCGCGGTTGGATGAGACCGCGGCGGCTCGGAAGCCGGTTTTACGGTGGAAGCCAGCGAGTTAAATTGTTTTGTGGTTGATTCTTGATTGTTGATTGGAATACTTAAGCGGTTGTGCGCCCTGGTTTTCAATCATCAATCATCAAATCGAAATTCTTCGGTTCGGTGACTTCGGTGTTTCCTCCCCCTGTGTTCCTTCAGGGCGGCTGTGGTTAAATCCTCATATTGCTTCCAACAGAGAAAAATCCAGCGGCGGCGCCGGTGCCCGCCCTGCTCGCGTCTTCCGAAAAGCGCATTCCCATCGTGTGCCTGCTGCTGGCTGCGGTCACGCTCGCGATCTACAACCCGGTCAACCATCATCCGTTCGTGAACTACGACGATGATCGATACGTCACCGAGAATCCGCATGTTCGGCAAGGCCTGACCGCAGGCACATTCGAATGGGCGCTGACCTCGACGGAGCAGGCGAACTGGCATCCGCTGACGTGGATGTCGCATGCACTGGATTGCTCGCTGTTTCGTCTGAGCCCGGCGGGACATCATTTCACGAGCATCCTGCTGCATGCCGTGAACGTGGTGCTGCTCTTTTTGTTGCTGATGTGGGCGACGAGACGGATGGGCCCGAGCCTGTTCGTGGCGGCGCTGTTCGCGCTGCATCCGATCAATGTGGAGGCGGTGGCCTGGGTGGCCGAGCGCAAGAACGTCTTGTGCACGACCTTCTTCCTTCTCGCCGTATGGGCCTACGGATGGTACGCACAAAAGCCGGGCTGGAAGTGGTATCTGGCGGTGGCCGCGTTATTCGCCGCCGGGCTGGCGTCCAAGCCGATGGTGATCACGCTGCCATTTCTTCTGTTGCTGATCGACTACTGGACGTTTCGCCGCCTGAGTCCCACGAATGCGCCGACCTCCTGGTTATGGCTTGTGGTGGAGAAGATTCCGCTGCTGGCGCTCTCCGCCGCTAGCGCGGTGATCACGATGCATACGCAGCGCGCGGGCGGAGCGGTGCGGGCCACTTCGCAGTTTTCCGTGGGCGTTCGTCTCGCCAACGCCATCTGTGCTTACGCGATGTATCTGTGGAAGATGGTCTGGCCGGCAAAACTCGCGCCGCTGTATCCGCATCCGGGGAATTCGATTGGTGTGTGGCAGGTGGTTGCAGGTGGTGCAGTTCTCATGGTTATTACGGTACTGGCCTGGCGCCTGCGAGCGCGGCGCTATTTGCTGGTCGGATGGCTTTGGTTTCTCATCACGCTGGTCCCGGTTATCGGGCTGGTGCAGGTCGGAGACGCCGCCATGGCCGACCGCTACGCCTACATCCCGCTGATCGGAATTTTCTTCATGGTCGCCTTCGGGCTGGCGGATTTGGCTAACGGGATCAATCCGTTGTGGGTTGCTGCGCCCGCAGGTCTCGTTCTGGTTGCGCTGGCGTTCGCCACGCATCGCCAAATCGGCTACTGGGAGAGTAACATCGACCTGTGGTCGCATGCGCTCGCGGTGACGCAGAACAACTTCATTGCCGAAGATAATCTGGGTGGGGCGCTGATCCTCGAGGGCAAGGAGGAAGAGGCGCGTCCTCATTTTGAGGCGGCGGCGCGCATCAATCCGAGGGATCCGATGAGCCGCAGCAATCTGGGTACCTACTATCAAACACACAATCAGCTGCCCCAGGCCATCGCGCAGTATGAGGTTGCGCTCGGGCTGACTTCCGACGTCGGGCTTCGGGCGCAGACATATGCCAACCTGGGCGCGGCTCAGAGAGGGTTGGGCGAAGACGATGAGGCGCGCAAGAGCTTCGACCAGTCGCTGCGTCTGAATCCGCAACTATCGAGTCCTTGGCTCGGAATGGGCTTGCTTTCGCGCAAAAAGGGAAAGCTGCAGGAGGCGATTGATTTCTTAACCGAATCGATCAATTTGCAGCCGACTGCCGAGGCGTACTTTGAACTCGGCCAAACTTATCTGCAGGCCGGACAAACCGACATGGCTCGTGGAGCCTACCGGAATGCACTGAAAATCGATCCGGGATTCGCAGAGGCACAAAAAGCCGCCGCCGCGTTCGGCCAGCAGCAATGACTCTGCCTCGAGCGCTCCCTGCGCAGTTCTGGCGCTAGTTGTATGTATAAGTCATAGCGAAAAGAGCGGCAGCTTCCAGTTCTCACCTTCCGACCCCAACAGCCTTGAGGGGCCTCGGTTCGGCATAGGCGGCGACTACCGGAGCAGTCTCTTCTGCGGGGGATTGCGCGGCAACCACGAACGGAATGCGCGGAGGACTGAAGCGCTCGCGGAGTTTGAGTCCAACCCATTCATTTTCTAACTACCCCATTTTGCAGGTCTTGCAATCACATGCGGATAGCAGGCGTGCTGATCTGTGCGATCCTGTAACGGCCTGTTTGAAGCTAACGGGCAGAGTTTGGGCAGAGTTTTCGCGCCTGCTCTCCGCCTCTTAGCAGGCTTGACGTTTCGCCAGGACGAGAGGATAACGTTCATATGGCGGCAAATTTCGATCCCGAAATCGGAAAGAACACGAGGTGGAGAAAGGGTCAGGCGTCCCCGAATCCCAGCGGCAGGCCAAAGAGTAGAACGATCAGTGAAGCTCTGCGGCAAAAGTTGGCGGAGATCAAGGATGACGATCCCCAGCGGCGAACCTATGCCCAGATCTTAGCCGAGAACCTTGTTGCTCTTGCGTGCGGGAAGGAAAGAAACTCGGTCGCCGCAGCAGTTGAGATTGCGAACCGCGTCGAGGGCCGAGTTCACGAGCGGATCGAGTTTGCAGACCTGACTCAGCAACTGCAGACTCGGTCGGATGAGGACCTGGAACACTTTCTGCAGTTCGGTGTATGGCCCGAGGATCGGGAAGAGCCGACGCCATCAGGCGGGAAAAGCAAGACCAACTAAGCGGTCGCCAGCAATGCGGCAAATGCGAGTGGCTCATATCGAAGTCGTGCAAGCGGCAGGAGGCAACGTGGGCAGAGGTTTTGCGAATTCTCAGGGGCCACGGCAGGGTCCGAACGTTATCGGCACCGACTGGCCTGACGTGAATGTCATCGAGCGGAAGCCGCGACTAGCGCCACTGCAGACTGGGCAACGCACGATGCCGGGCGGACCACTGCTGCCTGCGAACCCCTTTTCCGAACATCATTCGGCAGAGGCAACGCCTGAAGATGCGCTGAGTAGGATCGGGGCGTGTTCTTGCTCAGGAACATGTCAACGAGCGCAATGGGGATTTTGCAACAGTTAATCGAGTCAGGAATACTGTTGTCCTATGGACAAGCTCAAGTTCTTGTTCCTTCTCCTCTTTGTTTCCCAGTGCACAGTCGCGCAGCACAGTGCTGGAACACTCTGCGTAGCTGCCAGAATTGACGATCCTTTTTGGAAGGAATCCGCGACTCTACCGAACGGCAAAATCAATTCTCACGGCCTCCGATTCAAAATCGATAAGAAACCAGTCGTGGATTGGCCGGAAAAACAAC
>DASRRV010000300.1:0-1638 GCA_035695545.1 Candidatus Sulfotelmatobacter sp. | reverse complement strand
GACAACTTCCTGACCGTGATCTACCAGATCGATGCGCCTTGCCGACGTCTGCTGTGGGTCGGGAAACGACGGTCGGAGGCGACGCTGCGGCGCGGGCTGAAAGCGCTGGGGCCGGAAGTGATCCAGGGGTTGCGCTTTGTCTGCAGCGATATGTGGAAGCCCTACTTGAAGGTGATCGCGAGCGAAGCCGGACAAGTGCTGCAGGTGTTGGATCGTTTCCATATCACCACCCACTTGAACCAGGCGGTGGATCAGGTCCGCCGCGCCGAGAGCACACGCCTGCGGGCGCGCAGCCAGCAGCAAGCGCAGAAGCTCAAGCACATGCGCTGGTCGCTGCTGCGCCGGGGCAGTCGGGTCCGTGGACATGCCCGACAAAAGCTCGACGCCCTGCTGGCCAGTAAGCTGGCCACGGCCCGCGCCTGGGAGTTAAAGGAAGCCTTCTCCCACTTCTGGCGCTACCAATCCGTGACCTGGGCGGGAGCTTTTCTTAACTACTGGTGCTATCGCGCCATGCGTAGCCGCTTGGAGCCGATGAAAAAAGTCGCGCGCATGCTGCGTACCCACGAGGAGCTCTTGCTGAACTGGTTTCGCGCCAAAGGTGAGGTTTCTGCCGGTGCTGTCGAAGGCCTTAACAACAAGATTCGAGTGGTGACCAGAAGATCCTATGGCTTTCGCACCTACGAAGCCATGGAAATAGCCCTGTATCACACGTTGGGGCGCCTTCCTGAACCGGAATCAACCCACAGATTCTGCTGAGGAGGCGAAAATAAGAACAATGGTAAGGATCGTGGGAAACACCAGATAACCCGTCCGCGTGGGAACAAATGCGGGAACGTTTACAGATCGCGACCGCTGTCCCTTGTGTCATCAAAATGCCATCGCGGCGTAAAATCAAGCGGTTGGACCCGTACCATTCTGCCCGCGAGCGCCGCTCAACTAAGATCGGATGATGGTTGCCCTTGCCTGTGCGGTGGTTGCCTACCTGCGTACCCTTTTCGTGCCGCGTCACAAACTTGCGCTGGAAGCCGTCGCTCTTCGCCAGCAACTCGCCGTTCTCAAGCGGAAGCAGCCCCGTCCCAAACTGAATCGCCTCGATCGGCTGTTCTGGGTTGTGCTCCGTCGGCTGTGGGATGGCTGGTCCGAAGCCCTGATCGTCGTCAAGCCGGAGACCGTGGTTTCCTGGCATCGTGCCGGATTCCGGCTGTTTTGGCGGTGGCGGTCTCAGCGACGTCGACCCGGACGACCAAAAGTGAATGAGGAGATCCGCCAATTAATTCGGCGCAGGAAGGCGGAGAATCCCACCTGGGGTGCACCTCGCATCCACGGCGAATTACTCCAGCTCGGGTTCGAGATTTCCGAGCCCACGGTTTCGCGCTATCTGCGCGGCCTAAACGGTGGTCGTGATGAGGGCAGAGCGAAGCGCTGGCTGGCCTTTCTCAACAACCACCGCGAGGTCATCGCCGCCTTCGACTTCTTCACGCTTCCGAGCCTGACGTTTCGACGGCCACGCGTCCCTCAAGACCGTGAGCGCCAACTTTCGCAACGAACTTCGTAACGTCTTCACATCCTGCGGTCTTCCGCAAGCCGATATTGATTTCAAAGTGCACGAACTCTACATCACCAACCTGACGTCGTTCA
>DASRRV010000299.1:0-1580 GCA_035695545.1 Candidatus Sulfotelmatobacter sp. | reverse complement strand
CGCATACGTCTGATGGAGCTTGTTGAAGCCGGCAGGCGCGCCCGCAGCCGATTGTCCATTTGCAGGGATGGCCCTGGCCGCCGCGGCAGCCGCGATCAGCTTGCAAAACTCTCTTCTTTGCATTGTCTGTCTATCCTTTTTTGGTTCGTAGTATCTGGCGGTACGACCTCGGCGAGTCTACCGGATTACAGCGCCGTGGCTGTTTTGTCTGGTTGAACACGCCTCAGGCGCTCCTCGGCTTCGTCGCTCCAATACCCGCAATCCAACTTCAGGAAAACTGAGCTGTACGGGATTGCGAGCGTCGACTTGAGAATCAGAATGCGAAATACGTTGCCTGCCCGATCCAGCTGGGCGATGATCTCTTCGTGGGCAAGCTCGCGTGTGTTCTTGCCTGCCAGCAGCTGGATCATCTCCTTGCGGAGCGCGCTCACTCCGGGCGCATCCTCCTCCGCGACCTGCTTCAGTTCGGAATCGAGATAAACATTGGTTCGAACATGAACAGACGCGCCGATCGCGTCGAGAACTTTCCTGAGTACTTCGGTGTGATCGCCACCCGTGAACACCGTTTCAATGCCCGGATTCGACTGGGCTGGATATGCAGAGTCCGCGACCACGATCCAGTTACGATGTCCGTACATCCGCAACAGGTCGTTGAAGCGGGATTCCCACGATTCGGATTCGCGACCAGGGTTCGTATTCACTCGGACCTCCCGTGTCTCTACCCAGAGCGGGTTCTAAGAGGTGCGGCGCTGCGCAGAAGTGCAAAACTCCCACGGGACTATCCCTGATTGAGTTCAGCCTTATCCTTGGGTATTTGCTACTCCGCATTGGGGCACACGGCAACCTTTCCGCAGCGTCCTGAAGCCATCAAACTGTATGCTTCATCAGCCTTGTCGAGCGGGAACCGGTGCGTGACGATGTCCTCCGGGTGAAGGTTCCAGCGCACCAGGCGCTCGACGAGTTCCTCCATCAGCCACGTGGAAGTGACCCACGATCCATAAATCGCTTTCTGATCGTGGATGATGTCGGGTGAGGGATTGAATTTCACGGTGCCACCTTCGCCGACCATCGCGATTTTGCCCCATTTGCGAGTGGCTCGAATGGCGATGGCACGAGCGTCGGCGTTCGCGGAACAGTCTACGGCGCGTTCAACACCCGGTCCACCGGTGAGCTCGCGTAATTCGTCGACGTTGTCCGGCCCGGCTGCCAAAACTGAATCGCACAGGCCGAGCCGCAAGGCTAGATCGCGCCGCTCGGGAGAGACATCGATTCCGATGATTCTTTCCGCACCCAGTTTTCGGCACAGGGCCCCTGCCGCGAGGCCCACCGGGCCAAGGCCTGTGATCAGGACTGCGTCATTGCCGCTGATGCCGATTTTTTGGAGAGCTTCGTAAACGGTACCGAATCCGCAAGCGACCTGGGCTCCGTCGAGGTAAGTAAGTGAACCCGGAAGAAGAATCAGGTCTTTTTCTTCTGCGAGAAGATATTCGGCCATGCCGCCGTCACGCTGCCAGCCGTAAGCTCGTCGGTACTGAGCGCTGGTACACGAAATCATGTACCCGCGGCGGCAATCATTGCAC
>DASRRV010000298.1:0-24166 GCA_035695545.1 Candidatus Sulfotelmatobacter sp. | reverse complement strand
CCGTCGCCCGCATTCAAGTCATTGGCTACGGGGTAGCGTCCGTTGATGAAACTGGTGAACGCCGCGTCCGCCTGGATGCCCGGATAACCCGGAAGCGCCGTCGCTAAGTCTGCGGCCGAGAGTTGGGTTATGCAGTTCGGGGCGGTATTGATGCGGCTATTCTCGTCGCAGCTGCCCGAGTTGTTGATATAGGCGATGCCACCGTTGCGCAGGTTACCGGTCGGCTCGACCGAACTGTCCAGCGGCACAATGCGCTCGACGTTGTCGGTCTGAGCGTCTCGGCGGCCGTTGTAGTCGAGGAAGAAGAAGGCCTTGTTCTTTTTGATTGGTCCGCCCAAAGTCACGCCGAACTGATTCCGGTTGAGTTGCGTCCGCGGCACCACGGGTGTAGCTCGCAGGTTGAAGTAGTCGTTCGCCTCGGTCACGGTATTGCGCAAGTATTCTGAAAGAGATCCGTGCCAATCGTTGCTGCCGCTCTTAGTGACCAGCGTGATCTGCTGGCCAGCGCCGCGGCCCTCCGCCGCCAGCGGATTTGCCGATTCCCCACGAAATTCCTGAATGGAATCCACCGGCGCGTTCGCGGTCGCCGCAAACGCCTGGCCTGTGCCGAAGTCGTTGACGTCGAGACCGTCGAGAGTAATGTTGCCCTGGTCGATGCGCGAACCGGTCACAGCTCCGGCTCGGCTATTGTTGGGATCGTCCACCGCCGGGGCTGACACGACGCCCGGCTGGAACTGCGCTAACGATGCCATCGAGTCGCGGAAGAGCACCGGCAGGTCGTGCACTTCGCGGATGTCAAAATTGTTCCCAATGGTCGTGTCCGACGTGTTGAGCGTCACGGCCGAAGCAACGCCGCTTACTTCCACCGTCTCGGTCGAAGAGCCAACCCTAAGCTGTGCGTTTTGCGTGTGCGTCACATTCACGGCCAAGTACATGTCCGCGACCTTCACTGTCTCGAAGCCCGGCTTGCTGATCGTGATCTCGTATCCCGGACCGGGATGCAACTGGCCGAACAAATACGCGCCCACGGCGTTTGTTTTTGCCTCGTAGCTCGTGTTCGTTTTGGTGTCGACCAGCCTTACGTCCGCGTCCGACACCACTGCGCCGGTCGAGTCGGTGACCACGCCCGTCAGCGAGGCAACATCCTGCGCCACAACAAATGACGACAGGCTGCACAACATCGCTAACACCAGCAACAATCCAAAACTCCGGCTGAAGGCAAAACCAAACGCCGATTTCATCATTATGTTCTCCTTACAAACGCGAATCGCGTGGACACAGGCCTCGTCTGCCCAAACAGGACAGCCCTGATAAAAATGCAATCCCTATTCCATAACAGTTAGCTGTAAGCTTTGGCTTATCAGGATTAGCACATTTCGTTCGCTGGTGTTAGTTGCGGACATCTGCTGTTTTAGGAATCATTATTTATGAAAATCGGTATAACTCACGGTAAAGGATCATCCCGGCACGGCACGCAAACTCGAGTCTGGAAATTGAGGATCTTCCGTCATGCGAAGAAACAATTCACATAATGGCTCTGTCTTCTCCAAGACAATCCACCGCAGAACATAACTTTCTCGACAGAAATAGCGCGTTGTTTCGGTTACTTCTTCGGCTGCGAACTCCTGCGAGCCGTTTAAGGAGGCCAGACAAATTCTGAACTTGCAGCTCAGCCGGAGGATTACGCACTCCGGGCTGGCGATTTTTTCTTGGGGTTTATTTAGAACAAGGCGAGAGATTCATTTGCATATTGAAACCACTAAGGAGAAGAAGGAGGGGCAAACGGCCGGAAGATATTTGACGTGGTCAATCAGCAGGAGATGCGCAGACGACTCTCCTTAGGTAGACCAAGAACAAGCAGAATGCAGGAGACCCGACCGCGATCAAGACACGGTCGCGCCGTTGCGCCGCAAGCTGACGGGGACCGAGCTACGAGCGCTGGCGAACTTCCGCAGCCAGAGCACTTGCTCCCGCGGTCGCCGCAGGGCGCCGTGGAGGCAACTGGTCCGCCGCGATTTGAGGCCGGTGCTCGACTGTGCCAATGACCGGCACTTCGTCCATGCCATCGGCGTAAGCCATCGAGGCAAACCGCTGCTCACCACACATGCGGTCGATCATGCGCTGCTGCCGGCGGCTGAGAACGGCGTGAGGAAGAATGGGAAAATTGCGAAACATCCAGAGCAGATAAACGCGCTGCGTGAATGATGGCATGACATAACGCGGACCAATGGGCGTCTGCACTTGTACGACGCCGGCCGCCAGTTTTTCGATCAACATACCTGGGCCCACCTGGAACCTGAAATTTGCCAGAGCAATTCTAGGGCCGCCATTATTGCACCGCGAACGATGCAATGGAAAGCTTTTTTTCAAAGACTTACGGGCAGATCCCTCAGTCAATGGGCGCCAGGCACCGGGAGCCATGAACTTTTTCGGGAATTGAAACGGGAATGCCGTCCTAAAACGGTCCTTTACCAGCGGCCCTAAACGGTGACTTCGGGGAGGATGTCCATGCGGCGGATCTGGGCGGCCACCCCAAATTCGGTGCCGTTTTCCTCGACTCGCACGATCATGGCTTGGCAGCAGACCCAGCACTTTTCGCCGGATGTGAGCTCAGGTGGCAGGATGAGCACCAACTCGACTTCCGAGCCTGCTTCCATGCGGGACTTGGTATAGAGGAAAACGCCGTTGGCGCTGATGTCGCGGGTCTGGGCGGTGTGGTCGGCGCCCTGCGACGTGCGCACGCGCGTGGAAACGCGCGTGGCGATTCGGGTTCCGGAGCGGCGCTCGGTGTCGGCCTTCATCGAGTCAAAACGCCCACCTACTGTACACCAACCAGTCAAGTTGGGGGCGAGGAAATACGAGCGAACCAGGGCCGGGAGCCAATCGCTGGGCGGGACAGCCGATAGGACTGTGCCTAGATAACCTCTTTATATGATCGGGCGCTTCGCGCGGGCTGCTGGGACAACCAGCGCCTGCTCCATGGTCGGCACGTTCGTGCCGCGGAGCTTGGCTTCCACTTCGTGCAGCTTGTCGGTCTGCATGGTCTGGTAGTAAGCCTGCACCAGCAGTTCCAAGGTAAAGGGATTGTCCTGATCTTCTTCCAGTTGAGCGATGGCGTCTTCGTATTTCTTCTTGTCCATCAGAAGAGTTCCGGCCGCTCCGTGATATGCACTTTGAATGAGGCGGCTACGGTTGCCATTGGCCAGAGTTTCGAGTTCGTGCAACGTCTTTTCGGCAAGCTGCTGATTGCCTGAGCGTGCGGCGCGCACGGCGCGATTGCGCAGAATTTGCGCCATCTCTTCGTCGCGATCCGAGGCGGAGATGGTTGTGCGGTGGCTGAGAGATTCCTCGGCTAGCTTCAGATGCTTCAGCGCAGCATTGTCGTCCGTCTGATATTCGGCCATGTGACGGAGCGACTGCGCTTCCTGCAGGTCCTGCTCCTTGGCGTGCGCATTCACGGCGATTTCCTGAAATTCTTTGTCGGCTTCCGCGAAGTTGCCGTCGCGCACAAAGGTCATCGCCTTTTGCATGCTGTAGTTGAGGCGGTCGGCTTCGGTGTGCGCGAAACGGATGGCCTTCTCGTATTCAATGCGGGCCTGATCCTGATTGCCCATGAGCGCATAAGTATCGCCGAGACCGAGTTGCGAGGTCACGAAGTCAGGATCGATCTTGAGCGCTGCGCGATAGTGCTGCAGCGAGCCTTCGAAGTTTCCCGACATGCGGAGCAGTTCTCCGTAAGAATCCTGCGGATTGGGCTCTTTGGGCAGCAGGACAACATAGCGATCCATGGCCGCGAACGCCTTGGCAAATTGCTGGTGACGCGCATAGAGGTAGGCGAGATCGTTCAGCGCCGCGGGAAAATTCTTGTCGACGGCGAGCGCCTTCTCCATGATGCGTTGCGCCTGATCGTTGCCGTCCTCGAGCATCAGCCAGTTACCCACGAGATACAGCAGATGCTTGTCGTGCGGATACATCTCGACCAGATCGTTCATGGCGGTGATGCCGCCGAGAAAGTCGCCTTCCTGCACTTTGGAGATCCAGGCAATCATCAACTGCTCGCCGGGAGTGAGCTTGGGCGCGAGTTCCTTGGCTTTGGCGCGAGCCGCGCTGACTTCCTCGGGAGTGCTGCTGTTGAACGCGATCCAGGCCCACGCGACAGCGAGTTTGGGATCTTCTTTGACGGCAGCGCGCCATTCCTCGTTGCAACGCTCCAGATAAAGATTCTCGTAGTCGACCATGCCCTTGTTGTAGAGCTCCAGCGCTTTGGGGGACGAAGTCGTGATCGGCAGCGTGGTGGAGCTTCCCTTTTGGACGTGGTGCGCAAACAGCGGCGCGGCCAAACACAGACCGAGAGCGAGGACGGCTGAGGTTTTCATAAGCGAGGCGCGGCGCATCAAGATCTCCAGAACAGAGCTGTGTGGGGAGGGGATTACAAGCGAAGGGTAACATCGGCGTAATCCGGGGACGAGGTGACGAAAGACGTTGAACGGCGGGACTGCAGCTTCGAGCTTCTAGCTGCTAGCTTCTAGCTATAAGCCCTGAGCTATGAGCTTTGAGCTTACGCTTCTCATTCGGGGACTTTTCAATTCTGCAACGACAACTTGGTTTCGGCTTGGGAAGCTTGCACGACGAACCGCTGACACTCGTTGGGTAATTCCGATTTTGGGAGGGACATTACTGATTGGTACCCCCCCCTCCCCCCTGGGTCTTTGGAATCATGGGTTTAGCAAGAGTTGGGCTGCAAAATCTTGAGCCTCAAGGGTTTAGGGATCAAAATCTTGATAACAAAGAGCTTAGCGCGGACCTTGCTGAAGTTTTGGCACTGCGCTTACGCGGTCATGATCTGCTTACTCAGGCTGTGAACGCAAGGTCAGATGTCACAACGACCCTGTGAATACTGAAAAAGATTGCGGACACTAAAAAGCCCCTGCCGAAGCAGGGGCTGGTGAATGGACACGGGCAGCTAGAATTTGAAAACCGCAGAAAGCTGAATACCGCGCGGCCCACCGCCACCGATGAACGGATTGCCGATCCCAACGTCGCCAGTCGCCGTAATCGGCAGCGAGCCCACGGTGACCTCGTTCGAACCCGAACCGTTGAGGCCGAAAACGCCCGTGGCGGCCGCATCCGCAATAAAAGCAGGTAACAGGGGATTGGCGAAGTTTGGATGATTGAGCATGTTGAAGAAATCCACTCCCAGCTTCATGCTGAGCGATTCCGTGAGCATCGTCTTCTTGTACAACGAGAAGTTCCACTCTTTGTACGACGGTCCGACGAGAGAGTTGCGCCGCATATTCCCGAAGTGCCGGGTACCAATAGCGCAATCAGAAGCAGTCCCGGTTGGGCCGGTATAGCCGGGGTTGTTAATATTGGTAACTTGATCGGCTAGTCCGCAGGGCATGGCAAACGAACTCAGATCAAGGTAGTTATAGGGATCGCGCTTGTGGTACACGATCGGTCCAACCACGTCGGGCCGGTCAAACGCATTGCCGCTGCCGCTGTAGTCATCCCAGAAGTTGTAATTCAGGTGGAATGGCTGGCCGCCTTGAAGCGTCAAGATACTGTTCAGACCCCATCCGTTCTTGAGCTTCTGCATGCTCCCGCCCCGGTTGGGGAATTCGTAGGAGAAGTTCCAGGTGAAGCGGTGCGTGATGTTGAAGCTCGACGGACCGTACTCCAGTTGAGGCTGCGTGCTGTCGTTCGGTTGCGCCTCGTTCGGTTCAAAGTCTTCGCCGTCGCTGGAGTTGTCGAGCGATTTCGAATAGACATAGTTCACGATCGAGGAAATGCCGTGCCAACTCGTGATGCGCAGACTGGTCTGCACCGCGTTGTAGTTCGACTTTCCGGTAGAGTTCTCCTGCAATACGTAGTATGCGCCGTAGGGATTGCCCGCCAGCGGACGGGCAGCGCTGCCGAAATCCTGGATGCAGCCGCAGTCTTCGTCCGCGGCATTGATCTGGGCTGCGCTGGGCTGGCTGATATCGAAGAAACGCCACAAGCGATGCCCTTGCGACCCCACGTACCCGATCTGCAACACGGCTTTGGTGCCCAGTTGCTGCTGAATGTTCAGGTTGTAATTCTCCATGTAGGGCGTCTTGATATTGCGGTCGAACACAAAAGCATCGCACTCAAAGCTGCAGGTTGTGGTGGCAGCGTATACAGGCACGCCCGGTTGGATAGTGCCGCCTACCGCGCCGGTGGAAAGAATCGGGGCGGGACCAAAATTGTTATACGCGGGTCCAGGCCCGAAGAAGGGCGCGTAGGGCAGATGGCCAAGAACCATATCCTGCGAAAACGCGTCGTAGAACATGCCGAATCCGGCCCGCACCACAGTTCGGCCCTTACCGGTCACGTCCCAAGATGCGCTGACGCGGGGAGCAAAGTCTTTCTTGTCGGGATTGTAGAGACTGCTCAAACCAGGCTGCCCGACCTGCGTGAGAGTAAACGTCCCGGTGCCCGGCGCCGGAGACATGCTGGTCAAATTGCTCAGCAGGTTGTTCTTTTCCTTCACGATGCCGAAGTAGTCCCAGCGCAGACCGTAGTTCAGCGTCAGACGCGGGGTGACTCGGAAACTGTCTTGGACGAACAAACCAAAATTATTCTCTGAGGTGTGACGCGTGGAATTGCCGAAGTATTGGAATCCGTCGGTGACGTTCCCCGCGAGGAAGTTGCCGATCGCGTCGAGCCCGTTATCGCTAGTCGTATCCTTAAAACGGAGCCGGCCGCGGAAATACTTGTCAAAGTACTGCTCAATCGAGGTACGGTGGAAGTCGACGCCGAACTTAACGTCGTGCTTGTTCATCTTCCACGAAAAATTGTCGATCACCTGACTGTTGCCGTCGAAACGGTGCCGGGGCACGCTGCTGGTCGAGCCCAACTGGGACACGCCACTCACCTGAATGATGGGCATGCCGGAGTCGAAGGGCCCGTTGCCGGCGCACAATGTAGGATCAGTCGCCGCGCACAGTCCGATTGAACTGGGATGGAAGCTTTGATCGGCGGGGAAAAATCCCTCCGCGAACCGGTTCCATCCGTAGCGCAGCTCATTGATCTTGTTGCCCCCGAAAGTGTGCGTATAGGACAGCGAAACGAGTTGCACACGGGTTGGAGTGAAGGTGTTAAACCCGGGCAATTGACCACCGCTGGCCGTCAACGCCAGTGGGAAGGATTGCACGCTGTCACCAAAAAAGTAGCGACCCGTAAGAATGTTGTTGGCGTTGAAATTCTGGTCAATCTTGGCAATGAAGCTGGTCAGATTATTGAAAGAGGGCGACACAATCGAAGCTTGTCCCGAGGGAAGATTGGGCGCTGGCCACGGGTTCCTCGCCAAGAGTGCAGCGATCACAGGATTCGTCGCATCCGCCGGAACCAATTGGCCGTTTGGCCCTGAGCCGGTCGTAGGTACATTAGCGATGGTCACCACACCCACTGGCTCGCGTTGGCCTTCGTAATCCATGTAAAAGAAAGTCTTGTCTTTCACAATGGGACCGCCAAGCGATCCACCGAACTGGTTGTTGTGGAAAGGAGCCTTGGGCTGACTTGAAATGTTGAAGTAGTTTCTGGCATCCAGAGCGCTATTGCGGAAGTAGTCTGCGGCTGATCCGTGGAACGAGTTAGTGCCGCTCTTGGTGACGATATTGACCACTGCGCCAGCATTGCGGCCATATTCCGGCTCAAAGTTCGAAAGCACGTTCACTTCGGCGACCGCATCAATGGGAAGAATGGTGGCTGGAGTTCCGAACACGCCTGCTTCGTTGATCGCTGGATCGTTGCGGTAGCCATCGTTCATATCGGTACCGTCGATCATGTAGTTATTCGACCGGCCACGCGCGCCATTCATGGAAAATTCGCCGAACGATCCGGGGGAGTCGGTGATCTGGTCAGCCGATCCGGACACGCCAGGGTTCATGAAAATGAGTTTGGTATAGTCGCGCCCATTGACGGGCATGTCTTCCACTGTCTGAGCCGTCAGAACTCCGCCCAGAGTGTTCGTGGTGGTTTCCACCAGCGGCAACTGGTCGGCAGAGACTTCCACTTTGGTGGAGACCTCGCCCGGTTTCAACGGGGCATCGACGCGCCGTTCCGTAGCTACGTCGACGGTCACGCCGGTGGCGATGAAGGTCTGGAAGCCGCTCTGAGTTACCGTGACGGTGTATGTGCCGATGGGCAATTCGGGCAGCGAGTAGCTGCCGTCAGCGCTGGTTTCGGTGGAGCGCTCCAATCCGGTGCCTGTGTTTTTCACGGTCACCTTGGCTCCGGCGACTACGGCGCCTGAAGCGTCGGTCACGGTGCCGAGGATGGTTCCGCGGAAGGTCTGTGCCGATAGGGTTACGGCGGCCAGAAGAACAAACACCAGGATGATGCGCGCTCTCATGTGATCTCCTTGAAACGGTTCAGTTTTTAGGGGAGTATTGGTTCCTTGCGGGAGGCCGGATTGCCCGAGGCCCTCGTCTGGGAAGGCTGCAATTCCTTGCACAGTAACAAGATGCGCCGCCCCGCCCGCATAGGTCAGCTGCAGAAACATTATCTAAAGGCTATCCCCATAGTCAACCACGGACTTATGGATGGAGACTATTCATTTTACGAATAAGGTACTGGGGGAGCAGTTCTCAGTTCTCAGTTCTGCAGTTCTGCAGTTCTCGAGAAAGAGCAAAATCGAGCGTTCCGTGCCAGTCAATCTGAATTCCAGATTTCAGCGGGTGTTTGGGTGAGAACAGAACGTCCTTAGCACTCCGGAACCAACTGAGAACTGGGAACTGAGAACTGCCTCTAGAAGGTGAAGGCTACGCCGCCGCGGACGGAGCGGGCGGATTGGACCAGATAGACGGTCTGGCCATCCCGACCCATGACCGGGACGTATCCCTGGGCCAAGAGGTTGCGCAAGTCGATGATGGCTTCCATGTGGCCGGGAAGAAATCCCATGCTGGGGATGGGCTGGCGGACAAAAACGTTGAGGAACGGATCGCTCTGCCCGGGCGAGGCATTGAACATGTCGACCGGGGTGATGGCCGAGCCGTTAATCCAGCGGTACGACGTGATCCAGCGAGTATGGGTGCGCGGCACCGTGCCGCTCAGCTTGGCGGCCAGAGCATGGCGACGCTCCGTACCGATCCACTGCTGGGCATTCTGAAGCGGTACGTCCGGCTTGGTCAGGTCGAGGACGCCGCCGTAGGCATAGTCGAGCGTCGCTGTCAGATCGGACGAGAACTTGTGTTGCAGCACGACCCGCAGGCCGTTGGTGTCGAGATTCTTTCCTGCATAGTTGAATGTGCCGGAAGAAACGTCCGGGAGCAGGAATCCGCCGGCGGCAGTGACGTCCCCAATGCCCGTGAGCGCAGGATCGGAGACGCGGTCCGAGAAGGCGGCCAGCTGCACGTTCGTGTTTCCCATGCGATGGGAGACGCTCACCTCCTGATGGTGGAGGCGCTCCACCTTGGGTGCATATTCCAGCAGGCTGACGCGAGGGTTCGATTCGCTCAGGTCTGCAGGTGAGGAATCGAAACCTTTCTCGGAACGAAGGTCGGGGCGGGACGTGGTGTAGTTGTATTCGACGACTGTGTTCGGGGAAAGATGGAGATCGGCCGAGCCGTAGGGCCGGAAGGCGGTGACGCGGCCAAGGAACTGGATAGTCTGGAGTTCGCTGCCAAACCTCAACTCGAGAATGTCGCCGACGGAGATATCGTCACTCGCGGAAAGCGCGAGAGCTTGCAGCGCCGCATTATGCAGGTTGGGATCGGAAGCGGAGAAACGGCGCACCGTGAGGGCGAGAGACGGCTGGGATCCGTTGAGCATCTGGCGCGAATAGCCGGCGCGCAGAACAGCTGCCGGGAGGCCCTCTCCGTAGCCGACATTGCCGCTGAAGGCCAGATGCCCGTCGGAGAATACTGAGCGCTCGAGGGTGAAGCCGGTGCTCATGTCGGAACCGCTGCCGTAGCCGCCAGCGGAGGAACCTCCGAAGAAGGAAAGCGAGCCGGTCAGTTCGTGAGACTGCTTCTCGGCGGTCCAAGTCGGATCGTTGAAGATGCGGAGAATGGGACGGTTCGCAACCGAGCGTAGGGTCCACTTCCAGTCATCGTCATCGGGAAGAGCGCGGACGGGGCCGAGCTGCATCACTCCGAGCAGAGTGTTCAGCGTGACGTTAACGTTGAGGCTGGCGCCGGGACGAAGGCCGATCTTTTCTCGCAACGCGGGCAGGAACGATGGCGCTGTGACTTTGAGAGTGTAGAGTCCGGGCAACAATCCGACGGCGTTGTAGTATCCGGCGCCATCAGTGAAAACAGTGAAGGTGCGATTGGCGGTGCCGAGAATCTGAACCACCGCGCCCATTTGGGGCTCGCCGGTGGCATTGCGCACGTATCCCGAGATCGCTCCGGGCCGGTCCACACCACTGGCCCAAACGGGAAGCGACAACCCAAGTACGATAGCCCAAGTTCCGAGCTGGCGCAGTCTCACTCCACCCCACCCCCTGGGGGGAAACGCAGGGAGTTACTCTACGGCAAACGTCGCGGACGGATCAATGGTCTGCTTCGAGACGTTGTCATTCACCTTAATCTCGATTTTGTAGGTGCCGGGCTGCAGATTGGCGACGACGATCGACTTCTGCAGAGTCACCTGTTCTCCAACGTTGCCCATGGTGTCGGTGGATTCGACTTTCTGGATCACCGACTTGTTGGTTGCGATGTTCGTGATGTCGTATTCAAAAGTGGCGGAAGGCTTGTGGGTCTTCTCGTCCACGCCGAGATTATAGACCTGCATCCAGAAATTGAGCTTCTGGTCTTTGTCTTTCTTGAAGAGAGCAGGTTTGCCGTCGGCAGGGGCGACACGGGGACGGACCTTGGTGGTGCCGATCACGAAGCTGCCCGTGCCGATGGTCTTGGTGGGCACCTGCTCCATCTGGTCGGCGACGATCAGAGAAGAGGTGGCGAGCTTGTCTTCCGCAAATTCTGGGACGTTGACGCTGTGGGCCCATACGCCCTTGCGGTCGCCATTGACGTCCTTCACAGCGATGTTGAGTTTGTAGCGGCCGGGGCGCAGCGGAAGAGCCTTCCAGTACACGGAGGCGTTCTCGGCCGTGCGGGGCAGAAGTTCGGCTGGGACATCGACCTGTACTGTGTCTTCGAAGGTTTGAACGATCTTGCCGGTCAGAGTGGTGAGGCGTCCGAAGATGTTGACTGTGCCGCGCTGCACGCCGTCTTTGTTGACGAACGTGATGTCGCGGTTCCTCATCTGGATGGTGACTGGGACGAGCACGGTGTCGCTGGTGACTTTGATGAAGTCGGAGCGCACATCAAAAGGCATCGGATTGAGGATCATCTTGGAACTGACGGCCTCTTCGAGATCCTTGAACTTCACTTGAGGAGCGGCTTGCAACTTGGCGAACTGTTCGAGACGATCAAATTCCTTGGACTGAAGCGAGCTGCTCATGGGACCGGCACCCAAGCGCTCCATACTGTTGCCCGTGAAGCGCGATGCCTTGGTCGACATTCCCATCTGCTCCCACATCGTCAAACCGGCGTTCGGCGTGTAGAGCAGCGCGTCCTTTTCGGAGCGATCCATGGTCATGTGATATTCGCCGCACATGCAGGTGTCGACGAATTCAATGATGATTTCCTGGCCGATGCCTTCAAGGTAGCGATAGCGCCACGTCTCGAACGGGAAGGTCGAAGTCTCGCCGCCGCCCTCTTCCATGGGACGCTCGTAGGTTCCGCCGGAAGGATGCGACTCGGTTTCATCGGGCTTGCCGTACATGATCCACATGCGGCCGCGATCGGTTCTCCAGCCCTGCACGCCAGCAGCGAAATGCTCATTGGCGTAGGCAATGCGCTGGTAGTGCTCTTCCTTATATTCGTTCTCTTCGGTGTCGGGCGTTGGGTCGCGGCGTTGCCAGAACGCTTCGATGAAGTTGTCGCGCTCTTCATCGTTGGAGAGCTGCTTGAACGCGGCGCGCTCTTCATCGGAGATGATGTATACGACGTCCTCGTCGAGCCACTTCTTGTAGGATCCCTTGATTTCCTTGGAGTAGTCCTTCATCTGCTGCTTTTTCTTCTTGGCATCGATGGGGCGCTTCAGCGGATCGGCGGCTTCATCGACAGGCTGAGCCTGTGCAGCATTGGCCGTGTCCTTGGCCGGTTGGGCGGCCGCATCTTTGGCCGGCTGGTCCGTGGACTTTGCAGCCTGAGCATCCTGGGCGACGGCGCTGGAGGCCACGAGACCCAGTGATACCAGCAAAATTCGGAGAACAGCTTGATAAGAAGCAACCTGGAACATGAGAGGGACTCCTGCCAGACAACCGTCGTCTTCCTATTTTAGGCCCTAAAGTTGTGGGAAAGCAAGGTTAAGTCGTGCCCTGGGAACGTACTAAAACGAAGCACAACCGTCTATTTTAGAAGGCGGGATATCCCCCTTGAGTTGCCTAGGGAAAATGGAATCCTGTGAATGAGAGCGCCAGGGACAGGCTATAATAGGAGGTTCCGGGGGCAGTAGCTGCACCTCTCCACCGTAACGGGTCTCGGCCACCAATACCACTCCTGATCGGGAACTTTCTCGGCTCCAGGATCGTAACAGAGGGTGTGTGTCCGTCACCCTAAGCGAACCAAAAGGAACCTTGACTTGTAAGTTCAGGTCTTGGTTGGAGTTGGCCCTTTTCTGAGGAGAAATAACCCCGGACAGTGACGGGAATCATGAAAGCTTGGAAAAAAATCGCAATTGGCGCCGGCATTGCAGTCGTAGTCGCAATGATCGTCGGTTTCACCGTTCATCAAAGCAGCAAGAATGTGGTGACGGTGCAGACGGGAAAAGTACTGCGGCAGGATCTCGCCACCGTGGTTAGCGCTTCGGGAGAAATCAAGCCGAAGACTTACGTGAACATCGGAGCCAACGCGTTCGGCAAGATCACCCACTTGTTCGTGAGAGAGGGCGATCACGTGAAGAAGGGTCAAATGTTGGCGCAACTGGAGAACGTTCAGTCTTCTGCCGATGTGACCGCGAACGAAGCGTCGCTGCAGGCAGCGCAGACCGACGCGATCGCCGCGACCGCCAATCTGAAGACCTCGCAAGCCGATATGCAGCGAGCGCAAGCCGATTATGCGCGCAACAAGCTGGATTGGGAACGGGCACAGAGTTTGTACAAAGACGGCCTGATCGCGAAGTCGGATTTCGACAGCCGCCAGAATGCGTGGGCGACGGCCGATGCAGGGTTGGTCCAGGCACAGGCTCGTGTGGCACAGGCCAAGGCGCAAGAGGACTCAGCCGAGAGGCACATTGCGCAAGCCAAGGCGACGCTGACGCACTACACGGATCTGTTGCAGAAAACCACCTATCCGGCGCCGTTTGATGGCGTCGTCACGAACCTTCCGGTGCGCGAAGGGGAGACGGTGGTCATCGGCATTCAGAACGCGCAAGGAAGCACATTGATGACGATCGCCGACATGTCAATCATCACGGCGGAAGTCAAAGTGGACGAAACCGACATTGTGAACGTGCATCTGGGACAGACTGCCGAAGTCACGATTGACGCGATTCCGAAGAAGACTTTTCACGGAACGGTGTCTGAGATTGGAGACAACGCGATCGTGCGATCCAGCGGAGTTTCCACGTCACAGTCGGCGACAGCGAGCGAAGAAGCGAAGGATTTCAAAGTCGTCGTGACTTTGCAGGATGCGCCGCAGGATTTGCGTCCGGGTCTCTCGACAACGGCGAAGATTACGACCGCGACCCGAAGCAACGCGCTGGCGATTCCGATACAGGCATTGACGCTGCGCAGCAAAGAGCAGATCGAAGCGCAGAATAATCCGCCGGGCTCGGTGCATGCCGCGGCACCTGCAGCGAAAGAAGTCGCATCCAAGTCGAAGAAGCAGGACGACATACAAGGGGTTTTCGTAATCCGCAGCAAGAAGGCGATGTTTATCCCAGTCAGCACGGGGATTACCGGTACCACGGATATCGAGGTGCTGGACGGTGTGAAAGAAGGGGACGAAGTGATTACCGGCAGCTACAAGGTGTTGCGGACTCTGCGTCCCGGCAGCAGCGTCAAAATCGACAATTCGGTTCCCAAGAAAGAGGACGAAGCGACATAACCTTGGCGGGACTGGCACGTCCAACCGGAAAGCCGGTCTCAGAAGTTCAGGAAGCGAAGTCTTAAGAATCAGGTCTCAGAAAGCGAAGCCCGAAGCAGAAAATACTGAACCCCAAAGATCGGAGAGGTCAGTGGCATCGGACCAGGAGAAAAACATGGCGACCGCAGAAGTCATCAGTATGCCCACCACCGCGAACACTCCCACCAATCTGGCGCCCCCGGAATCGTGCATGATTGCGGCGGAGGATCTTTGGAAGACGTACGACATGGGCTCGGAGCAGCAGGTACACGCGCTGCGCGGCGTGAATTTGCGCATTCAGCGCAACGAGTATGTCGCCATCATGGGCCCTTCGGGATCGGGCAAGTCGACTTTGATGAACCTGATCGGCTGCCTGGACACACCGTCGAAGGGAAAATACTGGCTGAATAGCCAGTTGGTCAGCGAGCTCGACGACGATGAACTGGCGCGGATCCGCAACAAGGAAATCGGCTTCGTATTCCAGACCTTCAACCTGCTGGCCCGTGCGACGGCGCTGCACAATGTGGAATTGCCGTTGATCTACGCCGGCATTCCGACCGAAGAGCGGATGGAGCGTGCCCGAGGCGCTTTGGCGGCAGTGGGCATGGAAGCCCGCATGAGCCACAAGCCGAACGAACTTTCCGGCGGCCAACGGCAACGTGTCGCGATTGCGCGCGCGCTCGTCAACAAGCCCTCCATCATTCTGGCGGACGAACCTACCGGCAACCTGGATTCGCAAACCGGTATTGAAATCATGGCGCTGTTTGACCGGCTGCAGGCTGAGGGCAATACGATCATCCTGGTCACTCACGAAGGCGACATCGCGGAGTATGCTCACCGGGTCATCCACATTAAGGACGGCGTGATCGCCAGCGACGAGAGCAAGGGGCCGGGACATCGTAACTAGTTGGAGATTTTGTTTGGCGACGCCCAGCCTAACGGCTGGGCGTTTTGCTTTAGTGGGAAATACGGCCACTGGTTCGTAGAGACGTAGCTTCGCTACGTCTCAGCCGCCAGCGCCGGTCACCTCAACGTTCGCGACGCTGCCAGCAGAGACGTTGCAACCAACGTCTCTACGAGAAGCGATGACTGCGCGGTCGCGGCCTTCTGTTTTCGCGCAGTAGAGAGCGGCGGCGGCGGCGTCGAGAAGCTCCTGCGGTGACGTTCCGTGTGTCGGAAGGGCAGCCACACCGACGGAAACGGTAACCATTCCCAACGAGTGCCCCTGGTGCAACACCGTTAGCTCGCGCAGTTTCGATCGGATGCGCTCGGCCCGCGGCATGCGCCACGGCGATGTCAGCCGTCGGAAGGATGATGACGAACTCATCGCCGCCGAATCGGCAGACAACATCCTCGACGCGAATACTCTTGATCAGGAAGGATGCAGTCTCGCGCAAAACCGTATCGCCTGCGTCGTGGCCGTAGGTGTCGTTGAACTTCTTGAAATGATCGAGATCAAGCATCAAGAGTCCCAGAGGCTGTTCGGCGCGCGCGGCGCGGCGGATTTCACGGTCCAGGATTTCGGTCAGGTAGCGGCGGTTGTACAAACCGGTCAAGGGATCTTTGATGGACTGGGAGCGCAGAGCTTCGCGCAAGCGGATGTTGGCAACAGACAGTCCGACCTGCCCGGCAAAGGTCGTCTTGAGAGAGAGTTCCGAGTCTGCCAGAGTGGGGACTTCGTCAGTCGCCTGAAAGTGCAGAATACCCAGAGACTCGGCTTGTGCCAGGATGGGAATACACAAGTAACTGTTCTTTATTCCAGCGGCGTGAGCACAGGGCGCGGTCGTATCTCCCGCGACCTCGAGGTGAGGGTGGCCGGTACGCAGCGCCCAGCAGTCTCCGGGCTCAAACGCAGACACTGGAAGCCGGCACTCGACCCGGATACTTCTGCATGATCACGAGCAGCGTTGAGCAAGGCGACCGCTCCACGGCTGGTGGGAAAGATCCTGGGTGCGAAACCCATGGCCGCGGCGAAAACCTCGTCCTTGCTGAGACAACTTTGCAGAAGTTCGCCCATCTTGGCCAGCAGAGTGGCGCGCTGCGAGCGGGCCGTGAGGTCTTGCAGCATTTTCTCGTTTTGCTCGTCGAGCTTCTTGCGGGCGATGTCTCTCTCCGACATTTCTTCCTGCAGGCGGGTATTGGCGTCGGCTAATTGCTCGGTGCGCTCCTTGATCTGTTGCTCGAGGATCTGCTGGTTGTGTTTTTGATCTTCGATATCCGTACAAGTACCAATCCATTTGATGATGCGCTCCTGTTCATCCCGGACCGAGTTGCCTCTCACCAGGAACCAGCGATAACTTCCCTCGGCATTGCGGATGCGGTATTCGACTTCATAGGGCTCTCCCGAGCGGATGCAATGGTTCCATCTTGCTAAGCACACTGCCAGGTCGTCCGGATGAAGAGCCTCTTTCCAGCCCCAATCTTTCGCCGTCTCATAGGTAAGGCCGCTGTAGCTGTACATCGCTTCGCTGATGAATTCGATAGAGCCGTCGGGGCGGGCCCTCCAGAGGATCGCAGGAACAGCTTGTCCCACCGTGCGAAGGAACACCTCACACTGCCGGCGTTGCTGCGAGCACTGTCTCCTGCGCCGCCCTTCGCGAGCAAGGAAAAGGAGAGGGCGGCTCGGACGCGGGCAGAGACACCGAGGGCAGCGTATGCGGAGAATAGGTAGAGCGCGACGAAAAGCGCGATTAACCGATAACCGGGGATGTCAAGGATCGTGCCTGACGTATGGGCCTCCTCGAATATAGCGGTGCGCAGATGGAGTGGTAGCGCCGCTCCGAACTCGCTGGAGTAGATATCGGCAGCAGGAGCTTTTTTCTTATTGAGAATCGCTAATCGATGCGGCACTCGGGTACGAGACTCCGAGGGAGTGAAGACCAAGAAAAGAGACGTAGCGGAGCTACGTCTCTACGAGGAATCGCGGATGATTTACGGAGTTGTGCTGACGGGCTTTACCGTGGCTTCATCGGCGGGCAGGCCGGGGCCAGCGATAAAGAAATTGTGATCGTAAAGGTTGCGGTATATGCGCCCGGAAATCTCAGCGGCCTTCGGACCAAAGGTTGGGCGTCCACCTTGCAGGAAGACGACGACCACGACTCGCCCTACGCTGGTGTTGGCGTAGGAGGCGAACCAGCCAAAGCGGGTTCCGGCGTGCGAGCAGGTTCCGGTCTTGCCGAGGATCTCTTCTTCGTTGAAGTTGAGGCGCACGCTGCGGGCGGTGCCGTATTGCACTGCGCCGGCCATGCCGTCGGAGATCTCAGGAATGAGCGGAGCGATATCGAGCTGGCGCTTTACGCGCGGCTGAAAGTTCGCTACTTCTTCCGGCGTCGTCGGATGCTGCAGGTAGTAAAGCGTACCGCCGTTGGCGATGGCTGAGACCATTGCTCCGAGTTGCAGCGGAGTCATCGATACGCCTTCGCCGAATGAGCACATCTTGCCTACGCCGCCGAGCTTGGCGGGAATGACTTCGTCGGGATAGCTGCCCAGTTGTTCGCCGGCAATGTCGTAACCGGCCAGTTCACCGAGGCCGTATTCGTGAGCGTAGTAGGCGACCTTTTCGAATCCCAGCTTGCGTCCGAGCGCTTCAAAGTAAGCGTTGTTGGAGTGGGCGATCGCGGTCGTCATGTTCATGCGGCTGCGGCCGCCGAGAGCGACTTCCGTTTCTTTGGAGACGACGCCTTCGCTGAGCGCCGCCAGAGCTACGGAAAGCTTGATGGTCGAGCAGGGCTGCGCGCCGCTTGAAAGAGCCAGCTTCTGGTTGACCATAGCCAGCACGCGTCCGCTGGTGGGCTCGACGGCAACGACCGTTCCGTTCATGTTGCCGAGCGCATCGATCGCAGCCTGGCGCACGACGGGATCTTCACCGGTTGTGACATCACCAGCGGCAATGTCTTCGGCGAACGAACTCATGTGAAAGCGCTCGTGATAGCGGCGTCGGCGAGTACTGAGGGACACCGGAGTGGCTGTGGCTGTGGCGCTACGGCTGCGTGCCAAGCGATGCAGGCGACGGCGAGTGCGCTGACTCTCGCTGAGCTGAGATTTTGACTTTGTCGGCGGGTGCGTGGTGATGTGCGCCGCCCAGCTCACTCCCGCCAGAGGCAGACAGACCAGAAAACCCAAAAACAGACGAAAGAGGCTCGTTCCCTTGGACATCTTGTTGATTTTCACTCCCCGGAATCTACTACTACGATGCACGCTGGGTGCCAGAGGTGGTAACTCGCCAAAGTCACTACCTGTGCTGATAGTAGAAGACTTATGAGTTTCCGGCAACGGTAAAGTTTTGATCCTTAGAAACATTAAATTTGATTTAACCCGTTCTGAAACAACCACATACAATGGGATTACCCCGGGTCTAATACCTTCAGTAATGCGTTACCACGTTACTGGAAAGATACTGCCCATGTGAAAAGCTTTTCCTATCCCGTGGCGCTTCGATTCCTCAACCATAGTGAAAGCAGAGCGCCAAAGGTTTCTCGACTACATCACATCGTTCTACATCACGTCGTTGCGCTTGCGCAGGAACGCCGGAACATCGAGGTCATCCTGCTCGAAATTTGTGACGATTGCGCTGCGCACAGTATCGAGCGAGATTACGTCGGCCGCCACGCGATCGGATACGTGAGCTACGGGCATAGGAGCCACGTCGTCCATGTAGACGCGGTCGTCCACGTTGTGCTCTTCATCTGACATGGCCGACTCGGACATGATGTGCTCGGGCGGTTCGGGCATGGGGTCTCGCGGGCCGAGCGCTTCGGGGAATTCCATGGCGTCTTCGTGAGCTGCGGCGAAAGAGGTGTGCATCTCCTGCGAGCGGTGCCGCCCGGAGCGGACTTCGCGGAATCCGGTTGCGATGACGGTGATCTTCACCGCATCTTTCATTTTCTCGTCCATCACGGCACCGAAAATGATGTTTGCATCGTCGTGGGCGGCGCTCTGGATGATGGTGCAGGCCTGCTGGACTTCGGCAAGTTTCAGCGACGAAGAGCCGGTGATGTTGATGAGGATGCCCCGGGCGCCGTCGATCGCGCCGGCTTCGAGCAGGGGCGATGCGATGGCTTTTTGCGCGGCTTCCATGGTGCGCTTGGCGCCACTGGCCGAGGCCGTTCCCATGACGGCGTAGCCCATGCGGGCCATGATCGTCTTCACATCGGCGAAATCGCGATTGATGATTCCGGGGATGGTGATGATGTCGGAAATCCCCTGGACGCCTTGACGGAGAATATCGTCGGCGATGCGAAAAGATTCGAAGAAGCCGGCGTCTTCGGCGACGGCGAGCAGCTTTTCGTTGGGGATGACGATGGTGGTGTCGACGGACTCCATGAGCTCGGCGATGCCGCGCTCGGCTTGTGCCATGCGGCGTTTGCCTTCGAAGGAGAATGGCTTGGTGACGACGGCGACCGTGAGTGCGCCCATCTCACTGGCGAGCGAGGCGATGATGGGAGCGGCTCCGGTGCCAGTGCCACCGCCGAGGCCGGTAGTGACGAAGACCATGTCGGCGCCTTCGAGAGCTTCGATGATCTTGTCGGAGTCTTCGAGCGCGGCTTTGCGGCCGACTTCGGGATTCGCACCCGCGCCGAGGCCGTTGGTGAGCTTCACTCCGAGCTGCAGCTTGACGGGGGCATGCGACATGCGCAGCGCCTGCAGGTCTGTGTTGGCGACGATGAATTCGATGCCCTCGACACCGGCGTCGATCATGCGGTTGACGGCGTTGCCGCCCCCGCCGCCGACTCCGATGACTTTAATCTTGGCGTCGTTACGGGCCTCTTCGTTAAAGCTGATGCGAATGCTGGAATCGTTTGCCATAAGTCTCCACCTCAAGAACAAAGTTTCAATGTTTCAAAGTTTCAGAGTTTCAAAGTTGCAAGGTTGCGGAGTTTCAAAATCTTTGAAACATTGCCTTACGCTCCCTTGCCTACCAACAGCGCTTTCAATCTTGTTCCCCATCGATCTTCCTGTAAGCCTCGCGCTACGCGTGCTCTCTGGCCGTAATTCACCATGCCGAGCACCGTCGCGAACTCCGGTTCTGACAACGTTGACGGCATCTTCGCCAGCGGCGCGGGCCACGAGAGACGGACCGAGCGGCGCAACACGGACTCGGCTACGTCGAAAATTCCGGGCAGGCGCGACGCTCCTCCAGTCAGCACGATTCCGGCGATGCAGACTTCATACATGCCGCTCTGCCGAAGCATGTCGCGCATCATCTCGAAGAGTTCGCGGGCGCGGGGCTCCAGAATCTCAGCAACCAGGCGCTGGGGGAGCAGGCGCGACGGGCGATCTCCGACGGACGGCACTTCGACTTCGTTGCCCTCTGGAATCAGGGTCACGATTGCGTTGCCATATACCTTCTTGATTTTTTCGGATTCGGCGAGCGGCGTGCACAAGCCTACTGAAAGGTCACTGGTAAAGTGGTCGCCGCCGACAGGAATCACTCCGGTATAGGCGACAGCGCCCTGCTGAAAGACGATCAGTTCGGTCGAGCCGGCGCCGATGTCGGCGAGGCATACGCCCAGTTCGCGCTCATCGGAACGCAGCACGGAATCGGCCGCCGCCAGCGGTTCGAAGACTGTGTCGTCGACGTGGACTCCGGCCTTGTTTACAGCAGTAATTACATTCTGCGTGGCGCTGGTCGCGGCCGTGACCATGTGAACGCGCACTTCCAGGCGCGCCGCCATCATGCCCAGAGGATCGTGGACTCCGGATTGATCGTCGAGGATGAATTCCTGCGGCAACAGGTGGAGAATCTCGCGATCGGCGGGCAGAGCGATTGCGCGGGCGCGGTCGACGGCCTGCTTGATCTCGTCGCGGCCAATTTCGCGCGGACGCGTGCCCAGGCTGATGCCGCCGTGAGTGTTTACGCCGCGCACGTGGGCTCCGCCGATGCCGACGATGGCATGTTCGACGGGTGCTCCGCCTGCGTCTTCGGCGGCCTCGACCGCTTTCTGAATGGCGGCGACTGCTTTGTCGAGTTCGACGATCACGCCCTTGCGCGAGCCGCGCGATTCGGCCACGCCGTGGCCGCGATAGCGCAGACCGCTGTCGGTGACCTCCGCCATCAGCGCGCAGGTCTTGGCGCTGCCGACATCGATTGCGGTAAGAAAACTTCCCTGCTGGTTCCCCATGCTCTATGAATTCCCCTACGTCGTTTTTTCTGAAACTCGTAATCCCAACGAGATTCCCGATCCCTAATTCGAAATCAATTGGGACCCGCCGCTTGCTGCTTTGTAATTGCCGGGCTCGGCTTGGGACCCGCCGTACTGGCCACCGGAGCAGACCTCTTCAGAACCTGCCCAGGCTTCGCTGCGGACACCGCACTTTTCGGCGGAACCTTCTTCGCAGCCGCGCCTTTGCCCGCCTTGGCAATCGTCTTTTTCGGCTTCGGCTTGGGCGCCGGCTTCTTCGCGACAGCCGCCTTCGGGTCAAGCTTCTTTTCCGTCAACTCAAAGGCCGGCTTTGGAACAGCACGATCATGCGGACCAACGTGCGTGATCAGCGCTGCGGGCTTCACGCCCGCGGCTACGGCCGCTTTCGCCACCGTAGAAGGCAGCGCGACCTGCTTTGGTCGTCCCTCCATGTCGGGATTCACGATCACCTGGTTGTCATAGCGCAGATTCACCGACTCGAGCTTCTGGAATTGCTGGCGCCACTCCTGAACGTGGCTGACGTAAGTCTTGTAGCGTTTGAGATATTCCGACGATCCGAGATGCACGAGAACATCGCCGACGGGATCATTGACTCGAACTTTCAGGTTCTCGAGATCGGAGAGATCCACTTCGCTCAGATCCTGGGAGTAGCGGGCGCCGCCGGAGTCAAGCTCCTGCACGAGCTCGTTGTAAGCCTTCATGCGCGGGGCGCGGGTGGAGAGCGGCTCGCCGGGATTCATTCCAAGAATGACCGGGAAGGAATATTTATGCTTCTGCGGCAACTCCATCAGAGTGCCGCCAGCATCGATCAGGAAGATTCGCGGCCCGACGCGCGCGAAGGCCACAGGAGTGCGCTCGTGAATTTCCACTTGCAGGCGGTTGGGCACGAAGCGCATCACGCTGGCCGATTCGACCCATGGGATCTGCTCGAGTTGCGCTTTCTGTTGCGAAAGGGGCACGAAGAAGAGGTTGCGACCAATGTCGGCGCCCATCACTTCCATGATTTGCGCCTTGGTCACGTTCTGCATGCCCGCAATTTCGATGTCGTCGCTCGACTCCACGCGAAAACGCCACGAGCGTTCGCCGTATTGGTAGAGGCCGGCGGCAACGATGGCGAGGGCGCACAGAATCGCGGCAGCGACTGATGCCCACAGCAGGCGATTTGCAGTTTTCTTGGGAAGCGAACTGCGGCGTGCAGATACGCGTTTTTGCCCGCGCAAGAATGGAGATTCCTCGGCCACGTCCAGGTCGACCAAACGCGCGTCGTCGAGCTCCTCGCGCGCTGGCTCAGCGCTGGGTGGGTACAACTCTTCCTGCAAGATGGTGCCGCCGGATTTCCGCGCCATCAGTTCAGGTCAGTTGTCGTCGAGGAATCGCTGAGCCTTTTCAATATAGCCGCATTTTTTGTCTTGAGGTAGACAAAAGATTGGGCTTTTGCACAGGCGGGAACCGGATTGGGAACGGGCACGATGGTGGCCCCGGAACAGCTCGCGAGTTTGTCCCTCAGCCCGCGAGGGAACGGCACTCGCAGAAACAAGAAAGACGGGGCGGCTTGTTTTCCGCGCCCGTCTTTTTCAGGAGGCTTGCAAGAACTTGCGATCAGACCGGACCTGAGCCCGTCAACTCGACGTGGACCGTCGGGACCGCCGGCATTTTCACTCGCGGCATCCGGGGGATGCTCACGCGCACCCGGGGACAAGAAGGAACGCGAACCTCAGGAATACTGATCTCAGGGACTTGTATCTCAGGCAGTTCGACGGTTGAAACCTCGATCGACCGGAACGCTGCTGGGTTCAAGGCAACCGCCGGAACACGAAGACGAGCGACTCTTGCTTCAATCCGGGCCCGATTCGCCTCTAGGCGGGTTAACTGGGCCTGCTCGCGATCCGAAATCACTTCGAGACGGTCAAAACTTGTTCCCGTCCGCGCAAACCGGTTCTGGACCCGCGCCAGCGCCGTGGATAAGCGGCAGGAAGCCGCCTCATTGTGGGCCGCCGCCAACTGTGCTTCGGCCAGGAACCTGTCGGCGCGCCCGGAGGCGCGTGCCAGGATCGCCGCTGACCTGTGCTCCACCCGATCCGCAACCCGATGCCCCCACTCTAGCCCGCCATCGTGATAGCTTGCGTTCAACCCGGCTGCCAGCACTCCCGCGATTAGCCATCCCCACGCTTGTGTTTTCATCGCCTTAACCCCGTATGCGTGATAGACGAAGGCCCTATTGATCGGTTAGCAAGGAAAGATGCGGCAGGCAGGGACGAAAAGTTCCGCGGGAGACGGGCCAACGAGACGCAATGGGAGATTTTTCGCCAACCGAGGCACCGCAAAAACCAGACCACAGTGCAACTGGGGGCTGAAATGACGGCGATTGCGTCAGGAGGCTGGACCAATTGCAGGTAGACTCGGTGTCTAATTAAATGGTGCCTCCTGCAAGGTGGTTTCTGCGCATCCTCCGATTTGCGGGTTTGGTTGTGGTGGCTCTCGTTCTGCTGACACTAGTGACGGTCCAGTTTCAGCGTCGCCTGCTTCGTCATCGCGCTGAACAGTTGATGGCCGACATGCACCAGATTCACCTCTACCGCAGCACATGGACCGATGCCCAGAGGCTCATAACTCGGTGGGGAGCATGGGGACGCTACGACGGGACCCGCACGGCTGCTGAATGCAGGTATGAAATTACTCTGACGAACATGACCTACTCGAAATTCGCGTGGCTCATGCAACATGGGGAATTCCGAATTTAGTCTGTTCGGTGGCCGTGCTGACCGCTTGTTCGTTTCTTTCACCGTGCAAGACGGGGCCATCTGGAGGAAGACGGCAGCAATCACAGTCACTGCCTCACCAAAACGGTTGGCCCCGGACGACGAGTTCCCATTGACTTTGATCGTGCTAGCGAAAAGCCGACAACGACTCCGAAGCTCCGAAGATGATTGG
>DASRRV010000297.1:0-14356 GCA_035695545.1 Candidatus Sulfotelmatobacter sp. | reverse complement strand
ATCAGCGCCCAGTGCGCGCAGGCCTGTGCGAAGGCAGGGTCTCCGCTGGTGATTCTGTCGGACAACGGGACGATCTATTGGCCGATCGCCGACACGACGCCCTCGTCGAGCCAGAATGACAAGCTGATGCCGTTCGCGGGGCAAAGAGTGACGGCTAGTGGGAAGACCTTCGCGCGTGGTGGGTCGACCGCGATCGTGATGGACAAAATCGGAGCTGAGAGCGCGGCGAAATAGCGGCTTTAGCTTTCGTTGCGGTTTAGTGTGAACCAAGCCAGAGGCGGTTTGGCGGACTCCGCTGGGCTTCGCCTGCGCGGCACAGCCGAGCCGGCTTTCCCTACATAATTCCTTCTTCTATCTACGCCTACCACCTGCTCACCAAGGCTTGGCAGGAACGTCTACTACCGCGTAGAGTACTGTGGGTCTCGTTTTCCAGTCTTCCAAGTCCCATACAACAGGAGTCCGCTCCCATGCGTCACGCAGTGATTATGCTGGCGGCAGTCTCGTGCCTGAGCGTTTGCGCGCTCGCGCAGACCGCCGATGAACTCGTCAACAAGAACATTCAGGCCAAAGGCGGGATGGACAAGATCAAGGCCATCAAGACTTTGCGGATTACCGGAAAACTGACTGGCGGTGGAGGCTTTACTGCGGTTACGGGCCAGGTGAACCAGCGCCCGAACCTGGTGCGCGAGACCTTCTCGCTGCAGGGAATGACGGCGGTGACGGCATATGACGGCACAACGGGGTGGCAGATCCAGCCCTTCGGCGGGCACAAAGATCCCGAGTTGATGGGCGAGGACGACCTGAAAGACCTGCTGCTGGACGCGGATTTCGACGGCCCCCTGGTGGACTACAAAGAGAAAGGCAACACGGTCGAGTTCCTGGGCCATGACGTGGTGGACGGCGATGATGCGCTGCGCCTGAAAGTGACGTTGAAGAACGGCGACATCATCTACTACTACCTCGATCCCGACACGTTTCTGGAAATTCGCAAGGAAGTGCAGGAGTTCATTCGCGGGTCGATTCGCGAGAGCGTCACGGAAATGGGTTCATACAAACCGGTCAACGGGGTCATGTATCCCTTTTCGATCTCATCCGGATCGAAAGCGAATCCGGCGCAGCAGACGACGACCATCCAAAAGATTGAAGTGAATGTGCCTATCAACCCCGCAGATTTTGCGGTTCCCCCGTCGCTGAGGGGAGAGAAATCGTCCGGGATGGTCGGAATTAAAGAAAAATCTTAAGCCGCAACGAGGAAAACGAACCGATGAATACGCGACGCCATCATTCTTCCCTGCTGATGAGTTTGAGCATCTTCCTGTGCGTTGTCTCGTTCATGTTTCCAGGCGACGCGGCCTACTCGCAGACGGGTTACAAGTTCGACGCCGCCACGGTCTCAGGACTGCCGGCGCGCAATATCGGCTCCGCGACCATGAGCGGCCGCATCGCCGCGGTGGATGCGGTGGATCAGGACGGCCGCATCACCGTCTTCGTGGGATCGGCGAGCGGCGGCGTGTGGAAGTCGGTCAATGGCGGCACGACGTACAAGTCCGTGTTCGATCGCGAGAGCGTGCAGTCCATCGGAGCGGTGGCGATCGATCCGTCAAATCCGAAGACCGTCTGGGTGGGCAGCGGCGAGGCCTGGGTACGCAACAGCGTGTCGGTGGGCGAAGGGGTTTTCAAATCCACTGACAACGGCGAGAACTGGACCAACGTTGGGCTGAAAGATAGCGAGCACATCGCCAAGATCCTGATTGATCCCGCCGACGGCAACAACGTGCTGGTGTGCGCCATGGGGCACTTGTGGGACGACAACGACGAACGCGGCGTGTACAAGACGACCGACGGTGGCAAGACCTGGAAAAAGGTGCTGGCGGGAGCAAACCGCTCCTCCGGATGCAGCCTGATAGCGATGAGCCGGCAGGAACCGAAAACGATTTATGCCGCCATGTGGGATTTCCGCCGGCAAGGTTGGACGTTCCGCTCGGGCGGCCCGGGCAGCGGCCTGTTCAAGTCGACCGACGGAGGCGACCACTGGTCCGAGATCAACGACGGCAACGCGAAGGGTCTGCCCCCAAAGCCCTGGGGACGCACGGCGGTCGCGGTCGCTCCCTCGAAACCGCAGGTCGTCTACGCCAATATTGAAGCGGAAAAAGGGCGAGGGCTCTATCGCTCCGACGACGGCGGCGCGAACTGGACGAAGCTGGACGCGAGCAATTTCATGGTGTGGCGCCCGTTTTATTTCGGCAACCTGATCGTCGATCCCAAGGACGAAAACAAAATCTTCAAACCCGACCTCATCCTGCTATACAGCACCGACGCCGGTAAGACGTTCAACGTGGTTTCAGGCGGAGCGCACGGAGATTTTCACGATGTCTGGATCGATCCCAAGAACACAAATGTCGTGATTGCCGGCGACGATGGCGGACTGTGGCGCAGCGAAGACGGTGGCAGCCGCTGGAAGCATCAGATGAATCTGCCGGTTTCGCAGTTTTACCACGTGAGCACCGACAATTCCGATCCGTATCACGTCTATGGCGGATTGCAGGACAACAGTTCGTGGGTGGGCGATTCATCGTATCCAGGCGGCATTTCAAATTCGCGGTGGGAGAACATGTTTGGGGGCGATGGCTTCTGGATGTTCGAAGACACTTCTGATCCGAACTACATTTATGCGGAAGCGCAGGGCGGCGAAATCGGCCGGGTGAACCGCTGGACGCATGAGAGCCGCTCGATCAAACCGCTGCCGAACTACGGCGAAAAGAAGCTGCGCTTCAACTGGAACACGCCGATTCACATGAGCCCAAATGACAAGGGCACGCTTTATATTGGGGCGCAGTTCCTGTTTCGCTCGCGCGATCACGGGCAGTCGTGGGACCGGATCTCTCCGGATCTGACGACCAACGATCCGGAAAAGCAGAAGCAGGAAGAATCAGGCGGCGTGACTGTCGACAATTCGTCGGCGGAAATGCATACCACTATTTATTCGATCTCGGAGTCGCCGAAGAATGGGCAGATCATCTGGGTAGGCACGGATGATGGCAACGTGCAGATCACGCGCGACGGAGGCAAGAATTGGACCAACGTTGTGGGGAACATCAGCGGCCTGGGGAAAAATTCCTGGGTGTCGACGGTTGAAGCCAGCCGCTTTGACGAAGGCACGGCCTATGCGACGTTCGATCGCCATAACTTTGGCGATATGAAGCCCTACGCTTTCAAGACTACCGATTATGGCAAGACGTGGACCGCGCTTCCGGCGCAGGACAGCGGCGTGCGCGGCTATGCGCACGTGATCAAAGAGGACTCGGTAAAACCGGACCTGTTATTCCTGGGCACGGAGTTCGGGTTGTGGATCTCGGTGGATGGCGGCCAGCGGTGGGCGCAGTACAAGGGCAGCAATTTTCCTGCAGCGGCAGTGCGCGACATGGCGGTGCAGGCGCGAGAGGGCGATTTGGTGCTGGCGACGCACGGACGGGGCATCTGGATCATCGACGATATTTCCGCATGGCGAGCATTGACTCCGGAACTGATGTCGAAGGAAGCGGCGCTGATTCCGGGGAAGGCGGTCCAGTATTTCGACACCTTCGGCGGCTGGCCTGAAGGAGACGAAAGCTTCACCGGCCGCAACCGGCCTGGGGAAGCGCAGATTACCTACTACCAGAGGGGACGGCACATTTTTGGCGATCTGAAGATCGAGATCCTGGATCAGAACGGCAAGCAGGTTGATACCGTCGCTGGCAGCAAGCATCGCGGCCTGAATCGTGCAAGTTGGTCCATGCGGGTGAAGGCTCCCGCCGTTCCACCAGCCGCGACCGTGCTGGGCGAGGCGACGCAGGGTCCGCGAGTGCTGCCTGGAACGTACACGGTGAAGATGACCAAGGGCGACAACGTGTATACCGAGCAGTTGAATGTGGTGCTGGATCCGCGGGCGAAGTTCCCGCTGGAAGATCGCAAGGCGCAGTTCGACTTGACGATGAAGATCTATCGCACGATCGAGCACATGACGTACTCGGTGGAGGCGATTGAGGGAGTACGCAACGCGGCGAACGCGCGCGCTCTGAAGCTGGCGGAAAAGGATCCGCTGGCGAAGCAGCTTCTGGATCTCGCCGCCAAGTGCGACGAACTGCGATCGAAGATCGTCGCCACGAAAGAAGGCGGGATGATCACCGGAGAAGAGCGCATCCGCGAACTGCTGGGGCAACTCTACGGCAGCGTCAATGGATATGAAGGCAAGCCAACGGACTACCAGGCGGCGCGTGCGGATTCGCTTGCGCACGAACTGCAGGACGTGATTGACGACTTCCAGAAGATCACGCAGAAAGAACTCCCCGGCATCAACGCCGGGTTGAAGAAGAAGAGAGCGGAGGCCATCACCGCGCCCGCCGAGGCAGACTGGCAGAAGAAGCGCGAGGCCGAGGGCGGTTCGGGAGCGGGCGCCGGCATGCGAGTGTTTCGAGGGCACGTGTGGACTGAGGACCAGGCACAGTCGCGCGAGCAGGACCGCGACATCGACTAACTAGGTTTCATAACGCCTCCGGGGCTTTTGTCTTACCTACTTCGCGACCCACGGCTTACGCCGTGGCGGCACTCTTTCGCCGCCAGGCGGCTGCACACCTTCACACCCCCTCCAGCAAAATGAAAATGGCAGCGGTCCCGATTGATTCCAAACGTTGGTGCGAGTAGATTGGTCTGTCCCATGCAGATCAGGGCAAGTTGGCGCAGACGTTCTTAGGAGATTTCCCAATGCTAAAACGATTTATGATCTGGCTTTTTCTGCTGGCTGGTCTCGTCACGCTCTCGTTCGCTTCTGATGAAAACGCGTGTAAAGGTGATCCCGATAAATGGCAATCGCTTTTCAATGGCAAGGATTTGACCGGATGGAAGCACGTTGGACCGGGCGGGGACACAGTTGAAGACGGATTGATCCGGACGCACGGCGGCATGGGCCTGCTTTACTGGACGGGCGGCAAGATCGGCAACTGCATGATTCACGTTGTTTTCAAGATGCGAGACGAAAATGACAATTCCGGAGTGTTCATCCGGATTCCGGTTGAGCCCCGCGAAGAATGGATGCCGGTGCACTACGGCTTCGAAGTGCAGATCGACAACCATCCGGAAAAGTCGGATGAAGATGAATATCACTCGACGGGCATGCTGTATTCGCTCACCAAGCCTCTGGCGAAGGCGTGGAAGCCGGGTCCGGAGTGGAACACGATGGAGATTACGGTGGACGGTCCGCGAACGATTGTCATGCTGAACGGGGTGAAGGTGACGGATTACAAAGATGGGGATCCCGTGCCGGCGCGCAAGTTTGACTTCGAGCCGCAGCGCGGACCGCGTCCGAACTTTGGGTATTTCGGGTTACAGAATCACAGCGACAACGACATTGTGTTCTTCAAGGAAGTAGCGATTAAACCGCTGAAGAAGTAGGGACGCGAAGCAGGTCGCAGTCAAATCATTCGGAGGGATTTGCATGAAACGTATTCTTTCGCGACGCGCATTTTTGCAGGGAAGCGCAGCGGCCGCCGGTGGCGCTCTGATGTCGAAGACGGTGTTACTCAAAGCCGCACCTCTGGCGCGGGCGGTGGCGCCCAGCGACCGGATGCGCTTCGGCATTGTTGGAGTTGGCATGGAGGGCTCCGGACTGCTGACCTCGGCGATCAGCATCCCTGGGGTCGAGTGCGTCGGCGCCGCGGACTTGTATGACGGACGGCACACGCTGGCCAAAGAACTCAGCGGCAACAGCAGCCTGCCGACAACGCGGCATTATCAGGAACTGCTCGACCGCAAGGATATCGACTGCATTGTGGCGGCGGTGCCGGACCACTGGCATCGGCGCGTGGTGGTCGACGCGTGCAACGCGGGCAAAGACATCTATTGCGAAAAGCCGATGTCGCACACCGTAGCTGACGGATTGGCTATGGTGGAAGCGGCGAAGAAGAACAATCGCATCGTGCAGATTGGCTCGCAGCGGGTGAGTTCCACCCTGTGCGAAAAAGCCCGCGAACTCTATTCCAGCGGCACCATTGGCGATATTGAGATGGTGGAGCTCACACTGGGGCGCAACGATCCGACAGGAGCGTGGGAATATCCGCCACCGCTCGATCTGTCTCCGACAAATTTGGATTGGGACACATGGCTCAACGATGCTCCGAAAATTCCATTCAATCCGCTGCATTTCGCTCGCTGGCGCTGCTGGAGGGCGTACGGCACGGGTGTGGCCGGCGATCTGATGGTGCACCTGATCAGCGGCATGATGTTCACGCTGGGGTGGAATGAAATTCCACGGTCGGCGATGGCGATAGGCACTATCGTCCGCTTTCCTGACGGGCGTGACATGCCAGACTTTCATACCGTGCTGTTCGACTATCACGGGGTTCCGGTGTACGTCCGCCTTGACCTGGGCTGCGAGACGCCGGAACTGGCGCGGTTCATGGGGCCGAAAGGACTACTCGACGCGGGCGAGTTCGATCTGCGGCACTCGCCGCAAACCGGCGTCGACATGGACCCGAGCTACTACAGCTTCAGCTTCCCCTCGAAGATGCGCGCAGAGTACGTGGCCAAATGGCATGCGGAACACGACGCGCCGCTTGGCAAAGAACCGGTGCGCGAAGAAGTGGTTTACAAAGGCCACGACTGGGACGACCTGAAACCTCACCTGAACGTTTTCTTCCAGGCGGTGAAGTCGCGCAAGCCGGTGACAGAGGATGCGGTTTTCGGCAACAACGCCGCCATCGCGTGTCACATGGCGAACGAGTCGTATTTCCGCAAACGGCCCGTCAGCTGGGACGAGGCTTCGAAAACCATCAAGTCAGCGTATTAAGACGGAGGACGCATGCGTTTGCATTTTTCAGCCGAGAAAAACCGGAAGCTGCTTCCGGTTCTTCTCGGCTTTCTTATTCTTGGAAATCTCGCGGCGGCACAGGATCTGGGGAGATTGACTCTCGACCACCAGGTCCACGAACTTGCGCATCAAGCCATCATAGAATGAAGCGGGGGAATCGTTGCAGCGATACTTCGGCAGACGCACTGAAAAAAAGAGGGATTTGTGAATCGACGCGATGCACTACGAATGCTGGCGACCGGAGCGATGCTCCCACTGGCTCCACGCCCGCTCATGGCGGTGCTGCGGGAAGCACGCATTCTGGTGGACGCTCCAGCGACGCAGCACACTTTGAACGCACACCAAGCCGCGACGGTGAAGGCCATGTGCGAGTTGATCCTTCCTAAGACTGACACTCCGGGAGCTACCGATGTTGGTGCATCCGACTTCATCGATCTGATGCTGACAGAGTGGTACGACGATGCGGTGCGAAGCATGTTCTTAAGAGGACTGGCGGATGTGGATGCTCGCACGCAGACGCTCTTTGGCAAAGACTTTGTCGAGTCTTCGCCAATTCAACAGGCGGAGATCCTGACGGCCTTGGGAGAAAAGATGCTGGAAGAATTGGAGCCCTCGCGCGAGCGGCCTCAGACGACCCGGAGAGCATCAATCACGGGGCTGGATAAGAACTTCTACGTCATGCTGCGGCGATTGACTCTCACCTCTTACTACACCTCGGAGGCCGGTGCCACGGCGGAATTGCATTACGAGATTGTCCCCGATCAGTACGACGGATGTGCAACTGTGAATACGGGCAAACAGGCCGCGGAGAGCCGGTGAACAACGACACGACTTACGACGCGCTTGTGATCGGCTCCGGCATCACCGGAGGCTGGGCCGCGAAGGAATTGACCGAGAAGGGACTGAAGACGCTCGTCCTCGAGGCGGGCCGCTCGATCGTACCCGAGGAAGATTACGTCGAGCATGTTCCGCCCTGGGAGATGAAGTTCCGCGGAATGCGCGATCGCAAGAAACAACTGGAAGATCAGCCGATTCAGAGCACGAACTATGCGTGCGACGAGTGGTCGTCGAAGTTCTTTGTCAGCGACAAAGAGAATCCGTACACGACGGAGCCGGGAAAACCGTTCCGGTGGATTCGCGGACGACAGGTGGGTGGACGGTCCATTACGTGGGGCCGCCAGTCGTACCGCTGGAGCGATTTGGATTTCGAAGCGAATCTGCGCGACGGAATCGCAATCGACTGGCCGATTCGGTATGCCGACATTGCCCCCTGGTATGACCATGCCGAAGAGTTCGCGGGAATTTCGGGAGAAGCGCTGGGCCTTCCACATTTGCCGGATAGCAAGTTCCTTCCGCCGATGCAGTTGAACTGCGCAGAAACGGTGGTACGGGATGCGGTTGCGAAGCATTTTCCCGGAGAACGCGTTCTGACGATCGGGCGAGTGGCGGTGCTTACCCAGGACCATCGTGGGCGTGCGGCCTGCCACTACTGCGGGCCGTGCGAAAGAGGATGCATTTCGCGATCGTATTTCAACAGCTTGAACGCGACTCTGCCAGCCGCCGAGAAGACGGGGCGGATGACGCTGCGTCCCTATAGCGTCGTGCATAGTCTGACCTTTGACGCGCGGACGCGACGAGCGAGCGGAGTGCGCGTCATCGACGCGAAGACTCGCGCCACGCAGGAGTTTCATGCGAAGGTGATTTTCCTGTGCGCGTCCGCGCTGGAATCGGTGCGCATTCTGTTGAACTCTTCGACGCCAGAGTTCCCCAACGGTCTGGCGAACTCGAGCGGCGAGTTGGGTCATAACCTGATGGACCATGTAAAAGGCGGAGGCGCCACGGCGACGATTCCGGGAAATGAAGATCGAATGGTAGTCGGGCGACGGCCCAACGGGATCTACGTTCCGCGGTTTCGCAATGTGAAGACGAAGCATGCTGGGTTCCTGCGAGGTTATGGTTTTCAAGGCGGAGGCGGCCGTCAAGGGTGGGAGCGAGGTGTCGTGCAAACGGGGTTCGGAGCGGAATTCAAGAAAGCAGTGAGCAAACCGGGACCGTGGCGCTTCAGCTTCTACGGCTACGGCGAATGCCTGCCGAACCACGATAACTATGTGGAACTCGATAAAGAGAAGGTCGATGCGTGGGGAATTCCCGCGCTCAAGATCCACTGTGTCTTCGGTGAGAACGAGAAGGCGCTGCAGAAAGACATGTCGATCGCTGCCGCAGAAATGCTGGCGGCGGCGGGCGCGCACAACATTGAGCCCTTCGTCGAAGTCGATCCACCTGGATTTTCGATTCATGAAATGGGCACGGCTCGTATGGGCCGCGACCCGAAGACTTCGGTGCTCAACGCGTTCAATCAGGCGCATGACGTGAAGAACCTGTTTATAACCGATGGAGCGGCGATGGTTTCGTCCTCGTGCGTGAACCCGTCGCTGACCTATATGGCATTGACCGCGCGGGCTTGTGATTACGCGGTCGAGCAACTGAAGAAGGGAGAGGTCTAACGAAATGAGCAGCCGGCGGGAATTTGTGATGATGCTTTCCGTGGCGCTATTGGCGCCGAAGGTCCTGGGCGAAGCCAAGCCGAGCCAGATTCCGATCGCGTTTTCGACGCTGGGCTGTCCCAAATGGGAGTGGAAAAAGATTCTGGAATTTGCCGGGCAGAACGGGTTTTCCGCCATTGAACTGCGCGGTGTTGAGGGCAAGCTGGACTTGCCGTCGCTTCCACTCTTCGCCGCGGACCGGATCGAGCAGACCAAACGCGAAATCCGCGCCAGTAACCTGAAGATTGCAAACCTAGGCAGTTCGGCGCAGATGTATGTCGACGATCCGGCGAAGCGAGCGAAGGAACTGGCCGATGCGCGGCGCTTTATCGATCTGGCACAGGCCCTGGAAGCGCCATATGTGCGTGTGTTTGGCGGCAAGGCGGATTCCGACAAGAGTCTCGCGCCCGATGCAGAAACCAAGGCGCGTGTCGCCGCCGGCTTGCGTGAACTAGGGACGTACGCCGGGCCGCGAGGCGTGACGATCATCATCGAGTCACACGACCACTTCACGGCTTCGGCTACTTTGAAGGATGTGCTGCAGCAGGCCAATTCCGAACACGTCGGCCTTCTTTGGGATGCCCATCACACTTTTGCCACCTCGAACGAAGAACCAGAATTCACTGTGAAGCAACTCGGGCCTTATATCCGGCACACGCACTTGAAAGATTCAGTGGGCACAGGGGAAGACCGCAAGTACGTTTTGACGGGACGCGGGAGTGTTCCCATCCAGCGACAGATCGAGGCTTTGCGTTCGATTGGATACAAAGGCTACTACTGCTTCGAGTGGGAGAAGCTGTGGCATCCGGACATCGAAGAACCGGAAATTGCGATCGCGGATTACGCCCGCGTGGTCGGCCAGTGCCTGGGAAACGCCCGCGCGTGCGGCTTGTAGCGCCTTATTGTAGAGACGTAACTTGTTGCGTCTGTGCCGACAGCGCATCGCAGTCTAGCTCGCGACTGGCGCGTGATCCAGAATCTCCTCTCGCGCTGCATCCCAGTACACTTTCTTGCCTGACCAGTATGACTGCGCCGCCATCATGCATGCCACGGAATGCGCGAATCCATTGTCTACGGTGGCGTGCGGCTGCTGGCGCGAGCGCATGCATTCAAACCAGTTGGCCATGTGTTCGAGCGAGAGATCGTCAATCCCCATAGGCGGAAGGCCGCTCTCTCCCGGCAATGAGATGAATTTTGACTCTCTCTTCTGGTCAATGTCGGCGTCGTCTTCGTGAGTTCCCTTCTCCTGCACCAACTGATAGCGCGGGCTGCCTTCTCCACCGATGTTGATCAGCGTGGCGTTCTTGCCCATGTAGCGCGTGAAGCTGGGAGCGTCGTTGCCGAAGCTCGTCGAGTAGCTGACCAGGAATCCCTTTGGATACTCCAATAGCGCCTGAAAGGTGTCGGCATTCTCGCGGCCGTCGTGCCAGGCGAAGACGCCTCCGTGCGCCATCACGGACTTGGGGAAGTCATCGTTCATAAACCAGTGAACGACATCGATGGCGTGGCTCATCCATTGATCGGGAATGCCGCTGGAAAATTCCTTGTAGAGCCGAAATTCGAAATAAAGTTGAGGGTCGAACGGGCGCGCGGGTTTGGTCAGCAGCCACTTGCTCCAATCGGTATCCTGTTCGCGAATTTGCTTCACTTGAGGACGCCCGCGCCATCGCGGCCCATGGTAGTTCCACACGACTTCAACCTTACTGACATCTCCCAGCGCGCCGCTTCCTATTACTTTTTGAGCCGCCAACTGATAGGGTTCGCTGCGATGTTGCGTGCCCACTTGCACGACCGTCTTGGCCTGGCGCACAGCTTCGCGCGCGTCTTTGATTTCGGATAGCACATTCCCCATTGGCTTCTCGCAGTAGGCGTCCTTGCCAGCTTGGGCGGTCATTCTCAAGATCGGCGAATGCGAGTGTTCCGGAGTAGAAATCAGGACGCCGTCGATATCCTTCATTGAGAGCAGGTCTTCCACGTGCTGGACGGCGCGTGGACTCCGGCCGTAGTAGCCGTTATTGGTGGCCGCAGCCTTGTCGCGATTCACTTTCCACAAGTCGCAGACCGCAGTCATCTCGACGTTGTGGCTTGATTTCAGCTTCGATGCAATCAAGTCGAGATCCTCGCCGCGATTTCCAATGCCGACGTGCCCGAGCGAAATGCGGTCATTGGCCCCAACAATGTTTTCGTAGGACAGCGCGGTGCGCGGCAAGACACTTCCAGCAGCGATTACTACGGCGGATTTGCCCAGGAAGGTGCGACGGTTCATTGGCTGAGAGGATTCGCTCATGATTGGCTCCAGGATGGATCAGTACTGCTCGGATTTGAAGCGATATGGGGCACTGGCGCTAGATACAAGCCGCCATGCTAAGGGCGAGCGTGGTGCGAGTCAAGAAAAGCGTCAAACGGTTGGACGTAGGAACTAGCCGGCTCGATCAGTACATCACAGCATTCGGCACGCGAGCTGTCGTTTTTTGACTTGTCGGAGTGACGCTTGGCTGGACGACCAACCAGGCGGTGAGCGTTCGCGTGACGTTGCCGCTCTGGGCCGTCAACGTTATGGGATAGCTTCCCAGCGGCGTCGTCGCGCTTGTGTTCACCGTGTAGATCGCGGTGCCCGAACCGGTCAGCGAGGTCTGCGACCAGCTCGCGGTCGCGCCGGGGATCGGATCGACTCCGTAGGCGTTGAAAGTTGCCTGGCCGTTGAAGGCGCCGATCGGAATCAGCAACATCTGATAGGCCGCGGGGCTTCCGGGAGAGACGGTCATAGATCCCGCCTCAAAATTAATGAACCAGAAATCGGGCGCGTCCGGCGCGATCTGACAGGGAATGGTGGGATCGACCGTGGGCGCAGCGAACGTCGAATGTTTATCCTGCCCACTGAGCGAGAGCCACCCGGGCCAGTCGGTCGTGGAGAACCACGCTGGCTCCGGAATGGTGAAGGGCTGAGGATTTGAACTGTTCCACCAGGTGTTGTTGTCGGAGACGAGGGTCGAGAGGAACTTGGTCCACGCCGAACCGCTCTGATCGAAATCGTAGAAGAGTTGCTCGCCTGGCAGGCCTACGATCGTGTTGCGATGCAACGTCATGTTTGCATTCACGAGGCTATAGGCTTGGCCGGTCTCGTAGTTCAAGAAATCGGTTGAAGCCGTTGGCTTCGATAAGGAAATTGCTGCCGCCATTGAACTCCACGGCATCGTTGTAGCGGCAGGCGTTGCTCTGTTCGAACCGTATGCCGCGCAGCACAAGGTTCGTCCGGCCGAAGGCGGCGAAGAGGGAGCCGCGAGTCGACACTTCGACGGTCGCATTATTGATCTTCGTACTGACCGCGGGATAGATGTACGCGACCGCGTTGGCCTCGTCGACAAAGAACGTACCCGGAGACATCTGCACCAAAGCGAGCACCTGCGTCAGCATGACGGTATTTACGAAAATCATCTCGCGGCGCAGGTTGATATCCTGCTCAACCGGACCCGCGGTATGTCGAGGGCAGAGACCCCATGTGTAAGGCCAGGCGCGAGTGAAGATGTTGGGATTGCCGCTGTAAGATTGCCACCACCCAGTCCAGACGTCCGCACCAGAAACTCGCACCAGGCTATTTGTCGAAGCCTGAAAGGTGATGGGCAGGGACGTAGCAGAGGGATTGTTCCCCAGCGTGATGGACTCGCGGTAAGCACCAGGCTTGATCGTGATCCGGGTTCCAATGCTATGCAGATTGTTGGAGATAGCGACGCCCGTCGCTTTCGCGATGGTCTTGAAGGGTTGCGCCTGCGTACCGGGATTGGAATCGGAACCGACGGTGCCATCTACGTCAACAAACGCCGTTTCCAGGGCCTCGTTGACGTTAGCTTGGGCAGGTGCATGTTGCGCAAATCGCGATGGCGAAAAACATCAACCCCAAGGGTGAGTTTGCTGGTTTGCATAGTCTCCTCCCTCGATTGGCCCTTCTGTGGACCCTGCGGACAAATCTGATGCAACTCTGAGCCTGCCGGGCGGGGGAAAATCGATTCGCGACAGCAACAGGTTGCTAACTTCTGGATGATCAAATCCGGCTAGAGACCCCTCGCCGAGCGAATGGAAAAAATGGTAGGCACGAGGAGACTCGAACTCCTGACCTCTACCGTGTCAAATCTTGACCCCCAGTTAGACGGCGAGATACCAAGGAAGAAAGGATAGCACGGAGCGGCAGTGTTCGTGCGGGTTTCGCGCATGTTCGCTGCCCCTCACTTGTTCGCGAACGATACCGAGCGAGCCCACGCGAGACGGGGAGGGATACGAGGGTTACGACACAAGTCACGACACAAAATCGCGACGCATCGCGGCGCAAGGAATTCCCGCCGCTTGCCCGGATGGACCCCCTGAGTTGTCCAGCAGAACGGGGCCGGGACGGCGGAGTCATCCCTCCATCCCCTTCGGGCAATTTCTATATTTTTTTTTATCTTTATCGACGTGGGCTCGGATGTGCGCCCCTGTGCGGGAATACCGGCAGGTCAACGAGTAGAGTCGAGAACAGGCGCAGTGGCGTTAGTCTGCCGGTGGCGATTGGGCAGGGCTTTCGCCTCGCCCGCCTCATTCCGGTTTGACATGACTCTGTTTCCTGTTCCCGCTCATCGAACCGGACAGGCGGATTTCCCGCATCCGGCTCTCGGAAAAGACACACAATGTTCCGTGTGACGCCGTCTGCAACTTCTGAACACAACCCGGGGTGGCTAGACTCATCGTCAATCCCCATGTCCTGCGTTGCTTCTTGCGTCCGTCTTTAACTGAGGCCCCTTCCCTCCACCGGAGTTACCCGGCTTCATCAGTACTACGAGCCTCTCCGCCACCCCACACGGCCCGGCCTATCTCTCACGAGCTGCCAGTTGATCTGACCGCAATCACCGCTGGGGCTTCCCGTGTTGCGTCTGGTCTCCTATCGCGTACATGCCATCGCCATTGCCCCGGCAGGTCCGATGGAGTTTGTTCGCTCGTCTCT
>DASRRV010000296.1:0-3735 GCA_035695545.1 Candidatus Sulfotelmatobacter sp. | reverse complement strand
CAGGCACTTGCTACTTGCCATTCTGCGCCGTCCTGTCAGAGCTTCAAACCGCAGTTCATGAATATCGAGTAGTGTAGGCATCCGGGCGGCATCTTTGCGGGCGGCGGAGCGACGATTTAACGATAGTGCGCAATGTCCTAGCAGGCTGCGGAAAAATTGATTGGCAGCGTGTTTTTCTTTCTGTTTTTCATTTTTCGTGATGTTGAACAATCTGATTTTCGGTGTTTTGGCAGTCTCAGAGTCTTACTCCAGACTCTGCCGGACACACTTCGGCCTCGACTTACACCGCCGGAACTGCCGCGGCCAGATTTCGCATGCGCACCAGATTGTAGGCTGCGCAGGCGAAGGTGAAGATCCAATCCACGCGACACACTCCACGATGCCGGATCTTGCGCATCAGGGCGATCGTTTTCAGCCAGCCGAAGCACTCTTCGATCCGCTTCCGTTTTCTTTGACTGAGGGCATAGCCCGCATGCCGCGTCGTTCGCCCATCAATCGCGCTGCCGCCACGGCGTTCGTGGTTCTGTGCCACATGCGGCGTCACCCGCAGATTTCGGCACTCTTTCACAAAATCCCGCGTGTCGAAGCCTTTATCTCCGCCCACCGTCACCGGTTGCATGCCGGGAAGCTTCTCCAACATTACCAGCGCGGCATCACGTTCCGCCGTCCCGTTGGCCTGGAACACTTCCGCGTCCACGATCAGTCCGTTGCGATTCTCCACCAGCAGATTCCCGCAGTAGCTCAACTTCGACTCCTTGCCCTCGCCTTTGCGCGCCAGCAGCGCCTCGGGATCGGTCTTCGACTCGTGTGTCTCATTCGAGCGCCGCTCGCCGCGAAAGTTGACGGTGGGATTGCCGGGGTCGTCCGGCGGCGGTTGCTTTTTGTCCTTCGGCTGAAAACTCTTCGCGCCTGCCCACGCTTCCAACAATGTGCCATCGACGGTGAAGTGCTCGTCCGAGGTCAGGCCCTTGACTCGCGCTTGCTCTACCACGTGCGCCAGGAACTCCTTGGCCACTTCGGCTTCCAGCAATCGATCGCGATTCTTGGTGAACACCGTCGCGTCCCACACCTCGTCGTCCAAGTTCAATCCGATAAACCAGCGAAACAGCATGCTGTAGTCGATCTCTTCGATCAGCAGCCGTTCGCTCCGAATCGAGTACAGCATCTGCAACAATTGCGCTCGCAACAGTTGTTCCGGCGGAATCGACGGACGCCCCACCTTGGCGTACATCGCGTCAAACCGCCGCGACAACTGTTTGAGCACTTCGTCCACCATGGCTCGGACGACGCGCAGCGGATGATCCTTCCGCACCCGCTCCTCCGGCGACAAATAACTGAAGATGTGATTCTGCTGCTGATCAGCTCCGCGCATGCCTTCTCGTACCACATCAGCCTGTGGATTAGGAGTAGTTTTTCCGCAGCCTGCTAGTACTACTGTGTTATAAAAGGCGGCGATCCACAAAAAGGACAACCCGAGAGTTGTCGGAGCAGAACCCGTGCGATGGTTTGTCGAAGCGTAGCAATAGACCAGGGGTTATGCCGCTCCACGCGTACCGGGCGAACCCCGAGGGCGGAACTTGAGCGGCATTTCGGGGACGGATAAGTCCACTTGACCGGCGCGAGCGGAGGGGGAAAAACGGCTCCGCTCAGCCACCAGGAACCCATAGGCCGCAATACAGAGAGTAGCGTGATGATGAAAGCCGCGCCAGCCTCGTCCTTCGTAGTGGCCCAGTCCAAGTTCTTGCTTCAGTTCTTGGTAGTCACGCTCGATGATCCAGCGCTGCTTAGCCACGCGCACCAGATCGGAAAGGTTCGTGGAGGCAGGCAACGTAGATAACCAGTACTTGGTCGGTTCGGCTTCTTGCTTCGGCCACTCGATCAGCAGCCACTCCTCGGGGCGAGGCTCGCTGCTCCAGTAATCGCGATGGGCCGCACGCACGCGCACAGCCGCAAAACGGGAACGCAGGGGCTTACGAGTTCCTTCCCGCCAGCGCACCGTCTTCCAGGCGGAGGAAGGCAAGCTCATCGCCAATTCGCGCACTGCAACCGGAGCATGCTGGTCATCACGGCGTAACAGCTTGGTGGGACGTCCGATTCCTTTCCACTTCCGTTTGGGTAAGGGTGCCTGGCCTGGTTTCCATACACTCACCGACGACTGGATACCCACTACGTACAGCAAACCTAATTCCGTGATGCCGTCGCGAAACCCGGTGTCGTTGCCATAGGCCGCATCCGCCAGTACCGGAGCCGTGGGGATCTCTCGGTCCAAGGCGGTGCGAAGTTGTTGCAAAGCAATTTCCGGCTTGGTTTGAAAACTGATTTCCGGCGGTATGCCCGTGGCCTTTCTCCGCCTCTTATCTTGGGTCCATACTTCCGGTAAGTAGAGACGCCAGGCGATCGGCAAACTCACCCCCGCAGTGCTGATCGACAAACTCACCGCCACCCGGCAGTTCTCTTGCTTGCCCACTTGTCCACAGTACTGTCGCGTGACTCCTACCGAATGCCTCCCCTTCTTCACCAATCCCGTGTCATCGACGATCCAGGCTTCGATCGGTCCTGCCTTCTGCATGGCGGGCAGCGCATACCGACGCACCGCTTCCAGAATGTCTTCATCCCTCCAGGGCGCATGGGCCACGACATGGTGCAACGACTGATGGGTTTGGCGCACCTTGTCGGGGCAGAGACGAGCCGCCATCGGTTCCACGCTTTTGCGTTCCCCGGGTAGCAGCAAACCGGTGCAATAGGACTTCAGCGGGACCACGCGATCCAGGTGCCCCGCGGCTTGCGCCAGGCGATTCAGATAGGCCGCGAAGCGTTTTTGCTGGGCGCCTGGCGCAACAGAATGGGCGCTCATGACCAGCACCTTAACATTAAAGGATGCAGTCCGGGGTGGGTTCTCCGTCTCAGGTATCCAGTTTATAACACAGTAGTACTAGCGAATCTTCATTGCAATGTTACGGCCCGGCTTTTCGCCGGGCCGTTTTTTAATAGCACCCTCCTTTCTCTTTGTTTGAATCCAACTTCCCCTACGTTTCCGAGGTCCACATCCCCGACAACAGCGCGTTATTGGTCACCATCCGCTCTCTCCCGGCCTTCTTTCTCACCTCAAGAGAGCGCAGAAGATCGAGATAATAAGCCGCGGTATGAAGTTCGTGTCGCTCCTTCGCGCTAACGCTCTGCCCACGCGTGGTCAAATGCCACAATTCGCGGACTCGCTTGTGTACGGCGTGACGTGCCCGTTCCAGCAGAAGCGGCACCTTGTTGCGATCCTCCTCAAACAATGCAGTTCGATATAGTTCTGCCCAATCCTCTTTCTCATTCATTTCTGCCATAGCAAAATCCTCCATTGAAGAAAGCGTTTCCGCCTGGTTTTTCGAAAGGCAATTCACCGCTCGCCCGACGGGTTCGGCGTGCAGAGGAATTGTCCAAGCTCAGAGCAGTGGATTAGAACGAGAGGTCTAGCAACGTCGAACGCAGACGAGATCGATCACTGAAGCGCCCGTGCGGGCGGTGACATCTGATTTTGTACTCGATCGGCGTGGGGCCGATGTCGGTCGATCGGATGTCGGTAGGCCCAGAGAGGTGCGGCCTCTCTCATCGGGGTGTACATGCAGAGGTTGCGCCTGGCACAGTAAGGCCATCGCATCGTCGTCCTCGCCAAAATTGAGGCCGACAATCAACGTCGCTCCCAACAGCACCACAACGATCGCCAGTAGGAGCCTTAGCTCAACCCCG
>DASRRV010000295.1:0-130167 GCA_035695545.1 Candidatus Sulfotelmatobacter sp. | reverse complement strand
GCGCCCGCATTCGCCGTGGGCATGGCGCACATCTTCTCGCAGAGCCTTGGAGGCGACACCGTGATGGCGTTGTGGTATCACTTCGCCGTCATGTTCGAAGCGTTGTTCATCCTGACCATCCTCGACGCCGGAACCCGAGTTGCCCGCTTCATGATTCAGGATGCGCTGGGCCACATCTACAAGCCGCTGGGACGCACGAGTTGGTATCCGTCAATTCTGGCGACCAGCGCCTTGATCGTCGCGGCCTGGGGATACTTCCTGTGGCAAGGCGTAAAAGATCCATTGGGTGGGATCAATTCGCTCTGGCCGCTGTTCGGCATCGCCAACCAGTTGCTGGCGACGGTGGCACTCTGCGTGGCCACGACAATCATCATCAAGATGCACCGCGCTCGCTACGCCGCGGTCACCCTCGTGCCCCTGACGTGGCTGGTCGCCGTGACCTTCACGGCCTCGTGGCACAAGGTTCTCGATCCCGATCCAAGGGTAGGTTTTCTGGCGCAGGCGCGAGTGCTGGCAACCGGTCCGGCAACCGATGCCACTGCGCGGTTGATCCTCAACAACCGGCTGGATGCGGCGGTCACGGCGGCTCTGGTTGTGATGGTAGCGCTGGTGTTGGTCGAATCCGCGCGCCAGTGGATCGGCGTGCTCAGCGGCAGGGAAGAGGCGCGCTTGAAGGAAACACCGTTCGTCCTGACGCGTCTTGCGGAGGAAAGAGGATGAAGGCTCTCGTCAAAGCAGCGCAAATTCTGCTCGCAACCCTGCGTGAGATTTTCGATGAAGCTCCGTACGCTCGCTTTCTAATCCGCATGAAGATGCAATCGTCGCCCGCGGCCTACGCCGCGTTCTGCCGTGAGCGGGAGTTGGGGCAGGCGCGACGGCCGAAGTGCTGTTGACGTTGGTATTAGCGCCGAGGGAACTAGCGAATCAGGCCTCGCCTCAGAGGTCGTTGGCGGATCTCTCCTGCTGAACGTATCAACGAGCTATTTCTTCTCCTCTTCACTGTAAATCCTGATCCAGTGCGTTCGGAACCGTGCGGGGATCTGTTTGCCGTCAATGTCGAGCGAGACCACCTTCGATGCCAGCACCGGCATGTGGCAGTCCACGCAATTGCCTGTCAGCGCGCCCCCCGTTCTGCTGTGGGTCTCCGTCATTTCTACTTTGTGACACCCCAGACAGCGTTGCGAGATCGCGGCCAGGTCCGGCTCCGGCTTGTGGATGTCGTGGCAGGTCGAGCATGTCATGTCCGGCGACGCCTGAAAGCATTTGCTCCTCGCCAGCAGGTCGCCCTGGTGCGCGTGGACGTCCACGTTTTTGCTGGAATCGGTCAGATCGATGTAATCCCCTAGCGGCTGTCCCGGCACGTAGGAGAACGCGGGCAGAGCCTCCGGAGCCCCGTGCCCGGCATGGCACTGCCTGCAAAGCTCGGCTTGGCGCTGGGTCGAAAGTTTTGCCGGATTGATGATCGCCCTTCCGGCTGTCTGCGTGACTTTTGCGGCCGCGCCCCGTTCTTGTGCCTGCACGTGCCCCCGGCCCGGGCCGTGGCAGCGTTCGCACGAAATCCCGAGCACGAAATTCGCCGTGTTATAGACGTTGGAATCGGCGCTTGGAAATTTCGATTCGAAATATGCGGCGTGGCACTCCAGGCATCGCGGGATGATGCCGCGATCGAAATTCGCAGTGCCATCGACGTAGCCCGGCCCATTGATCCACCGGTGCATGATCGTCGAATATCCCACCGGCAATCCGAAGAGCTGGTCGTCATCCCAATACAGGAACGACTGGCCTTGCAGTCCCGATCCGATGACGACATCGAGCGAGTGCGTGCGCGTCTTTTCGTTGGGAGGCGCTCCCCAAACCGCGGTCTCAAAAAACTTGTCGTTCTTCACCTCCATCCGAAACTGCAAATTCCCCTTGGACGTCCGCATGATGTTCTCGCCTGGGCCAAACGTGCCCAAGATCGTGTTCTTGTTGGCGAGTTGCGACGTCAAATGGTGTGCCGTCTTGTCGTAGCTTTCGGCCTTGTCCGCATGACATCGCGCGCACGCTTCATCGCCTACATACTCGCTGCGCGGAACCAGCAACGGTTTTTTTCGCGCGTTCTGCGCGGAGGCAGCGCTCTGTGTTTTCGCGGACGGCGTTTGCGCGCGAGACAAAAGGGTGAATGCGAGAAGCACGGTCCCTGCTATCATCGCGAGCGCCGAGAATCGGCGCAGTTCGCGGAAAGAGGAAATCACAGACGGCAGGAAATACATTCAACATCCTGAAGACGAGGCCACGCCGTTACTGTACTACACGTCGTTACCTTGGACCGATCGACCTCAGGGAATCTTGCCCTTCCTTCCCTACGAGGCAATCGGCTCTAAGGGTAGAGACAAGCACGTTGCAGCAGTATGATGGTTTCCAGTTCCTGTGAGAGCGAGGACGTCGCACGATATTTTGGACTTGAGAAGGACAGGATGAGGGCAGCGAAATTGATTGTCTTTGTCGATGTTGATGACACCCTGGTCCGGTCAGTTGGGTCGTCGTGGAGCGTGTAAAAGGCGGCTCCACGATCATGGCGCGACGCTCTATTTGTGGAGCAGCGGAGGCGCCGACTACGCCAGAGCGTCTGCCGAGCAGTTAGGGATCTCGGACCGTTTCGCTGGTTTTCTGCCGAATCCGAACCTCATCATAGACGACCAGGCAGTTTCTGATTGGCGGTATTGCAAGTACGAGCATCCCATGTCTCAGTAGACGACCTCTGAACATCCCCTCGCTCATAGGCCCAGCAACGAGCCAGTTTCCGAAATATCGCTACCGCTCATCGACTCAGTACGGTTTTCCACGTTTTATTCCAATCCCTCCCCGCTACCGCACCTCCTTATCCCTAGGACTCTCCAGCTTTCCGCGATAAACTGCTTTCACATGCGCGTTCTTGGGATTGATTGCGGCGGAGAGTACACGGGCTTTGGAGTGGTCGAGATGTATCCCGCGGGAAGGCTCTGCTGCCTGACGTGCGGCGCCATCAAACTCTCTCCGCGTGAGTCGCTGCCGCTCCGGTTGTCGCGGATCTTCACGCAGCTCGGAGAAATCATCACGGAGCATCATCCCGATGAGGTCGCCATCGAAGATGTGTTCTATGCACTCAACGTAAAATCGGCGCTGAAACTGGGGCAGGTTCGCGGAGTCGCTATGCTGGCGGCTGCCGCCGCAGGTCTGGAAGTGGCCGAATACTCACCGCTGACCATCAAGTCATCGGTCGTAGGCTACGGTCGCGCCGAGAAGCAGCAGGTACAGCACATGGTGACGCGCCTCCTGGAGCTTTCCGTCCCACCCGAACCCATGGACGCTTCCGACGCGTTGGCCATCGCCATTTGTCATCTGCACACGGCCGGGACTCTCGGCAGGCAGCGTGCCGTGGCGCGGTAGGCATCCAAGTTAGGCATCGAAGTTAGGCACCCAAGAGAAGCTAGACTTTTGGCATAATTCTGAGTTGCAGTTGGGGAGAGGTCGCTACGAGAACGAATCCAAGGGTGATGATCGGTTTCCTGAACCAAAAACAGCGTGAGGCCGTCGCGTCAGGTCGGTCGACCTGTGCATGGGCGTTTTTACTAGCATGCCTCGCATTGTTGTGGAGTCTCCCGCTGACTGCCGCCGAGCCCGGCACCATCACGTTTACGCTCGACTTTCCCAACTCCGATCCCGAGCACTATTCCATCATCGTGCAGTCTGACGGGCACGCCAAGTATGAGTGCACCGGGAAGGTCTCGAAGGATTCCGAAGAGACCGAGACGTACCAGTCCGAATTCAGTCTCTCTGATGCGACACGCGCCCGGATTTTCGACCTCGCGGCACAAGCCCACTACTTTTCGGGCAAGATTGATTCGGGAAACAAGAAGCTGGCATTCACCGGAACCAAGAAACTGGCCTACAAAGACGGCCAGCACGATGGTTCCACAACCTACAACTATTCTCCTGTGCCTCCCGTGCAGCAGTTGACGACCCTGTTCCAGGGTGTGGCTGCAACCCTCGAGTTCGGCCGGCGCCTCACCTACTTCCATCACTACCAGAAACTCGCGCTCGATGACGAACTCAAGCGGATGGAAAGTCAGGCTCGTGTCGGAGAAATCTCAGAGATGCAGGCGATAAAGCCGATTCTGAAGGAGATTTACGACGACGCTTCTGTGATGAACGTGGTCCGCGCCCGCGCCCAGCGCATCATGGACATGGGCAACGGCACGCCCGGAACTCGGTAGCCAACGCGTAGCAAGGAGAGATCGCCGTGCAGAGAAGAACACTCTTGAAGGGCGCGGTGGCTCTCGGCGCGTCCTTGGCCTTCACCGGCAAGCGAGCGTTGGCATCCGCCGCCGACTCGCGCATCGAGGTGTTGCTTAACGAGCCTCTGGGCACGATTTCTCCCGCGGTCTACGGACACTTCACCGAGATGCTCGGTGCCGTGGTCTACGACGGCATTTGGCTCGGCGAGAATTCGAAGATTCCAAACACGGGCGGAATTCGCAAAGCCGTCATCGACAAGCTCCGGCAGATCAAAGCTCCCATGGTTCGCTGGCCCGGCGGCTGTTTTGCCGACAGCTACGACTGGCAGGACGGAATTGGCGCGCCGGCGAAGCGTCCCGAACGTGGAGCATTCTGGAGAGGCGAGCCCAACACCTTCGGCACTCCGGAGTTCATGCGCTTCTGCAAGCTGACTGGCGCCGAGCCTTACTTCGCCGCGAATGTTCGCAGCTTGTCTGCATTGGCCTTCGATCGCTGGATCGAATACTGTAATGCGCCCGCCGACAAGAGTTCTCTGGGCCGCACGCGTGCTGACGATGGCTCCGCCGAACCCTACAACGTGAAGTACTGGGGTGTTGGAAACGAGGCATGGGGCTGCGGCGGAAATCTCAAGCCCGCCGAGTACAGTGAGGAGTTCCGCAAATTCATCGCTTGGACTCCAGGCTACGCGGGGCCGCTGAAATTCATCGCCGTCGGACCCGGCAGCGAAGATCTGGATTGGACCGAGCAGTTCTGCCTTGCCACCTTTTCGGGCAAACACTCGATCCGTCCAAAGAGCATCTACGGCTGGTCGATTCACCACTACACCTGGGACCTGGCTCGCGGCAAAACGCACGACTGGGACGGCGCCAAGCGCGACGCGCTACAGTTCGACATCGTGGACTGGTACGAGGTTTTCCGCGAGGGCGGCAAGGTGGAAGACATCATGCTTTCTAACTGGAGCGTCCTCGGCCAGTACGATCCCGACCACAACATCAAGCTGGTAGTCGACGAGTATGGCACCTGGTACAAGCCCGGGTCGGAAGTCGATCCCTCACACAGCCTCGGCCAGCAGATCACCATGCGAGACGCTTTGCTGACCGCGCAAACTCTCGACATTTTTAATCGTCACGCCGAGAAAGTTGGAATCGGCGCCTGCGCCCAACTCATCAACTGCCTCAATTCTTTGTTCTTATCTCACGAAGACAAGTTCATCGTCACTCCGAATTTTTTCGTGTTCGACATGTACCAGTCGCACCAGGGAGCGACCTCCGTCCGCACCGCATTCAGCGCGCCGCAGGTTAGCTACCAGCGAGACAATCAGGCCGCGACATTTTGGGGACTCAACGGCTCGGCGTCTCTCAAAGACAAGACCGTGACCTTGACGGTCGTGAACCCGCACGCCACGGAGCATCGCGAGGCCGAGATTGCTATCCGAGGAGGCTCGCCCTCGTCGGTGGAGGCGACCGTTCTAACGAACTCCGACATCCACGCTCACAACACCTTCGACCATCCGGATGCCGTGTCCGCGTCATGGCAGAAGGTTCCGATATCGGGAGGCCTTCTACGCTATGTGTTCGCGCCAGCGTCGGTCACCAAGCTGTCGATTGCGCTATGAGCGTCGGGATAGGCCAATTTTGGGCGCGAGGCGAGGTCATCCTTCGAACTGGAACCACTGCCAACAATTCAACTCTTTGCATGGCCCGCGAATGAAGAGGAGAGTCCTATCGTGGATGGTGTTGTTCGCCGTGTTGCTCTCAGCCGCGGCGGGCCTCGCCCAGCAGTCTGAATTTCGCGTTCTCGCTTTTTATTCGGCGAAGACGGAACCCGACCACGTCCAGTTTGCCGAAGGCGCGCTGGAATTTTTCAAAGAGATCGCGGCAAGAGATCACTTCACTTTCGACGCGTCCACCAACTGGGACGACCTGAACAGCCCCGATCTGAGCAAATATCAGCTGATCCTCTGGCTCAACGATTTCCCCAGCACCCCTGAACAACGGCAGTCTTTTCAACGTTACATGGAGGCCGGCGGCGCGTGGCTGGGCTTTCATGTGTCTGCGTTTAACGATGCAGACACGCACTGGCCGTGGTTCGTCGACTTCCTCGGCGGCGGAGTTTTTCACATCAATAGCTGGCCGCCGTTGCCGGCAAAGCTGGTCGTCGATGACCGTACGCACCCTGTGACCGTCCACCTTCCTGAGAGTTACCCGTCGCCCATCAACGAGTGGTATATCTGGAAGCCGAGTCCGCGACTGAACAAAGATGTCCGCGTGCTGGTGAGTCTGGACCCTTCCAACTATCCGCTGGGACTGAAAGACGTTCTCATCAGCGGCGACCTTCCCGTCGTCTGGACCAATACGAAATACAGAATGCTCTACATGAATATGGGGCATGGCGACAAGATCTTCACGAGTTCCACGCAGAACAAGATGTTCGAAGATGCTGTCGTATGGCTCGGGACGAGAGCGAATCATGCCGAAGCCCCTGCGCCGGCGGGAGCGCAAATCAGTCCTCGTGGAGTCGCGATCAACACGAAGACCAACAAAGTCTACGCAGTGAACACGAACAGCGACACGGTAACAGTGATCGACGGCATTCACCGTGCCTCGGTGAAGGTGGGAATCCGGCCAGTATCGATCGCGGTCAATCCCGCAACGAACAAAATCTATGTAGGAAACTCCCGGAGCGGCACGGTTACCGTCATTGATGGGGCTTCCGACGCGGCCATCGCAACCCTGAAGGTCGGAGATCTTCCCTACGTGGTCGCGGTAAATCCGGCGACGAATAAAGTCTATGTGTCCCGAACCTTCAGCAATGACATGACGGTGATTGACGGAGCCAGCAACGCCACCAGCACTCTGGAGGCAGGAGTGCAGGCGGATGCGATTGCCCTGAACCCCGTAAACAACAAGTTGTACTTGACCGGGTACGAAGGCAACCATGTAACCGTGATCGATGGATCCAATGACAGAATCTCGAAAGTTCCAGTCGGAACGCATCTCTGGGGCGTCGCGGTGAATGAAGCCACCAACAGAATTTACTTTGCAAATAGCGGCAGTGCGAGCGTCGCGGTGCTCGATGGCGCAAGCAACGCTGTTACCTCCGTAGGCGCCGGCGAAATCCCTTGCGCGATCGCCGTGGACCCGACCGCGAATAAAATCTACGCTGCGAACTACGCGAGCGATAGCGTCACCGTGATCGACGGTTCCAGCGACAAGGTGATCGCCACGGTAATAGTCGGGGCACGCCCTCAGGCGTTGGCGGTCGATCGGGAAACTCACAGGATCTTCGTCGCGAACACTCGTAGCAATAACGTCTCCGTCATCGATGGGCGCGCCAATTCAGTGATCGCAACGGTACCAGCCGGAAATAGTCCCTATGCGATCGCGGTCGACGCCGCTCGTAACCGGGTTTACGTGACCAATGTTGCTGGGAACAATTCGATCGTGATTGATGGGAAGACGCTTGTCCCAGCGGTGGCACCGGCACCACAGTAACCGCGTTGGCGGCCCAGGCATACCACCGACGCCTGAACCGGTAAACGACGGAATTGCCGGTTTCCGAATCCCCCAGTCGCACTGTGTTTTCGGCCCATGTACCGTGGAGACCCAAGTTTTACAACTCCCGGCAGGGAACCGTGTTCTAATAAGGCGAAAGACCTTTGGGGGTTGCTATGTCCAAGGCACCTGTATCAAGGCTCCGTCTGGTTGCTCTGACGGCCGCTGCCTGCTCTCTCTTATCCCTGCCCGCCCTGGCCGATTCGCAAGCCCGCATCGTTCGCCTTAGCGACGTGCAGGGTTCGGTTCAAATCGACAAGAACACAGGTCTGGGATTTGAAAACGCCTTTGTCAATCTTCCCATTACACAGGGGACGCAACTGAAAACCCTCGACCGCGGCCGTGCCGAAATCGAGTTCGAAGACGGCAGCACCCTGCGCCTCACGCCCAACTCGACGGTCCAGTTCAGCACGCTCAGTGTTGCCGATTCCGGCAAGCACCTCTCGGAAATCAATCTCGTCGAGGGCATGGCCTACGTCAACTGGCTCGGTAAGGACGGGTTCACGCTGAATTTTTCCCGCGAGAAGATTTCGCTCGACCATGCTGCCCACTTCCGCGTTGACACCTCGGCCCATACCGCGAATCTCGCGGTCTTTAAGGGAGACGTCGAAGTCGCGAGTCCTTCCGGCACGGTCACCGTCGCGAAGAAGAAGACCGCGACGTTTGACGCTAGCGATAACGACAAGTACACGCTCGCCAACAACGTAGCTGATGCTCCCCTCGATGAGTGGGACAAAGAAGCCAACTCATACCACGACCAGTACTCAAAAAATAATTCTTCGCCCTACGGCTACGGCTACAGCGACCTGAACTATTACGGTGGCTACACCAACGTTCCGGGCTACGGCATGATGTGGCAGCCCTACTTTACCGGCGTTGGATGGGATCCTTTCATGGACGGCGCCTGGTCCTGGTATCCCGGTGCCGGTTACATGTTCGTCTCGGCCTATCCTTGGGGCTGGATGCCGTACCGCTACGGAAACTGGAGTTTCGTTCCCGGCTTCGGCTGGATGTGGCAGCCCGGCGGATGGAACTCATGGGTGACCGTGCCCCGGTATTCGGGTGCGACGCCGGTCCACTTCCAGGCGCCGGTCGCCCCGGTTGTCGGAACCGTGAAGACGGTTGTAGTTGGGCGCGGAGGCCCGACCTCAGCCATGCCGCCGTCGCGGATGGTCGTGAATGCGGGTTCGGCGGGCATGGGAATTCCGCGCGGCTCGCTCGGCAATCTTAATCATCTGAACCACCAGGTTGCCAAAGACGGCTTCGTCGCCGTGCGGCCTGCTCCGCAGTTCTCTACGACGTCAGGCAGACCGTCTGGCGGAGCTCCTGGCTTCGGCCCACCCCAGAGCACAGGACGCAACGCTCCGTCGGCCCCGTCGATGGGACACAGCGCGTCGGCCCCTCACGCAACCTCGGGCGGGACCGTCCACCACTGATTTAGAAGTTCGTAGAAATGCAAAGGGCGGCCGCGAGGCCGCCCTTTTAGTTTTCCCGTAGCGCCGACAACCTGCCGGCTGTCTCGAGAGCCTGCCCTGAGCTTGTCGAAGGGGCGTCTCGCCTTCGGCGCCGAACCTTACAGACCCTGACTGGATTTTCTAAAACTACCGCCGCAAACTGACCGACGTAATCACCTTCTCACACACCGTCTGCAGTTCAGCCGAGGAAGCGTGATCGGAGCTGCAGCTGACCGGTACGACTTTTCCCCACGGCGTCAGGATCAATCCCAGTACACCGTGGATGTTCGCCAGATCGCGCTGGGTGGCGCTGAAATCGGTAACGAGCCCGGGATACCCGTCGAGCGTGGCGCTGGTAGAACTCGTGCCAATCCCGGGTTTCGCGGCGAGCCAGACATAATTATCCAGATAGTAGTTCGCCTGTTTTCTTAACTCTTCCTCTTCCGTCAGTCCGACTCCCCGGCGATCAAGCGCCGGTCCCACGGCGATGCTGACGTGCAGCGTTCCCGTCTGGGCGAGATAGATGGTCCGCAGCGGCGTGTCTTCAGAAATCTGAACATCTCCCGGCAGCGCCACGGATACGGTGGCGCAGAACCATGCATCCCGGCACAGGCCCTTCTCGTACCGCGTAAATCCAGCGGGCGTTGCGACAAGGGATTCAGAATCCACGACGACGCGAGTCGTCCTCTTTACGACCGCTGGCTTGGCTGCTTGTACGATCGGGTTGGGCAGCAGCGTTTTCGTCACAGGCACTGGTACGGTACCGGACTCAGGCTCGGGTGTTCCCTCAAATTTCTTCAGCGCCGCCAGCCATTCGACCGAGCGCTCGTCCGGCAGCAGGCGCGCCCGCGCTTCTTCCTGAAAGTGAAATGTCATGAACGGGTATCGTCCAGGATTGTCCGACCGCATGCTCGACAAGTCGGGCATGGGATTCTCCGAGTCCTGATCGTCAGGCTCGACAGGATCATCGCTGGCCGCGCTGTCGTCGAAGGGCGAAGCCAGCGTCAGCTTGTTGTCGATCGTCTGCGAGCGGTGCAGCCATGCGACATGATGGCTTGCTGGATCAAGCAACAGCGAGATATGCAGCACGGCCGCGACCGCGTTGTTACCCGCCGCGGGAACAATGCGTCCGCCACTCGCGGTGCCCACTGCCGGCAGGTCGATGGGAGAGAAAACGTATTGCGACGTGACCCATGCGCAAGACTTGCCGTCGACCTGAACCATATTCTTGAACCGCAAGTCGGCTCCGCTCAGTTCCAGCGCTTTCAAGGCATGGTCACGCGAATAGGCGAACTGTCCGCGCGGCTTCCACGAAGCTCCCTCTGCCACAGGCTGCGGAGAGAATTCGGTTTGCAAAAGATCTTGCGTGACTTTGCGCAGAAGATCGCCGCCGTCCCAATACTTGAAGTACCCGCCGCTGGTGTGTCCCAACGCAGTTTCACCATGCGGACCCACACGGAACATGACCGGCGCCGACTGCAGCGCAGCCAACCGCTTCTGGAAGTCCGCCTCAGCAAAGAGCGCGCAGCGCACGCTCATCACGCGGGTTTCACTGTACTTGGCTTCGACCGGAATGTTTCCGTCCTTGTTAGGAGCCTGTGGGCGCAATGTCACGATCGCCGCCAGCGCGTAGTCGCACGGTCCCCGTGGCGGCGTAAGGATGGCTCCACTCGCATCGGACGTCGGCAGAAAAGACCCGGCGGCCTCCAGTTCGTACCGCAGCACCTGTCCCGGCTTGACTTCAGCTTGCAGCACAATCTTGCGTGGCACGGCACTCGCTTGCGATTGCCCTTGCGCCGCCGCCGCTGGTGCCATACAGAGCACCAGAGTGACGCTGGCCCCGAAGATGGAGAGTATTCGTTTCATTCCCAAGCTTGTGTCTTATTCCGGATCATCGTTATCCGGCGGATCGTCTCGTGGATCGTCATAGCGCGGATAACTCGGGGGATAGTAAGTCGGATAATACCGGGGCGTGGCGGGCTGCAGGGTCTGCGCCCGTGCCGACCTCACGATCGCTTCGCAAACGCTGGTGGCCGCGTTGGCATCCTCATCGCGGAACACGCAGGCAAAGCCGAAATTACCGGTGCCCGTGCCCGTACCTGCGACCACACTGAGGCCGCGATACTTCTGTACGCCAGCAATCACGGTAAAGTGCGTCACCAACGCGACGCGGTCGTCGACCGTCAGATGTTCGTCGAGCACCAGATGTGCGCCTTGCCCAAAGTATTCCGGACGGGCAAACCATCCTTGCAAAAACGTTCGCTTGGCAATGTCGAGAGAGTACGAGGGTCCAAGCGACTCCGCTGCGAACACCCGGATCGCGCGGCTCGCATCCTCTTCGTGGCCGAGCAAGGGAATCATCACGGGCCGAGGCTCGCTCCCCTGCCGGCTCCACTTCGGGCTCTTGGGCAGCGTGACCGAGAGTTCAACACAAGGATTCTGCACGCACAGCTTCACGCGCCAGACGCCGCTCGAGTCTGGGCCGTCTTCGTCCTCTCGGGCCGATGGTCTGGCCGCGACGTGGTCGCTCGCCGCATGCTCTTTGCGCGTCTTGCGTGCCACGTCGCCCAGAGAAGGCGACGGCTCTTGAGCCCAAGCGCACAAGCCGACGCCGAACGCCAATGCCACCATGCAAGCCCGAGTTGTGCCTGGAGAGAATTTCATGGCAATCGCAACGAATTCACCAGCGTGGTGCACAACACTTCCGCATCCGCAAAGTGCTCTTCCGCCGCCGTGCAGCCTAGCAAGAACTGTCCGCCCCGGTTCTGGATCAGCACTCTTTCCCCGATCCACCAGCGCTTCTGATCCCGCTGGTAGCGAAAGCGTGTCATCAGGGAATACTTGCCTACGATGGTCATCTCCTGCGTGCTGACTCCGTCGGCCTTCTCGCGCGACCAGTTGTTCGAATTGGCGAGGTCCCGCATGCGGATGTAGTCCGGATCGGTCAGGCTGCGGTAGGGCGCGTTCACGTCCGCCGGTCCCGCGTATAGCATGACCGGCTCGCCATTGAGAAAGGTCTTGAAGATGTGCTGCCCGTTGGTGCGCGACACCACCTCGGTTTTCTCGGGGATCACCACCGACGCCTCCGAGCACTGCTGCGGATTCTGGCAGTACTGCAGAACGAACGACTGGAATCCCGGAGGCGCGGCGACGGCTCCTTCTGCGTTGTCGAGCGTCGCCTGCGGCTTGCCCTGCGACGCCTGCCTCGTCCGCCGGGCCAACTCGGCCAGCGATGTACCCTGCGAACCCGGTTCACCTTCTTGCGTCGTCGTAGCCGTCTTCATCCTGGGCGTCTTTTTCTCCGAGATCGACGCCGGGTGCACCACGATGTCTTCCTTAAGTTGGATTGACGGATAAATGACCTGCTGGCACATCTGCGTCGTGGTTCGTTGTTCGCTGTAACGTGCCTGTACGGCGCCTTTAGCCCTCTGCGATTCTTCCCATGTCAGATAGCGGTTGTAGCAGTTGCGGTAGCCGTAGGAATCGTAGGTCAGACACTGGTTGGATTCCTGCGGGCTGACGCACATGACGGGGATCAAGCTGTTTGATCCCACCACGTACTCCATATCGCCCATGACTGTGCGGCCTAGCAGGCTTGTGGTTCCCAACGAGCACTGGAACGTCTTGCGGGCTGTACCTGGAATCGGAGAGCAATAGGCGCCCGACGAGTACCGCCGGGCCATTTGGCTCACGAGGCTTGCCAAATCGGCGTCGCTAAGATGGGGGCGAATCGGAATCGGTGCTCCCGCCATCACTTCGGTGGTGGTGATTCCCAGACGCGACCCAAGCAATACCGCGCCGCCGTTGTCGCGTCCCTCAAGGCTGAACGGATATGGCACAAACAGCCGGTAATCGCCGGCGTCATAATTCTTGAAGCCCACAGGAGCGTTGTCGGCGGCTTCCTGCTCCTGCTGCATCTCGTCGACTATTTCTTGCGCTTTGCTGGGCTTGCCGTCGGCGGACGAAGCATGCTGCGCACGGGTCTGGCGGGCAACAGCGCCCAGCGAATCGCCCGCACTCGTGGAATCCTGCCCCCACGCAGATGCGCCGACGCAGCCCAGCCATATCACCGCGGTCCAGATTCTGCGGACTGACAACCGATGCTTCATGGCAATCTGAGCGATCCGATCAGCGCGGAGCACACAGCGTCTCCGTCTGCGAAGCGGTCTCTTGGAGCAATACAGCCCACCACCAGCGGGACCCCGTTATTTTCAACTTCGGCGCGTTCGCCCATCCAGTCGGTCAAGCCTTTCCTGAAACTGAGCGTCGTGATGGTTGCCGCCTTGTCGTCGATCTTCGCTACTTGGCTGCTGATAGTGGAATATGTGCCGGGCGCCCGTTTGCTCTCGGGATCGGCGAGTTGATTCCAACTCACCGGATCAGGCCCGCCCGTCCCGCACTCCGCGCCAGCCGAACCCGCCATCAGAAGGAACGGTGTTCCCTGTACTTTGACTTCGAATACATATTTATTGCAGTCGGAACTGACCAACTTTGCATCCACCGGAACCAGTACCGATCCATTCCAGCATTGCCGCGGTCCGCTGCAATATTGGAACGCATGAATTTTGAACCCCGCAGGCACCGTGGTCTGAGCCTGCGGCGAGGCAGCCGGAGCAGGAGCGGCAACGACTGCGGCCTGCGACGGATCCTGCTTCAGTCGACGTGCGACATCCGCCAGCGATCCCGGTGCCCCAGAGCTTGCCGAGTCAGTACCGGAGGCATTGGCGGTCGTGTCGGAGTTGTTGCCACTCTTCGCCTCCGCCTGTTTGCCCATGCCTGGTTTGACGTGAATCGAAGAAAATACTGTGTCGCACTTTTGCCAGACACTCCTTACATCCTGTTCTTCCCGGGCCAGAGTATCTCGCGCCGCCAGCTTGTCTTGGTAGCTGGCGCGGGGATTATTCAGAGTGTCGCGTGCGCCGCTGTCGGTGGGCGCAAGGCAAAGAACGGGATAGATTGTTCCCGACCCACGCACAAAAACCGCGTTGCCGCCCATCTGTCTTCCGAGCAGGGTTGCCGCGGCCATGCCGCACTTGAAGGCTGCATGGTCGGCCACCGTGGTTTTGGTACATTGCGTCGTCTGGGCGTACAAACGCGAAAACTGCGTGGCCGCGTCCTGGAAAGCCGCGTCGCTATTTTCCCAGTGCGTAACAATCGGAGTTCCCACCAGAATGAGCGGACGTTTGCTTCCGATTGTCGGACCCGCGAGAACGATGCCCGCGTCGTCGTGCCCCTCTACCATGTACGGCGCGGGGATCCACACGTTGTAGTCGCCGGCGTTGTAGGTCTTGAAGCCTCCCGGCGCGCCGGTGTCGTTCTGCTCTTCCGACATTTGATCGGCTACTTGCTGCGCCTGGGTGGACCCCGGCTTCGCCTGCCCCTGTTTCTGGGCGCGCGCCTGCCGCGCGGCGTCGGCCAGCGAACCGCCTTGCTGGCCCTGCACCGGAAGCATCGCCGCAAGCAACAGAAATAGCCCAACCGTCATCGCCCTGCACACAAGGCAGAAGGTCTTAGGATTCATAAACCTTGATTGTGATACCCGCTTCATGAAATGTGCTCCCATTCGGTTCAGTTCGACCCAGTGGCAGCGCTTGCCGGTTGCAGAAGGGCCTCAGGCGCGTCAAATTTTATGGGCGTGTTGTAGTCGGAGAAGGTCTCGTGAAACTGTGCCCAGTCCGTCGTCATCTCGTACGGAAGATGGTCATCCAGGCCAAGGCAGACCGTGTCATGCTCCAGCGCGCTGACGCCGCCTCTCATCGTGACCAGCCACTCGCGGCAGCGCACTCCGTTCACAGTCTTTTTGTCGCCCTTCTGGATGATCCCGCGTTTGATCATCGTGGCGATCTGCGGCAGCAGGTTGCTGTCTATGCCCTGGGCCAGGTTGGTGCAATACCCTCTCGCCGACCAGCCGCCATAGATGTAGTTGCTTGCGGCCCACGAACCATCGCTCTTGCGTTCAAATCCGTGGCCCGCGACAAACATCTGGTCCTGTTTCATGTCGCTCGGAGGATTGGTGGAGATGTTCACCATGTGCATCTGGCGATGCGCGATATCGCGTTTGCAGTCCACTTCCCAGAGCATTTCATTGTGCTGAACCCCAGGTTGGTTGGCTGTGGATGCCACGCGGACGCTGCGGACCTGCTTCATGGCGTCCAGCGTCTTCTGAAACTCTTTTTCGCCGCTGCCCGCTCCCACGTAGCTTCCCACCCAAGCCACAAGGGCTAAGCCTACGAGCAGACGTGCTCCGACCCAGAGCCAGTACCGATCACCCATAAACAGTATTCCCCCAAGCTCCAGTTCAGGGTAACCGCCGAAAAGAGCGAGAAAAAGGTTACTGTTGTACTTGATCGAATGCCCGGTTTCACCTGTCTTTACTGGGTTTTAGCGGCTTTTCTGGAATGCGAAGCTCGTTCACTGAGCTTTGTCATCCTGAGCGCAGCGAAGGACCTGTGCAATTCACCGGCAGCGCACATTACACAGGTCCTTCGCTCCGCTCAGGATGACGGAGCTGCCCGCCACAAGGACTCATTCAACCCTTACGCCACAACCACCCCTGCGTACCCGACGACCATCTCCCGGTCCCCCGACACATCTCCCGAGGTCGCATACTTGACCAATTCAGCCGAGGTCGCTCCCAGCTGCCGGGCCGCCGTCAGCATGGCGACCGCCGGACCAAACCCGCACATGCTGATGTCCTGCTGCGTGACTACGTCGTAGAGCCCGCGCGGATCCAGAGTGAGAATCCGTTCGATCGCCCGATGATCCTTTACTCGCGTCGCTGCGTCCGACTCGTAGTGATTCATGTCGCTCGAGGCAATGATCAATACAGGTTCCTTCTGCGCCGCAATCACGTCGGCCAAAGCCTTGCCTAACTGCTCGAGAACGTCGAACTTGCCGGTTCCTAAAGCGATCGGCACGAAAGTCAACTCTGGCTGGCGCATTTGCAGAAAGGGAAGCTCCACCTCCGCGGCATGCTCGGCGCGATGCGCGGCCGGGTCGTCGTGCAGAGATGCAAATCGTTGTTTCAAAGCACTGGCCAGTTCTGCATCGATGGGAACATCGCCCAGGGGCGTCGCCCACGCCCCTTCGCTCATCGTCGCAAGCGGACGGCCTATCCCGGTATGGTTAGGGCACATCAGCACGCAGCGCCGAGGAATCTCCACGCGCGCAAATACCGCCCCGGCCACATGCCCGGAATACATATAACCCGCATGCGGCGCGATGCACCCCATCGCGGATACGGGGTTGTGGTTCACAGGAAGAGGTTGAGAGAGATACCCCCGAACTTCCGTGCGCAAATCCTCGGCATCGCCCGGGTAGAATCGCCCCGCGACCGCGGGACGCCGTAGAGTGCCAGTAGCCATAGGCCCTCCAATTGTCCTTCGATTTGCTTAGCGAACTTAGCGGCCTTTCTTAGCGACCTTTGCGTTTCAAGCTTTTGACGTTAGCCGTGCTCACGGCCGAACCCTATCGCCCGGCCCGCCCGCCACCCAAAGCCCGATAAACAGCCGCCGTCTCTTCCACGCTCAGAGTCTCTGCCCGAGCCGTAGCTTTGACCTTCGCTTCCGCGAGCGCCCGCTTGAGTTCCGCGCTGTCGTATCCACCCTTCAAGTTGTTCCAAAGAGTCTTGCGCTTCTGCCCAAACGAAAGCCGCAGGAAATCAATGAACCCGTCCCCGGCCACGCCCAGCTTCTCCTGTTGCGGATCGATCGTCAACCGCAGCACCGTCGAATGCACTTTCGGCGGAGGCGCGAACGCCTCCGGCGGCAGGGTGAACAGCTTTTCGACACGGGCGTACAGCTGCGCCGTTGCCGAGAGCATTCCGTAATCGCGTCCTCCAGGCTCCGCCGCGATCCGGTCCGCCACCTCGCGCTGCACCAGGATCACGATGCTCTCAAAGTACTTCGAAAACGCGAACAGCCGGAGCAGAATGTCCGACGTAATGTAATAAGGAAGATTGCCCACAACCTTCACCGGATCAGGCTTGATCTCAATGCCTGGCCGTCCCAGTCCCGGCTTGGGTCCGAACAGCGAATCGAAATCGATGGCCAGAATGTCGGCTTCAATGATTTCGACATTGCGCGTCATGCCGAACTTGAGCCGCAACTGCGCCGCCAGCACGCGATCCAACTCCACCGCGATCAAACGCCGCGCTCTCCGCGCGAGCAGGGAAGTCAGAATGCCCCGTCCCGGGCCAATTTCAAGCACCGTACTCTGCGACACGTCGCCCAAAGCGTCGACAATGCGCGCAGCCAGATACTCACTGGCCAAAAAGTGCTGTCCCAATTTGGGCTTCGTTTGCGGACGGTGCGTGGACGCTACCTTTGGCACATTGACCCTCACTATCTCGGGAAGTAGACTGGCGAGTTGGTCCTTGCATCAAAAGCTTGTCGGACCAGGCCCCGAGACACACTCATAATATCGCGCGCCATGGAAATCGTGCGCGCGTGGAGGTTCCGGACTCATGCATATCGCATTTGCCGCTTCCGAAGGCGTTCCGTTCTCTAAGACAGGCGGGCTTGCCGATGTAGTCGGCGCGCTGCCCCGCGCCCTCGCCGCCTTGGGCCACCAGGTCAGCGTCTACCTGCCGCGCTATCGTCAGACGAAACTCACCGACCCCGCAACCGTAGTTCGCAGTATTACGATCCCCTTCGACGACAAGCACCGCTTCGCCTCGGTCGTCAGTGGAGGCACTCATGGTGGAGTGCGATTCTTTTTCGTCGAGTATGCCCCGTACTTCGACCGCGACGCCCTGTATGGCACCCCCGCCGGCGATTATCCCGACAACGCTGAACGCTTCGCGCTGTTCTCCCGCGCTGTTCTTGAAGCTTCGAAAATTCTTGGTGTTCCGCAGGTCTTCCACTGCCACGATTGGCAGTCGGCGCTCATCCCTGTCCTCCTTCGCACCGTTTATGACGAGGATCCTGCCTTCCGCGAAGTAGCCACGGTCTTCACCATCCACAACATGGGCTACCAGGGCTTGTTCCCGCCTGACACGCTTCCTCTGCTCATGCTGCCCTGGGATCTCTTTACCATGTCGAAGATGGAATTCTTCGGTCAGGTTAATTTCCTCAAAGGCGCGCTGACTTATTCCGGCTTCATCACGACGGTGAGCAAGAAATACAGCCAGGAAATTCAGACCGCGGAATACGGATTCGGTCTCGAAGGCGTCCTCCGCGATCGCGCAGCGACCGTCACAGGAATTCTCAACGGAGTCGACTACGACGAGTGGAGCCCGCAGACCGACAAGTTCACCGTGGCGAAGTATTCACCGCAGGACCTCTCGGGTAAAGCGAAAGCCAAGCAAGACTTGCTGACTGCATTCGGCGTCACCAAAGCCGACCCGACCCTGCCCGTTATCGGCATCGTTTCCCGCTTCGCGGCTCAGAAAGGTTTCGACCTGATCTCGCAGATCGCCGATCGCCTCGCGCGCGAAGAAATGATCATGGTCGCCCTCGGCGCCGGCGACAAGGCCTACGAAGAGATGTTCCTCCGCCTCAACAAACAGTTCCCCAACAAAATTGCCGTCAAGGTCGCCTACGACAACGCCATCGCCCACAAGATCGAAGCTGGCGCCGACATGTTCCTGATGCCCTCGCGCTACGAACCCTGCGGCCTGAACCAGATCTACAGCCTCAAGTACGGTGCGGTCCCCATCGTCCGCGCCACCGGCGGCCTCGACGACACCATCGAACCCTGGGACGCTCGCAGCGGGAAGGGAACTGGCTTCAAGTTCACCGAATACAACGGCGAATCACTCCTGCTCACCATCAAGCAAGCCTTGCAGGCTTACCAGGATAAAACCTCGTGGCAAGTGCTCATGCGCAACGGCATGAACAAGGATTTTTCCTGGAACGCCTCTGCCCGCGAATACGGCAAGATTTACGACCGCGTGAAGCACATGCGGACTGCGCCCGTGTCTACTCCTGAAAAAGTGTTGGTATAAAAAAGCACGCCAGCGACGGAAATCGCTGGCGTGCTCCATTTTTCTAATCACCTTGCTAGTGGCAGACTGCTCCTGCGCCCGTGAGGAATGTCCCCTCGTCCGAGAACCATCCGTTGACTCCAATCGAAGGCGAGATTCGGAAGAACCAATCGAAGAACGCCAACTCTTGCAAGTGGTAGGAGAAGCCGTTCGGCATTTTCACCGGCGGCAATAACGTTCCTGACAGCGGATCTCCCACTTCCAGATTCCCCTGGCAGCCCGAGACCTGCCCAATGTGGCCCCATGCCGGCGTCGCATTGTTCACCAGCGGATCGTCCATCCATTCCCCGATTTCGTGGCTCAGAATCGACGTGTCGGCAGTCCCGGGGAACAAAGTCTGGTTTCTGCCTTCAAACTCGCTGTTTCCGTACGTTTGCGAACCCACGGCGCTGTGGTAGCCCAGAATGCAGCAATTGTTCAGCGTCGTCGGAGTCCCCTCAGACATGACAGTGTTGTAAAACAGGAACAGCACGAAGCTGTTGGGAGTGATCCCCAGCTTGGTGATCAGCGATTGCGCAATCGGATCCCACGCGGCGATGTTCATCACTCCCAGTAGTCCGGGCCCATTCACATTGGTCGTGTTGGTGCCGCACTGCCCGGAGAAACTGTAAACCGATCCGTTCGGGTTGCCAGAGTTGGCGCTCGTAATGGTCACCGTCTGCGTCGGCATCGGCGCAAGACCCAAAAGCGTGTGGTAGTTGGCGCCGCCTGCGGCAGAGACATTTCCCCAGAAATTTGCCCGCTCGAAAGCATCAACATATTGTGTGTTCCCAACCGTAACGCCTCCAAAAACGAACTTGGCGTTGTTGAAGATCGGCGAGAGCTCGGTCAGCTTCATCGCGTTGTTGCCCGCTCCCAAACAACCGGGATCGGCCACCGTCGGGTCAAAAATGAAGCTGGTCGTTGCGTTGTACTGGAAGACCAGCCTTACCGGCACCACAACCGTCGGGACAACCGAGACCTTGCCTGGCTTCGTGGCCGGATTCGCGCCAATAATAGTGCCCGTGTAAGTCTTCCCGTCCACAGGAGAAACCACGCTGTAGTTGAAGGAAGGGATGGTCGAGCCGGTGATTGGCGGCGCGGCCGCGTTCTGGAGTGAAGCAGGACGGTGAAATCTCTGGGTGAGCGGTGTTCCGGGTGCGACCGGAATGGGTTGATCGTCTTGGGCAAAGGCGGCGGTCGTTACCACGAGCGCGCATACGACGAGCGCGAACTTACTGAGTGTCATGCAATTGTCCTCCATCAGAATCGGGTTGTCAGGGGGGAGTTCGGTTAACCGGAGAGGGGGCGAGACGGCCACCGAGCCATGTGATTATCGGTTTGAAGCGGCGCTGCTGTCAACCGCTCCATGTCAAATTTCTGTGAAAAGGTGCACACAATTGCAATATTCGTCGATTCTGATCGTCCAACTCGATCTCTAGGCGATGCCCGCGAGACGCCCGCCGCTGCTAAAATCTGCCTGAGCATGTCCGCCGTACCCGATCCCGCGTTTCCCCGTACCATCTTCCACGTCGACATGGACGCCTTCTTCGTCTCGGTCGAAGAGCTCTTCGACCCGTCGCTGAAAGGCAAGGCCGTCATCGTTGGCGGCCAGCGCGACGAGCGTGGTGTTGTCTCCGCCGCCTCCTACGAAGCGCGCAAGTTCGGAGTTCACTCCGCCATGCCGCTGCGTACCGCGGCTAAGATGTGCCCGCATGCCATCTTCGTCAACGGACATCCCGAGCGCTACCGCGAGTGTTCCGAGAAAGTCTACAAAGTGCTCGACACGTTCTCCCCCAAAGTGGAGATGGCATCCATCGACGAAGCCTCTCGACATGACTGGCACCGACCGCCTGCACGGGCCTCCACTCAAGGCCGCGAACTCTCTACACCTCCGCATGAAAGGCGACACCGGTCTGAACTGCTCGGTGGGAATTGGAAGCTCGCGCCTGATCGCAAAAGTCTCGTCCGCCCAAGCCAAACCCAATGGCCTCCTCTGGATCATTCCCGGCGAAGAAGCCAAGTTCCTCGCTCCTCTCGACGTGCGCGAGATTCCCGGCGTCGGCAAAGTCATGGAGACCCATCTCCACGCGCTCGGCATCAAGAAAGTCGGAGACCTTGCGAAACTCGAAGACTCGGAACTGGAAGACCGCTTCGGCAAGTGGGGACTCGCGTTGGCCGGTAAGTCCCGCGGAGAAGACGCCGGCGGATGGTTCGACAGCGAAGTTGGAGCCGACGTCGGTGCCAAGTCCATTAGCCACGAACATACATACAACGAAGACTCCGCCGACGCCAGCCAGCTCGAGTCCACGCTGATGCGACTCTCTGAAATGGTCGGCCGCCGCCTGCGCGAATCTCATTTCCATGCCCGCACAATTCAACTCAAACTGCGCTACAAAGATTTCACCACCATCACCCGCGCCCACTCGCTGCCGGCTCCGACGCAACTCGACACGGAGATCTTCGAGCAGGCCCGCGCCCTCTTCCGCAAGAATTGGAAAAAGGGAATGCAGGTTCGCTTACTGGGCGTGCAAACGTCGTCGTTCACCACCGCCCAGCCCGATCAAATCAATTTACTCGAAGGCAACCGCCAGCAGCGTTGGAAAGACGCGTTGGCCGCCGCCGATCGCCTACGCGACAAATTCGGCGAATCCAGCGTAGGTCTAGCCGCCGGCCTGCGGGGAGGCTTCCGCGAACGCGTCCACGAAAATCCAGCCAGCCTTCCGGGGAAGAGCAAGCCCCCGAAATCCTAGATATTGCTCTTTCCTTCGTGCCCCTTCGTGTCCTTAGTGGTTAACGCCGTTGACGTTCCCCGCACTGTTGACCCCGATGCCAGCCCCGCTCTAAGATTCCGGTTCGCCCAAAGTCTTCAGGAGCCCACATGCGCAAATTCGTCGTGATGTTGTTCGTCCTCGTCCCGACTTTCCTTCAAATCGCCGCCGCCCAATCCGATCCTCCCCTCCTGCTCCGTTTCCCCGCCGTCAGCAAAACGCAGATTGTCTTCAACTACGCTGGCGATCTCTGGACTGTCAGCCGCGATGGCGGCGACGCGCATCGCCTCACTTCCGACGTAGGAATCGAGATACTTCCGCACTTCTCGCCCGACGGTTCCATGATCGCCTTCACCGGCGAGTACGACGGCAATCGTGACGTTTACCTAATCCCCGCGACTGGCGGCCTGCCGCGCCGTCTGACCTATCATCCCGCCGAAGAATACGTAAACGGCTGGACCCCCGACGGAAAGAAGATCCTCTTCAACTCCTGGGGCAGCAGCTTCATGCACTTCGAGGATCAGCTCTACTCCGTTCCCGTCGACGGCGGATTCCCCACGCAACTTCCCATTCCCATCGCCGAAGATGCCAGCTTCTCCCCTGACGGCACGCACGTCGCGTACGTTCCTCACCCCAAGTGGCAGGCGGCCTGGAAGCGCTACCACGGCGGGCAGACCACGCCCATCTGGATTCTCGATCTCAAAGACTCCAGCACCGTGAAAATTCCGCGCGACAACTCGAACGATGAACAGCCCATGTGGGTTGGCGATACCGTTTACTTCCTCTCCGACCGCAACGGTCCCGTCAGTCTCTTCGCCTACGACACGAAAACCAAACAGGTCTCCGAAGCTCTGCACAGCGACGGCCTCGACTTCAAGGGAGCCTCAGCCGGTCCCGATGCCATCGTCATCGAACAGTTCGGCGCCATCAAGCTTTACGACCTGAACACGCATCAGGCGAAGAACATTTCGATTCACGTTACCGGCGACATCGACGCGATCCGCCCGCATTTTTCCAAGGTCGATCCCAAGCGCATTCAAAACTTCAGCCTCTCTCCCACCGGCGCACGCGCTGTCTTTGAAGCGTGGGGAGAGATCTTCACCGTTCCCACCGACAAGGGCGACATTCGCAATCTCACACGCACTCCCGCAGTCGCCGATCGCGATCCCGCGTGGTCGCCCGACGGCAAGTCCATCGCCTATTTCTCCGACGAGTCCGGCGAATACGAACTCACCATCCGCGACCAAAATGGCCTCGGCACCGTGCGCCACATCAACCTCGGCAATCCTCCGTCATTCTTCTACTCGCCGACATGGTCTCCCGACAGCAAGAAGATCGCGTATTCCGACAAGCGCCTGCAGTTGTGGTACGTCGATCTCGAGAATCCTGCGCCCAAACTCATCGATGCCGACTACTTCGGCGGCTTCGGACCGACGACGCTCAATCAAACATGGTCCCCCGACAGCAAGTGGGTGTCCTACACCAGGTCGCTTCCCAGCGGACAGCACGCAGTCTTCGTCTATTCGCTCGAGCAGGCCAAGGCTTTCCAGGTCACCGACGGCATGAGCGACGCGCTGTATCCCAGCTTCGATAAGAACGGGAAGTATCTCTACTTCACTGCGTCGACCGATGTCGCGCTCACCAGCGCAGGCCTAGACATGTCGAGCGACGAGCATCGCGTCTCCCGCGCCGCGTATGTCGCTGTGCTCAGTAAAGATGAAAAATCTCCCCTCGCGCCCGAAAGCGACGAGGAGAAGGCGAAGGACGAAAAGAAGCCCGATCAGGATAAAGACAAAGCCAAAGATAAAGATCAATCCAAGGAAAAGGGTAAAGACAAAGACAAAGGTAAGGACAAGAGCAAGGCCGACGACAAGTCCGCCGACAAGGGCAAAGACGACAAGGATAAAGATAAGGACAAGGACAAGAAAGAAGAGCCCGTTGTCGTTAAGATCGACATCGACGCCATCGGCCAGCGCATTCTTTCGCTGCCCATCCCTTCGAAGAACTACGTCAACATGGTGTCCGGAAAATCTGGAATCCTGTTTCTCTCTGAAGCGCCGCTGGTGATTACGGAAGATGACCAGCCGCTAAGTCAGACCATCCAGAAGTTCGACCTCAGCAAACGCAAGGTCGACAAGTTCATGGACGAGGTCAACGACTTCACCATCTCGGCCGACGGCGAAAAAATCCTCTACCGCAAAGGCGACTCATGGTCGACCGCATCCGCCGACGATGGCCCTGGCGGCGGAGGCCCACCGAAGCCCGGCATCGGCCCTTTGAAGCTCGATGGATGGGAGGTCTACGTCGAGCCCCGCGCCATGTGGAAGCAGATCTACAACGAAACCTGGCGCATCGAGCGCGACTTCTTCTACGATCCGCACTATCACGGCCTCGACCTCGACAAGGCTAAGAAAAAATACGCGCCGTATCTCGACGGCATCGCCTCCCGCGCCGAACTCACTTATCTGTTTGAGGAGTGTTTGGGTGAACTCACTGTCGGCCACATGTTCGTCGGAGGTGGTGAGACTCCCGAACCGAAGAAGTTGAAGGGTGGTCTGCTCGGCGCGGATTACAGCCTCGAAAACAATCGCTACCGCGTTGCTAAAGTTTACGACGGAGAGAACTGGAACCCGGGCATGCAAGCTCCACTGACGCAACCCGGCGTCAACGTCAAAACTGGAGACTATATCCTCGCCGTCAATGGCCGCGACCTGCACGCCTCCGACAACATCTATAGCTTTTTCGAAGAGACGGCCGGGAAGCAGGTGCTCCTGAAAGTCGGCGCGAATCCTGACGGAAAAGACTCGCGTGACGTCACGGTCGTTCCGGTCGAGAGCGAAGAAGGCCTTCGCCATCTCGCATGGATCGAGAGCAATCGCCGCCGTGTCGACCAGGCCACTGGAGGTCGCGTCGCCTACGTACACGTCCCCAATACAGCGGGCGCGGGCTATACCAGCTTCAACCGCTACTTCTTCTCGCAGGTCGGCAAAGATGCCGCGATCATCGACGAGCGCTTCAACGAAGGCGGACAGCTCGCCGACTATATCGTCGATCATCTGCGCCGTCCTATGATGAGCAAGGTCGTCACTCGCGAAGGTCATGACTGGTCGAGCCCGTCGGAAGCGATCTACGGTCCCAAGGTGATGATCATCAACGAAATGTCCGGCTCCGGCGGCGATGCGCTACCGTGGTACTTCCGCAAAGCCGGCATCGGCCCGCTGATTGGCAAGAAAACCTGGGGAGGCTTGGTGGGAATCGGCGGCTATCCCGAACTGCTCGACGGTGGTCGCGTTACTGCGCCGCGCGCGGCCATCTACGGAATCAACGGCGAGTGGGAAGTCGAAAACCACGGCGTCGCTCCTGACGTGGAAGTCGATCTCGAACCGGCGACGTGGAAGCAGGGACACGACGCGCAACTCGAAAAAGCCATTGAAGTCGTGATGCAGCAGTTGAAAGATCATCCTCTGCCCGAGATCAAGCGTCCCGCATATCCGAACTATCACGAGCACGACGATCTGGGAGCAAAGTAGTAAAAGCTAAAGCCTCTAACCGCAAAGTTCGCAAAGAAGGGCCGCAAAGAACGCCAAGAAACCAATCAAGATTTTCTTAGCGATCTTTGCGGCTTTTCTTTGCGTCCTTTGCGGTTAAAAGGTTTTGGTTCTCGATCAACGAGCCCGCGAAGCCACGCGTGAGCCAGTAAAGGCAAGAGCCTTTAACCGCAAAGTTCGCAGGGAAACCCACGGAGAACGCGGAGAAAACCAATCAAGATTTTCTCCGCGAACTCTTTGGTGTTTCTTTGCGTCCTTTGCGGTAAGAGGCTTTTGCCTTTCCGATCGACCCGCTACTGTCGCGCAGCGGCCAGCAGCGATCCCACTCCGGGCTTGTACCCGTAGTAGTCGCCGATCACGTGCAACTGTCCGATGATCTCTTCGTCGTAACATTGCTTCAGCGGCGCGGTCAGCATGTTGTGTTCGGCGTTCGGGTCCGCATTGAGGTCGAACAGATAACTCTCCGCCGGAGAATCGTAGGTCGTATACAAGTAACGTCCGTCAGCTGTGAGAATCCCATACACAGCACGCACATCTGATGCCAGCAAGAGATCATCCCTTTTGTACGCGTCGAGTTCCTGCCGCGTCTCCGCAAACAAAGGATGTCCGTACAACGGGTTCTGCCGGATCGGCCGATGTCCCAGCAGGTAGTAGAGCGTCGGTGCGATATCCGTCAACGTGGAAAGCCGGTTCTCGTCAAACACCATGCGCTCGCGCATCTTCGGCGGCACATGCACAATCAGCGGAACCCGCATAATCTCGGGCCAAATCGAGGTTGAATGGCTGGTGCGACCAAACTCACCCGTGGCGTCGCCATGGTCGCTCGCAATCACAATAATGCTGTTGTCGTACAAGCCGCGCTGCTTCAGATAACCTAAGAATCCGCCGAGACACGAATCCACCCAATGCACTTCATAGGTGATTCGCCCATTCATTCGTTCGGGTGATTGCCAGTGCTGCGACGTTGGCGACGGCACATCGTTGCGCGCGAATTGATGAACGTTCATCGGCTGCGCATAGAAGAAGACAGGCTGGGACTTGTCTCGGCGCTCGTCCATGGTCGACTCGAGTTGCGCGACCGTGGAACACGCCTCGTACTGGTTCCACAGTTCTTTGTCCGAGTCGAGCTTGGTCAGTTCGTCCGACGGAGAAAACAGCTGCCGCAATACCGTGTCATAGCTTGCGACCAGTTGATATCCATCCGTTCGCGCCAAAGTGCGCAGGCTGTTCACTTCATCGAACGGCTGCGGAAAATGCGTGTGCAACAGAAGCGCTCCGGACCAGATCGCCGGCTCCGAAAGCGAAGTGCCGGCGTATTGCGTGTAAACATTCTTGAAGACAACACTGTCGCGGGCCAGCGCATCGAGATTCGGCGTGTAGTGGACGTGCTGCGGGTTGTACGCTCCGAGATAGTCCGGCCGCATCGAATCAATCACAAAGATGAAGACATTCGGGCGCTCGCCTTGCGCTGGCGCGAGATGGTCCACCAGTCGCACTCCCGCTGTGATGTGCGTATCGCGGATGTTGGTGTACTCGCGCAGGATGCGGCACAGATCTCCGCAAGCCTGGTTGCGGTTGTTGCCGAGGACGTGGTGCGCCAGCTGGAACGACGCGTCCTGGTTTCCGTACTCTTCGAACTTCAGTGAAATCTCGTCATCGGTCGAGCCTAGCGGCTTCGCCCAAAAAATCTCCGTGGCCTGCAATCCCTTGTAGACGAACGCGCTCGTCAGAAGTATGCCCACGACAACCACTGCGGAATAATGCGCTCGCGCCGGTCGCAGACGGTACACGCACAGGCTCATCGCGATCCAGAAAGCGAGAGCCCAAGTGCTGGCGGCAAAGCCATTCCAGTCTTCTCCGCCAATGAGCCAACGCGACGCCAGCGCCAGCACCGTGAGCAGCGCAACCGTGATCCAGGTTATGACAGATTGTCTCCAGGAGAGCCGCGTCTGCAACTTGGCGATTCCTTCGGATACGCCGCTCTGCTGTAGGAAAGGCAGCACGAGCGAGAATCCCCACAGTGTCAGTGCGAGGGCGAGCGTGGCCGCATACGCGTAAGCTCCCCAACCGTCGAAGCTCATCGCATTATCGAGAAAGCGCGCCAGCACGAACGACAGGGCAGCGACGATCAGCGCTCCAGTCAGCAAGCGCCGCGCGAAAATCGGCTTGGCGGACTTCGCTGCAATCAGGAAGATGACATTCAGCGCCGACAAGACGACGATGGCAAGCACAAAATGGGAGATCAGACTCCAGACCGCGAATTCCGCATCTTGCGCGTGAAAGCCTGATCCGTGCCCCTCGCTGTAGATCCGCATGCGCGCCCCAATCGTGTAGATCGCGCTGACCACGAACGCAACAAACAGTCCGGCGGAATATCCGAAGACCTGCGTTCCACTATTCTCGAGGTGACTAGCGCGCTGATCTTCGACGGTTGCGTGTGACCTCCACAGAGCCAGTCCAACCACTGGCAGCAGCGCAACCATGCTCCACCAATACGCTGCACGATTGCTTTGCAGGCTGGGCAGGAAGGGCCACGCGCTGAGGTAAACGCCCGATGCAAAGAGAACGCAGATTCCGGCAAGCGGCCATATTCTCTCTCCGCGCACAAATAAAGATGCGGAGGAATCCCAGTTGGCTACGACGATCGCGGCTGCGGCGAGCCAGTACAACGCAGCTTGATGATGGGTGAGCCAGGGCATCCACGGATACGGCGGAGCCTTGATGAAGGCGCAGTAGGTGTACGGCAAGAAGGCGAGCAGGCAATACAGCGACGTGAGAAGGAAGTAGGTTCCCGCAATTAGCCGCAGTAGCGTATTGATCCACAGCCTCAAATGCCAATCCTCAATTAGCCACACGAATCCTAGAGCGCCGATTCCTCAATTCTCGTTGACCGTCTTCCGCGGCTGCAAGTTACCCTCGCGCTCTTATTGCAACGATGCATCCTCACGCTCGACTCTACCTTGCGCGTCTCAAAAAACCTGCTGAAGTAAGGTTGGCTTCTTCGGCAAACACAGTGACCAAAGTACCTAGTTCACCACTACTTCGGTTTGGGAGTGTACGCTCTAGATTCGGCTGGCATCAGATAGGATGAGTACTGCTGTTTGAGGACACTTCGGGAATGCCGAGCCAGGCCGCAAAAATGTCTGCCGCGCCAACTTCTGCCGTGGCGCTATTTGCCCGCAACTTCTTCAAGTATCCGTCGATGCTGGGCTCGGTGGTTCCGAGTTCTCGATTCCTGGTGAAGGATCTGATGGCTCAGGTCGACTGGGACCGCGCACGCGTTGTCGTAGAGTTCGGGCCTGGAGTTGGAACGATTACGCGGGAAGTGCTCAAGCGCATGCGGCCTGACGCGGTGCTGCTGGTGATTGAGCTCAACGAAGACTTCGTGCAGTACCTGAGCAGCACCATTCGCGATCCGCGACTCCGGGTGGTGCACGGATCGGCCGCGCATGTGCGCCGCATTCTGTCGGAATATGGCCTTGCGCCAGCGGACTACATTATTTCCAGCCTGCCTTACAGCCTTCTGCCGGAGACGCTTCGCCAGGAAATCGTTGCCGAATCGCGTAACGCACTGAAAGCCAAAGGCTCTCTGCTCGTCTTCCAATACAACCGGACTCTGCTGCCTTACCTCAAGTCCAGCTTCGGTTCGGTCAAGCTCAACTTCCAGTTACTCAACATCCTGCCTGCGCTCATCTTTCATTGCAATCCGTAGCATTGCAATCCGAAGCACTGCAATCCGTAGCATCGAACCGTAGCACTGACTTTCTTTCGCCCTTCGGGGCTGTTGATCTCTTGCCCACTGAGCCTCTTGCGCTGTGGGCTGCATCCTTGCGCCGCTTCACCGGCTGCATCAGGGCTGCTATCGGAGCGGCTTTTTTCCCCGTTTTGGGCTGGGGATTACTAAATTGTTACCCCTCCCCCTCCCCTCGATCTACTGGAATCATCAACTTAGAAGGGAAACGAGAGGTAATCTAAGAGCTGCAATCACTTAGGGGTAAAATCTTGAGCCCCAAGGGATTACGGTTCCGGTCGCTAGAACTCGCTGGACCGCGCAGCGACTTGAATGATGGAGCATATTGCTGGTTGCGCGCAAGGTCAGATGTCACACGGGTCTCTGTGGATTGCGAGAAAACCTAGATCGTGGAGATTACGACCGCGAAATGACATCAAGAAGAAGGCTGGGGAGCGGTGACGTTGCTAGAAGGGTTTGAAGACCAGCAGGCCGACCAGCACGGCGACACAGAGGGTCAGGATGAGGAGCGACAGCTTCTCAACCTTCAATGTGTCTTTGCGCGTGTTGGGATCGCTTGCCATGGGTTCCAGTTTCCGATAATGCGGCCGGATTGAGAATGGCCCGAGTGGCGGTGGCACGGTGGTAACGTGTCGAAAGTTTTTTCTCGCGCCGCCATCGGAAAAGGCGACAAACGCGCGAAAGGTGAAGTGCCTTCCTGTTTGACTTCCTCCTGTAACGCCTCTGTATTCATGCGGTTAGCGAATGAGGTGCTTTTGAGCATGGGTGCATTGCGATCGCGGGCTCTCTGGGCTAGAACGAACTGGCTGAGCAACTTGTTCAGCACTGAGAGGCACCCGATGAAGCTATCCAGCATCTGCCTTGGCTTGTGGATCGCCGTTTCTGCCGCTACCTTGAGCGAGGCCCAGTTAGCTGAGGAATGGATTCCTCAGGGGATTGAGGCGCTGCGGCAGAGCGCGTCGTCGAAGACCGAGTTCACGCTGGACCACTCCATGGTGGTGTTTGCGTCGAAGCTGGACTCGGAGAACGCGGACTTGCAACGCGTAATCGCAGGGGTGAGCGGGGTCTCCGTTCACAACTACCGCTTCCCCGGAGTGTGGATGTACGATCCCGCGGCTTTGAGTTCCGTCCAACAGGAGTACCACGAGGCCGGCTGGAAGCAACTGATGAACCGCCATGACCGGGACGGCGGGCCGGGAGCGACCGAACTCTGGATTCGCCTCGACAATAACGCCATTAGCCATGTCGCGATCCTTGCGGCCAGGTCGAACGAGGTCAGTTTCATTCTGGTGTCGGGGTCGATCAGCCCGCTCGATCTTTCTCATCTCGGCGGGCATTTCGGGATTCCCAAACTCGAAGGCGGAGTGCTGGTGCCGAATAACGGGCGGCGCTAGCGGGCTTTTCCCTCCGAAGGATGATCCGTTCTAGTGCTGGTGTTTCTGGTGCGAGCTTACTGCTTGGAGCGTTCGTCGCCGCAGGCGATTGCGCCTTCGCGCAAATCGTACTGGCAGCGCCAGCGGAAACCGCTGGCATCGTGCTGGCCATATCCCCAAACTGTCAGGTATAGAGTTTCCTTCTCGACGCGCGAAGCCTCGACAAAGACGTGATCGTTCTCCCGCAGGGCGGGGCGGAATTCAGCGGGAAGCATGTGTGTGAGGGTCGGCTTGTCGAGCAGGACAGGATCTTGCGATCCGGCCACGGAGAACACCAGTGCCTGGGAAGTCTTCTTGGAATACTGCGTCACGATGACGAAATCATTGCGGGACCACGCCACGGCAGCCACGCCGAGATAATCACAAAGTTTGCGGGAGCGTCCGGTGGCTTGTTCGGTGAGCCAGAGCGAATGGAAGGTGCCGATGAAGTCTGACGCAGAACCCTCGCGCTCGGCATTGTGCACGACGTACCGGCCGTCGGGAGAGACCAGCTCTCCGGCCTTGGGGAAGACGACGAATTGGGACGCGAGAGCGGGACGCGGAGCGAGCGCGACCGTCATCAGCGCGACGATCATCACTGCGATGGTCATGGGAACCGCCAGCATGAGCAGCCGTGGGCGCATCCCGTAGCCTCTTCGGATATTTCATTAGGACGCGCTTAAGTTCGCAGTGATTGGACGACAACGGGTCGTTACTTCGGTTTTTAGCAAGGAGCCGATTCGTAGAGACATTGCTTGCAACGTCTCGGCTTGCGGCGCCTCGTAACTCCGGGTTCAGGCCGCTCCCGGCAAGACGTAGCAAGCTACGTCTCTACGACTTGCTCGTTATATTCGACGCACAAAGAGAACGAAGGCCCGGGTGTCACGGAAGGATGTTCCGGATCCCAGCCTACGTCTCTTCTACTTAGATTGGAAGTTGTCGTTTTTTCGCACAAACTCTACGAGACCCAACCGCGCAACGGCGATCAGCTTTCTTCCATTCGCCGCCGACTTTTTCGAATACCAGCGTCGAACCCCTTCCGCACCAAGACCCACACCAGAAGGAGTAGCCAACCCAGGCACGATGATGATCCCTGTCGAACGCGATTTCCGACAGCGAGAAAAGCCCTGAGGCGAAGGCGTTGTTGACGGCATCCTTTACAGCTGTTCCTTTGGCCATGGTTCTGCTGGGGTCATTGGCGCGGACCGTTGCGGATTGCGTATGCGCGTCAACCAACTTCATGCCCTTGCTTGCAAGGACCTCCGGCGTCAGATCGTGAAAGGAGCGAGCAGCGACGGAAACGTTTTCCGCATATATGCCCTCCGTGCAGTCGCAATCCGACAACCCGCTTGTATCCGAGGCCGGGTCGAGAGGAAATGTCTTGGCTGACACGTTCAATGCCGTCCGCTCATCGCCGGCGTATTGATGGGGGACCGCGCGGTAAATAGCAACCTCGTCTTCGCTCAGAGGCGTTCTACTCTTGACGGGGTTTTTGTTGCCGGAATGCGAAGACGAAGATAAAGACTTTAGTGCCTGTTTAACTTCAGGGCATCCCTCGGTTAGTCGCCGGGGCCCTTGCGGGCACGCAGCTTGCGAGTCAATTCCCCAGGGGAGAGGATGGCTCCGCGAAGGCTTCCCGAAGACCAAAAGCCCACCAAATGGCCAGAGAGGCAACGGCTACGAGGCCGAGAATGACTCGCAATCTCACTGCTCAGTTAGACTCCAATCAAATGGCGCGAGTTCCTCGCACCATAAGAACTGACCCTCAACGTTCGTCGCCAAAGAACGAAGGCCGGGTATCCCGGAAGGAAGTTCCGGATCCCAGCCTACGTCTTCGTTCAACTTGTGTTACTTCAAACTGGTATTGCTTCAACTTGGAGCAGAAGTGATGCGGGAAGGGCACGGCTGGATGCCGTGCCCTCCCATCGAAGCGGTTACTAGTTGCCCGAGCCCGAGGTGGCGGCAGCGGTGGTCGGAGCGGCGGCGGGAGCGGCGGCGCCTGCACCGAACCGGGCCAACCGGGGGAAGAAGGGCGTGACTTCAAACGGCATCTTGTCACGCGCCGAGGTGATGGCGACCGGAGCCGTCTTCACCATTTCCGCCTTGTCGTCCCAGGGGTTGATCTTCACGCGTCCGCCCAGAGGCAGGGCCGCGATCTGATCGAGTTTGTTGTTGTCGAGCGCCGGGCCTTGCGAGGCCAGAGAGGACAAACGATTCACTGTGCCGGCTTCCGCCAACGGATTGCCCAGGTGCGTGGTCAGCAGCGCGTTCAGCTGCGGAGCGCGCGTCTGGAGCGCCTTCAGGAACAGGCCCACGTTGTCGAGCTTCTGCGCATAGGGCGAGTTCTTGAGCAGGTCGATGGCTTTCTTGTCGGCTGCGGTCTCCTCTTCAGGAATGTGCCGGAAGCCCAGGTTCTGGTAGGTGCCTTCATCGGAGAACAGCATGCGGTCGTTGAATGCGTACTTCGAACCCAGGTTGTGGCCGAGCACGATGTGCGCGAGTTCATGCGAGAGCACGGCTGCGAGGCTGGCTTCGTCGGGAAGCACATCCACCAGGCCGCGGCTGATCACGATGGTGTTGCCCACGCTGAAGGTTTCCAGCGGTGCGGTCAGCAGCACGCGCGTGCGTACCGGCCGGGGCAGGTCGATGTTGTTGGTGACTTCCAGGTTGTTGACGACGGTCTGGAGAATGCGGTCGACGTCGCCCTCGGGGGCGAGCAGGCCCGCGCTCGTCAGACGCTCGACGACATTGTCTTCCGCCTGCTGCTGCCATACACGCTCAGCCTGCAGAGGAGAGGCGTCCTGTGCGGTCGCGCTGCTGTCTTGCACGGAGTCGACGCGGATGTTGGTCAACTCGTCGTCCTTGCCGCCCTTCTTCAGGTCATATCCCCAGATGCGGGTCTGCGCCTTGAAGGCCAGCTTGTTCTTCGCGCCTGCGCTGAAGTCGCCTTCTTCGCTGTAGATGTAGGCCGGCACCCAGTAGCCCGGGACCAGGTTCAAGCGCCAGGCGTCCATATGGAAGAAGTAAGAGTTGCGCGGCGCCGGAGCGTAGGTTCCGTTCAGGCGGACGATGTTGAAATCCTGATCCTCAACCCAGACGCGGCCCAGGAAACGGCCCCGGCCGGAATTCTTTTTGGGTGTGATGTCAAATACCAGGCAGCGCACGTCGCCGAGAAATTCGCGGCGCACGTAGTGGAAGTCATAGTGCTCGCGGTCGAAGTCGGTGCGGTCGGCATAGACCATCCACGAGAATCCCATGGGCTGGTACTGGACCTTGTAGAGCTTGGAGAGGCCGCCGAGAAGACGAGCCTGCATGCCGACTTTTTCTTCGTCTTTCAGGTAGTCCTTGCGGTCGACCGTCTCGCCCATATCAAGGCGTCCGAGGAAGTAGTGGTCCTCGCTCGGGATCGGGCCCAGTTGCGGGTCCGCGGTCAGATTCTGCAGATAGGTCTCGACCACCGGCGTGCGGTTCGAGAGCATCTTGATAAGACCGTGCTCGCGCTGGATAAAAAGATTCACGACCTGGTCCATCGTGGTCGGAGCAGTGACGACGGCCGGCGGCGGAATGGCCCCCGGCTGCGCGCCCTGCGTCTGCGCAGGCTGCGAAGCCTGAGCCTGCGCCGAATCTGGAGCCGGCGCGGCCTGCTGAGACGGTTGTGCCGCCTGCGTCGCATCGGGCGCGGACGGCTGCGCGGCTGGTTGTGAATCCGCCGCTTGCTGTGCGGCTGCGCTCAGCGATGCGAGCAGCGCCGCGGTGAGGAACCATTTCGAAGTACGCATGACTCTTTTCTCCAAGTTTCTGTGACCCAGTTCCTTTGACCGAAGTTCTTATCGTTCCAAATGCAAAAGCACAGTCACTTCGCCAGAATTCTTAGTACGCCATCTGGAACATCACATGCACGATGGCGGTGGAATCGACCGGCTGACCCGCACGCAACGCCGGCTTGAAGCGCATCTTGTTGGCGGCAGCGATCGCGGCTTCATCCAGCCCGTGACCCAGGCCGCGCACCACGCGATTCACGTGCAGCGTGCCGACAGCCGAGAAACTCACCTCGAGCAGCACTTCGCCTTCGAGCTTCAGACCGCGAGCTTCGTCGGTGTAAACCGGTTGCGGCTTGTAGGTGATCTCCACCGGAGTGGTTGCGGCGCCGGTATCCACCGGGGCGATCTTCGGTCCTTCCCGCACAACCGCCTGAGAACCGAATCCCCCGGTTGCTACTCCCTGGCCGTTGCTCCGGCCATCGCCTTTGCCCCCGGTCGCAATGCCGTTGCCGAAATCGGCGCTGGCCACGGTGCCCTTGATTCCTTTGGCGCCGCCCGATCCGTTGCCTTGTCCCGCACCCACCGGCATGTCAAAACCACCGGCTGCGGCCGCGTACAGCTTTGCGCCCTGCTTGCCCTCACCCTTCAATCCATTGGGATCGCCGAAGCCGCCGGTCTGTACCTTGTCGACCGCGGCATTCACCGTGGGCTTCTGCGAGCTTCCGCCGAAGTCACCGGTGTGAATGAGTTGCGGACGCGCCCCGCCTGCCGTCATCTTGATCTGTGGCGGCGCGAATGTATTGACCACTACCTTCGGCGCTTCCACCGGCTGAGGAGCTTCGCGGCGAACTTCATGCGGCACCACCAGTTTGGGCGTCTCGAATACCGGGAGCTTCACCGCGGGAAGCAGCTTGGGATGGATCTCCGGCTTCACCACCTTGATCGGTTCCGGTATCGGCCGCAGGGCCGGCATGGGAATCAGTTCCGTCACGTGGTAGCTGGTGAGATGCAGCTTCTCAGGCAGCAGCAAATTCAGGTTGATGAGGATCAGTACCACCAGCGTCACCACGCCGTAGCTGGTCGCCAGCGCCCGCTTGTTGATCTTGCGTTCGGGCAATATGCCGAGTTGGAATCCGCGGTTAGCTGCCATTCAATATCACTCCATTGGGACCCGGATGGGGAGATCGGCCGGGAGCTTGGAGTCTTCAAAATACGGGAGATAGGACAGGGGGTAAACGTGTCCACGGCTCTTGACCTTAGGTAACCACGGGGACGTCCTTTAGTGGGACCGGCCCAGAACGGGCCCGGGACGGGCTCTTCCGTCGACCAAGCCAGCGAGTTCCGGCAAAACGCGGACAAAACGCGGAGATACCGAGGTGAAAACCGACTCAAAAATGGTGCACAAGTTTTGCCGGGAAACCGTCGTTTGGGCCTGCCGAGGGATCAGAGAACTCCGCGCGGAAGGGTCTTCAGAAATCTGCCTAGCGGCAGTCCCGAGCGGCGCCATGCGAAATAAATGAAGACAGGTACTCCGGCGAGAATGACGAGCACGCCGTAACCGGAATTCGGCCAGTCATTCTTGAACGTGTAGCACAGCAGAGCAGCGGCAACGACAACGAAAATCGCGGGGACAAGAGGGTATCCCCACATGCGGTAGGGACGGGCGGCCTGCGGATCGCGATGACGGAAGACGAAGATCGTGCTGCCCGCGATCATATAGAAGAGCCACTCGGCGAAGATGGCGAGCGAGAATAGTTGGCGGAAATTTCCTCCCAGCAGCAGCAGGAGAATCGACAGGACCGCCTGCACCACGATCGCCACCGAGGGTGTGTGGTAGCGCGGATGGACCTCGGCCAGCGAGCGGAAGAAATATCCATCGCGCGCGACGGCAAATGGCACGCGAGCGCCGCTCATGATGGTGCCATTCAGTGTGACGAGCATCGACACGGCCATGCCGGCCGACACGATGCCGGCGCCCATGCGACCCATGATCAGGGCCACTGCGTCCGAGGCGGGGCGGGGCGACGCGGCGATCGCACTGGCCGGCAGAACGTATTGCACGCCTGCGTTCACCAGGATGTAGAGCACGCCTACGGTGGCTACGCCCGCGATGAGCGCGATCGGGATGTTTCGTTCGGGACTCTTGATCTCGCCCGCCACCATGTTGAGATCGTTCCATCCGTCGTAAGCCCAGAGCGCGGCCACCAGGGCGGCCATGAATCCGGCGATGCCCCCCTTGGCGCCCACGAACGTACTTGCGAAGTTGCTCCATCCCCGGCCGGTTGCGTCGCCCACGCCGCTGAAGCAGACGACGACAATGCCCAGAATGATCGCGACCTTCAGCATGGTGAAGATGAGTTGGAACTCGCCGGCCTTCTTGACTCCGATGTAGTTGAGACATGAAATGAGGATCGCGGCTGCGATGGCGACGAGTTGTCCCCAGGTCACGACGAAGGGCGCAGAAATCACGTTGACCGAGAAGAAAGAGAAAATCGAAAACGTCCCCAGAATTCGGACTAGGCCTGTGACCACCGTGGCGACCGAGGCGGGCTTGGCGATGACGAACCAGGTCCATCCATAAAGAAATCCGCCGAGCGGGCCGTAGGCGTCGCGGACATAGACGTACTCTCCGCCGGCTTGCGGCTTCATCGCTCCGAGTTCAGCGTAGGTGAGGGCGCCGAAGAACGAGAGAAGACCGCCGACTAGCCAAGCGAGGTAGACGAGTTTAGCGGAGCCGACCGCCTGCATCATTTCGGCGGGGACCAGAAAGATTCCGCTGCCCATGATGGTGCCTACGACGACAGCGGATGCGTGGCTTACGCCCAGGTCGCGGGAGAGTTCAGGGCGCGGTGGCGCGGGTTCTTGGGCCTCGGGCATGGTTTGAGTTGGGAGTATACGTGAGGAGGGAAGCCTTTTACCGCAAAGTTTGCGAAGGAAAGGCCGTGGAGGACGCAAATCGCAATCAAGGCTCTCAGCGCCCTCCGCGGATCCTCTCAGCGAACTCTGCGGTTAAAAGTTTTGAAGCTGAACCGGTTCTTCCTCGGGAACTTCCTGGTAGTTGTTCACTATCCGCCTAATGCCGTTCCGGAGTTGGTCGACTTGAAAGTTGATCAGGAGTCCTACATGAAGATCGAGCAGTCGCAGATGCGACAACAGTTGGGCTTGATCCACCGGGTGCAATGCCTTTTTGCACTTGATCTCGACCTCCATCTTGCCCTCGACCACGAGGTCCGCGCGAAAACCACAATCCAGCTTCACGGTTTCGTATACGAGCGGCACTCCATTTTGACCTTGCACGCGGAGTCCTAACTTTTCAAGGTCATGAGCCAAGCACGCCTCGTAAGCGGACTCCAAAAGTCCGGGACCCATGCTCCGATGATCTGAGAAGTAATGTCTGCGCAGTCCATATCACTACCTCTACAAAAACACTACTCCGCGACGGTCGGAGACGAATCACAAGTTCGAGAAAAAATCGGGCTGGTTCCCAGAATGAAACCGAGGAGCTCTTAACCGCAGAGCGCGTTGAGAAAAACCGTCGAGAACGCGGAGAAAATCTAGACGCCAAGACAAACCACAGCTACGCCACTCTTTCTCCGCGTACTCCTCGCCTTGCTCAGCGTCCTCTGCGGTTAAATGCTTTTTCTCTCTCCCGACTGAGCTGACTCGCTCGCACCGAAGACTGCGCTGGCGATCCATCCGAGAGAGAACGTCACGCTCGTTCCGATCATGACCCACCACGTCCAGGGGACGTGGGTCCACTTCCAGAGATACAACTCCACAATAAATCCGGACAACATTCCGATCGCCGCCCCGTTCTGCTTCGCCCGGCGCGTGAGGACGCCAAGCAGGAACGCCCCCAGGAGTGCTCCGTATGCGACCGAAGCGATTTGTAGCCCTAGCTCGACTACCCGTCCTCCTTTGTGCAGCGCGATGACCGCGAGCCCGAACAGGACCAGCGCCCATACAAAGGTGGCGATCCGCGCCAGGCGCATTTTCGTCTTCTCGTCCGCTTGCGGGCGCAGCCGCGCGTAAAAATCCATGATTGCGCTCGAGGACAGCGAGTTCAGCGCCGCGCTCAGGTTCGACATGGCCGCGGCCAGGATGGCGGCGATCAGCAACCCGGAGATCCCGTGCGGCATTTTCTGAACAATGAATGTCGGATAAATCCGGTCCGGCTTGCCAAACACGGACGAGGGCACGCGGTAGTATGCCCACAGCATGATGCCCACCGTCAGAAACAGCGCGAACTGGAACAGAATTGCGCCTCCGCTCGAAAGCAGCGCCGTCACCGATTGCTTTTGCCCCCGCGCGGCCAGCAACCGCTGCACGATGAGTTGATCGGTTCCGTGGCTCGCCGTGGTGAAAAACGTTCCGCCGATGACTCCCGCCCAGAAGGTATAAGGAACCCAAACGCTGGTGCTGAAGTCAAACAACTGGAACTTGCCCGCGCCCGCGGCCGCCGTCTGGATCGCCGCCCATCCTCCTGGGACCAGATGCACAATCGTGGCCACCCCGACCAGCGTGCCGCCGACGTAGATTGCGGTTTGCACAACGTCGGTCCAGATCACGGCGGCCAGTCCGCCTTCGAGCGTATAGATCACCGTCAGCGCCGTAATGATTGCGATCGACGTCACCTCACCCGTGCCCAGCGCAATCGACACCACGATCGACACGGCGTAGACGCGCACGCCCTCAGCCGCCGCGCGCGTGAGCAGAAATAGTCCCGCGGTCAAAGAGCGCAGGCCGCGCCCGAAGCGGTGCTCGATGAGTTCGTACGCGGTGTAGAGGTCGCCGCGAAAATAGTGGGGCAGCAGCAGGAAGCTGATGACCACACGGCCCACGATGTATCCCAGGATCACTTGCAGGAAGGTGAGATTGGTGTCGTACGCCAGGCCGGGGATGCTGATGATTGTGAGCGTGCTGGTCTCGGCCGCGACAATCGATAGAGCGATGGCCCACCAGGGAATATCGCGTCCGGCAAGAAAGTAGTCGCGCAACGATCGCTGCTTCTTGCGGAAGCGCAGGCCAAACAGCGTGATGCCGGCCAGGTAGAGCGCGATGATCGCGAAATCGAGGCGGTTCAGGCCCATAGGAAGTCTAACTTGTTCTTCGCCGCATTCCGCGAACCTACGCGGTCCGGATACCCAAAAACCGCAGAGGCCGCAAAGACAATCCGCGGAGATCGCGGAGCAACGCATTGCGAAGAGACTACACGACTTTTCGCGCCACGCTCTCCGCGGGATCATACGCTTCCGACGAAATCGCCGTCAGCCACAACTCGGCAGCGCCATCGTTGCGTACCGCGTGCGATGCTCCCGGTTCGATCAGCACGAGCACTGCGCTGCCGCCGTCGAACTCGCGATGCTGCGCCGTCGCTCCCTTTTCTTCATCCCAATGCAAAGACCACCGGCTCCCCGGTTGCACCAGGATCGCCTCCCGCCGCCGCAAATGATAATGATTGCCGCGTATTGCTCCCGGCTTGGTCAACGCCAAATGGATATCCTTCATCGATCCCACAAAAGTCAGCGCCTCGGCAGGGACCGTGAAGCTGAACCCCCGCGCATCGCCTCGGTTGTCGAGTTCCAGAATCCGAACTTTCGCCGTCATTCGTGAACCCTGTGTTTCCTAATGCAAAATGATGGTGCTGCGACTCCAATTATGGGGCCAGGCGCGGTCTGGCGCGAGTGAGACTCTGTAGTCCTCTTCTGTAGTCCCCTAGAGGAGAGGCATCTTTCGTTCAGCCGAAAGACTTGTGACGAAGCGGTAACCGGCAAGTGCGGTGTGTTAGAAATAACCCGTGCCCTACTACATCGGCATCGACGGCGGCGGGACCAAGACCACCTGCGCGGTGGGCGACGAGTCGCAGCTCCTCGCCACGGCCACGGCCGGGCCGAGCAATATTGTGCGCGTCGGCGAGGCGCAAGCGCGGGAGTCTCTGCAGCAGTCGGTGCGCCAGGCCTGCGCCGCTGCGGGAATTACTTCTGAGCAAGTGGTGCGCACCTGTGTCGGCGGATCCGGCGCCGCTCGTCCAGAGTTGGCAGCCATCGTTCGCCGCGCCCTCGCGGAAATTCTTTCGACGCCCATCGACGTTGTCGGCGACATGCAGATTGCCCTCGAGGCCGCCTTCAACGCCGGCCCCGGCATCCTCGTCATTGCCGGCACCGGTTCGATCGCGTATGGCCGCGACGGGCACGGAGCCACAGCCCGTGCGGGAGGCTGGGGCTTTGCCATTGGCGACGAAGGCTCCGCGCACTGGATCGGCCGCGCCTCCGTGATTGCGCTTCTGCGTGCTGCTGATCAGGCCGAGGGAAGCTCCCAGACCCGGGAAGCGTTACGGAAATCGCCTTTCGCCGTAGCTCTTCTGAAAGCCTGGGGCGTGAGCTCGTTCGTCGACCTGGCTCGGGCCGGCAACTCGATTCCTCCTCCGGACTTCGCCGAGCTATTTCCTATAATCGCTGCGAGCAAAGACGATCTCGCAACACAGGTTCTGACCAACGCCGGCCGGGAACTGGCGCGTGTGGCCGCCGTTGTGATTCGTCGATTGTTTGAGCAGACCGGGACCACGACCGTCCCGGTGGCCATGACCGGAGGAGTCTTTCGTCACGCCCCGGTTGTACGCGAAGTTTTTTACAATGAGCTGCGCACCATGGATCCGCGCGTCGCCGTCAAGCCGCAGGTCGTCGAACCGGTGGAAGGCGCTCTGCGCATGGCGAGACGTGGGTCGGGGAACAGCGCTTCGGCCGGATAGAGCAGGTAACGTCCGGCGGCGCATTCGGTTGGGTGACGAGTCTCGATGAGTCAGGAAGAACCCCAAACCAACAGTGCACTCACGCAGCCGAGTCCGCCCGACTCCCCAGGTGAAGCCTCAGGCATCGAGAGCGCAGCCGATCCCGCGCTCACCGAAGACGCAGCTCTCGGCCTACTGAAGACTCGTGACTTGCCGCCAGAGGCCGTCGAACAGCTCAGCAAGAACGCTGCGGTCATGAAGTCGCGCAAGGTTCGGCGCACACTTGCCGCCCATCCACGTACTCCCCGACGGATTGCCCTGCGCCTGATTCGCGAACTCTACACCTTCGACCTGATGCAGCTCTCGCTGATGCCCTCTGCGGCCGCTGATCTGAAGCGCGCCGCGGACGAGTTGCTCGTGGCTCGTCTTACTTCAATTACCTTAGGCGAGCGTATTTCGCTGGCGCGTCGTTCTTCGGCACTGGTTGCTGCTGCCCTGCTGCTCGACAAGGCAGTACCCGTCTGGCAAACCGCGCTGGAAAATCCGCGTCTTACGGAAGCGGCGATTGCCCGCGCGTTGCTGCGTCCGAATGCCACGCCCGCGTTCGTTGAAGCGGTCTGCCACCACGCGAAATGGTCGCTACGCCCCGAGATTCGCATCGCTCTGCTGCGCAGTGAGAAGACTCCGCTGGCCCGCGCTCTGGAGTTCGCCCGCCGCCTGCCGCCTCCGCAACTGCGCGATATTCTGCACGCCTCGCGGATGCCGGAAAAGACGAAGGCATACCTGAGAAGGGAATCGGAGAACAAAGGGCAACCGAGGAAGAGCGTCTAAACGTTCGTTACCGAAGATAGAACGCCGGAAGCCGAACGCCGGAAGCCGAAACTCTGCTGTTCCTACCGGCCGCCGCCCATTTCAAGGATTGCGCCAGTCGTGTATGAGGCAGCGGGAGACAGCAGCCACAACACTCCCTCGGCCACTTCTTGCGGCAATCCGGCCCTTCCCATGGGGATCGTTCCCATCAGTCGCTGCAGGCGGCCGGGTTGGCCATTCGCGGCGTGAATTCCAGTCTCGACCAATCCTGGAGCGACCGCGTTGACGCGGATTCCCTCAGTCGCAACTTCGCGCGCCAGGCCGATCGTGAAACTGTCAATCGCACCCTTTGAAGCCGCGTAGTGCACCCATTCGCCGGGCGCTCCTGTGTGCGCGGCGCGAGAGGAAATGTTGACGATCGCGCCGCCCGTTCCGCCGTGCCGGGTCGACATGCGCCGCACAGCCTCGCGCGCGCACAACATGGCACCCGTAACATTTACTGCCAGCACCGTTTGGATGGCCTCGGCTGATACGGATTCGACGCGTGCGAAGCCGCCCGTCACCGCCGCATTGTTCACCAGGCCCTTGATTGGACCCAACCCCCGCTCCGCGGTTTCGAACATGCGCATGATCTCGTCTTCGCGAGAGACGTCGGCGTGAATTGCGAGGGCGCGTCCACCGGCTCCGACAATCTCGCGGACTACTTCGTTCGCTTCTGCCGCGCCAGTGGCGAAGTTGACGGCCACCGCATACCCGCGCTCGCCCGCAAGCCTGGCGATCGCGGCGCCGATCCCCCGACTCGCTCCAGTCACGATGAGCGTTCCTGATTCCTGAGGGCTGGTCATAGATCGGAGGATTATAAAACTCGTAAAGGGAACGAGGTCACGCGGAATGGTGCACCCAGAACTCGTCTCATGAATAGTTCAAAGAGCCAATAGAGCCCACTCAAGGGCTAAAGCCCAGTGTTTATGCGGGCTGCAACGGCACGACTGAAGACGTGCCCTTCCCAAATCTATTATGAGACGAGAACCGAGAACTGCGAACCGAGAACTGCTCTACGCCTTCACCGCTTCCCGCCGCCCGTGCATCATTTCCACGACAGCTTCATACAGCCGCTTGCGCGCTTCGTGGCGTTCGTTGGCGCGCGTGATGTAGCGGACGTGCACTTCAATGCCAGCCCCAGTCGGAACGACACTGATGCCCGGCACCGCCGATAGCGCCTGCACGCGATATTTTGCCGTAGCCTGTTTCCACTCCGCTTCCGCTTTGCTGGCGTTCGCTGCGGTCTCTTTCTCGACCAGTTTCTGAATGCCATCGATGAGGGGATACGGATCTTGACTCGGAGGAATCAGCACTTGCAGTTCGTCCCACATCCACTGGCCTGAGGTGGTGAAGTTGAAGAAATGTCCTTCAATGGCGAAGCTGTTCACGAACGAAACACGGCGGCCCGTGGGATGTCCGGCGTCGGCCCACCGGCCGGTTTCCAGAACCACAGTCTTCAGCAGTCCGACCTCCACCACCTCTCCGCCCACGCCGTTGATCTCGACCCAGTCGCCCACGCGGATGCCGTTGCGCCCCATCAGCACGAACCATCCGAAGAACGCGACGATGAAATCTTTCATCGCGACGGTGAGTCCGGCGCCGGCCAGACCGAGAACCGTGGTCGTCTGCGTGGGCATGCCGAAAATGATGAATAGGATCGCTATCGCGCCGACGGCTTCGGCTCCGAATTGCACGACCGCGCGCAGCGTGTCGATGCGCTTGTTCTCTGCCGCCATGCCGGTGAACAGATGCTCGATAAGGCGGTTCGCCACGTACACGGCCACGAGAACCAGCAGAATCCACAGGCTCGACTCAATCAGGTTGTGCAGCGCGGCGCGCTCGCGAGTCTCGACGAGCGCGATCCAGTTGCTGTAGATGTCGCTCAGATCCTGTTCGTCTTGCACGCGGCGGCCCAGGTCGGCAAGGTTCTTCTGATCGCGGGTGTATTGCTTCAGGGAGTCGAGTGCTCGCTTCGCCGCCGCCTTCGACTCGTCGCGGCTCGCCGCCTGGCTACTCTTCGCAAATCCCTTGGCCTGTTGTTTGGCGGCTTCGCGATTCTCTTTTTCTTTTTCGACTTGCGCGGTCAGAGTTTCATGGCGCTGGCTCAGGCGCTGCTGCTTGGTGACGGTTTCCGTCCGCGCGGCCTCCAACTCAGCGCGCTTTTCGCGAAGTGCCTGCCATGCGCGAAACACATTGAGAAGCGTATGAGCCTGGTAGTCCTGCTCGTGCGGATTCACCGCCGAGCCGGCAGCCGCCACGTTGTGGTCCCCCGCTTCATGCTCCGCCTGCAGTCGCTTGATCTTCGACTGGGGATCGCCTCCGGCTTGCTCCAGATCCTCCGCCGCGTCGTCCAGTTCGTCCTGATCGAGATCGATCTGCGCCTTAGCGACGTCGATCTGATCCTGCAGGTTGTCTTTCTGCGACTCCGGCGCAGCTGCCAGCTTTCGCGTCAGCAGCGCAATGTTTTCCTGATCGTCTTTGACAGTTTGCGCGGCCTTGGCCTTGCGGTCAGCAATCTGCTTGGCCTCGGGTGACAGCGGTGGAGGGTTTTCTTCCGCCGTGCGCAGGGCATCGAAGAAAGCAAGGTCGACTTCGTGGTCGCCGACCTTCTCCGCTTCGTGGGCGAAGACCTGTTCTTCGGGTGTGCCCGCCAGTGTGGCCATCCGGCGCGCCGTCTGCAGGGGACGCTGGTCCACTAGCGGACGCTTCGCCGACGCCTTGCCTGCGACCTTCTTGCCCGGCGTGGCCGCCGCGTCTTCGTTGGGGGCCGGCAACTCGCGAGTCTGTACCACGCCCACGATGGCCGCGGCCAACAAGAGAAGGAGCACAATCGCGGTAATCCACCGCCGGATCTTCATACGCAGAGCAATTGGTAGAGACGAAGCTGGCTACGCCTCGCGAACGATAATTTCTTATCGGAACAAAAATTGATCCCGGCCCCCAACACGGTTGCCTTTATGCCCCATCACTCTAGCAAGAAACTGTCCTCGGAGCGAAGTCAGATGGTCACACGTAAGTAAGAACGAAATCCCCATCCGCCGCTGTCCGAGCGCCGCAAACGTTCGTAATCTGCCTTGAGCTCGGGGCCACTCTTAAAATTGTGTGCGGCGCCGAATGCTCGAATACTTGCAATCGATTCTCGACGAACCCTGGAAGCCCGTCTCCCGGCCCGCGCTGGTGGCGTGGCTCGTGTTCTATGCAGTATTCCTCGTCTACGCCTTTTCCGCGCACGGCGGATTTCTCTTCATTGACAGCGCCAACCTCGTGGTTCACGAAGGCGGGCACAACCTCTTTGGATGGTTCGGACCAACGCTCGGATTGTGGGGCGGCACATTGCTGCAATGGATGGTTCCATTTCTTCTAGCCGCATATTTCTTCACCGAGCGCCAGACTGCCGGGTTCGTCTTCTGCTTGTTCTTCTTTTTCGAAAACTGGCTCTACACCGCAACCTACATGGCCGATGCGCGTGACCAGGCGTTGCCCCTAGTCACGACGGGCGACCCCGACTTCGTGGAGCATGACTTCTACGCAATCTTCTCGAGCCTCGGCGTTCTCAACTATGACACGAAGATTGCGATGGTCGTGCGGGTGCTGGGCTGGTGCGGGATGTTGGGCATTGTGCTTTGGCTGGTCATGCGTTTGCGACCAGGGGCGGCTCCTCGCGAAATCGGGGAGTGAAACGAGCCAGAATCCCGCGCTGCGGTGTCAAACTTATACGAGCGTAAAATCAACGAGTCACCCCGGCGCCGGATTCCCAGCGAGGACTTGATGAAGCCCACCTCGATTCCATTTCTTCTCCTTGTGCTGTTGCTGATTTCGGTTGCGGCCCATCCACAGACCTCGGCTGCTGAGCTCGATCTGGGGATTGCGGCCTACAAGAACGCTCACTACGAAGAGGCCATCTGGCACTTTCAGAAGGCGACGGAACTGGACGAAAGCAATGTTCGAGCCCACATGTACCTGGCGACAGCTTGCGTGAGTCAATACATCCCGGGTGTGGACTCGCAAGACAATCTGCACATTGCGGAGCGAGCCATCGAACAGTATCAGTATGTTCTCAACTCCGATGCGGATCACGAGCAGAAAACCAACAGCGCGAAGGGCATCGCCTACCTGTACATGAACCTGAAGAAGTACGAGGAGGCGAAGGACTACTACCAGAAGGCGTCCGGACTCGATCCCAAGGATGCCGAACCGTACTACTCGGTCGGCGTGATCGACTGGACGCAGTGCTATCAACCGCGCATGGAGGCTCGCGCGCGGCTGGGAATGCGGCCGGAACAGAATCTGAATGCTAGGATTCCCGCCCAACTTGCAGCGTGCCGCGACATGCAGGCAAAGAACACGACATTCATCGAAGAGGGCATCGACAGCCTCAATAAGGCGATCCAACTGCGTCCTGACTATGACGACGCGATGGCCTACCTGAACCTGATGTATCGGGAGAGAGCCGACCTGGAATGCGATGACCTGGCAGCACGCCGGCAAGACCTGAAGAACGCGGATGATTGGGTGGATAAAACTTTGGCCGTCAAAAAGGCCAAGGCGGAAAAAGCCGATCGTCCGGTGGAGTCTACGGCACCCAATCCCCAATAAAAATATTCGTCTCGTGCGGGACCTTGGCGTTGCGGTTCGAGGCCCACACCAGTTTCTTGCCATCGGGCGAGAACATGGGGAAGCCATCGAAGCCGTCGCTATAGGTGATGCGTTCCAACCCGCTCCCGTCCGGATTCATCATCCATAACTCGAAATTCCCCTCGCCGCCGGTGGCCTGCGTCGCCGGATCATAATTCGACGAAAAAATGACCTGCTTGCCGTTCGCCGTGAATGCCGGGCCGAAACTCGCGGCGCCCAAATTCGTGATCGGTTGCTTGTCGCTGCCATCCGCTTTCATCAGCCAGATCTCGAGCGATGTCGGTCGAATCAGGTTCTTCGCCAGAAGTTCCTTGTAGTCGGCGATATCTTTTTCAGCCGACGGGTGATACGCGCGGTAGACGATCCACTTGCCGTCGGGAGAAAACGTCGGCCCGCCCTCGTAGCCCAGTTCGTGCGTGAGTTGCTTCACATTCTTGCCGTCGGCATCCATCACATAGATGTCGAGATCGCCATTGCGGACCGAAGTGAACACGATCTTCTTGCCATCGAGCGATATGGTCGCCTCCGCGTCGTAGCCGGGCGTGGTCGTAAGTTGCTTCAGATTCGAACCGTCAGGGTCCGCCGTGAAGATGTCATATCCGGCATATACGCCCCAGACGTACCCCTTCGAATAGTCCGGCTTCGGCGGGCATTCGGGGCTGGCGAGGTGCGTGGAAGCGTAGAGAATTTTCTTGCCATCGGGATAGAAGAAGCTGCAGGTGGTGCGTCCCTTGCCGGTTGAGACCATGTGCTGGTCGGGGCCATCGATGTTCATCTCGAAAATCTGGTCGCACTTCACGTCGCCATGGGAAGACTGGAAGATCAGCTTCTTGCCGTCGGCGGAGAAGTAGGCTTCGGCGTTCTGCCCGCCGAAGGTCAGCTGTTGGACGTTGCGGAGATGCTTTTCCTGCGAGGTAGCCTGATCGGGAGGTGGTGCGGTTTGGGCGAGTCCGAGTGCAGAGAGAGCGAGAGGAAACAGGAGAATTCGTTTCAGGAGTCGCCGGCTAGTGTAGCAAAGGGTCAAGAGCGATCACCACAAAGGGCACGAAGCTCCACGAAGGAAAACTTTTATGGGAAACGCTAGTCCGGACCCCAAGACTTTCTTGATTTTCTTAGCGCTCTTTGCGGCCCTTCTTCGCGAGCTTAGCGGTTTAAGGTTTTTCTCGCCGCCGAGGAAGAAGCCTTTCACCGCAAAGGTCGCTAAGAGAAGCCTGCGAAGTACGCTAAGAACACCAGAGGACGGGAAGTCTTTTTTCTGCAGGAACTTACCTGTTGTCATCTTCTGAAGTCCGTGCTGGGAGCCGGAAGGCGTTTGGCGGGGGTCGTTGCCGGCCAAACTCCGCTAAGAATGTCTCAGGGCTTTACGCTCGCACGCGGAGTCAATGAGTTACAAGGAAAACGAAAACGCCCCTGCATGTCCTGCAGTTTCAATAGTTCTACAATTTGCCTGGATGCGTATCTATAGCGCACAGATATAAATCGACGCTAGCCCAGTTTTTCGCCGTTTGGGTGCGTTTGGCGCTCCGGATGACCCTGAGAGGGGGTTGGCTGGGACTGAGATCGCTCGTCCTGCGCAATTCTAGGCCTCGCAAGGGGCATTTTACGAAGACTTCTAACCGACGATTGGGTCTTGAAAATTGCCGGGCTCATATCGCAGGCGCTAAGTCCAATTGAATCAATTGCAGAAATCTGTCGACTCAATGGAATCAACTATTTCCCAAAGCGATTGTACGTACAATCCGATTGATTGTACTTACAATCCGAAGGGTCCGGTGGCAACCCGGGCGAGATTCGCCAGTTCTTGTACGTACAATGGCCTCAGCAAGAGGGTCGAGAATGTCTTATCCACAAATCCCAAGAATCCGCTCCTAACTGGAAGCACCGTCGATATGGTTACGCGCGAGTCGGCAGGTGCGGTGCCGGGATCTACGGTGAACGTAGTGACGGCGCCGTTGGTGTCGAGATCGGTTTCGACGAGCACGCGTCCCGGTTCGGGTTCAGTGACGGCTGCGCGGAACGATTGCTTCTTGCCGAGGAGGCTCACTTGAAATCGAATGATCGTCCCTTCCCCAACCCCGCCCTGCTCCACGGTCAGGCCGGTGAACTGTTTGGGGACGATGCGGGCATGTCCGTCGTTGTAGTTCGCGAGGAGTGAATAGACGCGATCCCGGCGCGCAGGAATCACGGCCGAAGCTGAAATGATGTGTTTTGCAGGTTTGTCGTTTATGTACCCAGGCATCTTTCCAAGAACGCTCCCAAGCATTTCCCGAAGTATTTGATTCGAATCTTGCAACGCGGGATTCATTTGCGGAAGTGATCGCGGATGGCCTCGGCTTGAGTGCGGGTCACGACCGCTGAGAGGGCGGCGGGATCGGCCTGCTTCACAGCCTGCACGCTGCCGAAATGTTCGAGCAGGCGGCGCGTTGTGCTGGCGCCCACGCCGGGGATTTCCAGCAGTTCCGTCGAACGGTCGCGAATCTGGCGGCGCTTGCGGTGGAAAGTTACGGCGAAGCGGTGCGCTTCATCGCGAATCAGCTGAATCAGGTGCAGCACCGGCGAGTGGTGGTCGAGCGCGATCGGGTCTTTCTCCTGGCCGAAGACGTAGAGAATCTCCTCGCGCTTGGCGATGGCGGCCAGTGGTTGGTTGATGATTTCGAGCATGTCGAGCGCGTCGGCGGCGGCGTGGAGTTGTCCCAGGCCGCCATCGATGAGCACCAGGCTCGGCATGGGCTTCTTTTCTTCTTGCAGGCGTTTGTATCGGCGGGTGACCACTTCGCGCATCGAGGCGAAGTCGTCGACGCCTTCGACGGTGCGGATGATGAACTTGCGATAGTCCGACTTCTTCATCTTCCCGCCTTCCCAGACGACCATGGATGCGACGGTCTCGGCGCCTTGAATATGCGAGATGTCGAAGCATTCAATGCGCTTCGGCAATTCGGGCAGAGTGAGGACGTCCTGCAGTTCTTCCTGAATCTTGCGCGCGTTGGGTTTGAGGATGCGGAAACGCTGGTCATAGGACTGCTTCGCGTTGTTGCCGGCGAGGTCGATGAGCGAGCGCTTGTCGCCGCGCTGGGGGACGAGAATGTGCACGCGTGTGGCGCGGGCTCCTTCGCCCGCGTTTTGCTCGGAGAGCAGGTCTTCGAGTGCTTCGCGGTCTTCGAAGTCGACGGGGATGTACAGATTGCGAGGAACGTAGGGCTGGCCGATGTAGAGCTGTTTGAGCAGGGCGGAGAAGAATTCGCCCGGATGAAAATCGGCTTTATCATCCTGAGGCTCGCGTTCTTGGCGGGCCGAAGGATCTGCGGACTCGTTGGGCGTCAACATGCTGCCGGCAGGTTGCATAGGTCCTTGGCTTTGCCCAGGATGACAGGGAGAACCAATGGCTGTTGTGAATTCGGGCAGGTCTTCCCAGAAGAATTCGCGGCGGTCGACCATTTTGCCGGCGCGCATGTGGAACAGGTTTACGGCAAGCATGCCGTTTTCGTAGTGGTAGCCGAAGACGTCGGCGTCGTCGCCTTCGGCGGCTGCGATGCGCTGGCGCTCCTGCAACTGCTCGACGGTGGAGATCAGGTCGCGATAGCGGGCGGCACGTTCATATTCTTGCGCGGCGGCGGCCTGCTCCATGCGCTCGTGCAGCGAGCGGCTCAGATCGGTGGGGCGGCCTTCGAGAAAGAGTTTCACGTCGCGCACGGCTTCCTGATACGCGTCAGGAGTCGTCAGGTCCTTCACGCAGGGGCCCAGGCAGCGCTTGATGTAGTACTGCAGGCAGGGTCGCGGATGAAAGCGCGTGAGGTCGACCTTGCAGGACGGGATCAGAAAGTTGCGGTGGATGAGATCGACGATGCGGTACGCGAGGTTGGCAGGGAAGTAAGGGCCGAAGTAGGCGCTGCCGTCCTTGCGGAGGCGGCGGGTGACGTAGACGCGCGGCCAGCGCTCGGAGAGCGTGAGTTTTACGTAAGGATAGGTCTTATCGTCGCGCAGCAGGATGTTAAAGCGCGGCTTGCGTTGCTTGATGAGATTGTTTTCGAGGGCGAGCGCTTCTTTGTTGTTGGCTACGACGATGTAATCGACGTCGACGGCTTCGCGCACCAGGGTACCGGTCTTGGCGTCTTCCCAGCGGCCTTCATGGAAATAGCTGGCGACGCGGCTGCGCAGGTTTTTGGCCTTGCCCACGTAGATGACGTCGCCCTCGGTGTTCTTGTAGAGATACACGCCGGGCTCGGTGGGAATGGTGCGGATTTTCTGGAGCAGATCCATGGAGAAGGAAATTCCATTTTATTCGATTGCGCAGTCGAGGCTGAGGAATCCGGCGCGGGTCTTTGGAGGTCAAAAGCCTTGATCGCAGAGGACGCGGAGGAAGTGCGCGGAGAACGCTGAGGAGATCAAACGCTTTACCGCAAAGGACGCGAAGAAACAACGCGAAGAACGCTCAGAAGAGCAAGAGCACTTAGAGACGACCTCGAGACTTGTTTTCTGGTGCCGCACGGGCCTTTGGAGGTCAAGAGCCTTACCGCCGAGGACGCATCGGAAGAACCCTGAGAACGCTGAGAAGAGCAACTGATGCGAACTACAGAAACTAGCGCCAACGACTGGTACTAGAGACGATTGACTCCATAGAGGTCTTGATTGTTGACCGAACCGTATAAATTTTCCACTTTCTGTGTGGGGTTTGCGTAACCTCGGGGTAGGACGGCGGTTGGACTTTGGCCATTTCTTCCCGCAAGCCATTGAAAAGGGATATACTTACGTCGCCCTCTCCCGGTACGGAACACTGGCATATGCCGTGCAGAGTTAGGGACGGGACTTGTAAGCAGCAAGGACTTATTCCCAGGGCATCAAGATTGGAAATTCAGCGCGCGGGGCAACCCTAGGCGCGCTATACGGATACGAAAAGACTAAGGAGCCTCAACCCTATGAATCGCACTTCGTTAGTAATTTGTCTGGCAGTCAGCATGATGGCCACGGTCGGCTGCGTCAGCAAGAACTACGTCAAGAATCAGACGACGCCGTTAATCAACAAGACCAACGAACTCGACGATCTGACCGCGAAGAACACCAAGGACATCAAGGACGTCGACGCTCGGGTGCAGTCTGGTTTGGCAGCCGTGAACTCCAAGACCGACGCCGTTGAGCAGAAGGCGCAAGCCGCCGGACAGAATGCCGCTTCGGCGCAGCAAATGGCCGATGCCGCCAACGGACGCGTGGGCGTACTGACCAACACCGTCGCCAACCTCGACAACTATCACGCGGTCGCTGAAACCTCGGTGAAGTTCGGTTTCAATCGCGACAACCTGACCGACAAGTCGAAGGCCGCGCTGGACCAGCTCGCGGGCAACATTGCCTCGACCAAGGGCTACATCATCGCGCTGGAAGGCGGGACGGACTCGGTGGGCCCGGCTGATTACAACTACGATCTGAGCCAGCGCCGCGCGAATTCCGTGATTCAGTACTTGGCTTCGAAGTACAACGTGCCCGCGCACAAGATCTACGTGATTGGGCTCGGCAAAGATAAGCCGGTGGAGACGAACAAGACCTCCACGGGCCGCGCCGATAACCGCCGCGTCGATGTGCGCTTGATGACGAACACCGTGGGCGATACGCCGGCGACAACGCCCGCGACTACGGGCAATCCGTCATCGATGTAAAAGTTTACCCTCCTCCCCGGAGGACTTCGCCAACCAGGCCGCTCAAAGCCTCCCCCTGAGCGGCCTGCTTTTTTTTGCTCTAGCTGTGAGCTGTGAGCGATGAGCTGTGGGTTGTGGGCTCAGACCATGGGATTGGAGGGCGATCAGGGCAATTGAGTGCGATCGCGATATTTCGACAATCACGTTTCAGAGGGAGCCCAAGCGCGCATTCTGGGAAGCCTTTGCGAGCGTTTGCCTTCCCAGTGTAATAGTGTGAACCGTCCTTGCATACCTGCTGAGATCGAAGCTAAATGTTCCCTACGCTGAGGCTCTGCCGATATATCTGTTCCTAGTCATCCTTCCGATGCCGCTGGCTTATCCGGTCTATCGTCGTTAGTTGAGTGGCACTTCGCGGTGTACGAAAACCCTGTCGCCACGACTCAATATCGCCATGGCGATCTTGTTTGCGTTCGTCGCGACAAGGCACGCGATACTGATTGCAGAATTACTTCGCAGCCACAAGGACTTCTGGGATCTGGTATTTCAGGTTGCAAGTGCGACCCTCTGGCTAATCATGAGCATTGAGTACTTTCGGCGTTCCACTAAGAAGCAGCCGATGAGTGATAGGGCGTATTTCGCAGGCAAACCTGAGGAGTAGACTTGTGCCGTGTTTACAAAGAAGAGAAGGCAGCTCGGCAGAGGCGAGGTACTGATGATGGTGCTGGGCGCGCTTTCCATAATGTTCCGTGACCTTCTCCCCCAACCTGTTCTCGCCGTCGTGTTCTTGGCAATTGTCGGAATGTATTTCATCTGGACAAGACTATGAACCTCAAGGCCGGGGCTGCGAAGGTGCCGCAATCTGCTGTTGCGGGCGGTTTCAAGGGGTTCCATGTTCTCGGCGCATACGCCACCAGCAGCCCGCGATTTGGTAACTGACATAATCGGGTCAATTCACTAAAGCGCTATTCCCACGGTTCGCTGAGGCTCACCGCTCGTAGCTCACCGCTCACAGCGCAAAGCTGCATAGCGCGTTTCCCAGGCGTAAGATGGCAGCCATGCCTTCCACAACTTTTTCCCGGCGGTCGTTTCTGGCGATGTCTGCCGCGTTGCCTGGGGCTTTGCGCGGTGTCGCTACAGGGGCGGCTTCCGGTTCGATTCCGGTTGGGCTGGAACTCTACTCCGTGCGCGAGGCACTGAAGAAAGATCTTCAGGGCACGGTGCGGGCGGTGGCGCAGATGGGGTATCAGGTGGTCGAGTTCTATGGTCCGTACTATGAGTGGACCGAGGCGCAGACCAAGGACGTGCGCAAGTTGCTCGACGATCTCGGCATACACTGCTACTCCACGCACAACGACGAAGGAAATCTCAGCGCGAAGAATCTCGATCGTACGCGCGACTTGAATCTGATTCTCGGCTGCAAGTATGTGGTGCAGGCATGGAGCGACCCCAAGCCGACTGTCGATGCGTGGAAGGCAGTGGCGGACAATCTGAATGCGGCGGCCGCAACGCTGGAGCCTTCCGGACTCAAGGTGGGATATCACAATCATCAAGCCGAGTGGAAGCCGGTGGACGGGCAGCGCCCCATCGAGATTCTGGCGGCAAACACGAAGCCGACGGTGATGCTGCAACTCGACGTGGGAACGTGCCTTGAGGCCGGGTCCGATCCCGTGGCTTGGATTCGAGCCAACCCGGGACGCATTCGGTCCATCCATTGTAAGGAGTGGTCGCCGGATCCTGACAAAGGCTATAAGGTGCTTTTTGGCGAAGGGAAGGCCGATTGGAAGGGAATCTTCCAGGCGGCGGAGCACGGTGGTGGCGTGGAGTATTACCTGATCGAGCAGGAGGGCAGCCGGTTCCCTGAGTTGGAGACGGTTCAGAAGTGCTTGCAGGTGTTTCGTGCAACTTATGGAGGGCGATAGAATAGGCCTATGAGTCGTTTGCTTTTCGTTTTTCTGCTTGGTTCGAGCGTCGCAGTGTGGGCGCAGAATTCCAGTCCTCAGAATTCCAGCCCGTCGAATACGGCTCCGGGGAGCGCGCCTACACCGGATTCTGCGTCGTCGCAGGACTCGAAGCCGGCGAAGCCTGCCTTGCCAAATCTGGCGCCGCCGCGCTCGGATCACGTGAATGCCGATGAGTTGGGAGATGAACCTGGGGAGAGTTCCAGCAAAGATACGCAAGTCGATCTAAGTCCGCCGCCGGACGACGCCAAGGTGCATCCGCAAAGTTCGGACATCCTGATGGACGCGGAGACGGCGCCGGGGAATGGCGATGTGAGCGAATTCCACCCGTGGGATCCGCATAAAGCCACGAAAGATATCGAGGTCGGCGATTTTTACTTCAAGCGCAAGAACTATCACGCCGCTGAGGATCGTTATCGCGAAGCGCTGTATTACAAAAACAACGATGCGGTCGCCACTTTTCGTCTGGCGGTATGTCTTGAAAAACAGGACCAGCCCGACGAAGCGCGCAAGGAATACGAAAGCTATTTGAAGATCCTGCCGCACGGCCCGGAAGCGGAAGCGGCGAACAAAGCCATTGCGCGGCTGAAGTCTAGCGCCGCGAAGGCAGCCAAGTGAAGGGCTGCCGGTTGATGTTGCGGCGTCCGCGGTAATTCGCAAGCCGCGAATGCGTCAGCGAGGCACTTTCCTCGCTTTGAGTTTCCCCCTACTTCTCGCTCCATTCCCGTTTCCCACACGACTCTGTTGGCCTTCGCCTAGAACCAGATTCGGCGGCCACTTCGGCCCGGAGCTGGCCATGTTTTTGGACCGCTCCGCAGTGTCGAGAATGGCGTCGATGGTATCGAGGCAGGCATGTACGGTTTGCGTTCGGAGAGGCCCATCGAAGCAGCCACGGATGATGAGCATGGCGGTGCCATGCATCAAGGACCATATGGAGAGCATGAGGCGCGTGTGCTGGCGAGGAGATCCGCCGAGGCGCTCAGCCACCCGCTCGCGCATCAGGTTAAACGAGGGCCAGGGTTCATAGAGGGAAGGGGGCTTGCCCACACCGTCGAAGAGTACTTCGTAGGCATGGCTATGATCGAGAGCGAACTCGATGTAGCGCAGCACATTTTCGCGCACGGAGCGAGCGCGGCGGAGGGCGGCAAAAAGATCGGCGCGGGTTTGCATGCGCAAGGAGCGGAGAATGTCCTCACGGTCGCGGTAGCGCTCATAAACGGTGGGCGTGGTGGTACCGGCCGCTTTGGCGACGGCACGCATGGTGAGCGCTTTTTCGCCGCCGCGGGCCCACAGGCGCGAGGCCGCCGCGAGGATGCGCTGTTCGAGATCAGGATCAGGATGCCGGGGCACTTCGCCCTCCAGAAAACGGGATAATTACTTGCACTGCGTATTGCTAACGCTGTATACTATACCCACACTAGCTACAACTGACGACCTCGCAGGGGTGGGTTCCGCCGGATCCGCATAAGTGGCAGTCCTCCCAATCGGATCCCGGGCCTCCCTGCGTGCAATCCAAGACAACTGAAGGAGCAGTAGATGGAAGCAGGACATAAGAAGCAGATAGACGTCAACCGCCTGAGAGCGGATGTTTCCGCCTGTGCGGTGGAGTTGTTGAGCGCCCAGTGCGCCGCCGACCGTGTTCGTCTCCAGTATTCTCCGCAAACCATTGTCGCTTTCGCCGAGCCAAAAACACTGAAGCGGGCGCTCGCTTCAGTCGAGGCCCTGCACCATTTTTTCAGTCAAATCGGGGCCCAAATCAACCAGGAAGACGGCAACAGCAGGGCCAGGTAAGGCGCGCGACCGCCCCTTACTTTTCGCTACGTCTCTGCAATAAGTCAGTTGCAGAACCCAGCGGGTAGGTTTACTTTTCTACTCGGATGAACTCCCCCGTAGAAGCGTTGACGGCAACCGTCAACTTGGCCGCGTCGCGCGAAGGCCCGTAGATGACGTGCCAGATCAACTCATTGGTGTTGTGGTTCCAGTCCACTATGTAGAACACTGGCGTAGTGGGTTCCTTTTCCAAAATCTTGTCGCCGCCGTGCTTCTGCGCGGTGGCAAAGGCCTGATCCGAATCAATCTTGAGGAAGGCCATGTCGAAAATCTGGGTGGAAGAGTTGGTGGGATTGTAACTGTCTTCCACGCCGGGGTTGACACCGCGTTCCGGCGCGCCTTGGGCCGCACTTCCGGACCACGTGTAAGACTTTTCTGAATGGTGGGAAGGGGAGGCGAAACTGCCTCGCCACATCGCCCACTTCCCATCCTGCCCGTTGCCGTCACTCGTTACCATCGCTTCCAGCCGGTAGGGCTTCGCGTCGGCGTTCCAGCCGCGAGCGGCGACGTATACCTTCTGGAAGGCCGAACGCGCACTGATGAGGTCGGGACCCTTGGCTTCGGGCTTCGCGGTTTCCGCAGACTTGCCGGAGTCTGAGGAGCACGCGGTCAACAGCAGGAGCAGCAGAAGAACGGCAGAGGACGCCGCATACAGGCTTCGGGGAAGACATCTTTTTTCGTTCCTACCGCGTGAGAAAAACTTTCCAGACACTTCCGCCGAGTCCTCTGCGGGGGTTGAGTTTACGAGGCCAGCCGTTTTCATTGCGTCCTTCCTGTTATAAGTTGGATGAGTTTTATTGCCGCGCAACATTCTAACTGAAGCGGCGGAAAAGGTAAGTAACCCTACGTGGACCCCCTTCTCGAAACATTGCAACAGGAGATTCTGTCGGCCGTCGAGGGACTGACACCGGAGCAGTTGAGCTGGCATGCGCCGGAAAAGTGGTGTGCCGCTGAAGTACTCGAGCATCTGTACTTGACCTACACAGGCACGGTAAAAGGATTTGAGCGCGTGGTGGAGGCGGGGAAGCCGCTGGCAACGGCTACAACCTTGAAGCAGCGGGTGGGGAGACTGGTCGTTACGAGGTTCAGCTACCTGCCTTCGCGGAGGGAAGCGCCGCCCGTGGCCCGTCCGCGTGGACTCGCGCAGGAGAAAGTGCGGGCCGAGATTGGCGCAACGATCGCTGCGCTGGATGACATCTTACGCGGTGTGAGAAGAGCGCGGAAGAAATTATTGGACCATCCGATTCTCGGTCCGCTCACGGCGTGGCAGTGGAGAAAGTTTCACCGGGTGCACGGGCGGCATCATGGGAAGCAGATTCGACGGTTGCGAGCGATGGCGGGAAGTTGAGGTGAAAGAAAAGAGCGCCGGAGTTGGCTCCGGCGCTCGGTGTCTTGCTGGATGCAGATTACGGTTCGCGCACCGACGCGGGCACGCCCGCTTTGCGAGCGTCTTCGCCGAGGTCCTCGAGCTTCTGCTTGGCCTCGTCGAGGGCTTTCTGCTTATCGGCGATTTGCTGCTTGTACTGAGCGTCCTGCTTGTCCCAATCGCCGGAGTTGCGCATGCGGTTGCCGGCATCGGCATACATAGAGGCGGCACGAATCTGGTATTCGCGCTGTAGCACATCGAGTTCGCGCCCCAGTAGGTCGATCGCCTCTTTCTGGGCGGCAATTCGATCTCCCCACTGCTTCCAGGCTGCCTGCTTGGTGGCATCATCTTGCTCGGCAGGCTTGGCAGTAGAACTTGTCTGAGCCTTCTCTTCCGTAGCGGCCTTGGAGTCGGAGGACTTGGCTGCCGCCGGAGTGCCGTCGGGAGGCTTCACTTCGGGAGCCTTGCCATCTGGAGCCTTCGCCTCGGTTGAAGACTTGGCGTCGCCGGCCGGAGCCGCGCTCGACGACTCCGAGGGCCTGGCCTCGGACTCGGTAGGGCTGGTGGCAGCCGGCGCGGGACCTACGATCGAGAGCTTGTCGCCGCTCGGCAGGTTATCGTTGTCGAATACTTTCGGCTTGGAGGGGGCTCCGGGCGCCCTGCGAACCTGCCGGGCGTAGTCACCAAGAGACGAATTTTGCGAACCCTGGTCCTGTGCGCCGGCCGGAAGGCCGAGCAGGCCAAGAGTCAGCACGAGTCCGATCCCACTGCATGCGATACGTTTCATAGCTCCACCTTTTTCCTTTACGACGTTGAGTCTTTTTCGCCGGAGCGGAGCCGCCGCGCCGGCGCCGATCCGATCCTGTTACAAATTCGTTGATCTATTTCCTGCAGGTCCTGCTCTCATAGATCCTGCTCCACTCAAGCCTACTCCAGTCGAACCTGCTCCGGCGGCTGCGGTTTTCTGGGCAGACTTTTCGGTCAAGAATCCTCCCAGGCTGCGATCGAGTTGTGTGGCCTCTTCCGCGATGTCGGTGGCGAGTTGCTGAGCCAGTTCTGGATCGCGGTTGTTGGCCAGTTGCTGGGCATAACCCGAAATTGTGGTGAGCGAACTGCGCAGCTTCAGCGCCATCTCGGCAGAGATTTCGCCCTGCAATTCCTGCTGGCGGCGGATGCCTTCAAGTTCGCTGAGATCGTTGATGAGGCAAGCCACGCCCAGCGGGCCGTCGTCGTCGCCCGGCACGGGAGAGACGGTGACAGCCATGAAGCGCTTCTCGCCCGCGGGGGTTTCGTATTCGGCCTGCACCTGGCGGCGCTTGCTGCCTTCGCGCAGCACGACGTCGACTTCATCGGACAGGCACACGGAATCTGTTATGGCAACGGGCGTTTCATCGGGAAAGACGCCAGTTTCAGACTTCTGCTCCTGGTGGATCACGGCGCCGCGGAAGATGTCGTCGGCGCTCATTCCCGTGGTCGAGGCGAAGCCAAGGATCTTTTTCGCGGCGGGATTGCTGGTCTTCACCAATCCGTTCATGCCAAACACGAGCACTCCGCAGGAAAGATTGGAGAGTACTGCTTGGCTGAAAGTTTCGCTGGTGCGGGCGCGATGTTGGTCGGCCTTCGACTGAACCAGCAGCTCATGCTTCTGTTGCTTGAGTTGCTGGATCACCGTGTTGTACAGGTTAAGGGGCAGGGTCTCGAACGAGGGCGAGCCTTCGGACGAGATCTCGGCGTCTTCAGTGATGCTCTTGCGCAACTGGCGCATGAGGATCAGGCCGAGCAAGAAGGCGAATGTCGAGCAAAACAATACGATTGCCGCGCGGAGGAATATCGGGTTGGCCAGGAATTTCACCAGAGCCTCCCGTACCAGCGCAGGAATTGATTGCCGAAGAAAAATGCGAAGAGAGCCATGCTGCCGAGAAAGACGCCGAACGGCATCTGATAAAAGCGATAGACCATTTGTGCGGACTGCCACCCGCGCCGGCGGGCGGCTTGCGCAGTCGCCAGATGTTTCGCGAAGCGATGCGTGCGCTTCAGCCAGACTACGAGGACGGTGGCCAGGCCAAACAGCGATCCGGCAAGCGATGCGGTGAAAATTGTGAAGATGGTCAGCTTCATTCCGAGGAATGCGCCAACCATCGCCATCAGCTTGACGTCGCCGAAGCCCATGCCTTCCATGCCGCGCCAGCGCAGGTATATGGCTCCCGCGCCGTAGATGAACGACGCGCCCAAGACAGCGCCCAGCAGGGAATCGAGCAGGGAAAGAAGCCGCGAAGAAATGTCGCTGCTGAAGGGCAGGTTCACCATTCCGGGCAGAAACTGAGAAGCGAGATCATTTACTGGAATGATCAAGCTGAAGACCACGCCGATCGCCAGGCCGGGCAGGGTCATCTTGTCGGGAAGCAGCTTGGTTTCCGCGTCGGTGAAAATCAGGCCGAGCAACAGGAAGGCAAAAGCGCAGTATTTCGGCGTGGACAGTGTGAGTCCGAAATACCAGTAGCACGCGAGGAATAAAATTCCCGTGAGCAATTCGATGAGCAGGTAACGCGGCGAGATTTTCGTTTTGCAATTGCGGCAACGGCCGCGCAAGATGAGCCAGCTCAATATGGGGAGGTTGTCGTAGAAGGCAATCCCTTGCTTGCACTTGGGGCAGGCTGAACGCGGTGTGATCACCGAGATGCCGAGCGGCATGCGGTAGATCCACACGTTCAGAAAGCTGCCGAAGGCGAGCCCGAGGACAAACATCGCCGATGCGAAAACTGGGTCCACTTTTTTCTGAGTATCGGTCTCTAATTGTCGAGCAGGACGATCTCGCAGGCTGTGGTCACGCAGCGGGCGCGAAGGTCACACCTGAAGAACGCGGAGACTTCCTGATCTTGGTTGGATTATAAGTCGATTAATAGGGCGAGCACTAAGGTACTGAAGTCACTGACCAACCGGCCAAAACGGCCATTGACCAAGGCGGAGTTACCAGTGGTACGGGGAATTGCTGGGCTGGTGCCCGCGGGGTGAGCTGAGATTGCCGGAAACGCTGTAGCGCCGCCATCCCGGAGGCTGTTCGGCGGGCTTGTCGCCCGCGCGGCCGAGGTGAGACCCCTCGACAAGCTCAGGACGGGCCCTCGGGACAGCCGGTGAGGATGCCGGCGCTACCTTCTCAAAACTGTGTCAACTACTTTGCCTGCAGGGTTTCGATGTAGCTGACCAGGTTAGAAACTCTCTGTTGTACCTGACCTTCGTGCCCTTGGCTGATGCTGGAGAATAGTGGTCCCCAGACTGGCATGTCGGCGCTGCCATGGGATGCCAAACCAGCCTGCCCGTGGATCACGGCAGCGATGTGTGCTGACGGATACTTCCCGCCATTTTTCTGCGCCAGAGCGGATAGATCGATCGGCGAAGTCTTCATTGCTGAAGCTGCGGGGCCATTGCCCTTGCCATCTTTTCCGTGGCAAACGGCGCAATAGCTGTTGAACATCTCTTTGCCCGAGTTCGAAGGGGCGTTGGTGATGGGAACGTGCTTTACGACCGGTGGAGTTTGAGCCGGAGCCTGCTGCGCCACGGCTAGAGCCGAAATGGTGACGAGAATAATAGCCAAACTGATGAATTTCATTACGCGCATATCTTCCTCCTAAGGGGGCTTGCGAGGCCCGAAACTTCCACAACAGTGCAGTCTAGGCGCGGAGGAAAGAGGCGAATGTGATCAAAATCACAACGAGTTGTGAGTCCTGATTAGAGGGAAGGCGTTACTACGGGAATGCGAAGCGCAGGAGTTCTCCCTCTAGAGTAGGTGCAGAAGAGTCGTGGATGGGAAGCCGCTCGCTCCACTGGTTCCAGTTTTGGGGGACGAGACGAGTCTGCCCAGTGGGGATATCGATCCAGCCTTGGGCGGTCTCCTCGCGCAGGAAGACGGAGAAAGCTGAGGCGTGAATGGCGTCGGCGGGAAGAGATTTCCAGTCAAATAGGCTTGCCGCCAAGCTCTCAGTCAAGGATTCGCAGGGGTCGAGACAGAGGATCCAGCTGGGGAGGGCGTGTGGGAGATAGTGTTTGGCGGAGGCTCCAGATACGGCGGAGATGACTCGTGCGCCGTATTCCCGCGCCAGTTGGACGGAGCCGTCGCGGGAGCCGTGGTCGACAATAAGAATGTCGTCGCAGGGGTAGAGGGTTTCCAGGGCACGTCCCAGGCGCAGAGCGTCGTTTTCGGTGTGCAGCAGCGCCGTGATTGGGGGCATAGGAGGATTGCTTGCGACAGAGAGTGTAAACCAAGAGCGTGCGGGGATTCGCTATCGACGTTGTTTGCTGCCTCTGCCGACCGCGTCTCGTGCATCTGGGTTTCGACGGGTTGTCAGTGGAGACGTTGCGGGCAACGTCTCTACGATTATTGACTGGTTAGCTTTTGGCGATTCTGGTCTGTGCTGGGCGCCTGTTCGACCGTGATAGGCGCCTGCAGAGTGAAGTTCAGAACGGTTTCCGAGGGGAGCTTGATCTGCTGGCCCTTGGTGGCAGCTTGTACTCCGCCTCCGACGCCGGCGCCGGCCGCTCCGCCGATGGCGGCACCCTTGCCGCCGCCCGCGATCGCTCCGATGATGCTGCCGATTACGGCGCCTCCGCCAACTTTCTCGGCGGTATTCTTGCCGCGCGAGCTGCCTTGTTTCTTGTATTGATCGGTCTGCAGACGGTAGGTTTTTCCGCTGGACGCAAGGCTGTCGAGTTGGAGCACGACCTCGGACTGCCCGGCGAATTTGCCTGCGCTTTTCACGGAGACGAGGTGGCCTGTGAGTTCGACGCCTGCGGGAACGGCTTCTTCGCCGTCCGAGGTAAGTGCAGCATAGAGGGTCGCGCGGAAAGCTTCCCCAGTCTGGTTTTTCTCGCTGTCGATGGGATCGACGAGACGAACGGTCAACTGCGTCCCCTGGTCGATGATCAACTTCTTGGGAGCAGGAGGCGGAGGGGGCGGCGTCGCTGCGGTCTGCGTGGCAGGCAGAGCGGTGTCCGGTGCGTTGGAGGGGCTTGAGTCGTTACTAGCCGTCATCTGGCCGGCGTTAGAGTCTGCGGCGGAGCCCATACTGGAGCTGTCGTGGGACTTGCGACTCTTCTTGCTCGCGACTGCCTTGGGTTTTTCGGCTCGAGAAGCATTGGAGACAGGCGTGTCGGCGTGCGGGGTTGGAGTCATTTGTGCCACGGGAGTGGGTTTGTCGACGGAGGCGTTGCCGACCTGCAGATTGTTGATCACCGTTTTCACTCCAGGCTCCGACGCTGCCTGACGGCCTGCGGCTTCGCGCTGTGCGTCGTTGTCGACGGTGCCCGCGAGCGTGACCACGCCATCATTGGCTTGCACGGTGAGTTGCTTGGTCGATAATCCGGAATCCTGGCTGAACTTGCTTTGAATATCGCTCGACATCTTGGCGTCATCGGGCTTGCGGGCGCAGCCCATGCCGAGACTGAGAATGATCACGAGGGCGAATGAAGAAACTAACAGGGAAGTTTTTTTCATATTCGACTCCTGAAACGGCGCCGATGCGACTCGGGGCTTGGGATCAAGTACAGTTTAGATGCTTCGCGGGGTTCGTGCAGATGTAAAAGCGGTCGTGTTATCCCTCAGGATAACGCCAATTCGGGGGTTGGGCTGCGCGCACATCGGCGAGGCCAGCGATAATCCCGTGGCCGCGATCAGGCAGGGCATGACTCTGTTCGAAGAAGTCGAAACCTCTGCGAGCCGCAGTTCTTCTAGTGGATGAATTTGTAGTCGACGATGGAGGCGGCCAGCCCGATGTTGCCTTCTTCTTCCGGGTGAGGCACGTCTTTGGCGCGCATCACGCGGCCCTGGCAGACGACGTTGCTGTTCTTCTGTCCGGAGATTTCTTCTGGCATCTCGAAGACCATCTCGATGAGCGCGTTGATGGGAAGCTGCTGCGGTCCGTTGAAGAGCACGCCGCTCTGGCTGATGTTTTCGATGATGCCTTCATACCAGGTGCTGGTGCGGTTGACACGGTAGCGCAACGGGATGTCGAGTTTGAGGCGGCGCGCACGGGGTACCCAGGTGGGCCGCTTTTCACGCGAATGGCTGCGGCGCACGGTCGTTTCCGGCTTGGCATGCTCCACGCGCTGGGTGCGGCGCATGGTGGCCCAGTCATATTTGTATTCCGCGGCGCAGATCAGGCAGACCTGATAGTAGTTGCCGTCCGTTCCACGGCGCGGCCAGGAGAACTCGTGAGAGCAGCGCCCAAGCATAAGCACATCCATGAATTTTTGCGGCATGATGGTGACTTCCGGGTCAGTAGAGCCTCGGACGCAGGCCCATCATCGCGCGAAGGGGTAAGTTTGGGTAGGTTACTTTCGTGCAGGGGCGAAGAATGTGGGGGACGGCATCGGAGCTACCTGTGACTTTTCGGATTCAGTGCCGCCGAATAACCTGTGCCTTTCCAAAACTCGTCGGGCATCTCAAGCGTCGGCTTGCCGACCCAGCCTCGCTCCACCTCGACGTAATAGGCCGAATGATCCGTGTTCGGATAGTAGGCAACGCTCTGCAAGGCGATCTGATCCCACTGTCCCGTGAACTTCAGATCCTGCATGGAGTCGGGATATTTACCGTAGCGCACTCTATGTAATTCGATCAGAGCGACGGCGGTTTTCAGATTCTGATCGCCAAACATGTTGTCGGGGCCTCGGGTAATTCCAGATGCGATCACCGTGCGAACCGCCGAGACGATTCCCCAGCCTGAAACCACGAGCGCGATCCCAAGAAAAACAATAAGGAAAACGATGAGGAGGGCAAAGCTTCGAGTCGATTTTGGCTTCGGAACTGGCAACTGGTCCATATGGAGGAGGAGCATAACGCGTCAACGGCTGTTCGGCAACGACCTGGAGTCGCCGCGGTTGGGAAGACTGCCGAAACCGAAGTGTATGACTACTAGATGCCTAGCTTGTGGCCCACGGAAGAAAAGAAACGCTTAAGAGAATTTGCGGGTTTCTGTTCCTGCGGTTGCGACGACTGGATCGCAATCATCGTCGTCGGCCCACCGCCCATCGGGAGGGTAGTGACTCTCAGGTCTAAAAGGAACTCGGGTTCGACGGTTGAGACGATGGTTTCCACTGCTTCTACTCTGGGTCAGTCATCTATCGTGGGCGCAACCAGTAGCATTATCGTCATCTGGCGAGTCTCGAACAAACCGAGGTCCGCTGTCACAGTTGAAGGCTTGAACCCGCGCGACTTGACCGTGACCTCATACTTGCCGCCGGCGAGATCGGCCGTGTGGAATCGGCCCGACTCATTCGTGCTTCCAGCGATCCTCTTGCCGGTTTCGACGTCGCGGATGGAGACGCTGGCATTCGCAACGACGGCACCAGATTGATCTGTGACGACTAGATCGACTACTGATTCCGTTGGTCGAAGGGGTGGCGGGGACTGCTGTGAAGTCTGAGCCCATGCGCAGGCGGATGCCGCAAAAAGCACGGCCAATCCCATGCGGACGATGAATCTAGCCGTCATTGCCCCACGCTAGCCTGAGGGCGCAGGCCAAGTCAACCGCATTCGAGTCCGTGTATCATCGGCGCATGGACGGTGCCGCGCCCGATGTGACTGCGTTCATTCTGGCCGGGGGGAAGAGCACGCGGATGGGTGCGGACAAGGCTTTCGTTACGCTCGATGGCCGCACGCTGCTGGCTCGGGCGCTGGAGTTGGCGCGGGGCGTGGCTTCCGATGTGCGCATCGTTGGGGATCCGGTGAAGTTTGCGGCGTTTGCTCCGGTGGTGGAAGATGTGTTTCGCGGGTGTGGGCCGCTGGGAGGGATTCACGCGGCGCTGCGGGCGTCGCAGACGGAGTTGAATCTGATGATTGCTGTGGATGTGCCATTCGTTTCGGTGGCGCTGCTACAGTATTTGATTGAGCGGGCGCGGAGTTCGGAGGCGCCGGCGACTGTCCCGCGCTGCGGTGGAGGATGGCAGCCGTTGTGCGGGGTGTATCGGCGGGAGTTTGCTAAGGTTGCGGAGAAGGCCTTGCGTGAGGGCCGGTACAAGATTGATGCGCTGTTCGACGCGGGGGTGTGCGAAGTGGGCGAGGAGGAGTTGCGGGCAGGCGGATTTTGTGTGGAGATGTTTCGCAATTTGAATACTCCGGAGGAGTTGGCGGAGGCGGGCGAACGGCCAGCACGGATCTGAATGGGAAGCGCAAGAGTTGCATAGGTCCTTCGCTTCGCTCAGGATGACAGAACGTTGGAGTTGGAGAAGGGCAAGGGTAAAAGCGCAGAGCTATGAGCTATGAGCTATGAGTTGTGAGCTCATAGCTCAAAGCTAGAAACTGTTTTTCATGGACGACAACAGCAAAATCGAGCCTTACATCGAATTTCGGGATGTGTGCAAGGCGTTTGGTGACAACGTGGTGCTCGACCACGTGAGCTTCGATGTGGTGCCGGCGGAGACGGTTTGCATTCTGGGACGGAGCGGCGTGGGCAAGTCGGTGTCTCTGCACCACATCATGGGATTTCTCAAGCCGGACTCGGGGCGCGTGATGGTGGCCGGGCAGGATATTACCGACTACAGCGAAGAACAGATGGAAGCGATCCGCAAGAAAGTTACGATGGTCTTCCAGAATGGGGCGCTGTTCGACTCGCTTTCGGTGGGCGAGAACGTGGCGTTTCCTCTGCGCGAGTCGGGCGACCTGAACGAGGAGCAGATCTACCAGATCGTCGATGGACTACTGCAGATGGTGGGCGTGCAGGAGATGCGCGATCTGCTGCCGTCGGACCTTTCGACCGGCATGAAACGGTCGGTGGCGATTGCGCGGGCGCTGGCGGCGCGGCCGGAATGCGTTCTGTACGATGAGCCGACCACGATGGTCGATCCGCTGATGGCGCAGTTGCTCGGCGATCTGATCAAGCGTCTCAAGATTCAACTGAATTTGACCAGCGTCGTCGTGACCCACGACATGCGCCTGGCGAAAAAGCTCGCGGAGCGGGTCATGTTTCTTTATGAAGGCAGGGCGATCTTCTTCGGCACCTACGCGGAAATGGAAAAGTGCACGGAGCCGATCGTGCAGGAATTTCTGGAGCTGGACGAGTTGAAGCTGGAAGCTTAGAAGCAGTTGCCAGTGGCCAGAACCCAGTTGCCAGTGAAGACCTCAAGACCAAAACTGAGAACTGAGAACTGACTGATTCTCTCCCCTTGGCTCCCAAGACCAACGCGGCGCGACTGCTTGATCAGCTGGGGATTCGGCATGAATTGCGGGAGTACGAGGTCGATCCTAACGATCTTGCGGCGGAGGCGGTCGCGGCGAAGATATCGGTCTGCCGCCGGAGCAGGTGTTCAAAACGCTGGTGGCGCGTGGCGAGCGTAACGGCGTTTTGATGGCCGTGGTTCCGGGAGATCAGGAACTGGATTTGAAAGCGTTAGCGTCGGCTGCGGCGAGAGAAAGATTCAGCTTGTTCCAGTGAAGGAGTTGCCATCGCTGACGGGCTACATTCGCGGAGGAGTGACCGCGCTCGCCGCTAAGCGCGACTATCCGGTGTACGTCGACGAGACGATCGAACTGTTCGATCTGATTTCGATATCAGCGGGCAGGCGCGGACTGCAAATTCTGCTCGCTCCGGCGGATTACCTCCGCGCAATTAAAGGCACGCTGGCGGCGTTGAGCCAACCGAAGAATCCCATCTAGAACTTAGCTGTGGGGACGGGCTTCTACGGATGCTGAAAACTGGGTACGGGCAACTGGGTACCGGCACCCGCTTTTAGAACCCTTGCTGCACCAGGTCTTCGACAGTCAGCGAACTCTCCGATGACTCGCCTTTCATCATCTTTTCAACATACTTTGCGATCAGGTCGGCTTCCAGGTTGATGGGGTCGCCCGGCTTCAGGGAATGAAGGTTCGTCATCTCCACGGTGTGGGGAATGATGGCGATAGTGCAGCGATTGGATTCGAGCTTCGCGACGGTGAGGCTGATGCCCTCGATGGAAATCGATCCCTTGTAGACGGTGTATTTTTCGACATCGCTGGGGAGTTCGATATCGAGCCACCAGTTTTCGGAATCGGCGATGCGGTCGAAGGCGAGGAGCTTTCCGACGCCATCCACGTGGCCCTGCACGATGTGGCCTCCGAAGCGGCCGTCGGACTTCATGGGCAGCTCGAGATTGAGGAGCGCGCCTTGGTGAACGCGCGAGAACGAGGTTCGCACCCAGGTCTCGGGCGCGAGGTCGGCACAGAACGATCCGGGTTTGATGTCGAGGGCGGTGAGGCAGACTCCGCTGACGGAGACGCTATTGCCGGTCTTGAGTTCTTTCGGTGCGTTCTCGGCGGCGACGGTGATGCGGCGGTTTTCACCGCGTTGTTCGATGCGGCTGATGCGTCCTACTTCCTCTACGATGCCAGTAAACATGAAGACCTCCGGGGATGAACCTGACATTCTAAACCTTGGCAGGGCGCTCCATTTTGGGGAGATCAAAAGCTTTTATCGCAAAGATCGCTAAGAACTGCCGCGAAGGACGCTAAGAAGAACAAAGAAAGGCAGTCGGTAAAGGACTGACTTATTCTCACTCTCCATACGGGTCGCGCAAATAGCCTTCTACTGCGAAGTCTTCGCCGAAGCGGTGGAGATGGATGTGTTTGACCTGAGCGGCTTCTTTCATATGACGGAAGCCCACGCCTGACACGAACGGGATTGAGCCGGTGCCGGCAAGGATCTTGGGTGCGTAGTACAGGAAAACTTTGTCGACCAATCCTGAGGCCAGGGCGGTCCAGTTTACGCTCGCTCCGCCTTCGATCATTACAGTCGTGATTTCGAGTTGGCCGAGGTGGCGGAGAACCGCGGTCAGGTCGGTGCGCCCGTCAGGTTCGATGGATGGAAGGTTCTCGACGCGGATGCCCAGCTGTTCCAGTTGAGACTTCTTCTGTTCGTTGGTGGAGGTGCAGAAGACCAGCACGTCGTTGTTCCGCTCCTTCACTACACTCTGGACCAGACGAGAGTCGAGCGGGAGGCGGAGGCGCGAATCGAGAATCACGCGCAGCAGCGGACGGCGGCGCGGATGGCCACTGCGGTCGGTGAGCAGAGGATTATCCGAGAGGATCGTCCCCACGCCTACCAGGATCGCGTCGTTCTGGTGACGCAGTTCCTGAAGGTGCGCGCGAGCGACTTCGCTCGTCACCCAGTTTCCGGTGAATCCGCCTCCGATCGGAATGTCTTGGCTGCGATCCAGGGCTTCAGCGGGCGGTGGAGCGATCTTGCCGTCGAGGGTCATCGCAGCCTTCAGGGTCACGAGCGGCGTTCCGTGACGGATGTAGCGAGCGAATCCTTCATTGAGGTGACGGGCTTGTTCTTCCAGTCGTCCGACTTCGACGTGCACGCCTGCGGCGCGAAGTTGCTCGAATCCGCGACCGCTTACTTTCGGATTTGGATCGGGCATGGACGCGACGACGCGATGGATGCCGGCGGCGATCAGAGCGTCGGTGCATGGGGGTGTGCGGCCTTGGTGCGCGTGCGGTTCGAGGTTGATGTAGAGCGTGCCGCCGTGAGCCTTGCTGCCCGCGGCTTCGAGCGCGAGCACTTCGGCGTGCTTTACGCCGCTATAGGTGTACGTCGCTTCACCAAACACTTTGCCGCGAGCGTCTGCGATGACCGCGCCGACGTAGGGGTTGGGCGAGGCTTGTCCCATGCCTTGGCGCGCTAGTTCCAGGGCGCGGTGGGCATGTTGCTCGTCGGCGGAGTGATGGGGCATGCAGGGAGAATCTACCACGGGTCAGGTCTGGTGTTGCTCAGGCGAAAAGACTTTAACCGCTGAGGACGCTGAGAAAAACAGTTCTCAGTCGCTCACCGCGGGGGGTAGCTTCGGTACGAATCATCTTCGATTTCTGCAACGGCAGCACCACTGCGACCCTGGGGGCCGCGCCGTAGGGAAGCCATCGCGTACGCGTAGGGATCGCCGGGCGGCGGAGTCGGTTTCCGGCCAAGAAGACGTTTCACGAAGTCGAGCACAACTCTGAATCGCGAAGGTTTTTCGTCGGCATCCGACATAGGCGCTCCTACTCGAAGAGTGAGTCTACAAAATCTCTCGGGTTAAACGGCAGCAGGTCACCGGCCTTCTCGCCCACGCCCACGAAGCGCACCGGCAGTCCTAGTTCGCGCGAGATGGCAACAACGACCCCGCCCTTTGCCGTGCCATCGAGCTTGGTGAGAACGATCCCCGTCACGCCGGCGGACTCGGTGAACATGCGCGCCTGCTGCAGGCCATTTTGACCTGTGGTTGCGTCCATCACAAGGAGAGTTTCGTGGGGTGCGCCGGGAATGATGCGCTGCGCGGTGCGGCGCATCTTCTCGAGTTCGGACATTAGGCTCGTCTTCGTATGCAGGCGGCCTGCGGTGTCGACGACCACGTAGTCGGATTTGCGCGCGACGGCGGCTTGCAGCGCGTCGAACAAGACTGCGGCAGGATCGCCTCCGGGCTTGGTCTTGATCACTTCGGTGCCGGTGCGCTGTCCCCAGATTTCGAGCTGTTCGATGGCAGCCGCGCGGAAGGTGTCGGCGGCGCACAGCAGGACGCTCTTTCCCTGAGAGCGGAAGACTTGCGAGAGCTTCCCGATGGTCGTGGTCTTTCCGGTGCCGTTGACTCCGACGACCAGAATCACTTCTGGCGAGCCATCGACTTTGTTGACGGGACGGGTGCCAGCAGTGTTCAGAATTGCCAGCAATTCTTCTTTCAGCAGGCGTTTGAGCTCTTGTACGTCTTTAATTTGCTTGCGGTCGGCTTTATCCCGGAGTTTCGTGAGCACTTCCTGGGTGGTGTTGTTGCCGAGATCGGCGCCGATGAGCGTGACTTCGAGGTCGTCGAGAGTGTTGCGGTCGATCTCTTTGCCGATGGAGACGACTTGTTCGATGCGCTCCGTGAGGTTTTCGCGGGTGCGCGTGACCGCCTGCTTCATGCGGTCGAAGAAGCCAGTCTTTTTTTCTTCCTCTAGGCTGCCGAATAAGGTCTGGATCATAAAGGGACAACTTGATTATACCGGCAGGAAATGGGGTGTGCTTGCGTTGAGGAAGATCGGAAACCACAAAGGACACGAAGGGGCACGAAGGAAAACGGATCGCGCTCTTGTCTAGACGCGGCTTCGTTCCAGCGTCGCGGCCTCGGCAACAATGACGGGCTTTGTCGCCGCCGGTACCTCGGCGACGGCAGTGGCTGCCACGGGTGGTGGCGCGATCGGCCGCTTGATGGTGAAGCGCTGAATCTTGATCTCGCCGCGTGCGCACACCTCGAGCAGTGCGCCGACCGCCTCGGGATCAAGGCGCTTGCCGGCCAGGTTCTTGATGATCTGCAATGCCTGCTCTTGCGTATGCGCCGTTTGATAGGGACGGTTTGTGGTGAGAGCGTCGAAGGTGTCAGCAACGGCGATAACCCGCGCCAGCAGCGGAATCTGATCGCCCTGCAATCCGTAGGGATATCCGCGCCCGTCGAGGGCTTCGTGGTGCAATTCGATACCGGGCAGCATTTCCGCCAGCTGCGTGACCGGGCGCAGGATGTTCGCGCCCTTGGTCGTATGTGTCTTCATGACTTCGAATTCTTCGGCGGTCAACGCTCCGGGCTTTTTTAGAATGTGGTCTTCGATGCCAATCTTGCCCACATCGTGCAGCTGGGCGGAGATCTGGAGCGTCTCCATGAAGGGAACTGGCAGCTTCATTTCCTTGGCAATCATCAGCGAATAACGCGTGACGCGGTCGGAGTGGCCGCGGGTGTAGGGATCCTTTTCGTCGACCGCTCCGGCGAGCATCTGGATGGAGCCCATGAATAGTTCGCGGTTTTCTTCGGCAGCCTTCTTCAAGTCTTGGACGAAATGCTCGAGTTCATCAGACATAGTGTTGAAAGTGTGCGCGAGTTCGCCAATTTCGGTGCGGCTCCAGAGGTTAACGCGCTGCGAAAAATCGCCCTTTGCCATGGCCCGGCTTCGCTGCGTGAGAACCTGCAACGGGTTGGTGATGCGGCGTGCGGCGAAAATGCTGACGCCGATGCTCAGCAGCACGGCGATCAGAGCGAGCAGGCCAGAGATGCGCTGCATTTCGTAAACTTCACGATAGGCCTCGCGGAGCGGCTTTTGCGCCACTACGGCCCAGTCCAGGGAGGCAACAGGACTGTAGGTGCCGAGCATTTCCTCTTGTTCCGACCCAGTTTGGATTTTGAATTCCTGGGTGGCAATCAACTGGCCTTTATTGCCAGTGTCGACGAAGTTGCGGACGATCTCCAGGTTCTTCATGTCCTGGCCGGTGGCGTACTCTCCAATGGCAGCCGCGACCAGACGACCTTGCGAGTCGACAACGTAGGGCACAAGGCCGCTTCTGCTTTCTTCCTGCAGCCGGCGGATCAGGAACTTAAGGTCGACCGCAGTGGCGATCATTCCCAGAAAATGCTGGCCGTATTTTAGCGGGGAACTGACCAGAAACACTGTGCAAGCGGATTTTCCTTCACCTTCGACCAGGGCCTGACCGTTGTAGACGCGGCCTTCGCGAGCGGCGGCAAAAGCGCGCTCGAACTCGCGCCGTAAGAAATCGTCAGGCGTGATGCGTCCCGCCGTTATTCCTTTGCCGTCGGAGTTGGTCAGAGTAGCGTATGCGATATCGTCGGCGGAGACGAAATTTTGCAGCAGGGCCCGCAGTTCGGGAGCTTCAATGTTGTTCCCGCCAATGTCGCCGCCACTGGCCACTTGAATTGCTGAGGCTAAGTTCGCCTGCATCATTTGCAGCGAGCGCTCGTGCTGCGCCAGATCTTCCGCCACGGAGCGCGTCACCGTGTTTTGCAGCAGCTGTTCGTTGGTCTGCAATCGGTACCGGTTAAGGCGCTCCACATAGGCCGAATAGAAATACATTGGGACGATGCTGATGACCAGAAGCACGCCGAGGATCAGGTACAAGATGGGGATGCGTGCGTGATTGGTGGCGCTGGAGGACAAGTCTTTCCCTTCACCCAAGAGACGCCGAAGACGAAGTGCGGCGGCTTTCAAAGGTATCCTTAAAATTCTAACGGGGAATCGAAGGCGCGAGACGAAAAGGTGGGGGCTTTGCCATTACCAAAGTACCTGTGAAAAGTGCCTTCTGGCGCGGGTTTGGCAGGGAAAGGCATCGGACTTCAGGCCGGGCTGCCGTCTTGTTTTTGCGAATCTTGCTGGCGTCGTGTGCGGCTAGTTCAGGAGCTTCTTCAAGTCCTTCCATTTGATAAGGATGATGTGATTTTCGTCCAGGCTCTTCTTGAATTCGGGGCTGGTGATCACGTCGTAGTCGCGCTGACGCCAGGCGGCTCCGTAGTCGGGATGATCCACGGCCACAGCCTGGAACTCGGCATCGTCGTGAGCGAGGTGAACGATGATTTCGGTGAGGCCGGGTTTCAGGTTCTTGATAGCGTTTAGATAAAAATCTTTCCAGCTCCCGGGAGCGACTCTGGGATCGGCGATCACCAGTGCATCCAGAATCGGATCTTTGTCGGAGAGCAGCGAAAGCAGTTCTTTCGGCGAATTGGGGGACCGGAGGGCTAGGAACGGCAATTTGTATTCATGGGCGCTTTTGACATAGACGGCGAAAAGATCAGGCCGCGCGAAGAGCACGCCCATGTGGCTGTCGAGGTGGGTAGGATGAATTCCCATGGCGACCGCGCGCTCGATCTGCGCGCGAATCTCGCGCTCCACCTCGTCGGCTTTCAAGTGAGCGACGGCGGGGGCGACCTCGGGCCACAGATAGCCGGATGGATCGATCAGGCTCGTTACCTTGTCCGTGGATTCCACCGGGCCCCAACGATCTGTCTTCCATTCACTGGTGACGGTCAAATGCAGACCGAGATCGGCGTCGGGATGGGCTTTGGCGTAGTCCGCCACTTCGGTCAGCCAGGGGCAGGGAATCATGATGCTTGCGGAGGTCGCGGCATTTTTGTCGAGAGCGTCGAAGCTGGCGGTATCCTCGGAGTGGGCGACTGCAAGATCGTCGGCATGGATGATGAGGAGTTTGGAATCGGCCGGGTACCCCAGACGCTCGGCGATAGTCCTGGTTTGTCCGTCGGCGGTGGTTAGAGACAGGGCGAAGGCAATGATGGCGACAGCTAACTTGGCTCGAGACATGCAGGGCTCCTAGGAGCGGCTTTGCGACCGTAAAGGGTACCACGGGAGTCAAAAGCTGAAACCGCAAAGGTCGCAAAGAAAATCACGGACGGGACTGGATGGGGTAAGAACTCAAACACTCCCACTTGTCTCGCTTTTTCCGCTGCGAGCCATTAGATCCTGGATAGCTTCGCGGGGGGGTTTTCCATGATGCAGGATGGCATGCATTTGCTCGGTGATGGGCATTTCCACACCGCGCGCGTGGGCAAGTCCGACGGCGGCGGTTGTGGTGAACACTCCTTCAGCGACCATGCCGTGCATGGCCTCGATGATGTCCGGCAGCTTGCGTCCGCGGCCGAGTTCGACACCTACGCTGCGATTGCGCGACAGGCCGCCAGTACAGGTCAAGACCAGGTCTCCCAGGCCGGCTAGTCCCGCCATAGTCTCGGCGCGGCCGCCGCACGCCACAACGAGCCGAGTCATTTCCGCGAGACCGCGCGTGATCAGGGCTGCGACGGAGTTGTGGCCCAGGCCCAGGCCGTCGCAGATTCCGGCGGCGATGGCGACGATATTCTTGAGTGCGCCGCCGAGCTCAACGCCGATGACATCGCTGTTGGTGTAGACGCGGAAACTCTGGCCGCTGAATTCGTGCTGAACGGTGCGGAGGAGTTCGGCATCTTGTGACGCGACGGTGATTGCCGTCGGGTCGCCGCGGGCTACTTCCTGGGCGAACGAAGGGCCGCTGAGCGCGCCCACTGCCGGAGTCGATCCGTCGTCGCGCGTGAGTACCTGGCTGATCACTTCCGTCATCCGCTGGAGTGAGCTTTCCTCCAAGCCCTTGGTTGCGCTCACGATCAACGTTGGCGGGGCGATTAGAGGCTGCATCCGTTCGAACAGGCCGCGGCAATGTTGGGATGGCATGACGCTGACGATGATTTGCGCGCCGTCGAGAACGGCAGAGAGATCGTTGCTGGCCGTCACGCTGTCTGGAATAGGTCGGCCCGGAAGAAATTTCTCGTTGACCCGTTTTTGGTTAACCGACTCGCAGACATCCGTCTCGTGTGCCCACAGACGTACTCGGTGCGTGCCTTTGCGTCCGAGCACGATGGCGATTCCGGTGCCCCACGCGCCTCCGCCAATGACTGCGATGTCACTCATGGTGCGTCGAGTCCTCTTGGGGTTTTGATCCGAATCGATGTTCGGTGCCGGCGAGCAGGCGGCGGATATTTTCGTGATGCTTAGCGATTACCAACAGAGAGGCGATCGCGATGGGGAGAACGGTAAATAGATTCCGGCTTGGGGTATCTCCCAAGGAGAACCACGCGAATATTGGCAGACTGATTGCTGCACTGATCGATGCCAGCGAAACGTATCTCGAAATGAGCACGACGATCACGAAGATAACAAACGAAGCGGCCGTTGCGCGAGGAATCAGAACGGCGAATGCGCCCACGGAAGTTGCCACTCCTTTGCCGCCGCGAAAGCGGAGCCACACGGGAAACATGTGGCCAAGAACTGCACAGAGAGCGACGAGTGACAGCCGCGGAAACCAACTCACATCGAGATTCGTCGGCGTTGGCATGGCCACTTGATTCGCTAAAAGGACGGCGCAAGTCCCTTTGAGGGCATCGAGCAGCAGAGTCATCACTCCGAGCGCAGGGGATTTACGCGAGACGTTGGTGGCGCCGATGTTGCCGCTTCCGCTTTGGCGCACGTCCTCGCCGCGAAAGACGCGGACGAGAAGGTAGCCGAAGGGGATGGAGCCCAGGAGGTAACTCAGAGCGGAGACTAGGAGGAGTGTGGCCACGGTGTTGGGTGGAATGGTACCAGCATTTCTGCACTGCTGGCGGTGCGGGCGATGACGCCCGCGCGACAGCCGCGGACGGCGGCGCTACGGGAAGTGCGCGACTGCTTTAATTTGGTTGTGCTAGTGCGAATGCCGCTAGTTTGGTGTACTTCGATCCTGTCGGCGACAACTGGCTTTGGTACAAAAAGAACTCGCGGGGCGTCATGGTACCAAACTCCGGCGTGGGCAGGGCGGATAGTTTCTCCTGCAGACGTTGAAAGGAGCGATTGGGGCAGTCTCCCTTATGCCATCGCGGCGATCCGGAGCCACCCGCGCCGCGAGCCAGGGTCAAGTGTGGACTGAAGGCGCGCTCTTCTTTCGGAATTCCGAGCGATGCGGTCTTGGCATCAATCGCGGTCGCTAGAGCTACAAGGTGCGGGCTGGCTTCCATGCCAATCCAGAAAACTCGCGCCGACTTTGCGGTTGGGAAGAATCCGTAGCCGCGAAAGTGAATTTCCGTTGTTGCTGCCGTGATGGTTCCCAGGACATGCCTGATCTGATCGACGGCAGGTTCCGGTTGCTCGCCAATGAACTTGAGGGTCCCGTGCATGGACTCCGGGTTCATCCAGCGGGCTTCTGGAGCAAATCCGCTCACACCTTCAACAAAGCGCGCGATGCGCTCGCGGATGGCGTCATCGATGTCGAGGGCGATGAAGAGGCGCATAAGAAAGCTGCTAGCTCTAGCTGCTCGCTTCGAGCCGCCCAGCTTGCAGAGCGAGAAGCCGGGATCCTTGGTTCACATCAGTTTCTTTCTCACCATGTCGAGCGCCATGGTGGAGGCGAAGCGGCGGATACGTTTGCGGTCGCCCGGGAAGTTTCGTTGAATCACTTCGGTTCCCGTGCTGCTGGCCACCCCGTGAAAGACGAGTCCTACAGGTTTGTCGGGGGTGCCTCCACTGGGACCGGCGACGCCCGTAATGCCCACTCCGAGCGTCGACTCGCAGCGGTAGCGGATACCTTCGGCCAATGCCGCCGCGACTTCGCGGCTGACCGCGCCGTGACGGTCGATCATTTCCGCAGGCACGCCGGCGAGTTCGGTCTTCAAGTTGTTGGAATAAACAACGGCACCGCCCAGAAAATAGCGGGAACTTCCACCGACTGAAGTGATGCGCTCCGCCAGCAGGCCTCCAGTACACGATTCCGCCACGGCCAGCGTAGCGTTGCGCATCTGCAGCCAGTAGCCGACGATCTGTTCCAGAGATTCTCCATTGCGCGAGTAGACGGCATCGTCGAGTTCGTCCTCAGCGAGTCCGGCAACTTCGTCGACTCGCCGCTGGGCCGCGTCTGGCGTGGTGGCACGCGACTTGAAGTGCAGTTCGATTTCTCCAGCACCGGCCAGGATGGTGGTGTCCACGTCTGTATAACGCTTGTAGATCGGCGAAACACGCGCATCCACCTGAGACTCGCCAAGCATGGCGATCTTCAGGGTACGGACGGCCAGAAAAGCCGGCGGGATTTTAGCGCGCATTCGCTCGCGCACTTCGGCTTCGAATAGCGCCTTCAGCTCAAAAGGAGGACCCGGTAACAACACGATGATGCGCTCGCGTCCGTCGAACTGGCCGCTGAGCCACTGACCCGGGGCAGTGCCGTTAGGATTCGCGAGCACCGTCGCGCCCTCGAGAACGTCGGCCTGTTTGGCATTGTTGGACGCCATCTTCCATCCGCGCTCGGCGAAGCGCTGTTCCAGGCGGGTCAAGAGTTCCGGATCGCGATGTAGTTTCAAGCCCAAGGCCTCCGCCACGGCCTCGCGCGTCAGGTCGTCTTCGGTGGGCCCGAGGCCGCCGCTGAAGATGAGAATCTCGGAGCGAAACAGTCCGTGCTGCGCCGCTGCCACCAGTCGCCCCAAATCGTCGCCTACGATGCTCTTGAAAATGACATCGACACCCAGCAGGTTGAGTTGCTCGGTGAGGTAGAGCGAATTTGTGTCCATGCGGAAGGGAGTGAGGAGTTCGGAACCCACCGCGATGATCTCAGCGTTCACTGTGCCTAGAAGTTTAAATGAAAAGGGGAAAATGAAAACCGCGGAGGACATTCACTGGATTGGAGCCGGACTGTCACTGTGCAGTGAAGTCAATGATGACGGTGGCCTCCGACCCCAGAATCCCGCAACCGGGCAGCGGTTGGTACTTTAAATGGCGCACCCAGTTGAGGGCGAGTTCATGTCCGGCAGCAGAGCCACTGCTCCGCTTAATCTGGGCGTGCTGAGTCGCTCCGGATTCATCAATGTCGAAAAACGACAATCGGGGAACGCTTGTAACCCTCGAAGCTTGTGTCAGACTTAGGCTGCAAGTGATTGGACTTGGCGGGTCGAACCACTTGGGGCGTGCATTTGGCTTTCTGCTGCGAAGCAGTCTGACCTAGCAGCATGCTACCGAGAGCACGGACGGCCAGACAGACTCGGAAAATCCTGCACATCTGCATCAGCTATTCGGGCAGCAAAGGTAGCCCTTGAATATTCCAAGAGAGATGGTGCACGGAGCTTGTGGTCGCGAGGATGGCGGAACGTCCGGGCGCGAACGCGAGTCCTACTAATCCCTGGCCTGCGACTTCCAGGTTGGCTTTGCCGTCCGGAGTGATCTTCACGATGCCGCGTCTTCCGGAGATCGAGGCTGCGACGTACAAATTGCCATCCACGTCGAAAGCCAAGCCCTGCGGCCTTCCCAGGCCCTTGTAGAAAGTCGTTACGCTCCCGTTCGGATCGATTTTGTTGACGCGGTCGAAGCTGGATGTCGTGGGTCCGGTGACGAACAGATCGCCTTGTGGGCTAAACGCCAGGTGATACGCAGAAACGCTCGGCTCGAGAGTGGCGAAGACAAAGACCTGCTGATCGGGCGCAATCTTGAAGATGGTGCCGTTGCGATCTCCAACGTAGAGACTCTGGTCGCGATCAAACGCGATGCCGGTTGCCACGCCCATTCCTTCCGCGTAAGTCGTCATCGTTCCGTTGGGAGCCACGCGATAGACGGATCCGTCGAAGCGCGAGGAAACATACATCTGGCCCTGACGGTCGAACGCGATGGAAGTGGCGTTCATCATCTCCGGTACGAAAGGTTTCACGACGTAATTGGTATCGATCTTGAAGACCGCGACCGGAACCTTCTCGCCTCGCGAACCGGAAAACGTGACGTAGATATTTCCTTCGGGGTCGAGCGCGGGATTGGTGACGGGGTGGAGGTTCTCGGCGATCGGTACGGCGACCTTCACCGATTGGGGATTGCTGAGGTGGCCGTCGGTCGCAACGACGACGGGGCCCGAGGTCGCTCCTTCGGGAACTCGGGCAACGAGAAACGCGTCGGAACTGACGACAAGCGATCCTTCGACTTCGCCGAACTGTACTTTCGGACGGCGCAACTCCTGCGGCCGCAGGCCTGAGCCGGTGATTCGGATTTCGCCTCCGGCAAGGGCCAGCGCGGGAGCAACCGCTTCGATACGAGGTGCGCCGTTCACGTTTTTCTTGCCGAGGATGCGGTCGGAAAATCCCATTGAGAGTACCGAGTACCGGGTACTGACTACCGAGCAGGTCGAGTGGGTATGACTCGGCACTCGGTGTTCGCAAGTCGATACTATCTTAGTAGACCAAAGTGCAGGAGAAGTTGCATCACTGCCAGCGCGAAAATTCCCGCCGCAACATCGTCGAGCACGATTCCGATGCCTTCCGGAAGCCTCTCCAGTTGCCGCACCGGAGGAGGTTTGACGATGTCGAAGGCTCGAAAAAGTATAAAACCCGCAACGAAAGTTTTCCACGCCAGCGGAACGGCAATCAGAGCGATCAGCTGTCCGGCGACCTCGTCGATTACCACGAACTGAGGATCTTTCACGCCAGTGGCCCGTGCAACCTGCGTGGCTGCCGGGATGCCGATCAGAATTACAAACAGAGCGGCGGCGATGGCTACCGGGGTGCGCAAAGAGGGTGCTAGCGCGTAGGCGACAACGGCCCAAAGAATGACGGTCGCGGCCGCGCCCCAGCTTCCCGGTCCCGGGCGCAGGCGGCCGATGCCGAAGAAGGTCGCGACCAGCGTGGCCCAGAGAGGACCGCGCGGGCGGGACGCCCCTTCGGCAACTGCGACCGCCGGCGAGACGCCGGCACTACGGTCGGGCCGCGGCGGATCGGTCACGATTCGTCCTCGAAATCTTCGGGGTTGCTGTCCCTGATCGATTCGTCGGCGTCGGTTACCGGGGACGAGATGACGTAGGCTCCGCTGGCCCACTTGCCCAGATCAATCAGGCGGCAGCGGTCGCTGCAGAAAGGAAAGTCTGGGCCGGTATTCTTCACCACTTTCTTGCAGATGGGGCAGTGGAGCTTCAGGGTGCGCTTGCGCGGCATTGAGATTCTTATTCTCGAAGGACGATTTTGGATTGCAGACTGAAAAATCGAGTGCGGCCCGGTCCTACAGTATTTTGGCTACCAGGTCGTAGTCGTAAGCTTCCGTGATCTCGCAGCGGTAGAACCGACCGGGCTGCGGGTCGACTTGTTCGGGAAAGTCATTCACAAAGACTTTTCCGTCGATCTCAGGCGCGTGCATGGGAGTGCGGCCTTCGAGGAGCAACTCGGTTTCTTCCGACTCGCCTTCCAGCAACAGATCGAATTCCTGCCCCACTAGAGTCTTCTTTTTCTTCTTGCTGATTTGGCGCTGGATCCCCATCAGGTGCTTGCGGCGGCGCTCGATCTCGCGCGGAGAAAGTTTCTTGTGGAGGGCATAAGCTCCGGCGCCCTCCTGATCGGAATAGGCGAACGCGCCCATCCAGTCGAACTGCGCTTCGCGAACGAAATCGCAAAGTTCTTCGAATTCTTTCTCAGTCTCACCGGGGAATCCCACGATGAACGAGGTGCGCAATGTGAGGTCGGGCACCACGCGGCGCATCTTGGCAATCGATCGCAGGAAAACATCGGCGCCACCGCCGCGCTTCATCCGCTTCAATACCGAAGCCGAGGCGTGCTGCAGAGGTACGTCCATGTAGGAACAGATTTTGTTGTGCTGCGCGATCACTTCGAGCAATTTCCCGGTGATCTTGTTGGGATACGCGTACAGAAAACGGACCCAGCGCAGGTCTTCGATTGCAGCAAGCTTTTCCAGCAGCAGGGCCAGTCCGTCTTTCAGGCCGAAGTCTTCGCCGTAGCAAGTGGTGTCCTGCCCGATCAGGGTAATTTCGCGCACGCCGGACTGCGCGAGGCGTTCGGCCTCTGCGACGACAGATTCGAAGCGCCGTGAGCGAAACTGCCCGCGCAGTTGGGGAATGATGCAGAAGGTGCAGGGATGGTCGCAGCCCTCGGCGATCTTGATATAGGCCATGTGCCGCGGCGTCGCCAGAATGCGCGGCGTGGTTTCGTCGTAGAGATAGTTGGGTAGGTCGCCGATCGCGCCATCCCACGACTCGCGTGAGAAGCGGCCTTGGGCCGCGCGCGCATCGCCTTCGGGCCGTGAGGGCAGTACCACAAACGGGGAATGGGACAGCGGGGCATACGCAACGCCGGTTGCGGATAGAATATTTTCCAGTTCGCCGGTTCCGACCACCGCATCGACTTCAGGAATGTCCTTGCGAATCTGATCGCGGAAGCGCTCGACCAAGCATCCGGCAACGACGAGTTTCTTTGCCTTGCCTCCGGTCTTGTGTCCGGCCATTTCGAGGATCGTGTTTACCGACTCCTGCTGGGCGCTTTCGATGAAGGAGCAGGTATTGACTACGATGACGTCGGCGTCTTCGGCTCGCTGGGTCAACTCAGCGCCCGCCCGCGCCAGCAATCCCATCATAACTTCGCTGTCCACCAGGTTCTTGGGGCAGCCCAAACTGACGAAGCCCACCTTTTGCGGGCGTTCGGGCAGCGGATTCTCCTTGGATTTGTCTTTCTTAAAATCCGGCCTGAGATCTGGGGAACCGCTAATGGTGAGATCCTTTACAAGCATGCAATCTTTCTATCTTAGCATCGCGCAACACGTCATCGCGCATCGCAGTCTCCTAAAGTGAAAAGTGGCTGGACCACAAAAGATAGTACAAGTAAGTCCAAAGGAGCCGGTGTCGTGCTAGGCTATGTCTTACCGCCGTAACAATTTGCACCACCTCGCAGGAGGAGAAATGTCTGGGAAACGACTCTGGATTGCGGTCCTGTCTGTGGCGACCATGCTGGCAGTGTCGGCGGCCGCCCAGGACGAGAAGAACGAGGTCGGAGGCATGATCGGCCGCACTTTTATCAGCGACCAGGGCATCAAGGCGAACATCCCCGATCCCATCATTCACTTCGGCAAGGGTCTTACCTTCGAAGGGGAGTACTCCCGCCTGTTCTACGTGACTCCGATCTACTCGATCGCCGCCGAAGGGGTCGTAGCGTACAACCACGATATCGATCTGAATGGGGGCGCTTACTTATCCGCTGTCGTGCCTCAGGACATGAAGTCTCTTTTCGTTACTCCCGCCGCACGGGTCAATCTGTTTCCGACCACGGCGGTTTCGCCATGGATAAGCGTAGGCGCAGGCTTCGGCCGTTTCACCCAGAGCAGCGAACTGGTCTATGGCGGAGTTAATCCCGGCAAGTCGACGACAGGATTTGTCTTCGAGGGCGGATTCGGTCTCGATGTAAAAGTGTGGAAGAAACTCAGCATACGCGGCGGAGTGCGTGACTTCTGGTCCTCCGAGCCGGATTTTCCGCTGGCTCCTACCGGGAAAACGCGCCAACACAACTTCTTTGTGGGCGGCGGCGCTTTTTGGCGTTTCTGAACTGCTGCCGACAACGACGCACTTGACACGGCGTTCCTGAAATGAAAAGGCTCCTGTGCGGGTTGCTGCTGTTGGCCTTTGCGGAGGGTCAGTCCTGCGCTCAATCCCAGCCGGAAGAGATTGTTTTTCCCAGCGGCGGCCGGCAATTGCGCGGGTTTGTTTGGAAGCCACAGGGCGCTGGACCGTTTCCCGCAATCGTGTGGAATCACGGCAGTGAGAAATTGCCAGGCTCGCAGCCTGCGTTAGCCAGTTTCTACACGGCACATTCCTACGTATTCTTCGTCCCGCATCGCCGCGGTCAAGGCCGGTCTCCGGGGGACTACATTCAGGATCTCGTTGCGGCGGCGCCTCCGGGTGCGCGCGCGCAGCGCATGGTTGACCTGCAGGAAGCGGAGGCCGACGACGTGGTCGCGGCGGTGAATTATTTGAAGTCTCAGCCATTCGTCGATCCGGCTCGCATTGCCGTCTCCGGGTGTTCTTTCGGCGGCATTCAAACCCTGCTGGCGGGTGAACGTGATCTGGGTGTGAAAGCTCTTGTGCCGTTCGCGCCGGGAGCTATGTCGTGGGAGCAGAACCTGGCACTTCACGGCCTTCTGCTTCATGCAGTGGATTCCGCGCAAGCGCCTGTTTTCCTGATTCAGGCGCAGAACGACTACAGCCTGGCTCCGAGCGAGGCGCTGAGCAAAGAAGCAACCAAGAAGCACAAAGACTTTCAATCAAGAATCTATCCCGCGTTTGGCAAGAGCCATCAGGATGGGCATTGGGGGTTCTGCTCAACTGCAACGAACGTGTGGGGAGACGACGTATTAGCGTTTCTCGATGCGAAGGTGAAAGCCAGTCACTAGGAAGCTCGGTAGGAAGTGCGATAAGAAGTTCTTGCAGGATTTCGGGATTCTATCGGTCTCTTACTTCCGCGTTGCCAACGCGACCTCCTCGTACAATTCGGGAAGCCGCTGGGCGTCGTCGGCGGAGTTCCCAAACCGCGCCGATTCGTAGACCGCGGTGAAGCGGGCGACCGGTTCCCGCAGCCGCGAGTCCTCTATCTTCTTCACGAACTCCTGCGGCGTTTGTGCCGGTGGTTTCCTCATTCCACGCCGCGCCAGCACGCGAGCCATACGCGCATACCACATGGATGCCGCTTGCTCCGGAGAACGCTCCGGATGTGCCCTTAACCAGCGCTCGTGCAATAGACGCAGAATCCGTCCCACGTTTCCCAGAATCAAAAGCGCGAGGGCGATGCCAAGGCCCAGCACAGCCCATCTGCCGGGCGAGTGCTCCACACGGTCCTGGCTGCGGCGGGCCCACTTCAACATCGATTCATAGTGGTCGCGTGCCCATTTCCGCGCTTTTTCCCATACTCCGCGTGTCCCGCTGACCGCGGCCTGACCGAGAACATATTGATGCGAACTGTCGTAGCTGACGACCCAATCGCGCCAGAAAGACGCCATGGCGTCGACGTACAGCGCAACGCGTCCCCAGCCCTGTGGCGTTCCGCCGCCGCCGCCCGGCGTGGGATCGAAAGTCTGCCATCCGTAGCCGGGGAAGTATGCCTCGACCCAGGCATGGGCGTCTTTGGCGCGCACGACGTAGTTGCCGGTCAGATCGTTGAACTCATCGGTGCGGAATCCGTTGACCACGCGCGAGGGAATCCCGAGCGTGCGCAGCATGACCGCCATAGACGACGCGAAGTATTCGCAATGGCCCTGCTTGCGCTCAAACAGGAAATTCGCGATTGGATCTTTCACTGCAGTCCGCGGCAGTTGCAGGGTGTAGCCGAATCGAGTGCGGAGGTGGTTTTCGATGGCGGCTGCCTTATCGAAGTTGTTGCTGGAGGACGCTGTGATTTGCGCCGCGAGTCGGGCTACGCGGGGGTCAACCGCCGGTAGCCGGAGGTAGGTCTCGGTGACCTGCTGCGGATAGGTTTGGCCCGCGCTGCGCAACTCGGCGGACGATGGCGCCGCAATGTCGGAGTCGGCCTCGTAGCGGCTGATGGCCCGCTGTGTGTCGAAGTCGTAGATCGCTGCGCTCGAGTCGGTCGCCAGCAGACGATAGTCTCCGCTGACTCTGCGCGCCCAGGGAGCGAGGAAAAAAACGTTGGTGCCGATTGGCTCCATGAGGACGCGATAGTGAATCATCTGTTCGCGCGTCGGGTTTTTCGTCAAGTAAGACTTGAAGTCCGTATTTCCGAACCGTGGTACAGCAAAAGTGTTATCTGGTTGCCGCGTAAGCACGAACTGATCGCGAGAATTCGACCAGGCATGCCCGTTGAAATTGGCAAGCGCAACTCCGCGCCAGTGCAGGTCGTAACGGCCGATCGTGTCACCGTCGATCTGGATGTGCATTACCACTGCGTTCGACTGCTGGATCTGCCCGATCTGACCCAACTGCACGTGATCGCTGAAGCCGGAGGAAAAGTCTGTCCCGAAAGAATATCCACCGAGGTATCCGGCGGACATACGTGGCATGAGGAAAAATACCGCTGTACCAGAGACGAGGATCATCAGCAGCAAGGCTGGCGTGATTCGCGCCAGCGAGAATGCCAGATGACGGTGCTCCTGTGGATCGTTCGAATGGCGGGCGTGGATACTGGCGGCATGTCCCGAACGCCGCATTTCCAAAAGCACAAACGTCGCGACCGCCATCAGAATGAACGCAGAGAAAGAGAATAGAAAAACGCTATCGACGGTCAGAACGGCGGAGGCAAGCACCATCAGGAAGGAGAGAATCGCCAGCATGATGTGGTCGCGCTCCTTGCGGAGTGAGAACATGCGTACCACTACGCCGAAAAGCGCCAGATGCACGGTAGAGGGGAGAAAACTGCGGGAAAAGACGAAATAATCGGCGGCGAAGAAAACGAAATAGGCGATGGTAAGGGGGGTTGTCCAGCGCTCCGAAATCACGATTTGGCGGCGCTTGGCCAGCGGGTAGCCGCGAACGGCAAGCGCGACTCCGACAAGAGCCATCGAGGGAACGTCGAGCCCGCCGGTGCTCGCTAAGGTTCCAAAGCCAGTCAGCACAAGCAGATACAGCGCCAGCTCAAAGTAATAGTCGATGGCGCCCTGCAGGGGAATCGCTCCGGATTGTGCGGAAGACATCATCCCGATTCGTGAGAGTTCTATTGTTCGACAAGACTTCTCAGAATGGAAGGGTTTCTAGAAGAATCTTGCAACCGAAAGTCATGTGACACCACAGTTGCTCGGCGATCATCTCTAGAGCAGTTCTCCGCGAACTCGGCGGTCAAAAGCTTCTGACCGCGAAGGTCGCTGAGAAATGCTGGGGAGGACGCGGAGAAAAGCGGGGCTTTGAGATTGAACGGATGGCAGATTTTTCTTTGAGTTGGCCTATCACACTGGACTTGGCATTGCGCCTATGAGTGGTGCCTGACTGCCGCAAAATCATGACGGGTCAGAATGCTAGAATGATTCAGGTCAGGCATCGGTCTTACGCGACGTACTCCCGCCAACCCCGCCAGGTCCGGAAGGAAGCAACGGTAACGGGCTCTTGCGTGTGCAGTGAGTCCCCGGTGCCTGACTATTTTTCTGCCCGCGACAACGGTTCCCGTCCCTCTGATTACTAACATTTACATGACATTTACGAGTATTTGCGCAAGAAACGATTCCTCGTGCATCAACAAGAAGTACGGTCGGCAGATTTGATTGCCCGCCCGCGAGGAGAGAAATAATGAAGAGTCATGGTGTTTCCCCCAAGTTCACTCCCCACGTCACCATCCGCGTATCCGGAAAGTTATTTCAGGGTCATCTTTCCTACTTAAATCAACTGATTCACTCTGCCGTCGATTGCCATCTGTGGCCCCAACTGAATCTTTCGAACTTGGAAGAATTGGACCGGCCCGCGCTCTTGTATCTGATTGAAAGTGAAAACCGGGATTTCGACATTGTCTCCTGCCCGAATTTCATTCGCGAGTGGATGGACCACGAACGGGACAACTGCGAAGCGGCCTAAGACGCTCGGTCCCTGTTTACTCATCCGCCCGTGGTCCGTCCAATATTCGTTCCGCTCGAATCCGGGCGGACCCGGAGGATTCGTGATCGTCTCTCAACGATATCGTGTACTGTTCGCGGGCTTGGTCCTCGCGGCTGCCGCGGCGGCCCAAACCGCCAAGGTCAGTTCCGTGGTCGACATGACGGAGTTCATCCACGACTGGCAGATTTCCAAACAGTTCACGATTGACGTGGCCAATGCCATGCCGGCCGAACTCTACAGCTTTAGGCCGAATCCGGAGGAGATGACGTTCGGCGAGCAGATGATTCACATTGCCGGGGCGAACGTATTCCGTTTCAACCAGATCACCGGTATCAAAACACCCTTCACATTCGATCCCGGGAAGCCCCCGGCATCCGACAAGGAAACCGCGCTGAAACTGCTCGACCAATCGTTCGACTACGTCATTGAAGTGCTGCCCAAGATCACAGCGGAACAGCTGCAGCGCACATGGCACATTCCGTCATGGAAGGGCCGGAACGATCCGGACGGCCGTGCCATGATTCTGAATATGTTCGTGCATACTGCGCATCACCGGGCCCAGTGTGAGGTTTACATGCGGGCCAAGGGTATCAAGCCGCCGGACTATACGTTTTGATCGCTTCTGCTGTGATGGGTGCTTGCGGATGGGCTTGCCTTAACCATCGAGGGACGCCCGTCTCCGCGTGGGCGAATGGTGTTAGACATTCTGCTCCTAATGCTTGAGAATATTCAGTTTTCATAGTTAGGAGCCCTCATTGACAACCCCGATCCGCGCGAAAATCAGCGCGCTCGGCAGCTATCTGCCGCCGCGCGTCCTCACCAACGCCGACCTCGAAAAGATGGTCGACACTACCAACGAATGGATTATGGAACGCGTCGGCATCCGCGAGCGCCATCTTGCCGACAAGGGCGTGGCTGCCAGTGACCTGGCGGTTGCAGCCGTGAAGAAATTGGTCGAGTCGCATCCCTTTGATCTGCAAGAGGTCGACCTGATCGTGGTGGGAACGGTAACGCCCGACATGATGTATCCGTCGACCGCGTGTCTGGTGCAGCACAAGCTGCGTATCGAGAATACCTGGGGCTTCGACGTGTCTGCGGGATGCTCAGGTTTTCTGTACGCGCTCAATACCGGCGTGAAGTTCGTTGAGTCCGGGAAGTACAAGAAAGTGCTGGTGATCGGGTCTGACGTGAATTCGTCGATGACCGACTACACCGATCGTGCCGTCTGCATCATTTTTGGCGACGGCGCGGGTGCAGTTTTGCTTGAGCCCTCGGACGGCGAAGAGGGCATTATCGACCATGTCGCCCAGATTGAGGGCATGGGCGGACAGTATTTGTACATGCCCGGTGGCGGAAGTCTGAATCCGGCGTCGCACGAAACGGTCGACAAGAAAATGCACTACATTCATCAAGATGGCAAGAATGTCTTCAAGTATGCAGTGAAGAAAATGTCGGAGATGACGGAGCGCGTTCTGGAGAAGAACAAACTCACGGGCAAAGACGTGGATTGCTTCATTGCGCACCAGGCCAACCGGAGAATCATCACTGCTACCGCCGACCGACTGGGGATGCCGATGGAAAAGGTCGTCATCAATATCGATCGATTCGGAAACACAACAGCGGGCACGATTCCAATCGCCATGCAGACTGCGCGAGAGGAAGGAAAGTTGAAGAAGGGCGACCTTCTGCTGATCGCAGCAGTTGGCGCGGGCTTTACTTCAGGGGCTACGCTGTTGCGCTGGGCGTTTTGACCGCGGGCGTCTTGGGGGGCGTCAGCCCTTAGGCCTCAGGCGACCGGGCATCGGACATCTTTGTCCATAGGTACGCGCCTGACGCCTAACGCCCGGGGCCCAAGGCCCGAATTGAGCCGTTAGACATTCTTTCTCCGATCCTTCAAAATAACTGAGCTTCACTCTCAGGAGTATTTTCTGACGAAACTGATCCGCGCCAAAATCAGCGCCCTTGGCACCTATGTGCCGCCTCGTTTGCTCACCAATGCCGACCTGGAAAAAATGGTTGACACCAACAACGAGTGGATCATGGCTCGCGTGGGCATCCGTGAGCGCCACATTGCGGAGAAGGGTGTGGCCACGAGCGACCTTGCGGTCGAAGCTGCGAAGAAGGCCCTGGCTCAGCGCGGCCTCGCGGCCAGTGATATCGACGCCATTATCGTTGGGACGGTGACGCCTGACATGCTGTTCCCATCGACAGCGTGCATCGTACAGGACAAGTTGGGAGCCAAGGGGGCATGGGGATTCGACCTCTCCGCCGCCTGCTCAGCATTTCTATATTCGGTGCAGACCGGGGCGCAGTTTATCGCCACCGGGGCGCACAAGAGAGTGCTCGTGATTGGAGCCGACGTGATGTCCTCGATCATCGACTACACCGACCGTGCGACCTGCGTGCTCTTCGGCGACGGAGCTGGCGCCGTGATTCTTGAGCCCGCGGAAGATGATTCCGTCGGCCTGATCGACTTCATTCACGAAGTTGACGGTTCGGGAGCCGGGTTCCTGTACATGCCCGGCGGAGGCAGCCTCAATCCGACGACCAAAGAGACGATCGAAAAGAGAATGCACTACGTTCGTCAGGACGGGCAGCAGGTCTTCAAGTTTGCGGTGCGCAAGCAGACGGAACTTTGCCAGAAGTTGCTCGAACGCAATGGGCTTAAGGGATCTGACATCGATGCGTTTATCCCGCATCAAGCGAACCTTCGGATCATCAACGCTACCGTGGACCGGTTAGAGTTGCGCCCGGATGCGGTTGTGATCAATATCGATCGCTACGGCAATACGACTGCAGGGACCGTGCCTTTGGCCATGAATACGGCGGTTGAACAGGGCAAGGTGAAGAAGGGAAGCCTGGTGATGCTGGCCTCGGTGGGTGCGGGATTCACGATTGGTGCGGCTCTGCTGCGCTGGGCGTTCTGAGAATTCACGCCAGGCTCCGACCTTAGGGTTGAGATCTTGTATCGCCTACGCCCAAGGCCTCAGGGGCCAACGTCTGAGGCCCAACCTCGGCCTGCTGCCGCTCCTCAATCTCGGCCCGCCACTCGAGGAATGAAGCCCGGAGTTTCTCCCGAACCGAAGTGGCTGGCAGTTGCTCGATGAACGCAAAACCCTCCTGCCACCGCCTGAGGGCCGGATCGAACTCTTTTCGCGCACAAGTCATCGCGACATCTGCCGGGACGCGCATCGACTGTGGTACAGCCTTCAACCTCTTCACCTGGGCAAGCCACTTCTGTGCTGTCACCGCATCTTTTCGGAACCACGCAGTGAACACTGCTGCCTCCAGTACTACTAGATCCTGTATCGAGGACCCCAGCAAGCCAATCAGTTCCAGGCATCGCTCGAGGTGGAGAGCCGCATTAACGGTCTCCTTCCGGTCGTTTGCCGAGGCATAGGCAAGCCGGTTGGCCGCAAAGTCATCGACTGAACCGTCCTGTGCCGAGACTGCGGCGTTCAGCCATGTCCGTTTCCAATGCTTTGACCGGACTCTTCTGGCTTTGGTCTCCAATGGCGCCGATGCTTATCCACCTCCGCGCCGGGGAACGAGACCAAGCAGCATCCTGATCATGGCACCGTCGGGGTACAGTATCCCGATTCGAAAAGGCAGAAGATTCGCGATGCCGAGTATCGCAGAGATTATCCAGAAGATCTCTGCGGCCACTGAGAGCCAGCTGTCATTTAAGGAAGCGTGAGCCAGAAAGAAAGGTGTAACCGCCGCCGATTAGCAGGTTGGCGGCTGGTCCTCCGGCGGTAAAGATGAGCAGCCTGCGGCGCAAACGGCGAATTCGATTCACGTGCATGCCGGCATACCCTCCCGCCGGCAATCTGCTCTGAAAGTGGATCTTCAGTCGTCCGTACTCCAACCGCAAACCGATCGGGCCGATGGCGATGGAACTGAATCGAAATCCGACCATCCAACCTGCAAACAAATGTCCCACCTCGTTGCACGGCTACAGCCAAGGCAAGTGCAAACAGGTAGAGGGTGACAATATAATCTGCGGCCGGATTTCTCGCCTGACTGGCTCTGTTCGACGAAAAGATCATCAAGATTGCGAGCGGAACTCCCCAGCAATACGCCGAACAGAAATCTGCCGAGGTTCTTAGTTCTCGTTTTCGTGCGAGTTGCGGAGTCGAGGATCGGAGTCGCGCTCTGCCAGTCCAAATTCTGTTTCATCCGAAGTGGGTGTTATCAAACACCGCTCGGCCCAAACTCTGAGATGGTACGAGGGCGTGACGTTCGTAACCCGTTCTCGCTGCATTTCAATGGCAGGCCCATATTCTGCACTGCTATCGTTTCTAGACGCCCGCCCCAAGTAGGGATGCCGGCGCACGTGTACGGCAAATGAATCGCGCGCTCTGCTGCAGTGTCCTGCTCATTTTCGCGTCAGTCGGATTGGCTGCCCAAAAGGCAGATCCTCGCGAGGGTAAGCTCCTGGTCTTGGAGCGCCTTTGGAATGAAGCCCAGGTCAACCGCGATTCCCCCGCCCTCGATGCTTTGGTTTCGAGCCGCTTTGTCAACACCGAGTGGGACGGGGAAGTTAGCGACAAGCAGAAGTTTCTTGCCGACATAAAAGACCCCCATTTCAAGCCTGCGCTGGCGAATATTCAGGACGTCAAAATGAATTTCTTTGGCGATACTGCGGTCGTCACGGGTACGTACCACACGCAGGGCACCTACCAGGGCAAGCCCTACGACCACGTCGGTCGCTTTACCGACACATGGATTCTCGACGGCGGCAAGTGGGAGTGCGTTGCCAGCCACACCAGCCTGCTGAAGAAATAGTTCCAACGTTGCATCAAGACCCTCGTCTTCCCCTCTTTCTCCGTCGAACTGCGCCACCAGCTTATAAGCCGATAAATTCTTTTTATCCCCGAAGTCCGCACCCATGCGGCCGATGGGTGATCTAATCCGGCACGGGACAAGTTCCAAACCTAAAGATCTCATGGACGACACCAGACCACGCGCGTGGAAGGTTCTGCTGGCCTTCGCCATCATCTATTTCGTGTGGGGATCGACTTTCCTGGCGATCCGAGTGGGCGTGCGCGAGGTTCCGCCCTTTCTTTTGGCGGGGATGCGCTTCCTGGTTGCCGGAACCGTTCTCTGTTGCTGGATGCGCGCCAAGGGGACACCCTCACCCACCGCTCGTGAGTGGAGAGCGGCTTCGTTCCTGGCGGTCCTGATCTTTGTTCTCGACTATGGGTTGCTCTTCTGGGCAGAGCGGCGGGTGCCTTCAGGAATTGCCGCTGTCATGATGGCGACGATTCCCGTGTTCATGGCGATCTCTGAGATCGCGATTCTTCGAACGCAGCGCTTGACGGTTCGATTGGCTCTTTCTTTGTTGGTAGGCGTTGGCGGGGTCGCGGTGCTGGTGAGCCATTCTGTGAGCTTCGGCGATGCGCCTATCGACACTGCCGGTGCTTGCGCATTGATCGTAGCCGCAATCAGTTGGTCCATCGCTGCTTCACTCAGTCGCCGGTTGCCCTTGCCTGCTGCGAAAGCTATGAGTTCCGGAGCCCAGATGCTGGCCGGAGGAGTGCTGCTCACGCTAACGGCCGCGCTACTGGGAGAATTCCGGGGCTTCCAGGTGCATGCCGTCTCGCGTAATGCCTGGTTCGCTCTCGCATACCTGATTGTCGCGGGCTCTATCATTGGCTTTACGGCCTATGTCTGGCTGCTTCATCACGAATCACCGACGAAAGTGGGCACGTATGCCTATGTGAATCCAGTGGTCGCCGTTCTGGTGGGATATTTCCTCGGAGGTGAGGCGATTGGCCCCCGCACGATTGTTGGAACGATGCTGGTGCTGATCAGCGTGGTGGTGATTACGACAACACCGGCGAAGAAGACAACTGCGCTTTCAGGAATCGACGGAGCGACAGAGCTACCTGAACCCTAAACACTGTCGGATTACGGATGGGTCATCTTCTCCGGCTTCACGAGCTGATCGAATTCCTCACCCGTAAGATATCCCAGCTTCAGCGCCGTCTCTCGCAAACTCGAGTGCTCGACATGTGCCGTGTGTGCGATCTGCGCGGCCTTGTCGTATCCGACCTTCGGAGCCAGTGCCGTGACCAGCATCAGTGAATTCTTCACGTACCAGTCGACCTTGGAGCGGTCGACCTCGATGCCGTTCAGCATGTATTCGACGTAACCGTGGCAGGCGTCAGTGATCAGCGTGACTGAGTGCAGGAAGTTGTAGATGATCACGGGCTTGTATACGTTGAGTTCGAAGTTGCCCTGGGACCCCGCGAAGCCTACGGCCGCAGTGGCTCCGTGAACCTGCACGCAGACCATGGTCATGGCCTCGCACTGTGTGGGGTTCACCTTGCCGGGCATGATGGACGAACCGGGCTCGTTCTCAGGGATGGACAGCTCTCCCAGTCCACAGCGCGGACCCGAAGCCAGCCAGCGAATATCGTTTGAGATTTTCATCAGCGAGGCGGCCACAGTCTCCATCGCGCCTTGCGCGAATACGATTTCATCGTGGGCTGACAATGCGGCGAACTTGTTGCCGTGCGACCGGAAGGGAAGGCCCGTTAGTTCGGCGATCTTCGTCGCGGCGCGCTCAGCAAATTCAGGGTGCGTGTTCAAGCCAGTGCCCACTGCCGTTCCGCCAATGGCGAGATCGTAAAGGCCTTCGAGCACCTGTTCCAGTCGATGAATGTCGCGTTCTAGCAAACTTGCCCAGCCGCCAAATTCCTGTCCGATGGTAAGCGGCACGGCATCTTGCAGATGGGTGCGTCCAATCTTGACAACATCGTGAAATTCCCTGGCCTTGGCCGCGATTGCTTGATGCACGCTCTTGATCGCTGGAATGAGAGCATTCTTCACGCGGTCTGCAGCCGCAATGTGCATAGCCGCTGGGAATGTATCGTTCGACGATTGCGACATGTTGACGTGGTCGTTAGGATGAACCGGCTTTTTGGATCCCATCTCGCCGCCCGCAATCTCGATGGCGCGGTTCGAAATGACCTCGTTCACGTTCATGTTCGTCTGGGTGCCACTGCCCGTCTGCCAGATGCGCAGGGGGAACTGGTCGTTCAATCTGCCGGCGATCACTTCGTCGGCGGCCTGGACGATAAGCTTTGCTTTGTCGGCGGGAAGCTTCCCCAGATCCTGATTCACCAGAGCGCATGCTTTCTTCAAGGTACCGAAAGCTCGAATCAATTCCGGAGGCATCGTGTCGCGGCCGATGTTGAAATGCAGGAGGGACCGCTGCGTCTGCGCGCCCCAATAAACATTCGCTGGGACTTCGATCTTTCCCATGCTGTCGGATTCGATGCGGGTGCGCATAGCGGAGTCGGTAAGAGTGGACACGGTGGCTCCTGATTCGAGCGGAGAGATGAAAAGAACCTTGAATTATAGCGCCAAGGTGACTTGAAGAAAGGGTGTCCCCCGAGAAGCCATGGGAGCTGCGTCTGAAGGTGCCCCCTTGTCGCGGCGGATTCGTGTGAACGGTCGGGGTAATTTCGCGCATGCTAGAATCATCGGTTTCCGGGTTGCGCTCGAATCCTCGTCGCCTCGGCTGGCTCTGCATGCGATCCCATGCCTGATTTTCTCGCCGCTGTAGAACTCGATATTCAGCCCAAGACCAAGGCCATGCCTCGCCCGGAGATGCGTACGGACGTGCTCGTCATAGGCGCCGGGCCCACGGGGCTGGCTTGTGCCATCGAGGCGCAGAAACTTGGGCTCAGGGTGATTGTGCTCGATAAAGGGTGCTTGGTGAACTCGCTGTTTCACTATCCGGCGAACATGGTTTTCTTCACCACGCCGGAGTTGCTTGAGATCGGCGACATTCCGTTTACCACAGCTTTACAGAAGCCGACGCGCGAAGAAGCGCTCGAATATTACAGAAAAGTTGCGGAGCACTATCACCTGGATCTTCGCCAGTACGAGTGGGTCAAGACGGTGATGGGCGAGGACGGAGACTTCAGCATCACGGCCACGGACCGCGCGGGCCGTCCGCATGATTACCGAACGAAGAAGGTCATCGTCTCAACTGGCTACTATGATCTGGCGAACCAGCTCGGCATTCCCGGCGAAGACCTTCCCAAAGTGTCGCATTATTACGGCGAGCCGCATCCTTACTACGACACCGATGTGCTCGTGATTGGCGGCAAGAATTCGGCGGCCATCGCCGCGCTCGATTTATGGCGGCACGGCGCCCGCGTCACCCTCGTGCACCGCGAAGCGCAACTCCACCATCACGTCAAATACTGGATCAAGCCGGATCTGGAAAACCGCATCAAGAACAACGAGATCGAGGCGTACTTCAGCAGTTCGGTGCAGGAAATTGGAGTGGATCACGTGGTGATCAATACGTCCCGAGGTCCGATGCGGCTGAAGAATGACTTCGTGCTCGCTTTAATCGGATACCATCCAGACTACGATTTTTTGCGCAGCATGGGCATTGAACTGTCGGAGCAGCAATGCCGACCCGTGTGTGATCCGGTCTCGCTCGAGAGCAACATACGGGGCATCTACGTCGCGGGCGTGATCGTCGCGGGATCGCGCACCAACGAAATTTTCATCGAAAACGGCCGCTTCCATGGCAGGCAGATCGCCGACGACTTGAAACGCAAGCTGCAGCCAGGAAGCAATTGAATCAGCGTTCCGATCTCTACTTCAGCAGGTATTCCTTCACGAAAACCACCGTCGCGTAGAACTGATAGTCGCGATTCTTCTTCTTGGCGAAACCGTGGCCTTCGTCTTTGCCAAGCAGCCACCAGACTTGAGTCCCGTTCTTCCGCACGACATCCACCATTTGAGCCGACTCGCTGGCCGGCACTCGCGGATCGTTCTGGCCGGCAATTACGAATAGAGGCTTGGTAATGTTCTTCGCTTTGTTGGCGGGAGCGATCTGCTCAAGGTAGTCGTGCATCTTCGGATCTCGCTCGTCGCCGTATTCTGCGCGCCGCAGATCCTTGCGATATCCGGAGGTGTGCTCCAGGAACGTGACCAGGTTCGATGGTCCCACTACATCCACTGAGCAGCAGATGCGGTCGTTGTAGTTGGTGGCTACGGCGAGTGTCATGAATCCGCCATAACTGCCGCCGGTGATCATCACCTTGCTCGCGTCCAGATCGGGCTGCGTCTGAATCCAGTCGAGCAGAGTGCTGATGTCCTGATACGAACCTTGGCGTAGAAATCCGTTGTCGAGTTTCTGAAAGGTCTTGCCATAGCCGGTTGAGCCACGCACGTTTGGATAGATTACGGCGACGCCGAGTTCGTTCACGAAGTAGTTATCACGGCCAGCAAAATTGGGGCGCTCCTGTCCTTCGGGACCACCGTGAATACTGATGATGACCGGCCGTTTTCCCGGAAACTTCGCAGACGGCCTGTTGAGGAATGCTGAAATCGAGCGGCCATCCCACGACTTCCAGTGGATCAACTGGGGTTGCGCGAATCCTGAAGTGTTGAGTCCTCCAGTCTCGCTGAAGGTCCAGCGCTCCACTTTACCGGTGGCGAGGTCGACCGAATAAACATCGCCGGGTTCGCTTGAACTGCTGAGACTGAACGCCAGTTCTCGGCTGTGATCGCGCCACTGGATGCGGCCCATGACGCCCACAGGCAAACTCGGCACTGGAATTTCCTTGCTCGACTTTGTGTCGAGAACATGGAGCTTGCTGATGCCGTCTTGGTCGGCTTCGAACGCGATCCAGCGGCCGTCCTGGGAGAGGTCGACTTCGTCGACGTCCCACTGGAGAGTCGGAGTCAACACTGTCGTTTTATGGCCGGCGAAATCCAGATAGACCAAACGTTGAAACTCCGAGCCCTCGTCGCTCGTCATGTAGACGCCCGTGCCATCTTTGGCAAAGTGGGCGTTGCCGTAGGCTACGGTTTCGGATCCCGACTTGGGCGTGAGGAGATCCTTCTTTCCCGAAGCGACATCGAGCAACCAGACGTAGCTCTCGGCCGCCGAGACAAAATTGCTCACCAATAGCTGTTTGCCGTCGGGCGACCAGTCGTCGATATTCCAGCCGCCGCCTTCCATCTGCGCGACCATGCGCGCGCTTGAAGGATTGGAGGCATCGACCACCCAGATGTCCACGTCATTCCCTGAGCGCTTCGTCGAGCCGTATGCAATGCGGTCGCCCTGATACGACCAACGTGGGCTCGTGTTGCGGGACTTGCCATCGGTAAGTAGCGTGATGTCTCCCGTCGCAAGGTCGTAGCGGTAGATCTGGAAGAACTCTCCGCCGCCGACATCCTTTACGAACAGGAAGGAGTCGCCGGTTCCGGGCCTGTAGGCAGCTCCGGCGATGCGATCGGGAAAGAAAGTAAGTTGTGTGCGCGCGCCGCCGGGGAACTTCAATTGGTGTACCTGAGCCGTATCCGCAAACCGAGTCTCGATCAGCATTTCCCTCTTTGAAGGGTGCCAGTTGGCAAAAGTAGCGGCGCGGAATTCGCTGTAGCGCCCGACCGAATCTGCCGGCGCAGCCGGAATCTTCGGAATTCCTTCAGCGACCAGGTTTTCGTTGGGAACAATTTCGTCACTCTGCGCGAATGACAGAACTCCGAGAAACAGAACGGTGACCAAGTGGGGAAAGCGACCCATGAATGCCTCCTGCCTGATTGCGACGATGCCCGCCAGCTTCGGTATGCGGACACCAGCGAAGCGGCGCGCGTGCATCGTAGGTCACTGGCTGTTCTGGAGTCAATGTGGATCGCCGGATTTCGCGCGCTGGCCCGAATTCTCCTTAGTTTTGCCCCTGCGACGCGTTACCGATTACCCTATGCACTCCCATGGAACCCGAGCCAGAGCACGGTGCCGCAACCATCTCGTTCGCGTCTTACGCGCGACTGGTGGGCGGCAACCGAAATTTCCGGCGCTTGTGGCTGGCCCAGATTGTCAGCGAGATCGGGGACTGGTTCTACACGCTGTCGCTCTACACTCTACTACTGCAATTAACCGGACACGCCAGTTCCGTGGCCCTTGCGTTGGTGTTGCAGGTCCTGCCTCAGACTCTTGCGGGCCCGACCGCCGGAGTCGTGAACGATCGGCTCAAGCGCAAGCACGTAATGATCGCCGCCGACCTTATTCGCGTGGTTATCGTGCTGTCGATGTTGCTGGTGCGCTCGCGTTCCATGGTGTGGTTGGTCTATCCGCTGCTGGTAGCAGAAACGACGATGGCTGCGTTCTTTGAGCCGGCACGCAGTTCGGTGATTCCCAACATTTCCGCGGAGGGCGAAGTTCTCATCGCCAACACTCTGTCGTCTGCGACATGGTCGGTAAATCTGCTGATCGGAGCGTCGGTCGGCGGAGTCGTGGCTGCATTCTTCGGACGCGAGGCTGTGTTTGTGCTGAACGCGCTTTCCTTTCTGATTTCAGCCCTGCTGATTGGTGGGATGCGATTTGCCGAACCTCACGCCGAGGCCGCGAGTCCGCTCCGGCCGGACGATTTGGTCGATTTCTCTCCGGTGCTGGAAGGTATCCGCTACATCCGCAGTCATCCGACGCTGTTGCCCACGGTCTTCGCCAAAGCCGGAGAGTTGATGGTGGGTCCTAGTTGGGTGATCTTTACAGTCATGGGAGCGCGTGAATTCGCCATACACGGGCACGGCATTAGCGCTGCCGGAGGCGCCATGCTCGGGATGAGCATCCTGCTCGGTGGCCGCGGACTAGGAGCACTGGTCGGACCGCTGGTGGCCGCGCGCTGGGCGGGCTACAGCGATCGTCGTCTGCGAATCGGCATCCTGTTAGGATATCTGACTATCTCCGCAGGCTATGGAGTGCTCGGGGCCAGCCGTAGTGTGTGGATGGCTGCAGTCTGCGCGATGCTCGCTCATGCGGGTGGATCGACCGTCTGGGTCTTCTCTACTACGCTATTACAACTTCATACCGAGGACCGCTTTCGCGGGCGTGTCTTTGCCGCCGATCTTGGCTTGGGCAGCCTGTCGTTCGCGGTCACTGCCTATTTGGCAGGGCTATTTCTTGATTCGGGATTTTCCGCCCGCACAGTCGCAACCGGCACCGGCCTGTTGATGCTGGTTCCGGCGACGGTGCTGGCGCTGATGCTGCGCGCAAGCCGGACCCTCGAAGCACCGCAGCGGTGACGGCGTTGGGGATGGTCCTTTCGCCGTGAATTGGCTAGCACTTTCGATTGGCCAATGACCTAGATCGCGTCTTGCCGATTGGATTGGAAACAATATCATTACAGGAGCGGCTCTGGGGGCGGATTGCGACTGGGAGAGACCTATGCAGCGAAGATTCTTGAGGGTTTTAGCGATTGCGCTATTGCTGGAATTGGCCGCTTACGGGCAGTCGCTCGGCGATATTGCACGCGAGAACCGTGAGAAACAGAATCCTGGAGCCGGCTCTACGAAGCAGCCCGCTGTAATCACCAACGATGACCTTGGAAAAGAGCCGGGCGATGACTCGAAGCTACCAGCGCGTACCACCAGCAACAAGGCGGATCACCATCCTGCTGTCGAACAGCACCCGGTGGACCAGCGCGTGGCTGCACAATGGAAGAAACAGATACTGGCGCAAAAAGATAAGATGTTGACTCTGCAGGCGCGGATCGACCAGCTCAGTGCGTTGATCCGTCCCCCCGGCACCGCGCAGTTTGAGGGACCTCCAAACCGTTACCAGACGAAGCTATTGGAGCGTCAAGCAGAGATTCAGCTGCAGCTCGATGAGGAGAAGAGAAAGTTAACCGAGATGCAGGAAGAGGCGCGACGCGCTGGCATGCATACGGCAGTGTACGATCCGTAAAATGTCCGGGGCGCGTCTAGAGTTGCTGACTCTTCTCACCTTGAGCGGCTTAATGCCACGCGACTAGGGATTCAGCCGGTCGATCTTCGCCGCCATGATGAAGTCGCTTTCTGTCAGGCCGTCGATCTTGTGGGTCCACATTGTGATCTCAGCTTTACCCCACGTTAGCAAAATGTCCGGATGGTGCCCTTGCTCCTCCGCCAGCGCTCCGACGCGGTTCACGAACTCCAATGCCTTCACAAAATCTGGAAAGCGAAATTCCCGGTGAATGTGATGTTCATTGGTGACCATCCACTTCGGAACCTTCTGATGCAGCTCTTCCAACTCCTTGCCTTTGAGTGCAGGAACTTCACCGCGGCACGGCACACATTTCTTGTCAGCCAATTGCTCAGTCATAGATTTACCCCAGAGCGGTAGTCTCTCGCACGGAGCGTTCGAATTCAACCTGGCAAAGTCAGGCAGCAGACCACCTCAACGGCCGACACGACTCAGACCGTATAATTCCTGTTTGCTCGTGACGGTGCTGCGAAACGATGTGTAGCGTAGCAATTTCGCCGCGCTAGCTCGTTGAGTTTTCATTGCGGGTGGAAAGGGAAACGAACGTGGTCGTTCTAGTCATCGGCGGGGCGGGATACATCGGCAGTCATACAGCTCGAGCGCTTAAGAGCGCCGGGCATGAAGTTATCATTTTCGACAATCTCAGCACTGGTTATGAGTTTCTAGCGTCGGGGTTCGAACTGGTAAAGGCCGACGTGCTGGATGCGGACGCATTGGCGCGTGTTCTTCCGCGGGCTGATGCCATCATGCACTTCGCCGCCTACGCATTTGTCGGCGAGTCGGTTACGAATCCGAAGAAGTACTTTCACAACAATGTCGAGGGCGGATTGTCTCTACTGAACTCGGCCCTGGCAACTGGAGTGAAGAAGATCATTTTCTCTTCGACCTGCGCCGTTTATGGCGATCCCGCAAAGGTGCCGATCGAAGAGCACACGCCGCGCCAGCCAGTGAACCCTTACGGGGTGTCAAAACTTTTCTTCGAGCAAGCCCTGGAGTCCTATGACCGGGCTTACGGTTTCCGCTATGCCAGCCTGCGCTACTTCAATGCTGCGGGCGCGGATGAGAGTGGCGAGATCGGTGAATTGCATGACCCGGAAACGCACCTGATTCCGCTAGCGCTGCGAGCGGCGGCGGGGCTTGGCCCTGAATTGCAGGTGTTTGGGTCGGACTATCCAACGCCCGACGGCACGTGCATTCGCGATTATATCCACGTAAACGACCTGGCGAGCGCGCACGTCAACGCACTGGAACACCTCGCCGCAGGGAGAGAAAGTTTTGCGGTCAACGTGGGGACCGGCACCGGAGCATCTGTACAGGAAGTGATCTCTGCCGCTGAAGAGGTGACGGGCAAGCGGGTACCTCGCAAAATGGTGCCTCGACGGCCGGGGGATCCTCCGGCACTGGTGGCGAATCCGGCGAAGGTGCAAGCACTGCTGCAGTGGAAAGCGATGCGTAGTCTGCGTGATGCCGTCGCGACTGCGTGGAACTGGATGGAGCAACACCGACGAGGTAATCATGGGAAATGACCTGGCAGGGAAGAAAGTTGCGTTTCTGGGTGCGGGCAAGATGGGCGGAATCATTTTGCAGGCACTGCTGAAGAACGGCCTGCTCACGTCCAAATCGACTTGCGCAACCGTGGCGCATGAAGAGCGAGCCAAGGCGCTGGCGGCGAAGCTGAAGGTGAAGGTTGGGGTCAACAACGTCGAAGCCGTCAAAGGTGCCGACATCATCGTGATCGGAGTGAAGCCGCAGGTCGTCGAGGACGTCGTACGCGAAATCAGCGGATACATCACGCCGAAGCAGGTCATCGTCTCGGTGGCTGCATCGGTCCCAACTTCGATGATCGAGAAGCACTTGTCGTCGAATGTTCCCGTGATTCGCGCCATGCCCAACACGCCGTGCCTGCTGGGCGCAGGCATGACCGCGATCTGCAAAGGCAAGTATGCCAGTGCCGGTGACGTCGCCCTGACCTGTCACATGTTCGATGTCGTGGGGCGCACTGTGGTGGTGGACGAGAAGCACATGGACGCCGTAACGGCGCTTTCGGCCAGCGGCCCGGCTTACATCTACATCATCCTGGAATCGCTGGCGGAGGCTGGTGTGAAGGTCGGTTTACCACGCGACATCGCCACGCTGTTGGCGGCACAGACGGCTCTCGGCGCTTCCCGCGTGGTTCTTGAGACGGGAGATCATCCCGCGCTGTTGAAAGATGCCGTAACCACTCCAGCCGGCTGCACCATCGATGCCATCATGGAACTCGAAGAAGGGAAGCTCCGCGTCACCCTGATCAAGGCGGTAGTAAAGGCAGCACAGCGCGCGAAAGAACTGGCGTACGGATAACAGTTAGGCTGCCGCGCTTAATCGGTGCCCGCGTTCCCCGAGTTGGCGGGCTTGCCGCGAGTGAGGCAGGATGACGGCTTCTCGACCACAAACTTCACGCTGCCGGATTCGTCGCTGCAGAAGGTTCTCATGCCTGTGTCGGAGGCCGTTGGCATTGCCGTGATGTGATACTTCGAGGGTGGATTTCCGTCGCAGCCAGCGAGTGTGAAGCGAAAGCCGTTCCACTCGTCGTTCCCTTGGCCGGGATCGTAAAACGCGGCGCTCTCGCCTGGGTCGGCGCCTGGATCGCGGGCAAACAGATTCTGCAGCGAGCAAGTGTAGCCAAGGTCGGGATGCTTCGATACATAGCTCGTCTCGGCGCCGGCAATGACGGCGATACGTGCTTTGACTTGTCCCTCAGTGGCCTCGTCCTGTTGCTGGCGCAGTCCCTTGAGATAGTCGGGATTGGTGAGCGGCACGTGGGCGGCGGCGGTGATTTCAATGAGTCGCCACACTTCTTTCTCTTGCGTCAACGTGAAGACCAACTGCGGCACGATCGGAAGTGATTGTAGTTGTCCGTCCTTGTAGTAGTGGACCGACAATTCAATTTCATCGTTGTCGCCGATCAGGCTGTCGCGTTCGACATCGACTTCGATTTTTTCGCGGTGATTGTTTTGCTCGTTGACCAGAAGAGTTGGACCGGTCTCGAAGGTTTCGATGTGCTCGCCCTGCATCAACATCTGGGGGCCGATAGTGGAAATCTTGAGGATAGTCGATGTCTCAGGAGTCTCCCCTTTGCGGATCAGAGTCCGACGGGCATCTTCCGGGAGATGCTTCGTGAAGTGATCCTCGCCCTTGCCCATGAACATTTCGATCAACGCCTGGCGGGCGGACTGGGGTGGGGGAGTCGCTGCCCCCTGACCACAGAGCGAAACGCTACTTGCGAAAGCTACGAGAAAGACCAAGCAGATCCGCCGCATGTTGCCCTCCACTGATGGAATGGCCTCGCGCGCCTAACAGGCTATTTTACAGGTCTTAAGACCCCGACGGACGAGACGAAGTTCCCGCTCAGTTGGAACGCTCCTCGGCGATGTTCTTGCGGCGCACGTGTCCGTGGCGCCTCGATTCTGTGGTTAAATCTCTCCCACACATGAAACTACTGATCGTTATTCATCATCGGTTTGAGCTCTGGAATGTGCCTCCCTGGTTCGGCGAACGGCTGTTGCAGGAATTTCCCCCACTCCAGATTGCACAGCGAAATAGCTACGACGGCGTCGAAGAAGATCTGCGGGATGCCGAGATCATCTTTACGATCTCCCTGCGGCCACCACAGTTCGCGGTTGCGCGCAACGTGCAATGGATTCATGCTCCAACCGCGGCGGTTCATCAGTTTCTTTTTGAAGAACTAGTGAACAGCGAAGTGGTGCTCACAAATTCGAGAGAAGTGCATGGGCCCGTGGTCGCGGAACACGTGATCGCTCTGATATTTGCGTTAGCCAGGAAGATTCCACAGTCGGCGGCGTTGCAGCGGAAACGCGTTTGGGGACAAGAGGCGATATGGCGCGAAGGCGCACACCCGCGCGAAGTCGCTGGCGCAACTGTTGGCCTGATTGGAGTGGGCAGCATTGGATGCCGAGTCGCTCAATTGGCCTCAGCCCTCGGCATGCGCGTGATCGCCGTACGCGAACACGTGGAGAAAGGAACTCCCGAAGGCGTAGAAAGGGTGTTCGCTCCTCCGGAAATGGATGAATTCCTGAAGCAATCGGATTACGTCGTAGTGGCCGCGCCGCTGCTAGCCGCTACTCAAAAGCTGATCGATGCCGCTCGCCTTGCCATGATGAAGCCGAATGCTTGCCTCATTAATGTCGGCCGCGGCCAGCAGGTGGATGAACTGGCATTAGCTGACGCCCTACGACGGGGGAGTATCGCCGGTGCCGCGCTCGACGTCTTTGAGGAGGAACCACTGCCCCAAGAATCACCACTCTGGAGCCTCGATAATCTGCTTATCACGCCTCACACGGCAGGTCTCACAGAGAAACTCTGGCACCGGCACTACGACTTGTTCTCCGACAATCTTCGCCGCTATCTCGCTGGCCAGCCACTGCGGTTTGTCGTCGACAAGCAGAAGGGATATTGACCGGCTGGTTCATGCTAAAGTTTTGAGGTCGCCACCCAGTCATCGCTGATTGAGTCTGGTGCTCAAGACACCTCATGGAACCTCGGCTCATCCTGATACATCTGCTGCTCAAGCTGGGGGTTGCCGCCGCGGTTTCCAGCAGTCTCGTTCGCGCAAAGGAATTCAAGCTCCTGCTGTTTCGCGAAGAGCGCACCTTCCGCCAGAAAGTCTATCTGATGCTGTGGTTTGCCCTGCCGATCGCGGTCGGCGTGTGGATCCGCATTTCACAGAAAAGCTTTTTGGCCGGCGATTTGAGTCTCGAGACCGCGCTGCTGCTGGGAGTGATCGGGGGCCGTTGGTCGGGATCGCTTGGCGGTGCGCTGGTGGGTCTGCCCGCTCTTCTGCTGCATGGCGAATGGGCCGCGATGCCGTTCTACACGCTTTCAGGATTTCTCGCCGGGCAGCTCCGCGCAATGGCGGTCGACAAGGACGACATCTGGTCGTTCTCACCGTTCATCGATCAGAGCATCTTTCGCCTGATTCGCCGAAACCTGCCACGTCCCCGTCTGTTCGATTGGCAGATCATGTTCTTCTGGACCGTGGTGGGCTTGCGTTTCGTTCAAACCGAGTTGTTCCAGCATTTCCCGGGTTCCATCTTCAGCATCGAGAGTCCCGACAACTATTGGGTATGGGGCGCCGTTTATGCAGCGTCGGTAACCGCAATCGGAATTGAGCTGAAGATATTCAACAGCGTTCGCATCCAGATCAAGTTGGAAGAGCAGGAGCGCCTTCTGCTGCACGCCCGCATGGAGGCTCTGCAGAACCAGATCAATCCGCACTTCCTGTTCAATACCCTCAATTCGATTTCGTCACTCGTTCGGTTCGATCCGGATATGGCGCGGGATGTAATCTTCAAGCTAGCGACGATTTTGAGGCGGTTGCTGAATACCAGTGAGGCCTTTGCGCCCTTGCGCGAAGAATTTGAATTCATCGATAACTACCTCGACATCGAAGTCGTGCGCTTCGGACGCGACAAGCTCCGAGTGGTCAAGGAACTCGATCCCGCTTCGCTCGACGTCGTCGTCCCTGCTATGTTGTTGCAGCCTCTGGTGGAGAACTCGATCAAGCATGGACTGTCGCCGAAGGTGGAGGGCGGCAGCATTTACCTTAGAAGCCGCGTTGTTGAGTCCAGATTGATTATCGAAGTCGAGGACGACGGAGTCGGGATGGGTGCCGCTCAATTGGAGGAAAGCAGTAGCTGGTCGGGCATGGGAATTGGCATGGCCAATATCTCCGAGCGGCTGCAGGTGCTCTACGGCGATACGGCCCGCATGACCATCGATAGCCACCAAGGGAAGGGAACTCTCATCCGCATTCGCTTGCCGCTCGTGGAAGCAGCGAGTTCCGTGCCGGAAGGTTTCTACGCCGAGCGTTCAAGCACGCGAAGGTAGAAATCTTCATACTGCTTCACAATCTTGGTGGAACAGAAACGCTCCATGGCGACCGACCGCGCTCGCTTTCCCATTTCCCGCAGGTTCTGCTCATTACCCAGCAATTCGATGGCATAGCGCGCCATGGTCGATACATCGCCCACGTCCGCAAGGTAGCCGGTCACGCCGTGGTCGATGACTTCTGGTACACCGCCCGCGCGCGTAGCAATCGGAACCACCTCGCAAGCCATCGCTTCCAGAGCGGCTAGTCCAAACGACTCGAGTTCGCTGGGCATCAGCATGATGTCGGCGATCGCGAGCTTCTCCTGTATCTGATCCTGCTTGCCGAGAAATAACACGTCATCATGAATGCCTTTTTGCACGGCCAGCCACTCGGCGACGGAGCGGTCGGGGCCATCTCCGATCAGCAGGAGCCTCGACGGCATCTGCTTGTGGACTCGATCGAAAATCTCGATCACGTCGGTCAGCCGTTTAACCGGACGAAAATTCGAGAGATGCACGAGAATGCGTTCCTTATTGGGTGCGTATTCGGCACGAAGCACTCCGTTGGTTTCCGGATTGCGGCTGTAAACATCGCAGTTCACCGAGTTGTAAATCACCTCGATGTGGTTCTTCACGTCGAACACGCGCTGTGTTCGGTCGCGTAGGTAATTCGAGATCGCGGTGACTCCATCGCTCTGCTGAATCGAGTATCGCGTAATTGGCAAGTACGACCGGTCCAACCCAACCAGCGTAATGTCGGTGCCATGCAGCGTAGTGACGAATGGCAGTCGTTGCGCTCGAGGCCCAGCAGCCAGCATCTGCCGCGCCAGCATCGCGCTGACTGAATGCGGAATGGCATAGTGCACGTGCAGTAGATCGAGATCGTAAAGCTGCGCGACTTCCGCCATGCGCGTGGCCAAAGCCAGGTCGTAGGGGGGATAGTCGAAGAGCGGGTACCGGGAGACTTCAACTTCGTGATAGTGAATGTTCGGTTCGGCGCCCCGCAGCCGGATCGGCTGTGCATAAGAAATGAAATGAATTTCGTGTCCACGCTGAGCCAGCTCAAGGCCGAGTTCAGTGGCAACCACACCGCTGCCGCCGTACGTCGGATAACAGGTGATTCCAATCTTCATGTGCGAGGGCCCGCTCTCTGTTTAGCTTCTGTCATTCGATGGCTGGAACGAGCGGCGGTTGCAGATTTTACACGAATGGCTTATGCGGAAAGCTGTATCAGCCCTCTTTATTGGCTCTCTTTGTGACCGAATGCTATTCCGGGGTCGACTTTGTCGAGGTGGGCCTGGAACCGTTTCTTCGTTTCTTCGGTCATGCCCGTGAATTCGATTCCCATCCCGACCCCCGGGTCGCGGGTGCGAACGACCGCGGTCGGAGAGACGCGCTCCTGGTCGATCCAGAAATCCACGCGCAGAGCAGTGCCGATGTTCAACGGCATGATGGTCTCTACATAACAACCGTTTCCGCTGATGTCTGTAGCATTCACTCGCAGTGGAGTATTTACGCGCTCATCGCGCAGCTCCAGGGGAAATGAGATCTTGTGACGGAGAAATTTTCTGCGATTGTCCTGAGTCTGGTTCGTCCGTTCCTCGGGCTTCATGTCGTGGGGCAGAACGGTGGTCCACGGACACTCCTGGTCGGCCACTAGCTGTACGCCGACCTGGGTTTTCTTTAGTGCTCCCGCATCGACTACCCAGATCACCTTGCAGCGTGCTTTCTTTCCCTCGTACTGCACCCCGATGACATCGCCGACTTTCAGTTCGGGTTCGATGCCATAGATGCAGGCGCCCGTCGAGCTGACGTTTTGCGCCAGGGCATTCTGGAAGAATGGCTGGTTGTTGGCGCCCATTCCCCACACTCGGACCTTTAAGTCCAGAGTCGCTCGCGGCGCTGAACCTTGGGCCGACATGAACTGGCAACCTCCAGGCTGCAGAAAAACCGGCGAATGTAAACCATCATACTACTTGAAGTTAAGTCGCAAGGTTACCAGAGTACCTCAGGGCGGGTCGTTCGCCGGTTCGACGGAGTTCCTTGGACGTTTGAGTTTCGAGATGAATCCCGCCGCAACGCCTAGCTGCGCCTGGGCTCGGCCGTCAGGTCGCGATAAGAGATCAACTGAATGCCTTCCTGCAAAAGCACTTCGCGCGCGGCGGGCAGGATCAGGACGCGAAGCTCCGTCTCCCGCGACTCCCGCAGGCGAGTCTTGGAGTTATGCAGGTCCGCGTCGTTATAGCCCGGGTGGCAGACGAACTCCCAAGTGCCTTCCGGAATGCTGCGCGAGACCGCGCGGAACAAGTTTTCGTCCAGCGATCCCGTGACCAAAATGCCCAGCGTTCCATCAGGAGTCGAGAAGCCCTCACGGTCCACGGCATTGCGAAACGCCCCCGCGAAACTCCCCAGCACACGAATCTCCGCATAACGCGTCCATAGGCTGGGACGGGCCAGCAGCTGACTTGAACGCAACGGAAGTCTAGGTCCAAAGGGATTCCGGACTGCGCGGACGCCACACGCCGCCGCAGCACGCAGTACGGGCCGCAGAATCTTGGGGAACAAATGCGTGTGCTTGTGGCTGTCGATGTGCGAGACCGTGATTCCGGCGGACTGAATCTTGCGAATTTGCGCGGTGGCTTCAGCGGTGATTTCGTCGGCCTTCATTCCGCCGGCGATCGCGCGCACGGCGAATGAGATCATGCCGTCACGGAAATTCGAGTCTGATGTGAGGGAAGGAAGTTGCTTAGCGGCAAGAAGGGGGCGGCCATCGGTGAGCACAACATGACAACCAATGCTCAACTGCGGAGTAAACGACGCCAGTTGAACGGCTTCACCGAAAGCCGGCCCGTTGGCCATCAGTGTCGAAGAGGTTACCACTCCGTGTGTGTGAGCCTCGACGATGGCCCGATTCACCCCCGCGGTGAAGCCGAAATCATCTGCGTTCACGATCAGACGCCGCACGCAGCCAGTCTAGCAGGGGAGACGTTCGCGGAACTCTGGGGTTGGTTCGGCAGGATGGTTGTTTTATCAAGGCGGAAAGATGCGCGCAGTGATTGTGGGTTTGATCGTCTTTTCGAAGCTCGCGTATACTCGCAAGAGCGCAGTTCGCGGGGATGTCCCTCAACCGATTTCCGACCGCCGCGGCATTTCGGTCGCGCGAAGCAAGAGGGGCGGTTAGCTCAGCTGGTTAGAGCGCCTGCCTTACAAGCAGGAGGTCGCAGGTTCGAGTCCTGCACTGCCCACCAATTCTCACTCCCTCAATGGTTTACGAGCGGTAGCCCAAATCCAACGGGGTCGTTTGACCCCCTGCCTTTGGAGGGCCGCCGTGCTACCGAAATTCGAGCAGTTCATTAGAGAACGCCAGTACATCACCAATCCAGGAACGGGCACAAGGAGTCGTCGAGTATCTCTTCCAGCAATGTAATGTGCCGATGAGACATATCGTAGCCCCTGGGGCTATGGGCGAGTTCGGAGCTGCTGCGTCGAACGAGACCAAGGCAGGGCGGGCCGAGAATCGTCGCGTAGACGTTAAGGGGCTGGTCAATAAGGGGATCGCAGGCAAATAGGTCCGCTGTATTTATGACAGTATTCCCGCTCGAAGCAGCTTGATTAGGATTGTCTCCACCTCTCTCTCTCTAGCCCGGTCCGACAAGTCCGTACCGGGCTCTTCTGATTAGGTGTGAACGGTGGAGTGGGATTTCGCCAAAGGAGGACTTATGGTGAAAAAAACTGCATCCTTGATGCTTCAGGTCGCAACTCTGGTGCGTCTCATGCATCTGACGGCCACCTCGCAGCAGCCGTCGAATTCCGATCGAGGTGATAGCGTGACCGCCGACCAGGCTAACGATGCCGACGTAGAGCTTATGCGGCAGGACCTTCGTGCAAAGTGAAAACAAGTCATAGCAGCAAACGTGCCGTTGACGAAAGCGGAAGCTACTGAGTTCTGGCCCGTTTTACGACAGGTATATTGCCGAGGCGAGAAAGATAAATGACAGGCGTTACGCCCCCGTCAAAGACTTCGCCATGAATTACGACACCATGACAGACGATCAAGCAGACCTTTCATTAAGGGCTGGGTGACTCTCGATCACGATGATACTGATCTGAGGCTGCAATATATTCCAGAATTTCAAAAAGTGATTTCCCACAAGAAAACGGCTTTGTTCTTTCAAGCCGATCGAAGACTCGCCATGATGATCAGCCTCTAACTCGCCGGACAGGTTCCACTTGTGAAGCCCTAACCATTTTTAAAATCCACACCCGCCTGAGTTGATCGACCTCGGGCTTGCGCTGGTCTCGTACCCTGACACGGCCTTACAGATTGGCAAACGATTACACGTATCTTAGGAACCGCCAGGTAATCTCAGCAGGCTTTGAGCAGAGCGTCAGTGATCTTATCGCGAATGTGCTACAGGTAATTGGCGCTGCATTCTATCTATTCGGTTTTGTGCTTTTCTCCAGCCTGCAGCAAATAGGTAACTTCGCAGATTCCTCCGAAGCCTCCATGGATTGGCGCATCTTCCAGAACTTCGTGTTTCTCTTCCGGCTCGGCCGCCATCGGGTGCCCCTCGGCGTAATGGGTTGTAGGGGTCTTAGCAAACAGAGGATCCTCGTTGGTTGTTGGAAAATCCTGTGGGTGTTGAAAAAGTCCAATTTCTTCAAAACAGCCAAAACTTGGGGGATGGAAAATTTCTAGGAAAACCGAGAAAGTCATTTCTAGGGCTTCCTATTGCAAAGTTTTTTCGCGCATTTTCTGTTAGGTGAGTTTTTCAACAGCCACGCTTGGTTACGACATTTGACCACGGATCATGCTCGTGATTCGAGCAGCGAGGTCAAGTTCCCAGAAGAAGACTTCGAGGGAGTCAGAGTTTTGTTCTTTCAACGACCAGCTTCTTTTAGATGCAGAGTTAACGCGTAAAGATTAGTTCTGTTCGCCGCCGCCATGATTCTTTTTGCAGACCTTGCAGTACGTTGGCGGCAAAGTATTGTCCACGCGATGCTTGATGGGTGGCAGTTGGTGCACGTAGGCAAAGATTGCGGATAAATCTTGATCCGTCATCCCACGATAGAAAAGGAACGGCATCAGAGGATTCAGCAGGCGTGCTCGCACCTGTCCCGTTCGGATCACTTCAACAAACATTTTCTCGTCATAGTAAGGAATTCCCGAGGGATCGCTCGTAACGTTCGCGCTCGCAACGCGCCCCCCCGGACCATCCAGGATGAATCCTCCGGCCCACTCCAGCTCAGGGAGCCTCTGCCCATGGTCGTCCATCGGCGTATGGCAGTCTGTGCAGCCCGCGATATTGGTCAGATACGTTCCGCGTTTCAGTGGCGTGGACAGGTCGGGCGCCGGGACCGGATCTGTCACGGGCTGCGGCACGTTCCGCATAAAATAATTCACAGGAAAAACCATTTCAGTCCTGGGGACCGCCTGCTTCACAGGCGGCAGCGCTCTGAGGTACACAATCACAGAGGCAAGGTCCTCGTCGGACATCGTGCGGAAATGCTCGTAGGGCATCATACTGAAGAGCGCCCGGCCGTCATGTCCAACGCCTTCTCGAATCGCCCGCGCCAGCTGATCATCGGTCCAGGCGCCGGCGCCGGTTTCCATATCGGGCGTAATGTTCGGCGCGAAGATTTTTCCGGGCAAATCCTTCAATGGAATTTCTTCGCCAGCGCCGAGGTTTCCGGCCGCGAGAGGGGAAGTGCGGGACGACCAGTCATGCGGCGTGTGGCAAAACATGCAGCCGCTCACGCCTTCCGCCAGATACTTGCCACGGGCCAGACGTTCCGGCGTGTGTTCAATGGTGCGTGCCGTGGTTGTTCTGGCGCGCGGTCCGATAAAGGGCTGCCAACCGATCGTGAACGTGATAACCACAACCAGGACCACCGCAAGTATCACGAATATCCATCCCAGAATCTTCGCAAGCTTTTTCATACGGGTGTCAGAGCGTCATTCGCCTGCTATCAAAGATTTCCGTTTGGCCTTCTGAATAGGCCCCTTTATACACCGTAAAGGTCTTCGGAGTGAACCAAATTGCCCTTCCCCACATCCTTGTTTGCTATCAGAGAAAATCGGAGTGAAAAGAGAGCGTAGATTGTCGGAGGGACTCGATGACTCCCATGAGTGCTGAGACGAGCAACTGGACAGGCTTATCGAGGTTCGAGGTCCAGAAATGTTGGTATGGGAAGTGTCGCTATTCGGGCTGCAGTAGCGCACCTCTTTGCAACCGCGCGACACCGTCCGTGCTCTGGAAGCAGCCAGCTTTCAATCATTGCGCTACTTTGATCTTCTAGAGAATTTGATCGCTGCAATGACAGCAATGAGCAGAATTAAGAATTCGGAAAAATTTGACAGGTTGATGAGCATGTGGCCAACCGGCAGTGGATGTTGGCGATGGACATATTGGGTTGTTTCTAAGAACGTTAGACGGGGCTTCGGCCCGTTGCAATGTGCCTTCGGTCACCATACTCAATTACTCACCAGAGGTCGTTGACTCTTTTGAGGCTCAGCTAGCTAACCGAATCTCGATCTCAATGACCTCCAAGGAGGAGATTCTGCATTAAGTGGGGGATTGCTTTGCCAATACCCGTGCGACGATCAGCGCGAATCGGCATGCACAACGTACTTTTGGGGAATGCCACTGCCTCTTTCGACACCACGCTCGCATCGGTGGCGCTTTCAGAGTTAATGGCGTCATCCAAAATTGTGATCCCAGGTTCGGGATCAGAGGCTCGAATGTAGTCGGATTAGCGTTATAGTCGCATCGGTCCTAACACGACGGTGGGCGAATTCGGAAGCTCTCATGGGCGGGGGACGGGTGGTTGACTTTCGAGCGTCGCCCTTCACTCTGCAGCCTTCGTTGGGCGTCGTGCCAGTCCGGCTCTAGGTCGTTTTCCTGCTCCCAATGGACCAGGGCGGCTTCGTTGCACCATTCGAGGAGCCTTCGCATCACCTGTCGATGCGCTCCGGCCAACATAAAGTCCTTCATCGCAGATTCGGTTGTCCACACGGTGCGGGTCCAGAACGTACGATCACTGTCGCGGAGCAATGACGCCGCCAGATTTCCTTGAGAATGCCTGGCCTGCCGGAAAGAGCGAAGAGCGTAGAAGAGAAATGGAACGAGATATTGCCATGACCGTACACGCAAACGAGTAATAGAGACAATCGCCATAAATTCTGCAGTCGCAATCTCGCCGACCTTGATCTTGATCTAAAGGGGTAGTCTGGGCAATAACCACTTGGCGCTGCTTCAACATTACCACCGGAGTAGAATCGGCTTGCTCCTAAGCTGCGTTACAATCTCTGTCGCCTTTCAAGGTCTAATGTGGCTCTGCAATGCGCACCCGCGATTTTGGCGATCTTGCTTGGCCAATGGCAGAGCTTGGTCGCACAAGCTCACACAAACTTTCCAAGAGCTGCGGCGATCTTTCGGGGGCGAGCCTTCACGAGCTCGTTTGGCTGCTGCTTGGGCGACAATCAGCCCATTCAGCATTGGTATAGCTCGGCCACTTCCGCGGTCGCAGTCAACAACGGTATCTCTCTCGTACCTCTCCAGAACCACTGAGGTTGGGCTGTGAGTGGACTCAGTGATGCTGATGGCCTTCGTGGTGATGGGTGCTCCAGGGGCCGGTCGCGGTTCCAATCAGAATGGTATCTTCGTCCGCTGCCATGCTGTGCTCCACGTTAGCCGGCACGAACAAGAAGCTGCCAACGGGATACGTCTCGACATGGCCGGGATTGGCACCGAAGGTCACCTTGAGCGCTCCTTGGACGACTGCAACCCTAGCGTCGGAGCTGTGCGCATGGCGGTCGTGATACCCTGCGGGAATGAAAGCAGCATAAGTGAATTCCTTTCCCGGCACGTCGGACTTGCCTTGAAGCACCGCCCACTTCGTGCCATCCTCTGCGGTCGTTTGCCACTGGATTGTTTTAGCGTTCCAGCCTTGAGGTGTTTTGGCCTCCTGGGCGATCGCCAAGGTTAAGAAACTCAGAATCCACACAGGTATGAACTTTCGGTACATTCGCGCTCTCCTTCTTTTCCCGCACTTATTGTGTAGGCATTACCACTATCGACGTTGTGAGGGCTGACTGGCTATCCGATTCTTGCACTCAAACCAGGACAAGATGGGTCGCGCCAGTTACCGCTTCGTCACGTGCTCTGAGTGCAATGAAACCATCTGCGTCCCAAAGACCGTAACCGACGGATCGAGTACTGGGCAAGAAACCAAAGAATCGCTCTATGGAGCCCTTCGCACACACGTCAAGCTGAAGCAATCCGAGGAGTTCAACCCCGCCGCTGTGCCCGCCAGCGAAGGCGGGATGCCTAGAACATTGAACCGATGGCCTAACTGTGAGGAGGCCCTGTTGCTCGATTCATTTTTCCCGAAGAACTTGCTCCAACCAAAGGCGATCAAGAACGGAGCCATCGCAAGACGTGCGAAGGTGATCACTGCAAGTGAGTTGTACCAAGCCCCGAGATTGAGTGCGTACCGTGCGGTACTCTGGCCTTTTTCGAACCGTCATTCGCCAAAAAGTTCAATAACAATTATCAACCAAGCGGGGACTGTAAGCCAAACAGTTCCCCAACCTGCTGCCTGACTAGCACCCTTCCATGGCAAACTCGAATCCCCGTTGTTGCGATAAGAAAACGATACAAAGCTATCATCGCATCTACCATCTCGCAGAGCTTAAAGCATTCTCTCTCTGGCATCCGGGAACGCATGGTTGGCGAAACATCGGCATCTCTAACAATGTCGGCGGTGTCAAGCACGATTTGAGCGTGCTACTCCATGCACTCCGAAGAGCGCGCCATTTCGCTCTAGTTGAATAGGTGCCATACCCAACCAAGGCTCGCTCGCAATCAAGTTCAGGTCTGGAACTCAGTCCGACCCATCCATCTCTTCGGTCGCTCGCGCGATCATGATTCCCAGTTCAAACTCCTTTCCCTTCCGCGGAGAGGAGCAGGACACGCAATCATTACGTCGGTGATTTACTGCACACCAGGGCGATGTCCGGGTTGTCCTGCGAGCGAACCGAAACTCTGCAGTGGTTCGTAATCCCATCCTCGCCGCCACATCCAATACAAGCGAACCGCCAGTATCCGCGCCATCGCTACTTTTGCGATCTTGCGGCCGTTCTCCGCCGGGTCGATGCACTACGGCCTGCTTACGACTGCTACGCGGCACAAGCGAGAGGCCTCCGCAACTTCGCATACTCCTCCTTGCTTGTTCAGGGTGGGGAATGTCGGGATCCGGCTGGATGGGACATGGCACAGCACTCCCTTGAGATTCACTTCTCGTGATAAGTGCGACATCGCTGATGACTGGCGGAGTTGCAAAACATGAGGAGTTGAGATAGTTGGCTGCCCCACCACTACTCAGAAACCGTAGCTGCGACGAGGATGTTGAGGTTCACGGTTGCGCTGATGGAAGGCGCGATGACGTCGGTCACTTTTATGCTCTGGCTTCCGGCAGTACTCAAGATGACCCCCGTAAAGGTATGGGAACCTGCATCGACCGTACTAAATGCATAGTCGGCTGGAAGGACGGCGGCTCCATCGGAGCTTGTGAAGTGAATGGGGCTGTTGAAAATGTTGTCCTGATGTCCGCTGACCGTCGCGGTGACGGTAACGGTAAAAGGGGAACCTGCGATTGCGCTGGAGGGAGCGCTGATGGAAAGAATCGCCGTGGGCGAGCCGCAGCAGAACGTTGCCAATCCCGCCAGAGCTGCACCCAACGCCCATAGCAGCACCGCAACCGATGCGTTAGATGAACCGAGAGGGGCAGGGTTATTTAAAACCTTCGGATCGAGGCGTACGAAACTTCTGGGCACCAAGATCCTCCCAATTTTCCCGCTTCGAGAGTCTACAGACGGAGTGGTGCGATAAAGTAACACACGTTTCAGCAAGAATCAGCTCGAAACGAGAAGGGTCAAGGCTCAGAGCCGTGTCGATGCCGGGGCAAGCGGACGTCAATGCCAAACATAGGTCCATAAACATTGATGCCGTAGTTCAGAAACTTGGGTTGAGATAAATAAAGATTCGAAATGTGCATGTAGTTGATGCCTGCTGAAATTGCAAAGCGCGGACCGAAGTCATACCGGACTCCACTGCCTAATTGCAGAGTGAACGTGAAGTTCTGTCCCTGCGCATACTGCACCCCTTCGGGTCCCTTGGCGTCAATGTCGCCAAGGCCGAGGCGTCCATCGACGAAGGGTACGATCCTCCACTTGGGTTGGACAAAGTTACGTCGAATGCCCATGGTGTAAGCGAAATAATGTGTCTCGGCTCCTCTCGGAATTGCAGTGAAGGATCCGCTGAAGGACCAATCCCAATTACCCCGCAGAATCCGAGGGCCTCTGACGCTGTCCACCTGCCATCGGAGAGAAACAATGACCGGCACCAGCGTGTAATAAAGCCCTGGGAAGTTGTAGCCACTACCGAGGAGAAAATCGAAGGGGAAAGGAATATTGATGGGGAGCCATCCTGATTCCAAGGAGAACTCAAGCTTGTTCTTGTAAAATATGCTCCGGTTGAAGTCATCCTTCTTAAGGTCACGCTCTCTCTCACCCGCCGTTTGGCTTCTTTGATCTTCGCCAGTCTTATTTCCCAGAGCCGACGATGACCTCTCGTTCGGTGGGGCTGAGGATTGCCATTGTTCCGGTGCGGTGAGCGAGTCATCACAGTTAGTCGCCCCCGCGCTTCGGTCCCCAAGACAGGCGGAATGGTCAAAGGGCGCGGTCGCGATGGGAGCCTCGGTTGCTGAACTGGGGCGGTCCGCTGCGACCGCGGTCGATGGAGCACGGGCGTCAGAACTGAACCCGCCGTCGGTCCCGCGGAGACCGCAGTCGTCACGCGGCTCCTTTGCGCGTTTTCGAGCGTAAGAGGCGGAACACGTGTCAGCCTGTGCTTGCAGCGGCTCCCCCATCGCCAGAAGCACCAGCAGCGCCGTTTGCTGAAGCGCAACCACCAAGAAGGAGTAGCGGTTGCGCGACGGGAAAGGCTTTTCATGAACATAGGTGTCTTGGTGCTTCCTCGCGCTGGTGAGGGCATAGATTCCGTTTTCACTGCGGCAATGTGGAATGCTTTGTACGGGCTGGAATATCTCGGAAACGCGGGCGTTCATGCCCCTCCTGAGCGCAAAGAGCACACTTTACAGCAAGGGATTTTGACCCTCCGCTTCGCGCCGAAACTATTACAGGTGGCTAAGTTCAAGGGCGGCCCGTAAGGGTCGATTGTCGTACTTCGCGCCGGCGCTTGACCCACGCGACCGCCCTTTGCCACTTCGTCTGTGTGATTGTCACGTTGTCGCCGCCCTGTTCAACACTGTCAATCCGCACAGGTTCAAGTTGCCGGGCGGCAGCGCAATGAGTGTAAAGATGTGGGGTGTTGAAAAAGTGCGTCAGCAAAACGTCCTTCCGCTGGCGAGTATGCCCTGCCAGTTTTCTTCTCTGATCTCGGCTAGGTGGTCGCTGGCGGAACAGGAGGTGCCGGTTGGTCTAGGAACCGCACTAGTCGCTTGATGTTCTGGGCTGCCGCTGACTAGACGGCCGCTACCGATGCTCACAACGGATCGTCTTGACCGCGCGGTTGAGGGGCGCTGCCAGCATTGTGATGAATGTCGGCATCGCTCCACTGAAGTCGCGCAGTTGATCGATGCGGTCGATCAACCGTGAGTCCTCAATTGGACTGAGGTTCCGGGTCACGAGTCGACTTCTTAGTACGGAATCTTGTTTGGCTTTTCTTGCCAAGCGCGGAGCCCGGCCAGCGCCTCTTCGCGCATCATCTGAACCATGGGAATTGAGCGCTCCGGGAAAGATGTTTCGAACTCGTGGTAGATAAAGGAGTCGTCGAATCCGATCTTCGAAGCGTCTGACGCCACGTTTCCGAAGTAGATTCGTGCCATGCGAGCCCAGTAAATCGCGCCAAGGCACATGGGGCATGGCTCGCACGAAGTATAGATTTCGCAGCCTTTGAGTTCGAAAGCGCCGAGCTTTGCGCAGGCTTGACGGATAGCAACCACCTCGGCATGCGCTGTTGGGTCGTTGGTCGCAGTGACGCGATTCACGCCTTCGGCCACGATTCCACCGTTTTTGACAATGACGGCGCCGAAGGGACCACCCTTGCCAGACAGGACGTTGTCGAGGGAGAGTTGAATGGCGCGGGCCATGAAAGAGTTGTCCATGTGTTTTGGCTCGGTCGATGCGTAACCCTCTGTGTAACTCGCAACGGTGCGCAGCGATGTTACTTGTTCCCTGTCGCTGTGGCTACAGCCGTTTGCCAGATGAAAGATGAATCGCCAAACGACATTGCCGGGGGACGGCTCGCTGGCGGAATCCCTGGCGATGTGGGCAGCGTGAGCTCGAGCGTTCTACAAACAGCGAATCGAAACCTGCACCCTCATGGAACGTGCGGAATCGTGGATTGCCGCTCGGCCCAGTGATCCACGATATCGCGTACCACTTTGTCGCCAACCGTCTGAGCTGCTTCGAGCGACGGCATGTATGCCGAATAGTTGCCTGAAACCATCTCCTTCAGACTATCGGCGACGCTCGTGCCGGGAGGTTCGCGGTCATAGTTGCTCACGGTGCGCAGCACGAGAACCCGCTGCAAGTCGGCGCGTTCGGCGCGGCTTAGAAAGGTGAGAGCCTGTAGCGTGCCGGTATCTTCCATCGCCGCGACCATGTAGTTGCCCTTGCCGGCGGTGTAATAACGAGTCCACGCGTTCGCCCATTCGTCCAACTTCGATCCGTGCCAGAAAGTGCCGGCCGAGAGCGTCGCACCTTTCGTGACGAAGGGCGGCTTGAGCGCGTTCGGAAATCCAGGAAATCGGGAGCGAAACTTACGCAGCGTGTCGGTGTCGGGGAGCGCAATTTGCTGCGTGAGGTGAAGAGCCCAATCCACCAGTTGAGGATTGAGCGCGTAAACCTCGCCGTAGTCAGCGATGGACGGTTGCTCATAAGGCGTGCCCTTACGAAGCGGGACATAGCCCGTCGTCCAATTTTCAGGAATCTGTCGAGCATCAATCTCGAACGACAGATCGCCGTCCACCACATAGTCGGCCCAGATCGCCGACCCGAGCGATACGTCGGCAGGATCGGCTCCTCCGATTCCGGCGACAATCCAATACGCCTTAGTAAGATCGAAGCGCGGGTCGAGGCCGAGCGCCATGATCGAGGCCGCAGCCTTTGCTGTTCCCACCCCAGTCACCATGCCGAGCACACCGTCGTTGTTCATCCGCACGTGGCGATAGCCCGCGGGCATGGGAAAGATTTGGTCAAGGTGCTCACGCTCAACCCAAAGTTGAAATTCGCCGGGAACGTCTCCCGTGTCTTCTCCGCGCTCGAACATGGTGATCACGACGACTTTCACGCGAATCGGCGGAGAGGGACTTCCAGACTGGGCCGGTAGCGCACTGACGAAGAGCGCAAAGAACAAGATAGGAGCCAGATAGCGCTGCACCAGGTGGGTCATCGCGCAACAACCTCGCGAATCCGAGCATATCCAGGCTTGATCGTTTTGTAGATCAATTCGCAACGCTGGTCATAAGGCAGGAATGCGCTCTTCATGGCATTGACGGTGATCTTTTCGAAATCGTTCAGACCAAGGCCAAAGGTTTTGGAAGTGGCTTCAAATTCCCGCGTCATGGTGGTGTTGCTCATGAGCCGGTTGTCGGTGTTGAGCGTGACTCGAAACTTTTGCTGATACAGGATCTTGAACGGATGCTGCTCCAGGCTTGGTGTGGCGCCCGTGTGTACGTTGCTGAGCAGGCAGATTTCGAGCGGGATTCGTTTGTCCAGAACGTATTGCGCCAGGTCGCCTAACTTCACAGCTTTGCCGTCTGCCACGGCGATGTCGTCGATCAACCGAGTGCCGTGCCCGATGCGGTGAGCACCACAGTACTGAATCGCCTGCCAGATCGACTCCTTTCCAAATCCCTCGCCCGCGTGGACCGTGATGTTGAAGTTCTCGCGCTGAATGTAGTGAAAGGCGTCTACGTGTTTCTTCGGAGGATAGCCACCCTCTTCACCGGCGAGGTCGAAGCCGACAACACCACGCGCCCGGAAGTCCACCGCGAGTTCCGCCATTTCGAGCGAGACGTTCATATTGCGCATCGCGCAAATGATGAGCCCGGACTCAATGCCGAAGTCCTGGCGCCCCCGTGCCATCCCTTTGAGCACCGCGGAAACTACCTGCTGGTGCGTCAATCCCTTCGTCGTGTGGAAGATGGGAGCGAAACGCGTCTCGTAGTAAACGACGCCGTCCTGGCTGAGATCCTCGGCCTGCTCATAGGCGACTCTTTCGAGCGCTTCTGCAGTCTGCGTGACCGCGATTGTGTGCTTGAAGCCCTCCAGATATTTAGGGAGACTGCCCTGGTTCGCGCCCTGGTAGAACCATTTCGCCAGTTCTGCAGGATCTGTTGTGGGCAACTCCGAGTAGTGAACGGCTTCAGCCAGGTCGATCACAGTGCCGGGCCGCAGAACGCCGTCCAGATGCTCGTGAAGCAATACTTTCGGAAGCGTTTTTATCTGAGATGTCTGAAGGTTCATCAAAAGCTCCGCTTCGTGGCCGGGTTGTGAACATCCGGAAGTGAGGCATTGTATCTCACGCCGTGAGTCCGTCGTAGGAGGGCTGGCGGATTGTCAGCGCTCATGTTTTCATTGTTGGCCTAAGCCGCGCCTCGCGCCACACCTTCTGTTCCCACCGCGATAGAAATATCTAATCGCTGCCAAAGAAAAATTCACTGACTCTAGGGCTGTCACAGGATGAGCAATTGGCGTACATTGCACGTCATAAGTTTTGCGGAGCCAGCCATCGAAGTCATCTCTGCTGTGGGGCAGTGAAAGCCAGTAAGAAGTGTTCTCAATGCCGTTGCTGCAGAAGTGATCCATTAGCCACGAGGTCTATCCTGCGATGCTGACTAGAATGCGAAACTCAGTTCTGTTGTTGTCTGCGCTTACTCTAATCGCGGTTACATCAAGCCTTCAGGCTCAGCAGACGCTGGGGGGCATAACCGGCACCGTTACCGACAAGACCGGCAGCGTCCTTCCGGAGACCATGGTTACAATCGTAGGCGACCAGACCAAACTCACACGCACCCAGAAGACCAACGTGAACGGCGGCTACGAGATCGTGAATCTACCGATCGGCACCTACACGGTCACCTTCACCCACGAAGGATTTGAGACGCAAAAAATCCCCGCGATTCTTGTCCAGGCCTATCGAACCGCCACAGTCAACGCGGTTCTGCCCGTCGGCCAGGTCGGAACCATTGTCGAGGTCCAGGCCGATCCACTGATGAACGCTGTCGATACAACGAACGGCTACATTCTCGAAAAAAACCAGATCGATACCGTCCCGCTGCCCACCGGTAGCTTCACCGGACTAGCAATTCTGTCTCCCGGAGTAAACGCGGAGCTGCCAAGCGGCACCGGCGCGAATGCTGGTATGGGGAATCAGCCAATCTGGGCGAACGGTCAGCGCGACACCAGCAACACCTTTCTTCTGAACGGCGTGGATTCCAGCAATCTCTTCAATGGCAAGAGTACGAGCAGCGTTGCCTCTGCTCGCATTGTGAATAACACCGGCGTTTCCGGAGCGGGCAGCACGACCGCTCAAATCATTCAGAGTACTGCCTCGCCGTACCTGGCGATCGGCCAGGCTTTGCCTACTCCTGCGCCGGAGACCATTCAGGAATTTCGCGTAAATACGTCAATGTACGATGCGCAGCAGGGGTCCACGAGCGGCGCCCACATCGACATGAGCACCGCCTCTGGCACAAACTCTGTCCACGGCACAGCCTACGTTCACCGCGGAACGGACGCCTTGAACGCCGCCCCATATTTCTACAAGCAGGACCCCAATATTCCCGCCGATGAAGATGTACCGCAGTTGCACCGCTATACTGCCGGCGGGGCGCTCGGCGGGGCCCTCATCAAGGACAAGCTCTTCGGATTCGTCAGCTACCAGCACATTCACACATCCGATACGGAAATTGGAACCTCGCGCACGGCAGTGCCTTTCGGACTCACGGACGATCGCAGTGCGGCGGCACTGGCTGCCGTCGCAAACAACAACTTCGGATCCTCCGTCAATCCGGTGGTGGGATCCGGTACGAATAATATCGACCCGGTCGCGTTTGCGATGTTGAACTACAAGTTGCCGAATGGTCAGTACATGATCCCATCGGCCAATCCCAATTTCACCCCCACTCTGAACTTTCCAGAGAATGTATTCCTCACGCAGCCGGCATATTTTATTTCCGATCAGGCCGTAGCTGATCTCGACTACCAGGCGACTCCGAAAGACACTCTGGCGTTGAAGTACTACTACCAGCACGATCCGACTGTCGCGCCCTTTGGATACTCTTCGGTGGAAGGATTCGCACAACGCCTGGATGCGGGAAGCCAGGTCGCCAGCATTACGAATACACAATCGATCACACAGAACCTCAGCGTCACCGAAGTATTCGGCTTCATCCGCGAAAAGATCTACAGCACCATCGGCCAGCCCTTCACTCCGGAACAAATGAACATCAACGCATTTGGGTCTTCGGTATTCCCGGGGATCACAATCGTTGACGACTTGGGAAATTTTTCCAGCGCCAACAAGTACGGCGTTTTCAATGCCGGCCTGAACATTGGCTCGACGGCCGCTTCGCAGGGCGCTTTCACCGGAATTTTTCAGAATCGCTGGATGCCCTCGGCCAGCGCCGTCTGGAGCCACGGCAAACACACCGTGGCTTTTGGCGGAAGCTTTTCCTACACGCAGCTCAATTCGCGCGACCGACGCACGAATACCGGTATGATCGGCTTCACCAGTTTTGACCAATTCCTCACCGGGCAGCCTATTACCTACACGGCGGATGGGTTCATTACCACGAACTTTCTCCAAGGCGATGCCAACCGCTACTATCGCTCCAACGAGATCGGATTCTATCTCCAGGACAAATATCAGATCCGTTCCAACTTGAACTTCAGCGCGGGTCTCCGCTTCGACTATCACGGAGGTTTGAGGGAGAAGAACGGGCGGATCTTCAATTTCGATCCCTCGGAATACAGTTATGACGCCAATTCAGACACGATCAGCTCGAACGGCTTCATCGTCGCAGCCAACAATCCTGACTTTCCCACCAAGGGCGTCAGTGATTCCACGCTAACGGGACGCCAGTGGGGACTCGCGCCTCGGGTCGGCATGGCCTGGAGTCCGCGGATGTTCAAGGACAAGGTTGTAGTTCGAGCCGGTTGGGGGCTTTACTATGATCGCGGAGAGCTCTTGACCTACCTCTCTCCCGGGTTTGCGTCCGGAGTGATCGCCGGCGGTCCATTCGGCGTCAACCAAACTCCGCCGTGGGTCAATTCACAAAAGTGCAGTCCCTACGGCTATTCGGTGTGCAGCGATTTTTCTAACCCTTGGGGCACCACCCTGGGTCCGCCGCCGAGCGGCAACCCCGCGGATTTATTTCTCCCCAATGCCGCCGCAATCTCGACCGGTATCCCGCTCTTCCCATTTGCCGACTACAATCGCGCCAACAAGCTGCCCTATACCATGAATCAGACCCTCGACATTCAGTGGCAGCCCCGTCATGATCTCGCCATTGACATCGGTTACGTCGGAGCCTTGGGCCGCCACGCCGTCGTTCCTCTGCCGTTCAATCAGGCCAAAATTGCTTCGCCTTCGAGTCCTGTGCTATCGGGAACGCCGTTTGAGCAGGACTACACTTACGGTTATTCGATTCTTAGCGACCCGGCCACCTTTGCGCCTGCGCCGCTTCCGAACGGGCAGCCTTACCTTCAAACGTTCGAAGGAGGGAACGTCGACCTCCGCGTTCCCTACATCGGATACTCCTCCGAATCGGAGTCCTACACAGCGGCCGGCATTTCTGCCTACCACGCACTGCAGGCGCACGTGGAAAAGCGCATGAGTCACGGTTTGCAGATCGGTTTCTCCTACACCTATTCGCACGCGACGGATGAGCAGAGCGCGATGGGCCTGTTTTACAACGGCAACAATCCGCTGGATCTCCGCTCCGGTTACGGCTTGTCTGACTTCGACCGCAAACACGTAATGAATTTCACCTATACCTACCAACTGCCTAAATTTTTCGCCGCGTCGACGCTCAGGGGCAAGTTCGCCAACGGTTGGGCCATTTCCGGGCTAACGGTCATCCAGAGTGGTCAGCCGTACAGCATTGTTGATTACTCCGGTGCAGTGGGGAGCATCTTCTACGGCGTGAACGACGGAATCACGAACCCGATCGTTCCGCTCGCACCAGGGTGTTCCGCGAAGAAAGCCCTCACTGGCAAGTCTGGCGCTCATTACACCGGCGATCCCAGCCAATTGGCGCTCGATCCGAACTGCTTCGGCCTGCCGCTGTTGCAGCCCGGCGACCTGAACGGCGCCATTCCTGCCAATGATCCTTACGAGACCAACTTCATCGATCACGGCCAGCGCAATATCTTCCGCCAATCCTGGCAGAGGCGAGCCGACATCTCGATCGTGAAGGTCACGCAGCTCACAGAGCGTTACTCGTTGAAGTACAGCATGGACATCTTTAACGTCACCAATACAGCGAGCTTCGATATTCCGATTGACGATGTAACCCAAAACGAAGACTTCAATGGCTTTCCAGCGGCTGGAACGCCTGCGACTCTTTCGTGCGACCAGCCTTTTACTGCGCTTTACACATGCCCGTCCTTTAGTGGCTTGGGCATCACCAACAAAACAATCAGCAGCCCGCGGCAGATTCAAATGTCTCTGAGCCTGACATTCTGAGCCCGGCTGCAAATAAGAAACGGAACGGCGATTTTGTTCGCCGTTCCGTTTTGTTTTGGAGGCTGGATTTAGTTTGCGCGGTGATTGTAACGACGGGCATTGCCCTGGCAAAGCATCGAACTCCTCGTGGAACTCCGGCGGAGAACCGCAAATATTTGCTGTTCCATGGCCTCGCGGAGGTGGTGAAACTCAGCGATGCTCAGATGCGATTGAGTCTGTTGTGAGGGCCGCCTGCCAATATCCTTGATGGAAAACCCGGCAACTCGGCGCTGAGGAGTAGCCCGATTTGTTTCTTAACAAATTGTGATCTTGGTATCACTATGAAGAGTTTGCACATACTACCTGATCGACCGTTGATTTGTGGAAATGCGCCGCCGAAAGCGTCGACCGCATCATCTACTCCATCGTCCAGAGATTTAGCCTGGAACGGAACAACCGCACCCTCAAACTGTTTACACAAGCACCGTGAGATCACCGCTCGTGTCACAGGACTTTCGCGTTTTCGGAGAAGCTGTTACGATAATTTTGTGACGACAATTCGCCTTGGTTTTTGATTGTGGCTTCTGCCCGATTGAAAAAAATCCGGCTCCGGCAAGGCAGGTTGGGCAATTTATGAAACGCGCGCAAAGCCGCATAAACACTAGCGATTGCGCATCTTGTTGATTTGGCATGTGGGGACGTAGTTCAGTTGGTTAGAACGCTGCCCTGTCACGGCAGAGGCCGCGGGTTCGAGTCCCGTCGTCCCCGCCATTCTTCTCAGGCACGTGCGAGGGAGGGATGGCCCCTTCGCCCGGCTTTGTGTCGTTCTTTGTGTCGTAACCCACCACTTTAACCCCTACCGCGAGCGCATCCAGCGCCTTTCTCTTCGCTTCGATCCTGACATGAGAATAGTGGGCCAACATTCGTTGGGATACATGACCTGCTATGGACATAATGGTCCGGTCGCTGGCTTGGGATTCGGCTAGCTCCGTGATTGCGTGGTGACGCAGATCGTGAAAGCGCAGTCCGGCGGTTGGGCTTTTGATCTTGCAGATGTCCATTCCGCACGCTGCTTTGCAGCACTTTGCGGAGGGAAGCTGTAGCTCTCCGCATGCTGGGCAATTCACCGCTGGTGTCAGGCTTCTCCACGCGGAACGCCAGCCACTCATTGCCTTGGTGGGGTCAGGCTTTGAGAACCCCTCGGAACTCGGAAATACGTACCAATCGGGTTGTAGATCGGGGCCGAAAGACCTTAGAGCGCGTTCCCTGAGCCGCAGAATTGTGTTACAGGCGCTTGCGTTGAGCGGGATCACCCGCTCGCCAGCGCGAGTCTTTGAGCGATTGATCACTAGACTCCGGTCCATGAAGTCAATATCCCGCCAACGCAATTGTTTGATTTCGCAACCACGCATCGTCGTATTAAGGGCCAGTACCGACGCAAGGTATGCGGTTTCCCATTCGGCTTTGAATTGAGCCATTTTGAGCAGGTGTAGCTTTTCCTGTGGCTGCAAAGCACGCCCGATGTCCCGCCTCTCTGGAAGCCGGGGAACCTCGTCCTCTACAAAATGCCAGCGCATTGCCCTCTTCAAGATGCGGTGCAGTATCCCAATCTCCATGTTGACGGTCGTGTTGGATAGACCCTTATCCTTACGATGGCGTATGTACGCCAACACGGAGTCCGCATCAATGCGGGCAATCGGAAGGCATCGGCCGGAAGAGGGGAACCAATTGCGTCGTAGCGCGTAGTTCTCGACTGCGTTGCTACAGGTACCGTGGTCTCTCGGATCGAGCAGGAACAAAGAGTCACCACCCGAATTGTTCTCAGTTCAAAATTATTGAATGTGATCAAAACACCCGGATTGGATATCGGGTCCACTCAAGACCAGCCTGCCGAAGCCCAAGAGAATATGCCCCCGCCTGTACGCCGCTAAAGTCAAGCTCAACCCGCAGATCGGTGATGTGATCGTGCAGTTGTGCGGTCCCGGTCGCGCGCAAAATCTGGTCACCCGTTTCTGTGAGCAGACCGACGTCGTATGGTCCTTCTTTGCTCGCAATCGGAAGGTCAAGAACTAGGTGTTTAGTATTTCGAGAAATCTCCAGAGGTGCCCGATCCGTCTCAGACTGGCTCTGCCCGCGGGCCACAGAGCGCTCACGAAGATCCAAAACGGCTGTGTCAGTCGTTTCCAACGGGTGTCGAGCTCGCACCCACAACCATCCCCCCACCGCGAAGAGCAGAACAGCAGCAGTGGCCACCAAGATCAGGGCACGTCGGCGCTGGATCGCCGATTGCCCGCGAAACTCCTTGAATTCTTGAAAACACGGACTGCACGACCCGAGGTGGTCAAGCCAAGGTTCTGCTTCGGTGAGTGATATCTTTCCTTGTGCTATGCCCTTGAGTCGAGCATTCCCCGGACAGCCGATCCTCTCGGGATTAGGGAACTCCGTCGCCAAGCCTTGCCGGAGAATGTCAAGCAAGCGCTTGTCCGCCGCGTTGGATTGGCTTTCGCTGCTCAGAGAGAGTCGACTCGCTAACAGTTCAATCTGACAATCAGCCCAAGTTTAACTGAAAGATGGGCTCACGACGCATTGGCATTTCATCTACCGCCTGAGAGACGTGCTCGCAGAATTTTCATGCGGCGTCGGAAGCGAAGCATGACGCTATCGCCGGGAATTCCCAGAACTCGGCCAATGTGCTTCCACGTGTAGCCGTACTCGCGCGCAACCCACACTTTGCGGCTCCACTCGTCCATCCGATCAAGAATCTCCTGAGCATGGAGCGTCTCTTCAATGTCGAGCTGCTCCGCTCGACCCGACTTGCCAAGAAGTTCCAACTCCTGGGCTGAAGAAACAAGGTGGATCGTTTGCTCCCGACGTTGTTCCTTCTTGAGAGCACGGCTAAGCCGATGGTAAAAGCTTCCGAGAATGTAAGCTTCCAGATCCGCAATCTCGCCCCGCCTGCCATTCATTCGATCAAGTGTCCCAGAAACGGATTGCAAAACGCTCTCCCAGACTTCATTGACCAAGATTTCTTCGTCATCGAATGCGTTTTGTGATTGGACCTTGCGGACGTGGGCCAACGCCTTTGGCCACGCTGATCGAGCCGCTTTCAAGAGTTCGCTTTCGATGGCCGAGTCCAGACGAGGATTAGCACCTGAAAGCACCCATTCGGGGCCGGGTTCGGGGGCTGGCATACCAAGCGCCTCACATTAAATATTGCGTTGTACCCGGCCAGAGGGCTAACGCAAGCGTGCCATCGGACAGAAAGGGATGTCAAGACCAACCCGAACGAGAGAAGAAAGTAGCGAAAATATTTTCGATAGGTTCGGTACTGTTTTGGTTCCTTTTATAAGTATGGGGCAAATCTGATTCTCAGAAGTTGGAGCCGGATGCAGAGTCCATTTTGCTTATGGAAGATGGAATCAATCTCGACAGAAAGAAGCAAAGCCAATCTTTCCTATGGTTGCATGAGATAGACCAGATCCTGGTTGTCGGGATGAAATATGGTCCGAAAGGTACTCAGGAGGCCGTCAAAAGGATACGGCAGCTCACCCCGGACGTAGTACCTGCCCAAGTCTGGCACCGTATGCGACATCTGCGGGAGAAGGAGCGCGGCAAGAGCGCGACACCGATCGGTTGGAGTGGACTGGCGTCTTCACCAACGCGGACGGCAATCTGTTTGCGGAAACCTACAACCAGCTGAACGCCTATTTCGCCACTGTGCCGGGCAACTATGCGATGAACCTCCGCCAGTTGTACATGCTGAACACGAACTACGCCGACCTGTCGTTTCTGTTTACGATCCTTCCCGGCGAAAAGACAAACCCACCCCCTACTTCCTCAACCTGCACACCCGCGACGTTGCTCATACCCTGATTCTCGGGATGACAGGCAGTGGCAAAAACATGAAATTAGAAGAAGTCAACCAACGAACTAAAGAGGCCGTGGATTTCCTCGTCGCAGCGCTGGAGTCCGGTCACAGTGAAATCCTCACCGCATACCTCGGAGCAATGGCAAAATTTCACACCTACAGTTTCGGCAACATCATGCTCATCGCACGCCAGAAGCCGGACGCTACCAACGTCGCCGGGCTGCGTACATGGAACTCGCTTGGTCGCTTCGTTAAACGGGGAGAGAAAGGCATATTCATTCTCGCCCCAATGGTCGGAAGACGAAGCACGAAAGACGTAGCGACCGACGAGAAGAGCGAAGACGTAACAACCGAGGGTCAGCGGACGCTGTACGGATTCCGGGCCGTCTACGTTTTCGACATCAACCAGACCGAAGGCAAAGAACTCCCCGCTCTGACCGAAGTCAACGGTGACGTGAGCGGATACCGCGAACGCCTATTCAAATTCGTGGAAGCGCAAAGCGTCGAGCTTAGTTTCTCCGAGCGAATTGCTCCCGCCAAGGGTCTCTCGCACGGCGGAAAGATCACGCTTCTCTCAGGGACGCAGCCAGCCGAGGAGTTTTCCACGCTGGTGCATGAGATCGCCCACGAAATGTTGCACCGTGGCGACCGTCGCACCCTCACCACTAAGAAGGTCCGCGAAACCGAGGCCGAAGCCGTGGCCTTTGTCGTCTGCCAATCGGTCGGACTACAAAACGGAACCGCGTCCCAAGACTACATCCAGCTTTGGCATGGAGACGCCAACCTCCTGCGCGAGAGCTTGGAAGCCGTTCAGCAAACCGCTGCCGTGATCCTCGGGGGCATTGCCCCCGAGCCAGCAGCCCTCGCCACAGCCGCATAGTTCCGAGTTTCACCACTACAAACCAAAACACATGAGAGGAGATCGGCTATGTCAACTACGCAAAATGCAATGAGCAACCATGAATATCGAAGCGTTCCCATTACCGTGCTGGTGGAATCCGCCAGCAACCCACGCAAACGATTCGACGAGAAGAGCATTGAAGAACTGGCAGCGAGCTTCAAAACACAAGGCGTTCTCGCGCCTCTTCTGGTACGGGAATTGGAGCAAAGTAAGTACGAAGTCGTCGCCGGGGCACGTCGTCTGAGAGCCGCCAGACTTGCGGACCTCGTCAGCGTTCCAGTCCGAATCGTCAAGTTGACCGATGCTGAGGCAATCGAGGCGCAGGTCGTCGAAAACCTGCAACGGGAGGACATCCACCCGCTTGAGGAAGCTCTAGGTTTCAAATCACTTTTAGAACTCGGGGAACCCGCCTACACAATTGCCAACATCGCCTCCCGTGCAGGCAAGAGCGAGGCTTACGTGTACGGGCGTATTCGACTGGCCGACCTTATACCGTCCGTGGCCGAGGCATTCCTGAAAGATCAGATCACCATCGGCCATGCTTTACTGATCGCCAAGCTCCCGCCTTCGCAGCAACAAGAAGCGTTCGCAGCGGCATTTCGCGGCATGTGGACGCGCGAAGGCAACTCGCAGGTCTTGATTCCAGTGCGGGAACTCGCATTATGCGGTGCACCGCATAATGCCAATAATGCGGAGTCCGTTTTTATGCGGACTCCGCACACTGAAACGCTCAGTTGGTCGTCATCGAGTAGTAGTTGCACTCCGCATAATCGTAGGAGCCTTCAGCAAGGCGATGAGTTTGTCAGTTGGCTTGAATCGGCCCGTACGCAGCTTCGGTGAGATGCCGGCTTCGAGAGTTTCCAGCTTTACGGTGGGATCGGCGCGCGTGTAAATCTCAGTTGTTTGTATGCTGGAATGGCCGAGCCAGAGCGAGACTTTCCGCAGATCTTTTGTGGCCTGCAGGATTGTCATCGCGCAGGTGTGCCTCAGAACATGCGGCGATACTCGCTTCGACGCGAGAGATGGGCAACGCTTTTCGGCTACGCGAACATACTTTCTCAAGATATATTCGAATCCTGCGCGAGTCAGACATCCACCGCGAGCATTGAAAAATAGCTCTGGAGCTGGAATCTCGCCTCTTACTGATAACCAAGCCCGCACTGCAGACGTGGTCTCCTTCCACAACGGAATACAGCGCTCTCGCCGTCCCTTGCCGTGGATCAGGACGCTAGGCTGGGGTTGAAGTTTAACGTCGATTACGCGAATCGCGATTAGTTCCGATACTCGCAATCCCCCGGCAAAACAAAGGTGTAGCATCGCGCGGTCACGAATCCCCATGCGGTTTGCCGGATCGGGAGTATCCAGGATTGATTGCATTTCCTTGGCCGTCAGATGCCGCACCAAACGCGAGTCCGTCTTCTTCGTCGGAATCGACAGAATGCAGTGAATCTGTTCGAGAGCAGAGGGCACACGATACTCAACGTACCTCATGAACGACTTGATGGCCGCAAGCCGAATGTTTCTGGAGGCAGCGCCATTCTTCCGCGTTGCTTCCAAGTGGTTGAGGAAGTTCGTGATGAGTGCAGCATCGATGTGCTCCAACTGCAACTGCGATGGTGGAACGTTTATGCAGTTGCTCGCGTACGCGAAAAGCAGCCGGAAAGCGTCTGCGTAGGAGTCACAGGTGTTCGGGCTGGCCTGGCGTTCAACAGGCAACCGTTGTCGAAGGAACGCTGCGATATGTGGCGCGATCGGAGTCATTGCCGGCCTCCTGTGAAGTACCGTTGGGTGGATTCAGCAATGTTCTTCATCAACTCGGGCGTCGCCTCCAAATACCAGTACGTGTGCTTGATGTCGCTGTGTCCCAAGTAAGTTGAAAGCGCGACCATATGTCGGGTGATTCGATCTCGGTCCTCGGGGCAGGTTTCCAGAGCCCAG
>DASRRV010000294.1:0-1946 GCA_035695545.1 Candidatus Sulfotelmatobacter sp. | reverse complement strand
CATCACGCGCCATTCGATCTGTGACGGATCAAAGGGCACCTCCAGCGCCGCTACCAGCTCTTTGACTTTTTCTGCTGAGAACTGAGGCACCGCCGCCAAAGTTAAGGCCGGGGGTGATGCGACAGAAGTGGACGCACCATTTTCGTGCGCGTGGCCGTTGGGGCCGGTCATACGGGAACCTCCTCGCTTATGGAAATAAATGGCTTCTAGGCTGAGAAAATGCTTTCGGCGTGACGCGTTACGGCCCACCGCGATCCGGGGAGGGACGCCTTCGCTTCATCAAAACAACTGTTTGTGTACCCAAATGTCGAGATCTTTCGTATAACGCGGCTCAGCGTACTTCATCACTGCGAAGCCGCCGACGATCAGATATTCAACCTCAAACTCGTTTAAGAGTTGTAGCAGTAGTGTGGGTTTTTGCGCCTCGGTTGACTTCCTCGGTAATTCCACCATTGCCCATGCGGCAGCAAAGATGGCTTCATCTCCCTGCTCCTACCAAAACTCGATGTCGAACGAACGATCCGGAAAGCCACGCTCCACCAGTCGTGTCTTCCATGCTGAATTTTGAGGAATGCTCATTGCCCCTCTTCGAATCGGTCCTTAAATCATTTTGCCGTTCCTCGGATCAACGAAGCTAGTCAAAGGAAATGCCTCGTCGATGAAAGGGTTCGTCCCAGGAAAGGCCACGATCATCCGGATGGGCATTCAGGCCAGCTCCGCCACAGGTAAAGCTCGCACTCCGTCGGCCAGTGGGTAACCATTGGCAGTCCGGCAGACAATAGCAGCGTTGGCAATGCGCGCCTTCCCGACAACATTGCGGACAAAAACAAGATTCACTGCGTCACCAGCGGAGGGCACTTCTGTCCACTTTGCCTCGAACAGTTCTAAACGTCCCGCAACATCCACGACAAAGTCCACTTCACGGGTGCGATCACGCCAGAAGAATAGGCTTTGTACCCGTCCAGCCCGGCGCTCACGAGCTCGCAACTGGGCGAACACGAACGTCTCCCACACTGCGCCTGCAGCTGGCGACTGACGGAGATCCCCTTCTGAGCGGATGTTCAGGAGCGCACAAAGCAGGCCCGTATCTGATAAGTAGAGTTTGGGACTCTTCACGATTGACTTGGTACGGTTCGAGAACCATGGCTCAAGCAGCGCAACCTGCCCGGACGCCTCCAGAACCGAGAGCCAGTGGTTGGCGGTCGTGGGAGAGACACCTACATCCCGTGCCAGGTCCGCCTTGTTCAGGAGGTTGGCGGAGCGCAACGCGCAGGCGCGCAAGAAGCGTTCGAAATCACGCAGGCTCCCGACGCTGGCAAGCGACCGCACGTCACGCTCCAAATAAGTGGCCAGATAAGAATTGTAGAAGGCCACATGATCGATGTCAGGGTCTGCGTGCAGTTCGGGAAAGCCGCCTCGCACGATGACTCTTTCCGCCGTAGTTTCTGGCAGGACACGTCGGATCTCGGCCAAGGAGAGCGTCTCTAACTCCGCGATGTCCGCTCTCCCCGCCAGCGACTCGGAAACGCTCTTCATCAGGGTAAACTTCTGGGAGCCCGTGAGCAGGAATTGCCCGTTTCGGCGCCGGGCAGCATCGACGGCGACCTTGAGGTAACGGAATAAACCAGGCGCATACTGGACCTCGTCGATGATGACCGGAACCGGGTGGCGTTCGAGAAAAGTCTGCGGCTCCTTCTCTGCTTGTTCGGCCTCGGTGGGCAGATCCAGCGACACGAATTTGTGGTTGGGGAAGAGTCGTCGAAAGGTAGAGGTCTTGCCGGTTTGGCGGGCACCCGTCAAGACGATTACGGGGCGTGTGTGGGCAGACCGCAGCAGACGCGATTCTATGTCGCGAGGAATCCACATACGTTAAATATCCAATCCGACTGTATATTTTGCATTATACACCTAGGGATCGGCTGCAAAGATTGTTGCCGGTTTTTGGG
>DASRRV010000293.1:0-6626 GCA_035695545.1 Candidatus Sulfotelmatobacter sp. | reverse complement strand
CCCGTAATTCGCGCTTTCGTGGAACGACAAATCGTTCGGCCTCAAGAGCTGCCTCGCTTTGACAATGCCATTGAGTCCGCCGTCCGGATGCGCAACTCCATCCCGGTCGAGCTTGGGCTTCTGCTTGTTGTCTACACTTTGGGAATGTGGATCTGGAGTAGCCGGGTCGGACTTAACACATCGACGTGGTATGCCAACGCGGGCGGACGCTGGAATCTGACTCCCGCTGGCTACTGGTACGTATTCGTGAGCATTCCGATCGTCCAGTTCATCCTTCTCCGGTGGTACTTCAGGCTTTTTGTCTGGTTTCGGTTCCTTTGGCAGGTTTCCAGAATGGATCTGCATCTGATTCCCACTCATCCCGACCGGTGCGCGGGTCTTGCATTCCTGGGTCAAGCTCCGAAATGCTGTAGACTCACACAGATTGACCAAATATCCGTCACGTCCCACAACAGGACTTCTGAACCGGGATAACTTCCGGATTGCCCGTCATACACCCACAATCGGCGGCAAGCTACAACTGGAGCATCCAACTTCCCACTACCGAATCGCTGCGGAACCTCCAAAGCGCACACCCCATTTCAGTCCAACGCCGAGTGCGCGAAGCTGGAGGAACAGGATTACTCCGAGAGGTTGTAAGATACGTATTTCCGCCGACGCGTTGCAGAAAGGAAGCGCCCGGATGACCGAGGACTTTGAGCGGCCCGATTGGGTTCGGCAGATGGAGCCGGTCCTCGAGACGGTGAATGAAGGTGTGCTCATCGCCGATGATCGCCGGCGCATCGTCTTCGCGAATTCCGGCTTCGTCCGCATGACCGGACTGCGAGCCGAAGATCTGGTCGGGAGCACCGGCCAGCTTTTCTACACAGACGAGGAGTGGGCTTTCCTCGAAAAGAAAATCGAAGAGAGCAAACGGGCGGGCCGGAATCGCTACGAGTTTACGATTCCGAAGAAGGACGGCTCCCGGGTTCCCGTAATTATCAGTTCACGAGCTCATGAAGACTCCGACGGCCGCCAATTTGGAATTGTGATATTCAGCGATATCTCCGAGCAGAAGCTCGCTCAGAAGCAGCTTAGCGAAGCCAACAAGCAGCTCTCCGAAGCCAACGAGGAGCTCGAGGAGCGACAGAAAGAGATCGAAGAAGATCTCGCGCTGGCGGCGCGTGTGCAGCAAAGCCTTGCGCCCAAACCGCTGGTGTGGGGCGGGCTGCGCGTGGAGGCTTACTATCATCCGGTGCGGACGATTGGCGGCGACTTCGGCATGGTCAGCCCGCTTGAAGAAGAGCATCTGAACCTGCTCGTCTGCGACGTATCCGGCCACGGCATCAGCTCGGCACTGGTGGCCAACCGGATCTACACTGAAACGGTTGCGCAGCTTGGGAGCGGGGCGCCGCTGCCGGAGATGCTCAGGTCGCTCAATCGATTGGTGATGCACCATATCGGCAGCTCGGTTTTCTTCTTCACGTTAGCGGCAGCGCGAATCGACCGCGACGCACGGCGCATGGTGTTTGCCGGAGCGGGCCATCCGCCAGCCATGATCGCGCGGGCAGGCCGGGAGCCACGCCTGCTCGAATCGCGCAGCATGGTGTTGGGCGCCCTGCCCGACGCGGTGGATCCCGAAGCAACGCTGGACGTGGACCTCGATCCCGGCGACCGCGTCGTGCTCTATACCGACGGCATCACCGACGTCTTTGACGCACGCGGAGAAATGCTGGGTGTACCGGGCGTCCAGAAATTCGTACGTGAGACATCGTTGTTGCCGTTCGCCGAAATGCAGCAGGGCATCCTTGATCGCGTTGCCGCGTGGCGCGAAGGCCCGCCGACGGACGATGTCTCGCTCGTCCTCGTGGAAGTCCTCTGACTGCGGCCCGGACCAGCCTGTCGACCCCACTGTGTTCTGATCTAGATATGATCAATGGAAAATTTTGGACTCTGCCGGATAACTATTGATAACAGGTAGGTGGTGGTAAGCGGATTTCCCAACACCTATCCATTTTCTGTAGGAAAACGATCGAGGACAACTTCGGAGAAGCCGACAACACGGCCGCGAACGGGGCGCTGCGCATGGTGGCGCCAAACGCGATTGTCAGCAATAGATATCTTGCCCAGGGAGCCAGCCTTCTGATTTATCACTGAGTTGGAGAAGAAGCAGAAAACCGCGACCTATACGACCCACCGCTAATGGAGACTCAACAGCTCGCTTTCTTTACGGCTGTGACGAGAGCCGCGATTCCTGCTTGCAGGCTCGCTGCGTCAAGCGCGCCAAAGCGCAGAAAAAGACCGTCGTCCCGTGCCCGCGCGACGCGATAGAAGCTCAACAGGGACAGGTCGAGGAAACTTTCCTTGACGACGGCGCGAACCAAGTCACCCCTTTTGTGACGCACCAGGAGATGCATGCCCGTGAGATTATTCGACCACGACCAACCACACGCGGCGAGCGAAGCGAGCCCTTCGACAAGCGCAGCCCGCTTCGCGCCATAGACGGCGCGCATGCGCCTCAAGTGTGAAGAGAAGTAACCCTCGTCCATGAATAGGCCCATCGCCATCTGAGGCATGGCAGGAGTAAACCCGTCGAGCTGTGTACGAATGTTGGCCAGGGGCTCCGCCAGGTGCTCGGGGACTACGGCATAGGCAAGGCGCAGCGAAACGAACATGGATTTGTTTAGAGTGCCGATGTAGAGGACGCGCGCATGTGAATCGAGCGAATAAAGCGCCGTCAGCAGTTGGCCTTTGTACTGAAACTCCCCGTCATAGTCGTCTTCTACGACCCAGGAATCATTTCGCACCGCCCATTCGAGCAGGGCGATGCGGCGTTCCAAGCTCAAAGCAACGCCTGTGGGGTACTGATGAGACGGAGTGACGTAGGCGAGGCGCGCCCGAGGCGCGCGCCGAACACCTGCGTCGAGGCGTATACCTTGGTCATCCACCGGTACGGGTATCGCCGCTGCGCCGGCGAGATTGAACGCGGCGCGCGCGCCGAGATAGCAGGGATCCTCAATCCAAACAGCATTTCCGCGATCCAGTAGCAGAGCCGCGAGTGCGTTAAGCGCCTGCTGGGCGCTATTGAAGATGACAACCTGGCCAGGGGTGCAACGAATCCCGCGAAACTGCGCCAGGTAGCGAGGTATCGCCTCGCGCAAAGCTGGAAGCCCGCGTGGGTCGGCAAATTGGAGAGTAGAGGGACCAAGCTCGCGCGCGGCGCGCGCTTGCACGCGACACCAGAGCTTCCAGGGAAACTCGCTGGTGTCCGCGGTGCCTGCATTAAACGGAAGAGGTGCCGGCGGCTCGCGGCAGGCCGCATTAGCGGCGAGGGCTAAACCGCGGCGCGACGGCGGATGGGAACATCGCTGGGCTCGCCATCCCGTAATCGGTGGCGCCAATCGGGCCACTTGAGCTGCGACAAACGTGCCGCGGCCTACGGCGCGCTCGAGGAAGCCCTCGTCGGTAAGCTGGCTGAACACCTCTTCTAGTAGGCCGCGGGAGACGCCGTAGTCGGCAGCCGCCTGCCGCGTGGATGGGAAGCGTGCACCAGCAGGGAAAACGCCGTCCAGCACTGCGGTACGAAGGGCTTGATACAGATCGCCGCGGCGCACGCGGCCATCGCGAATCGGCGGCAGGAGGACACCTCGTGGACGGCGCATGCTGTTTTCTCAAAATGGTCTATTCTTGTTATTGAGAATGGCTCTGGAAAATAGACCAATTCGATTTTACATTGGACGCTTGGAGGAGGCTATGAAAAGGCTCTCGATCTTTGCATTATTTGCGCTGTGCGTGGCTCCAGTTGTGGCGGCTGCAGGCCTGCCGTTCATCTCGGATAACTACGGCGCAGCCCTCTCAGAGGCGAAGCAGCGCCACGTGCCCATCTTTGTGGAAGTTTGGGCTCCCTGGTGATCCACCTGCCACCTGATGCGAGACTTGTTGGCTCACGCCGACCTCGCCAGGTATGCCGGACAGTTTGTCTGGCTTGAACTCAATTATGACAGTGCGGAAAACCGCGCGTTCTTGACGAAATACGGCATTGGCGGCACGCCGACATTCTACGTGATTGATCCGCACGATGAGCAGGTGACCGCAGCGCACCCCGGTGCAATGTCGCTGCCGGAGCTCACTCGATTCCTTGATAGAGGAGCCAGCGGCGTCTTCGCAAAGAGTCGAACGCCCGCCGAGGCAGCACTCACGCGAGGCGACGCTCTCCTCGCCCACCAACCGGCGGATGCGGCCAAGGCGTATCAAGAAGCGCTTCGCGTGGCCCCAGTGACCTGGCCCCGCCGCGAACTCGCCGAGGCCTCGCTGGTGGTTGCATTACAAGACAGCAAGCAGTGGCAGCGATGCGCGGAAACGGCGGCTAACGAAGCGGCCAGTATGAAGCGAGAAGCGATGTTCGGACGTACCGTTGTAGCCGGAATGTGGTGTGTGGTCTCGACAGATCCCGCGCCATGGCGGGAAGCAGCGGCAGGGAAGTTGGAGCCCCTCGCGGACAAAGCGCTATCGCTCTCCACGACGGTGCGGGACCATCGCGATGAGCTCTATCGCACCCTCATGTACCTTTCGCTCGCCCGCAATGACAAAGTGGCAGCCGGCAAGTGGGGCGATCGCTGGCTGGCCGAACTCGATGCGATCAAGCCAGGCAGTGACGATGAGCGCTCTGCACTCGATATCGCACGCGCGGAGAATGTGCAAGTCTTCGGCGACCCGGCACGCATATTGCCTGCGCTGATCGCGTCGGAGCGCGCCATGCCCGGCAATTGGAACGCCTCCCTGCGCGTGGCTCAGATGGAGATCGCTGCTAAGAGCTATGGCGCTGCGATTGCGGCCTGCGATCGCGGCCTTGACCGCGCGCCGGGCCCCGCTGGACGTTTATGGCTCCTGCGGACAAAGGCCGACGCTCTGACGCAACAGGGACAGACCGCGGAGGCTCGCCACGCCCTCGAACAGGCGCTGCAAGCTGCACAGGCAATCCCTGATAAGGCGTTTCGGGACAGGAACATAAAAGTAATCCAGGGGGCTTTGGAATAAATAACAACTGGCGCCCCGAAGTGGAACAGCGGAAGATTCAAAGACAGCCCACCGCAGCTGGTGACTTCCGCCGTATCGAGGAGAGATTAGAATTCGGCGAAGTTTATCTCGGAGTGACCCACCAACCCAGCCGGTAACTGTTGGGAACAGGGATTATCACTACCTATCTCACAATGCGACAATCCTCGGATTGCTGGAGGTCAAACACCTCCAGTCGTGCCGATTTCGATCCGGTCGTTGACCGCTGTGCTCAATTGCTGCTTGCATCCGATGTAGCGTTCCGTGGTTAGGACGGAGATGTGTCCGAGAAGAAATTGGATCTGTTCTAGTTCTCCGCCTGCGCTGTGGCACAAACAAGCACAACTACGACGTAAATCATGCGGAGCCAGCTTTTCGATGCCGGCGCGTTTTGCACATTGCTTGACGACGTACCACACAACGTTTTGAGTAAGCCCAACACCCCACAGACTTCCATCCTTCCGAATCGATCTGAATAATTTTCCTTCGACACTGCCCGCCGCTGACATCCATTCGTCAACTGCTGCCTTCACCCAAGAAGGCACTGGAACAGTACGAACGTGCCTGGCTTTGCCCACCAAATCAACGATGACCCAGTGGCCTTCGCGTTGTTCAATCTGGTCCGATCTGAGTGTAATCAATTCCGATCGTCGTAGACCACAGCCTAACAAGAGGGCAAGCATTGCCCGGTCCCGTTTTCCGCGTAGAGTTTCCGCTTCAATGGTAGCTAGTATCTGACGACTTTGCTGAACAGTCAGCCAGTTGCCTACGAGTTGTCCCAATCGTTTCAATCCCTTGACTCGGCGAATCCCTGCAACAAGTTCCGGGCTGAGTAAGCCTGTATCAGCAGCTTCGTAGGCAATGCGACGAACAGCTGCGAGACGAAGGTTAATCGTCGCGGGTGCCAACGGGACACTCTCAAGGTGAATTCGATAGCGAAGAACAACAGCGCGATTCAGAGCTAGCCTTGGCTCCGAGCAATACCACGCGATGAATTCATCGATGGCGTGCTCGTAAGATCGCCGCGATTGCTTGGATCCGAGGCTATTCAGAACTGCGGTCTTCGACTGCTCCAGTTCAGGCAAGGTCAGTCTACGTGTTCGACGACTTGAACGAGTACGATGAGGCTTCAACATGGAAAGCGGCCTCCCAAGCCGCTCCCCGAGATATAGGCTTCGGACTAACCGCGTAGTAGCATTAGTCCTCAGAGCGGCACCAGAAATGGACGATCCCCAACTTTCCGAACTGCGCAGGCTAGTCGGCCAGCATGAAAAGATCGTTTACGAGGCAGTCAAAGCGGGCACGGTGGCCGAGCTCCCGCATGAAAGCCAGCTCTACGCGAAGGCGATTCAGGAACACCTGCATCTACAGCACGTTCACAATGCCCTTGAGTTCGCAGACCTGCGTGAAGGAGCACCATATGAAATCACGGTGGGAGGGGAAACTGTGAATCCGATGGCCCACGTAACTGCGCATGCTGCCGTCAAGGGGCAGCTCGAACAAGACCCTCTTGTAGGTGCCGCGTTTGAAAAGATGGTGGCCACCGGGACCTCAGCCCACCACGCCGAGCACGTTTTGGGTGCACTGCTCCT
>DASRRV010000292.1:0-3736 GCA_035695545.1 Candidatus Sulfotelmatobacter sp. | reverse complement strand
GCGGTCGTAACCCCAGCCGGAATTCTCTCGCGCCAGACGTAGCACCAGATGTTCTGTCTCCGTACTGATTCGCGGCCGACCGGGAGATCGGCGCCTTTTCGAGCCGTCGAATTTGTGCGCGATGAGCCGGCGATACCAGGCCAGGATGGTGTCAGGCCTGGCCACGCAAGCGACCTGCTGCAGCGCCTTCCTGCCGAGTCGCTTACCGATCTCGGCCAGCGTGGCCCTCTCTCCATCGTTCAGTCGCAGGACCTGCTTGCTATGAGATTTCAGAATCCGATTCTCCGCCGCGAGGTATTCGTTCTGCAGCAGCAGTTCTTGATTGACCAGACCGGTCACATAGGCCAACAAGCGTATCCATTGGGTATCTCTCATCCAGAGAGTTCATCATAAAACCTGCATTCCCAACGGTCGTGGATATTTTGACCATACGCGCACCTCCACACTGAAACCCTGCTCGCGGGCCTTGGCATCCTTTGTATCGATTCCATCAGTGGCAGGCCAACCTCCGAGTGCTGGAGGTGACGGAAATCAAGACGGTGCCCTATGTGCCATTATCCCATCCGTTTGTAGAACGGCTCATCGGGACCTTACGCCGAGAATGCCTGGACCGCACGCTTTTCTGGACCGCGACCGACTTGGAGGCGAAGCTACTCGATTTCCAACATTACTATAATGAGCATCGCACGCACGCCGGACGCAAAGGGCACCCTCCGGTGCCGAGGGTCAAGACAGATCGCTCACGGGCAAATCTCAGTTGTTATCGATGGCAGAAGCATTGTCGAGGCTTATACCAAACACCGATTGCCGCGTGATTTTAGTAATTCGCCACCGAGAGGTCTGTGGCCAAGAGCAGACAGCGAGAGTGATCTCGCACCACGCCGGAGCCGACTAGGGCAGACGGGAACGTGAAGGTTTACCCCTGGGATGGGACTAGAGCATTAAGGCTAGCCCGGCCGCGGCGCCATGTGAACGCGCTTTCTTGGTCTTGATCTCGGTGTGCAGCCCTAGCTTTTCCGCATACACCACCAGGGTTTCCAAACTGAACTTAGACATTTTTCCTCGTAACAAGTCGCTGATCCTAGGTTGCGACTCGTCCAAGATGGTCTGTAATTGCGCTTGCGAGTAGGGGGCGGCGCACTTCACGATCTTAGTGTGTAGATCGGTCTTCAGTTTCAACGCAACGGCTTCAGCGGGTGAGAATCCCAAATCCTCGAACACACTCTTTCCCATATTCATTATCCTTACGTTCTAGACTCATTATTCGCAATTTATTTCTTCTGTTTCAGTCGTTCTTTCAATTGGCTCAACCGCCGGCGCCCAATTTCGATGTCTCGCTGGGGAGTCTCGTTGGTTTTCTTCTTGAAGCAATGGAGTACATAGACCACGCCACCAAGCTTGACGTACATCACGCGATACCAAGTGTCCTTGTCTTCATCACGCAACTCAAACACACCAGGTAGAGCCGGAGCCAATGGGCCGGAATCGAGGGGACGTTCACCGTCCTGAAGGCGTTGCAGATCGCCTCCCAAGTTGAAGCGAACCGCTTCGGGGAAAGACTTGATGCCGTCCCTGGAGTTACCCTCGAAGACCACATCAGGGGGTGAGCTTTCAGCCACAGAAATACTCTAGCAGATATTCGACCGGGTGTATATAAAAACTTATATAGCAGGCGTTGGAGCATGACCTTGTCGATCTGCTCCATGGGCACTTCGCCGAAATTCCCCAGAAGATCCCTCTCGATGTCCGACTTGCGACTGGCCGCCGTGCCTTCGTTCCAAGTGCTGCCCTCGCGCAGAGGGAAAAAACGGTTGCGAGTGAACCAGCCGAGAGTGACGATGCGCTCGTCGGCTCTGGGCTGAGTACTGCCTCCGGTCCTTTGCGCGATGACCTCCTCCAGCGAATCCTGTGCCTGGTGCTTGGTCATTTTCGACTTTGCTCCGAGCACGCCGACACGCTGCTTCTTCCACTTCGACTCTCCAGTAGTGGGATCGAGCACTTTTCGATTCATGTACCCGACCCATGAGTTGTGTTCGAGGCGGACGGTGCCTCGTTGATGCGATCTCGCCATAGTTCCCTCACGTCGGAATCTGTGGCGGGGTGCCTGCATTATATCCTCCGAGAATTCCGACGGCTGAGGCTTTCCATTTCCTCGATGAATCTTTCGATCTCGCTGGCGCGGTAACGCAGAAGCCCAGCTCTGCCGGGACCGCCGCCGAGACGAATCACGGGCAATCTGGGCTCCTTACGAGAGGAATGGTCCCTCACCCAATCCGGTGAAACGTTCAGTCGTTCCGCGACCTGCTCGGGTGTCCACAAAGGATCGAATGCCGGCTCGGCACGACATACCGTCACGTCGGCGGTCTTGGTTAGAAGGCCAGTCCTACCAGTGGCGTTACTGTAATTTGAGTTTCCCCGCTGTCCGTCGCTACTCACGCATCACCGGCTCTGCCATGCCCCGCTCTCGCTCGATTTCCACCTGTGCTCCAACCTGCTCCAGCCGCTCCACCAGTTCCCTCAACGACCAGTTTCCGCCAGGAAGTGTTTGCCTTCTAGTCGCGCCCGTAACTCGAAGAGTGGCACCAATGAACTTGTCGAGTTGTTGACGATTCCCATCCGGACGATCACCACTGGAGGAGTCTGCGGCTCCCATTTCAACAGCCGCACGCCTGGTGGCATTTGTGGAGGAGTTCCCACGTTTTTCAACAATCCGATCAGATCCTCCCGATTCTGCTTGAGTTCCGGGACCAGCCAAACCGCAGAATCGGGGAGGACATACTCCAGCCAGTGATCGAACGTGCTCCTGCGCACCAGAATCCTCTTGCCGACTTGCACAGCGGGGAGTGAGTTCTCTGGTCGGCGAATCCGTCCCCGGATAGTTCGCTCTGACACGCAAGCGTATTGCCGCAGGCTCTTCAGGTCCAGCCATTCGGGTTGTTGCTGTTCCGCACTCATCAGAGTTTGGTCGCCCGGGTCTTGCGTAAAAATTCAGCTTGCTGCCGTAATACTTCTCGGCGATCGTGGATTTGGGCCTCTGTGAGCGGTTCGGGGATTTTCTTAACAACCACCTGTCCGCCAGCCGGCTTCGGTACCTTCTCGGCTTTGGCAAGACCCATCGGCTTCACGACAAGCTGGAGCTGTGGCATCTCTGTTAGAAGCTTCCCAACCGCGACTTGCTCCACCGCAGACCACGCCGCGTACTCTTCGAAGAACCGCTTCTGCACAAATGGAAAATCTCCATCCGTCATACAGGCGTAGACCTTCCAGCCGCCGGTACGACGACCCGCTCCACCCCCACAGCCTGCCCCGAGGCGTTTCCGATCAAGGCTAGCGACCATTCGTCCAGATCCGCCCCCAAGAAACCGCGTTACTCGTAGTTGGCGCTCCACGGGCCGGGTTTGTCCCAGTGTTTGGCCCGCTCGTCCCACAGGAGCCCCCGCTCTTACCCGAATCTGGGTTACGCTTACATGGTGGAGAAACCCGCAACAAGACAACCGGACCTTTGGCGCACCTCCCTCGTTGCGGGGCTGATTACGGTTGTCGGCGCCTCGCTCAAGTTCTGGTATCTGTATCTCGATGACCTTGCTCGCGACCGTCCGAACCTGTTCGCACAACGCGTGCTCGAGGAAGGAACCGGGTTCTTCACTTTCGCTGTTCTGATTCCCGCCATCGTCTGGGCGAACCGCAAGTTTCGTTTCGGCGAGCAACACTGGTACAAGGTCGCCCCCATTCATCT
>DASRRV010000291.1:0-10238 GCA_035695545.1 Candidatus Sulfotelmatobacter sp. | reverse complement strand
AGGCGGAGAGAGGTATTGACAGCGCTGTGCCCAGGCCAGAATCAGACGTCGCGGCCAGACCAGCCTGCGGGCCCGCGGTCGTCACAGTCAGCGTTGCCGGAGTTCCTGGAATTGCCGAGTTCGGATTGATGGAACATTGAGGCGTAAGTGGTGGGTTGGGCGAAACTGAGCAAGTCAGTGCAACTGCGCTGCTAAAGCCCGCGACAGCAGCTATGGCGATGGCGGAGGTGGCTGACTGCCCAGGGCTGATCGCTCCTGGTGATAAATCGGACGCTGAAACCCTAAAATCGGGAGTAATGTCGAAAGCGCCCGTGAACGCGATGTCGGAGTTCATGGTCACAACGCATTCCAATTGGGTGTGAGGGCAATCGGGATTGCTCCAGCCACTAAACGTAGAGCCGGTATCGGCAACTGCGCCAACTGAGACCGTCGTTCCACTTGGATAACTTCCCGAACAAAGATCGCCTGAGCAGACCAGAAGGTTCTGCGCCGCACCCAGAGTCCCACCGCCAGTTCCCGTCTTGGTAACCGCCAACGTAAACGTTGAGGGATTCGGAGCGAACACCGCCGTGACCGTGCGATCGAGACGCATGTCAAGAGCACAAGCGCTCGACCCCGTGCAATCTCCAGTCCAATTGGAGAAAACCAGGGCGGGGTTATCCGCCCCCGAGTTGAGATCAATGGCTGAGTTCGGGTCATAGGCTGCCGAGCACGAGTTTACGTTCGGTCCACAAGAGAAGTCCGGGGGATTGCTCACAATCAGACCGACCCCAAAATCGCTATTTCCGCTGGTCAAGTTGACGGTCAACACGTTTTGCAGCGCGGTTTGGGTGTTCAGCAGCGCCGACACCCGGCTTGAGGCGGCGAGCGCCACCGCCAAATCGGGTTTCGAGTCCCCATTAAAGTCTGCGACGGCTACTGAAATCGGGCCAGGGCCGGCCTCGACCTCCAGGTGCGGACGAAACGTTCCGTCTCCATTGCCCCACAACATGCTGAATGTGGTGCCGCTCGCAATACTGTCTGCATGAACGGCCACGTTCGCCGTGACAATGTCTGCGGCCCCGTCGTGGTTGAAGTCCGCAACGGACACTGAATACGGACCGGCTCCAGTCGGATAAGCTCTCGCTGCCTGGAATGTGCCGTCCCCATTTCCGAGAAGTACGCTGATCGTCGCATCGTTACTGCAATTATCTATAACTCTACAGTTCAGGCCGCCGTTCGCAGTGACCAGATCCGGCTTGTTGTCACCGTTCAGATCGGCGACGGCGACTCCCCAGGCACGGCCGACGGAATATTCAACGTGTTGGGGAAAGGTGCCGTCTCCATGGCCGAGCAGGATGCTGACTTGTCCGGGCGCGGCCCCAAAGGAATCGTTTGGTGCAACGACTACCAGATCCAGCTTGCCGTCTCCATTGAGATCGGCTGCCGCCACGGCGACGGAGGGAAGGGCGGTAGCATATTCCACATGAGTGCGGAAAGTGCCATCTCCGTTGCCAAGGAGGACACTGATCACGCTTGAGCCTGCCGTCGCAACGGCCAAGTCGAGCTTGCCGTCACCGTTAAAGTCACCCACAGCCGTCCAGTAGGGAAGTGGGGCGGTCGCATAGTCAGTACGGGCACGGAACGTACCATCGCCATTGCCAAGTAGGACGCTCACAGTATCATCATCATGATTCGGGGTAACGATGTCGATGTGGCCATCGCCGTTGAAATCGCCTACAGCGACGGCTTGCGGGTAGTTGCCCACCGGATAATCGACATGAGCTCGGAAAGTCCCGTCTCCTTTACCCAACAGGACGCTTACGCTCTGAGAGGGCTGGCAATCGTTGTCCTGCATGATGCACGCACCGTTAGCGACTGCCACGTCAGCCATACCGTCACCGTTGAAGTCCGCCGTTACAGCCGCGCTCGGGCCCACACCCGCGAGGTACTCCAAGTTGGAGCGGAAGGTGCCATCGCCATTGTTTAAAAGCGCACTAAACGTACTCTCCGTCGTGTTCGCGACGACGAGGTCGGTCTTTCCGTTTCCATCCAAATCCGCTAAAGCGATAGCAGAATCTCCCTGCCCTACTCCGTAATCCACAGCGGGGCGAAGCGTTCCGTCGCCATTGCCGAATGACACAACCACGAGGTTCTCGTCCAGAACCACGCCGGCGATGTCTGCCTTTCCGTCACCGTTGAAATCGGCAGCCACGAGCCTATAAATGCCATATGGCTGCGAGGCATCGACCGTGTTCAAAATAGCCGGCTGGAAGGTGCCATCTGCATTTCCCAGAAGCACGTTCACCGTGTGGCTGCCCGCGCTGGATTGGAACGCCAAATCGAGGTGGTGATCGCCGTTAAAGTCGCCCGCCGCCAGAGTCAGCGAGTCGTTTATGCCGGCAACATAGTCGACCTCTGAAGCAAACGTACCGTCACCCTTGCCAATCAAAATACCAACGCCCTGGAGGGTTGCTATGGCGACGTCCGCTTTGCCATCTCCATTGAAGTCTCCGATAACAAGGGAGCCGGTCACTCCATTCATTGCTGTGTCGAGGTGCGGCTGAAACGTGCCATCCCCATTGCCCAGCAAAATCGACAACGTGGGCCCGGCAATTGCGACATCCAGTTTCCCATCCCCGTTAAAATCGCCCAGTGCCGTGGCACCCGCCTGAAATGGAACCGCGAAATCCGCGCGTGGCTGGAACGTGCCATCTCCATTCCCGAGAAGTATCGAGACCAGACTATAAGGTGTGATCGTGAAAGCAGAAGACGCACCAATAGAAACCACGACAAGGTCGAGTTTCCCATCCCCATTGAAATCGGCGATCAAGGCCGTTCCCGGTTCAAACGGAACCGCATACTCAACCGGTTGCGCGAACGAACCGGCGCCATTGCTCAGATACACTCTTACGGTCTCCTCGGTTAAAGCCACCACATCCGCCTTGCCGTCGGCATTGAGATCGCCAGTGGCAACCCCACCGAGGCCAGAGTGGAATTGAGGAGCAACCTGAAAGAGTCCACCGCCCCCCGAGACGCTCGTTTGCGCATGACCGGCCCCGGAAGCACTCGCTTGCGCATGCGCCAGCGCGCTGTTCCTTTGGACCATGGGACGTGACCCTAAGGTACCAGCCAGACGGGAGAAGCGTTGATTGAGCCTGATTTGCGCTGCTCCCGGCATCGTGGCACTTGGCTGTTGCGCCTGAGCTGCAAGCAGACTGATACACAAAGCAGCAATCACCGTTCCGCCGATCCTCATACTGGCTCTCCGTGCAAAGCGAAATCCTGGATTCTTGAAAGGTACAAGTCTCAGCTCTGCCGCACTCTGATTTCTTCCTGTCTACCCGGTCAACTGTGGAGTCAAATAGTCAGGTTTACAGCCCAGAAAACGCAGCTTCGGCCTCCGCTGGCGTCATGGCTGACCAGGCCACCCTTCGCGCGGACAATCAGCACTACCGATTCAGCAACAATTGTTGAGAAGAGGTACATCGCAGGGCCGTTTTTGGCTTGCTACCATCTCCCCTCATATACGTGCCAAATGGACAAGAAAGAGCTCACGTGACGATTTTCACGTCGCTGCTCCGTTTAGTCCGAAGCCCCGTTGGGTTTTGTAGATAAACCCATCTCCCTTGCCAGCCAAGCCTTAGCCATGGCCCAGTCGCGTTTCACAGTGGCGGTCGAAATACCCATAAGATCGGCGGTCTCTTCCACTGAGAGTCCTGCAAAGAAGCGCATCTCGACGATCCGCTCCTGTTGGGCATCAAGAATCGCCAACCGGTTAAGGAGTTCGTCCAGAATCAATAGGTCATCCGCCTGGGCGGGAGAAAAGATCGCGGTCTCATCGAGCGAGATCTTTTTTGCCGAGCCGCCACGTTTTGCGGCACGGTGTTCACGGGCATGCATCAGGAGCACCCGCCGCATTAGGTGGGCTGCGACTCCAAGAAAATGACTTCGATTTTTCCAATCGACGTGCCGTTGATCGACCAGGCGCAGGTAGGCTTCATGAACTAAAGCCGTCGCTTGCAGAGTGTGATCGCTCCGTTCCCGCCGTAGATAGTACGCGGCCAATCGACGTAGTTCGTCGTAGACGGCAGGTATGAGCTCCGCCAATGCCTTCTGATTGCCTCGTGAGACTTCATTCAACAATAGCGTGACGTCCATCAACGATTCTTTCACCCGTAACCGTCGCGTTCAGGTGCAGCTGCCGGTGCAGAGTTAATCCGCTTAGGCCGGCGACACTATACACCCAATAGGCCATACCCATTGGCCAATAAGTGTTCGCCGCTTTATAACGTGCAGAACGGGTCAGAAAAGGATCAGGCGGGGCCCAAGAAATAGAAACTTTGCAGGCGTCCGGAGGGGGTATATACTCTCGCCCTTGTAATGAGTCGGCATTTTCTTTTCACTGCTGCGGACCAAGTCGGCCGCATTTATGGAACATTTCCAACCCAATAATGTGGAACCTGAATGCATTGGTCATTCTGGAAATGCTGTTACTCGTGAGCGCTGGCAACAAATAAAAATCGTCTTTGGTCTCGCGCTGGAATGCGAGCCAAAGGAGCGCGATACACTGTTACAGAAAGCCTGCGGCGAAGATTCATCATTGCGGGCAGAGGTGGAATCCCTATTGGCTTCCGCATCAGATTGTGGCGCCGCCACCGGGGATGTGTTTCAAGCCCTCTCAAAAACGTCGCCCGGACAATTGCCCAACCCCGACGATGACGCCATGCTGGGCCGATGCATCGGCGCCTACCGCATTGAACGGCGGATCGGACTTGGAGGGATGGCATCTGTGTATCTGGCGTCCCGCGCTGACGACCAATTTCGCACACAAGTAGCGATCAAAATTCTGCGAGCTGACCTCGACAACGCCGAACTAGTTCGGCGATTCCGCAACGAGCGCCAGATGCTGGCGGAACTGAACCACCCCAACATCGTGAAGTTGCTCGACGGCGGAACAACGGACGGCCTGCCATATCTTGTGATGGAGTATGTGGATGGCAGACCAATCGATCGATTTTGCGACGAGCAAACGCTAACCGTCGAACAGCGTCTAAGGATTTTCCTTTCAGTCTGCGAAGCCGTGCAGCACGCCCATGACAAGCAACTAATTCATCGAGACCTCAAGCCCAACAATATTCTTGTTACCAGCGACTGCTCCCCAAAGTTGTTGGATTTCGGTATAGCAAAAATCTTGCGTGCTCAGAGTCCGCTAGAATCGGTCATCACCGCCAGTTCCGCGCGGCATCTAACTCCAGCTTATGCAAGCCCCGAGCATATAAGAGGTGAACCGGTCGCACCGGCGACCGATGTCTACTCCCTCGGAGTGGTGTTGTACGAACTGCTTACTGGACATCGGCCCTATAAGCTGACGCTGCGTACGCCTGCGGCTCTTGAGCGTGCGATTTGCGAGGAAGAGCCTGAGTCGCCGAGCACGGCCGTGGATCGCATTGAAACAGAGACTCGGCCAAACGGAGAGACTGTCACCATTACCGCCGAGACCGTCAGCCGTACACGCGAAGGTCTGCCGGAGAGGTTGCGGAGGTGTTTGCGAGGAGATCTCGACAAGATCGTTCTCAAGGCTCTGCAGAAAGATCCTCACCGACGATATGAATCGGCGAAGCAACTAGCAGCCGACATTCGGAGGCATCTCGAACATCGTCCCGTCGAAGCCCGCGCCAGCAGTCTGATGTATCGCTCCTCCAGACTGCTTTGGCGCCATAAGACAGAAATGGTTTCGGCAGGAGTTGTTGTGTTGGTCCTTGCCGCAGCGTTTGGCTTCTCAATTTGGAAGGAACACAAAGCGCACGAGCGTTTCCGGGCCCAGGTGACCCGCCAGAGAGCGCACGGGCGTCGATCGGTAGCGGTGCTCGGCTTCAGAAATCTCTCGGGGCGTTCTGACACCGCATGGCTCTCTACGGCGCTCTCGGAAATGCTGGCAACTGAATTGTCAGCCGGGGGCAGGCTGCTGGTCATTTCGGGTGAGGACGTCGCAGAGACCAAGAACAACTTGTCGCTAGCCGAGACAGACTCCCTTACACCTGACTCTCTGCTCCAGTTTTACCAAAACGTCGGCAGTGATTATGTAGTCGTCGGCTCATATTCCGCTCCAGGCAATGCCGAGGGCAATTTGCGGCTGGAACTACACGTTCAGGACGCGGCTCTCGCAACCGATGTGGGATGGTTAGGCGAGTCGGGAGACGAATATTCCCTGCCGGATCTTATGTCGCGCATCGGTCCTCGCATTCGTGAGCGCTTGGGAGTGGCGTCCATCGACTCTGCAGAATCGGCGAGCATCGGGGCCTCTTTCCAATCAAACCCAGAGGCTGCCAGGCTCTACGCTGAAGGCCTTTCTCGTCTCCGCGTATTCGATGCCATGGGTGCCCGCGATCTCCTGGAAAAGGCACTAATCATAGATCCCAATTTCGCGCTGGCGCATTCGGAGCTCGCTGTAGCCTGGTCGGACCTAGGATATGAGTCCAAGAAAAAGGAAGAAGCCAAGCGAGCCTTTGACCTAGCTGGTACTCTTCCACGCGAGCAATACCTGGTGATACAGGGGCGCTATCTCCAGGCTGAAGGGCAATGGGACAAAGCTTCCGAAATCTATCGGGCTCTCTTTACATTCTTTCCAGACAATCTGGATTATGGTTTGCGCCTAGCGAAGATGCAGACATTCTCCGGCCAAGGAGCTGCGAGTCTGGAGACGTGCGCCAAGTTGCACCACCTTCCGGCACCCGCGGGAGAGGATCCGCGTATCGATCTCGCGGAAGCAGAGGCATCCGATACGAACTATAAGGAATCCGCCGAGGCTGCTCGTCGGGCCATCAACACGGCAGAAAAACTGGGTGCGCGGCTTGTCGCTGCGGATGCCCTCCTTGTGCAGGGAGAGGCCTTTCGGAATATGTCTGATTTTCCGAGTGCGCGAGCCTCCGCTTTGAGGGCCAAAGAGTTGTCACAAAGCGCCGGAGACCGCTTTGGAGTATCTCGTGCCCTGCGTAATCTCGGGGCAGTTTTGTGCGACTCCGGTGACTTCGCCAATTGTAAGAATGCATTCGAAGAGGGCTTGCAGATATCGCACGAACTAGGCAACCGGCAAGCAGAAGGAGCGCTAGGAACGGATGTTGCCATAGTGCTGGCAATGATGACGGACTATCCCCGCGCCAAGCAACAGTACTTGGACGTTATTAAGCTGACGCACGAAATCGGTGAACCGTCACCCTATCAGCAACTCTCGACGCTCGAGAAGGATATCGGGCAACTTAGCGACGCGAAAGTTCATATCCAACTCGCGATTGAACAGGATCGCAAATCTTCAAATCCCCCGGGATTAGCCGCAGACTGGAGTACGCTCGCACAAATCCGCCAAGCGGAAGGAAATCCGTCAGAAGCTCGAAAACTCCTTCAACGGTGTCTGAAAATCTATCGGCGATCAGGGGACAAGAATAGCGAAGCTATCATGCTCAACGAATTGGCGGGAGTGGAACTCGGGGTCGTCAATCTCGCCGAGGCAAAAGGGCTCTACGAACGATCGATACGACTCGGGACTGACGTCGGCGACCGTGGCGTAACCGCTACGTCGCAAGTATCGCTAAGTTATTTGTTGATGCTGCAAGACGACCTTCAAGGGGCCGCTCGTCAACTCAATGAAGCCGAACAGATCATCGGAGAGATCAACCCCAGCGATGCCACGCCAAGATTGGCACTCGCCGGTCTTATGCTTGAGCAACATCAAACAAAGGAAGCAGAAGCGCTGATTCGTGAATCTCTTGCGAGTGTGCGTGCACAGGGAAACACAAACGCTCAGGCGAGCGCACAGGCGCTTATGGTTCATGCTCTTCTCGTCAACGGCAACGTAGCCGAGGCGAAGGGTGTAGCTAAAGATGCCCAGGCTCTTGCAGCCCGTAGCGGGAACCGAGACGTCCAACTCGAGGTGGCCATCGAGCAAGCCCGACTCGCGTCTGAATCGGGCGACACCGCAGCAGCGCGCAAGTTGCTCCGCGACGCTTTACGGAATGCGAACAAGTACAGCACTGGTGTTCGCCTGTTCGAAGTTCGCTTATTGTCGGCTGAAACCGAAATGAAGGCTGCCAACTTCGCTTCCGCACAGGCGCAACTCGAATCTCTAGAGCAAGACGCGCGTGCCAAGGGCTTACTTCTAATTGCGCGCAAAGCCGCGGCTGCCAAACGTAAAGCTAAGGCGAATACGGCGTTTTTCAAGGTCACAGCTCGTTTCGGTACTGCACGAATACTTCGGTTGGGCGACCACGACAACGATGTCTCGCTACCATCAGTCGGCCGACGATGTGCCGAGGGGTCTCAGCATCCCACATTGGTCATGGGATGGACTCCAGGTGTAAGACTCCAACGGCTGAGCGATGCCATAAGCTCTACGGATACCTACGGTGGGATCGGCAGCTCGGAAACTGAGGACTGGCCAGCTGGTGAAAAATCCCCGTAGCGCTCAATGATCAGCGGGCAAAACCGTGTAATCGCCTGCGCTCGCCGATCATCCGCGCACATGGTTCGAGGTTCATGAGTCAATACACCGTGACCATGTCTTTTGGGTTTGGTATTAAGGTTGGGTTGACGCTGCATCCTCTGGCCGCGCACCTTACCTCAGGAGCACAGAAAGAGTTCCCTAAGTATTGGATGGGGATTGTGTATGTCCCGGAGGCTATTTCTCCAAAATCGCATGCTCCCAGATTATTTGTTCTGAAATGCCGAACGATCTTTCCCCCAGAGCAGTTGAACTTCGATCCTCGGCAGGACAGCTCCGGTGGGATCGTGAAGCGTCCCAAAGGCGATTAGTTTCGGCATGAAACGTGATGCTAGCAGGGAAATTCCTGTAAACGTCTAGCTCTCGATCTCCCTAAGCTGGAGCACGGGAGGCTCAGGTCGGCAGCACACACCAAAATTCTGCCACAATCGGAACCACGGGCTGTGCGCGAGCCCTTCGTCATGCCTTCGATTGGCAGCAGAGATGTCGCTTGCGCTGAGTGGCCTAATGTCCGGCGCTTCGAACATTTCCTGTAGCTGCTCAATCTCGTCAATGATCCGTTCAACATCCATGCGTCACAATCATCTAAGAGAAGGCGCGGAGCGGTCAACCTCAGGCGGCAACTGGCCGGAAATCCCGCGCTTTGTGACCAGATAGACGCTAAAGCTACCCAGCCAATGACCACCCTCATAGTGCTCGCCTGTCACGGCAGCTAAACCAGCCCGCCTGTGTGCCTCGGCAGTCGCCATGATCGAAGGTAACCGCTTGTCGTTCTTCGGTAGACCAGCAGCAATTCCCTCCAGCATCCATGCTCGGCTGAGATTAAGCCCATCTAAGTGCGCCAGCTTCGGATCGCTTGGATCAGGCGACACAACGGGCTGCAACCATTTATCGTCACCCGACGCGGAAAGTTGGGGCATGAACGTTCGGAGCCAGCGTGCGAACTCTAGGCTCGGAAGCACACGACGCATCAGGTCCGCTTCGCCGAGGCATGGCGATAGGAAGTCTTCGCCGGAGGGCTCATACGCCAGCGGGCAGTTCTTGTCACCGAGATAGAACTGCTTGGCTTTGGACACGGCTAATTCGGCGAATTTCTGATCGCGATTGCCGTGCGCATAATCGAGCATCACACCGAGAGCGAAAGCGGTCTGGTCGTGCTCGCCGATCCGCACAGGGTTGGAGAGCTTCGGCAGCCAGTTGTTCAGCCGTTCCAGTACAACTTCCTCAAGCGGGTGCAGATTGGCCGCCATCTCCTTAGCCTGCGGATCGTCCCACTCGCGTAATTCCGCAACCAGTTGAAGGAGCCATGCTAGCCCATACGGGCGCTCAAAACTGGGTCGTCCCTCTCCTCGGAGGTATGCAGCCTCCTGCACGATGTTTTCTGCGGTGAGACTTTGCCGCAGTGCTTCGCGAGCCGCCTGACCGAAGGGGGCGTCCGGAAAAGTTCTCACCAAGCGAACCAGAAGCCAATGTCCGTGGACGGAAGAATGCCAGTCGTAGCAGCCATAAAAGGCAGGCGTCAATTTTCGCGGTGGGGCCGCATCTGAGTCGCTATTCAACGTGTGGCTAATGTGGTTTGGGTACTCTTTGTGCACGCAAGCGAGTGCGAGATTTGCAAATCGCTCAGCCGCTTTCGTGTCGAACTCACCTTTGCTTTGGGCGGCAGCACTCATCGTGAAGAGCAGGAACGTGGCGCAGAAGGTCATTTTCATCGGCTAATACTTTAGCCGATGACAGAGAGCAGAACCACGGAGATCAGCCG
>DASRRV010000290.1:0-4105 GCA_035695545.1 Candidatus Sulfotelmatobacter sp. | reverse complement strand
CCAAGTTCCCGCTGATGCTGCCGGCAACGCCGTAAAATTCACAGTTCCGACGGTGGCGAATGGCAAAGTTTACGTAGGTACTCGCGGCAACGACACGACCCTGGGCGCCGGCACAGTCTTCGGTGAAGTCGACGTGTACGGCCTCAAACCGAACTAACCATATCCAGTGGGGCACAAACCTTCCATTCGAAGGCGATCTCACATCGAATTGTTGATGCGCGCCATTTCTTGTTTGCGGAGACCTCCGCAAATTGGCTTTTATGCTGATGCACAGGTTCGAACTCTTTCCAGAATGACCGGATCAGCAAGTGGTGTTGCTCCTGACTGGGACGCAACCCATGCACCCATTTGATTAGCGGCCTCGTTCATAGTCTCAAGAGAGGAACCGCGGAGGTAGTGATGAACGAGCCCCGCCGTGAAGGCGTCGCCGGCACCGACTGTATCGATAACCTCGGCGTGATAGCCGGGATGGGAATGAGTTCCTGAAGGGCTAAGGACAACGCTTCCGTGCTTGCCGCGTGTTACGCAGAGCAGCTTTAGACGATAAGCTTGCAAAAGCCACTCTGCGGGGGCGTGCAAATCTTTGTCGGAAGAACCAAGCAGTCTGGCGACCATGGGTATCTCCTCCTGGTTGCACTTTATGATGTCTGCTGATTTCGCCGATTGATGCAGGATTTCGCGCGTAAAGAATTGCTGCCGAAGGTTGACGTCGAAAACCCGCAGAGCCCCAGGCCGAAGCTGACGCAAGAAATCCAAGATCGTTTCGCGCGAGACCGCCGAGCGCTGGGCCAGCGAGCCGAAACACACTGCGTCGGCCTGATGCGCCAGATTCGTCCAGCCATCGGTGCGCTGAAGGAAATCCCAAGCTACGCCTTCTGTAATCTGGTACATCGGCTGACCGCCGGAACTGAGAGAAACCATGACGGTCCCCGTGGGATGAAGAGCGTCTTCTTGAAGCTGAGAAATATCGAGATGAAGCGATTTGAGTGCCTGAATCGCTTCGGCGCCAAGCGCATCGTGTCCGATGCGACTCGCAATTCTTGCATCGTCGCCGAGAAGACTTGTCATGTAGGCGAAGTTCGCCGGGGCGCCCCCTAATTGTTTCTTTCCGGCGAACAGATCCCACAGAATCTCACCCAAGCCGACGATCACGTATGGTTCAGTTCTCATGAGATGCATGCAGAGCGCTGTGGCGGCGAACCCGAAGACCGCAAAGCGATGCCGGATTGTACGTCTGTAGGATCGACTTCTATACAACAAAGGAGTTGGGATCGAGGCGTTATCATCTCTTCTGATTTGTCATCCGTTCAAACAGAAATGAATACTTCCACTCCACCAGATCGCTCGATGCATTTCCGGATACAAATCTAAAAACTTCCTCTCGAAAGGCTCAGAGCCGCAACTAAAATAGCAGTGTCGGAAGACTCCTCGGATCAGGAGACCTGCCTGAGTCTCAGGCAGGAAATGCAACGATGGCAACCACCACGATATCGGAAGCGGCCGTCTTTCTTAAAATACGCGCTGTGATGCTCGACTACGGCGAGGTCTTGTCCTTTGTTCCTTCACCCGATGCCATCGCTCGCATGGCTCGAGTCTTCCGCATCGATCCCAGCTCTTTTCTGCCGATTTACATTCAGAGCCGCGGCCCCTACGATCGTGGAGATCTCTTACCCGAAGAATATTGGCACGCATTTGCGTCGCGAGCCGGAATGACCCTGGGCGGGGGTGTGGTTGAAAAGCTGCGGAGCTGGGACATCGAGATGTGGAGTAGGACGAATGCTCCAATGATCCTCTGGCTGGAGAATCTTCGTTCCGCCGGAGTAAAGACGGCAATTCTGTCGAACATGCCGTCCGACATGGTGACGCACGTAAGGCAAAATTTCCCTTGGCTGAAGCACTTTGATCATCAGATCTTTTCCGCCGATGTGAGACGGATCAAGCCCGAGCCGGCGATTTACGAATACTCCCTGAAAGTACTTAAAGTGCCCGCCTCAGAGGTTTTGTTCGTCGATGACCGGGACGCGAATCTCGAACAAGCTCGTGCAGTAGGAATACGCGGGATCCTATTTCAGTCTGTCAATCAACTCCGCGAGGAACTTCGGGCATTGGGCCTACCCATACTGCCGCCGCACATTGATCCTCAAAGCGATTCATAGTTTTCGCTCGCGGAAGAGCATGCGCGAACGTGGGTATCGATTTGCGCCAAAATCCCGGATAAGCGGAACCGAGTTTTCGCAGGGTCGGCAGCGATCGGGTAGCGTGTCGTTGACTTTCACTCTACATTGCGCCGCAGCCTAGGCCGATCAGTCTCATTTCCAGATGTTTTGCGGAAAGCGGGGCGACCATTCATCGCCCCTCCTTTCCACGGCAGTGGCAGGTTCAGTTTGCGTTGCAGCTCGCTGGCGTTGTGGAACTGTTCGGACTAGTGCAGAGCGGGCCCAAACCGCTTTTGGAGTCAGGCACACTGAGCATAGCGAACGGTCCCGCCTTATGCTCGCCGTTGAACGGCGTCGGCTTGGTCGGGTCGAAGTGACAGGTGGACAGAGCCGCCGCATCCTCGGGATTGTCGAACCAGAAGCCCAGGTGAAATGTGTTCGTCGGAGCAAGGCGTACGTCGGGATCGAAACCGAAGATATCATCCAGAAGAATCGTCTTAATCTGGACGTGGCCTTCGTCCGTGCGCTTGCTAATCTGAATATCAGACTGATACCAGGCCAAACCGAAGCTCCCTGTGAAATTGGGATCTTTAGTGCCATCGGCTTGGAAAAAGCTGTTCTGTACGGTGAACAAGTCAAATCTGAGGCCTGGCTTGATCCCATCCAGATCCAGAATGAGTGTGTCGTTAACTTTGCCGCGGATGACCGTGGCGTGAGCCTGCGGTTCCTCGAGAGAATTGGCGCGAAGGCAGTCAACCACCGCCGGGTTCGGCAGCAGGTTGAAGCTGATCTCGTCCTTGTTTTCTTGGGCGGAGGCGATGCCGGAGACGGCCAGAAACGTGCACGCCGCCAGCACGCCGCCAGCGATTCTCTGAGCGGTTCTCCCGCGCCAGAACTTCTTGCTGCAATTGTTTTTCACTTCTATCTCCTTTTGGAGGCTTCTTGGTTTGAGCTCTATCGCTGCCGAGCTTTGATTAAAGCCATCCTCAGGGCAACGTGAGATGCCTCGATCGAGATTTGGTTGCCGTCTTTGTTTTTTTAGACGACTTGCCTACCGTGCTGTGCACAAATAGGCGAACGACATCGCGCCCTATCGGCTGCGAGCGCGGCGAAGAAGACTTGGCTGCGGTTCTTAGGTTAAGATGTCGCAACAAACTCCGTTGTGACGGCGACAGCTTTCTCATTGGCAAAAACCTGGCGAGAAGAGCATTCCAATAGGCGGCCAAGATGTCGAGTTCCCAATCGAGCGTGAAGGGCCTCGCAATCACAGAGCGATACCGCACGCTGCTTGAGATCAACAATGCCATCATCACGAACCTGACCCAACAGGCCCTCCTGCACGCTATTTCCGAGGCTTTGCATCGCGTCATCTCCTTCGACCGCTGCGCCATTACCCTATATCAGCCAGGTAACGATACTTTCCGTTTTCTCGCCGTGGAGGGCGACCGGCCTTCTGACTATTTCGCAGCAGGACTGGAGGTCGATCGCAGCGAGACCTGCATCGCCTGGGTGTTCGATCATCAGCAGCCTCTGCTGCGCCGCAATCTGGAAGAAGAGCGACAGTATGCCAACGAGCATCGCCTCTCTGCAGAAGGGATGCGGTCCTTGTGTGTGTTGCCTCTGGTTTTCCAGGGAAAGTGTATCGGCACGCTTAGCTTCGTAAGCCAGGAAAAAGATCGCTATTCGAATGAGGACGCTGCGTTCTTGCAGGAAGTGGCGAATCAGGTGGCGCTGGCCGTTTCCAATATGACTTCTTACGAAGAGATAGCCTCTCTCAACACCAGGGTGGAACTCACGGCCGCGCGCTATCGCACGCTCCTGGAGGTTAACAATGCAATTGTTAGCCATCTGACTCAGGAGGATCTCCTACATTCTATTTCGGCAATTCTGCGCCGTTTCCTCCCTTTAGACGGGGCGTCAATCACGCTCTACAATCCGAAAAACGATAC
>DASRRV010000289.1:0-5255 GCA_035695545.1 Candidatus Sulfotelmatobacter sp. | reverse complement strand
TGAGGTCACGCGTTGTTCTTCTGTACCGTGCTGCCCGCAAACACCTTGGTGCGGTGGGTGAATGAGAACGCCTTCGTCTAAGGACTGCAGACTCGACCTTGCCCCACCTTTGGCCGACCGGTTCATCGCGGGTTTCCCCATCGATTACGGCCCGGTACTTCTCCTCATGCCCTTCGGATTCCATCTTGTGATGGTCCACTTGATGGACACCCTGCCCTCCGGAGTACTGCAAGCGGTGGCTTCAGGTCGGTCTTGGCTGTGTCCAGCTTTCGCCTTCGTGCCCGTTTAGACCTCTCCATACCTTCCGCTTTCTCCGGCCAGCGAGGTTTTATCCCCGCTTTTGGATATGGCGCCCCTCATTCGAGCGCCAGAGGGACTTTAACCCTCCTGAACAACGCGCTGCTCAGCGCGCACTCCTTTCTCGTGAGGCTTCTTCCTCCTCTGCTCCATGCCGGTTTAGCCCGGCGCACTGTAATGACGATTTCGCCAAAATCCCGCGACTTGAACGCTCGCCACCAAGCGTGTACTTTTAGGTACCAACCTGGGACATTCGGCTTTGATCCGCACCCCACCTTCCCGGTCTTCGAACGTCATTCTCTGGAGACGGTCTGCGTGTGGCGCGTGCCTTTTCCTGCTTGCCGTTCTGGGGTGTCTGCAAGCCAGCGCGCAACAGAAGCCCGCGTCGCCACTCGACGAATTTGAGCGGCGATTTGCCGCTGCGAACTCGGCGAAGGAGGCGGGTGACTTGGCCGCTGCCGCTGCCGCCAGCGAGAAGATAGTCGCCCTCGGACTCCGCGAAATGGGAAAGTTGCGCCTTTTTGAAGCCGCATATCCCGAAGCCGCCAGGTTCTCCCGCAGGTCCCTCGAGTTCGAGGATGTTCCAGATGCGCACGTCGATCTCGCGGCTGCCAACTTGTTTACCAGCCGGTTGGACGAGGCACTCAAAGAGATCAGCCAGGCTCTTGCCGCCGATCCGCGCAACGCCACGGCCTGGACCATTCAAGGCCAGGCGCAGATCAAGAAAAAGAACTACCGCGCCGCGGTGGAGTCTTTCCAGAAATCCCTCGAGATTCGTCCTGACCGCGAAACCAGCTACGGTCTCGCCAGTTGTTTGCTCCGATTGAAAGAGAAGGAAAAGGCCGAGGCCATTTTCCAGCAGATGACGGTGGCGTCCGGTGATCGCAGCAGCCTGCATCTCTTGTTCGGCGTCGCTTATCGAAATGCCGCCCTGTACGGCGACGCTATCCGGGAGTTCCAGCGTGCGCTCTCACTCGATCCCAAAGTTCCAAACGGCCACTACTTTCTCGGCCTGACCTACTTAATGCGGAACGAATGGGTGCTCACGCCGGAGGCCCGCCGGCAATTTCTCGAGCAACTGCGAGTCGACCCTAGAAATTTTTTTGCGAACTATCTCCTGGGCTATATGGCGTTCAGTTCGAACCAGCCGCAGGAGGCGGATCACTATCTGGGGGAGGCGGCGAGATTGAATCCGTCTTCATCGGAAGCCTGGCTGTACTTGGGACTGAATGCCTTCCGCCGCAAGGAAAATCAGCGCGCGGAGCGGCTCTTCCGGAAGGCAATTGCACTCGCCGAACGTAGCGGCGTAGACGCTCACAACGATATCCGGAAGGCCTACACCAGTCTTGGCCGGATCCTCATTGCTTCCGGAAGAGCAGCCGAAGGGGAGCAATACTTCGAAAAGGCGCGCGCGATTCAGCAAAACATCATCGCCGACAACCAGGAAGGGAGTGGCATGGGTGATTCGGGTGGATCCGGAGTTTCTTCAGCCGACATCCCCAGCCTTCAGCAAAACGAGCCGCCGGTTCCTCTGGGGGGGACGGGCAAGGACGCGGCCACGCCGTTAGGCAGCAACGCGCTGTCGCACGCCAAGCTGACGCAGGGCCAGGAGAGACAGGCAGCGGCCCAGGAAGAATTCTTGCGTTCTGTTCTGGGCGGCGCCTTCAGTGATCTGGCCACGGTCGAAGCAATGCAGAAGCAGTATGCCGTAGCTCTCGGACACTACCATGAAGCGGAGGGATGGGATCCCAAAGTACCCAACCTGATGCGCAATCTCGGGTTCACGGCCTATCACGCCGGGAACCAGCCGGAAGCAATCCGGGCATTGCGAAAGGCGCTGACACATGCCCCGGGTGATGATGCGGCTCGCGCGGTTCTGCGAGAACTGGGGACGACTATCCCCGGGCAGGTTTCGCCAAAAAATGAAGACAAGAAGCCATGAACTTGAGAGCGGCGGACAGCGATTGAATCCGCAACCATTACTTTGCGTTCGCGTCCTGCTCGTCGGTGCAGCGGTGCTGCTTGCACGGATGGCTTTGAGTCAGGAGCAGCATCCGGCCGCGCCTCCTCCGCCGCCGAATGCCAAGAAGGTTCAGTGCAAAGGACGGCCGGTACCGCAACTGGAGGACGTCACGGAGAAGGCAGGTGTCCGTTTCCGCCATATCGCCAATCCGCTGAGCACATACATTGTCGAGTCGATGAGCGGCGGCGTCATTCTGTGGGATTACGATCGCGATGGCTGGCTGGACATCTATTTCACGAACGCGCCTACCGTCGAGATGGCCCTGCGCAAGGAATCGGCTCGCGGAACCCTCTACCATAACAACCACAACGGCACATTTAGCGATGCGACAGATAAGTCAGGCCTGGCGGCGCCTTGCTTCGCCATGGGCGGCGCAGTGGCCGACTACAACAACGACGGCTGGCCAGATCTGTACCTGACGTGTCTCGGCGGAAATGTTCTGTTTCGCAACAATGGGGATGGCACGTTCACGGATGTCTCTGCGAAGGCCGGCGTTGCGGACGGTCGCATGTCTGTTGGTGCGGCTTTCGGAGATTACGACCGCGACGGATTCGTGGACCTGATGGTGGCCAACTATGTCGACTTCCAACTCGACCATCTGCCCCCGTTTGGCGGCAAGTCACTCTGCAAATATCGCGGTATCGATGTCTATTGCGGACCGCGCGGATTGAAGGGCGCAGGCGATTCGCTGTTCCACAACAACGGTGATGGCACGTTTACCGACGTTTCCAAGGCCGCCGGCGTGGATGACCCGCACGGTTATTACGGTCTGGGTGTCGTGTGGGCCGACTTCAACAACACCGGCTGGCCTGACATCTACGTGGCCAACGACACGCTGCCGAACTTTCTTTACCGCAACGACGGCAAAGGCAAGTTCACCGAGATTGGCCTCGAATCCGGTCCTGCGCTGAGCGAGACAGGCTCTGAGCAAGCCTCCATGGGAATTGCCCTCGGCGACTACCTGCACAATGGACGTCCTTCCATCTACGTGACAAATTTCGGCGACGACTATAGCGATCTGTATCGCAACGACGGGAACTGGATGTTTACGGATGTCTCTTATGCGTCAGGGGTAGCCTTGCCCTCCTTTCCTCTTGTGAAGTGGGGCGATGCATTCGTGGATCTCGACAACGATGGGTGGCTGGATCTGGTGGCGGTGAGCGGTCATGTCTATCCGCAAATGGAAAAGGTGCCTGCCAGCGGTGGTTACGCGCAGACCAAGCTGCTCCACATGAACCAGAAAGATGGCACCTTCTGTGATGCCGGCCATCTGGCCGGACCGGCTCTGGAAGAAAGACGCGTGTCCCGCGGCCTGGCGGTCGGGGATCTGTTCAACGACGGCAATGTGGACGTTGTGGTCGAGGATCTCGATAGCGCGCCGATGATCCTACAGAACCACGGTGTTTCCGGCCGCCACTGGGTGAGTCTGGAATTGGCGGGTACCAGGAGCAATCGCATGGCAATCGGGGCGCGCGTTAAGATCGTAGCCGGAGGGATGACGCAGACCGACGAGGTTCGCAGTGGCGGTAGTTACATCTCCCAGAGCGATTTCCGTTTGCACTTTGGGCTAGGGTCGGCAGAGAAGCTTGAGTCGCTGGAGGTCCGCTGGCCTTCCGGGAAAGTTGAGACGTTCAAGAACCTCGCAGCCGATCGCTTCTATGCCCTGCTGGAAGGGGAAGGGGTCGTTCCAGCAGAGCGGATTCGGCCGGTTTCCCACATACCGAGCAAGTAAACCTAATGCCGCGGGAACTTCGATCCAGCGTGACAAGCACCATCACCAAAGCTGATTGAATGCCACTGACAGCACTCAAAATACATCTGCTGCATGATGCTTTGCATGGCGTTATTTGCGTTATTTGAGCTCAGAATCTATTGGATGTAAATGGCTTTCAGAACCAGTTCGGAACAGGTGTTGTTAACTGCGATTACACTCAAAATTCGACTCCTTCCGATTCGAAGCATTCGTCAGTATTCGGATGAGTGTAATGAGATGATCTTTCGACAGCAATCTACTGGTTCCAGAAGGTTTCTCAGTTGAAATCACCCACCGGCTGCTTTCTTGGGGCGTGCGTGCTCAGTCCGCAACCGGCGGGGTACCGCTTAACTAGGCGAATGCAGCCTTAATGCCAATGTGAAACAGCAAGCGAAAATTTCGCTAACGGCATTTCTCTTGTAGAGTTAGGGAAGAATCGCAACTGGGACCAAGCAGCGGTTCCGCAAAGTCTCCGGTGGCCCCGTTCCACCAGTGTGGTGCTTTTCAGCCAGGCGTTCCCCATTCCTCTTCCCGGCGACTAGGTATTTGAGTGAGATGGCGATTTTGCGGCAGTTGTCATTTTGTGAGCGATACGCGAACCACAGGTTAGTTATCGCGAGGAGGACCGATGTTGAGGGTTGCCAATCTCGCGAGATGGCGGATCTTCCATTGGTCGGGCAACCAATCAGGCAACTCGCTCACTTTTGCTTGAGGCAAGTTCATCAACAGCTGCGTGAGATATAGCTGCGGGTCTACTTCATGCCGTCGACAGGTGCTGGTCAAGCTGGCTAAGATGGCAGCCGTTCTTCCACCTCGGGGATTACCTACAAATAAGGAATTCTTCCGATTCAGTATGATTCGCTTCATCTCGCGTTCGGAACCATTGTTGTCCAGCGGTACCGAGCCGTCGCTACAAAAGACGTTAAGTTCAGCCCATTGATTCACTGCGTAGTTGATCGCTTCCGCCATAGGATGCTTGGGCAATAGCTGCTCATTCCACTCTACAAGCTTCTCCCGCAGCTTGGCTAATACCGGGGCGGATTTTTCTCGCCGCAAGGCGAGGCGCTGCTCTACAGAAAAATCCTTGGCCCGGCTCTCTACCCGAAATAGAGCCCCGATCAACTCCACTGCCTCGCGTGCAATCTCGGGTGCCACCTTCTCGGCGTCAATGATCTTCCGGCG
>DASRRV010000288.1:0-4149 GCA_035695545.1 Candidatus Sulfotelmatobacter sp. | reverse complement strand
ATCACGAAACATCTTGCGGCGTTTCTGAAGCAAGCCGCAATGGCGATGGGCGCCGGAGGAAATTCTAAGTCACACATCGATGATCGCCTGCAGATGGCGAGGCCGGATGCTGTTCTCTTCAACGGAGGCTTTTGCATACCCACAATCGCTCGCGAGCGGATCACCGAGGCCATTTCCAATTGGTTTGGCGCCGGCAGCGGGTGGCGCCCGAAGATTCTCAGCAACGAAATCATGAGCAGTGCCGTCGCAATTGGGGCTGCCTACTACGGCCGCGTGAGGCGAGGAGCCGGATTGCGGGTCAAGGCCGGCAGCGCCTGGACCTACTACATCGGATTGCGTTCGGAACACGGCATCAAGGCGGTCTGCGTACTGCCTTCCGGCACGAACGAAGGCACGACATTGTCGCTGCTCGATCGTGAATTCTCGGTGCTGGCAAACCGCCCGGTATCGTTCCATCTGTACAGCTCAACGATTCGTCATGACGCGCACGGCGCAATCGCTGACTTGGACCCCGAGGAGGTCCATCGTCACGCGCCTTTGGTCACGTTGCTGCGCTATGGAAAGAAGCTTTTGCAGGCGGAACTGGCAGTACGGTTGTCCGTGAGTTTTACCGAGGTGGGAACGCTCGAACTTTGGTGCGAGTCCGTGAGGTCACCGCACCGATGGCGGCTTCAGTTCGAATTGAGACGCGAGGCAAGCGCGACGGATCAGAGTGGGCACACATCGGAGCAAGCGTCAACTGCGAATCGACATCACACCTCGAGTATTTCGGAGCAGTCGCAGGAATCTGCCGTACGGCAGATTCAGCGTGCCTTCACCGGATCCGGAGCGGGCGAGGGTGTTCCTTTGGATCCTGCTTCACTGGTGGGCGAATTGGAGTCAGTCACGGGGCTGAAAAGGGAATCATGGACCATCGCGACGGTCCGGGCCTTCTGCGATGTGCTTCTGGAGGTGGCAGACGGGCGAAAGCTGAGTCCGCGACACGAAGTTCGCTGGCTAAACCTCTTTGGCTATTGCCTGCGGCCGGGGTTTGGAGATCCGCAGGACAGCTTTCGACTTAGCCAGGCGCGCCGAATTTATCAGGTGGGATTGGCGTTCTCGCGAGAGCTTCAGTCCCAGGTCGATTGGTTGGTGCTGTGGCGAAGGATCGCGGGCGGCCTCAGTGCTGCCCATCAACAGGAACTCCGGAACTACCTGGGAGACCTCGGTATTGGCCGTAAGAAGCCTGGCACGCGGCTGAACTCCCAGTTGGAGCATGATGGTTGGCGCTTGCTGGCCAGCCTTGAGCATCTGTCCGGCGCGACACGCGCGGCGCTGGGAAGTGAGCTACTTCGCAAACTCAAGAGGGAACCCTCCGACAGCGGCTGGTTGTGGTCGCTTGGCAGATTTGGAGTGCGCATCCCGCTCTATGGGTCGCTCAGTTGCCTGATTCCTGCGGAGACTGCGGCTGACTGGATCACTGCGCTTCTGGACTTGCGTGAGGTAACGCAGGAGACGGCGTCTGTGGTCGTTCAGTTGGGCAGACGGGTCGATGATCGCACCCGCGACATCAGCCAGCACGTGGTGCGATCCACTATTGCAAGACTGAAGTCAGCCGGAGTTGCAGACGATACTTTTTTGCGGCCACTGCAGGAATACATTGCACCGGTCCGCGCCGACGTTTTGCGCACTTTCGGTGAGCCGCTGCCGAAAGGCCTAGAACTGGAGAGCACCGCGAATTGCTTATCGCCGGTTACCGCGCTGACCTCGTAGCCGCTGAAAAACATCCTCCAAGCAGCCTCCAGGGTATGCTCAGCCAATATTTCAATGGGGCAATGAGAGCGTTCCCTGGATACTCCCCAGTCTCGGAGTTTTCGTTCCTGCGTCGATACCAACCTGTTTGATTCCTTTGCCAGCTGGCACGGAGTCAACCGAGCGAAAAAGGTGAACGAGGCCGCCTGCATCCAGTGCGTCAAAGCATGCGACTCTGAGAGTGAACTCGCGACGTCGGGGATTAGCAGACCTTCTTACGGGCGGCTGAACTGGCCAGACCTTTGGTCTCGACCTTTGGTCTCAGTGTTGTTCTCACGACGTATATGAGATATGGAGAAATCGAGCGACCGAGCCAAATTCCGGCAGGTCCAATTCAGCGAGTAGCGGCGCGGACTGCGGCAGGTGTACTCGCCCTTCATCTGCTTGACCGCCGTCTCGGAGTCTGAAAACACGTGAAGCGCCTTGGCCTCAAGCCCCGTTGCACATTGCAGTGCCTCGAGTAGTGCAACGTACTCGGCGACATTATTGTCCTGGTGTCCCATCCATTTCGCGATTCTGATTGTGGCCGCCTCTGGAGCCATCGATTACCACTCCAATACCAGATGGTCAGGGATTCCCGAGAGAGCCGCCGTCGACGTAGGCAACGAGATCTGACATGTCTGACACGGTTCCAACCACCATGCGTGACGCATTTTCCGACGTCAAGATGTTTACTTGATTCCTCCACATGCTCCTCGTCGCTTGCGCACGTTCTCGCATGCCTGTGGATGTCCCTGTGAAAAACAGGGGAGCAATTCATATGACCTTGATTACCTATTAACAATTCAATGAGTTGCGCTCCAGAGGCGCAGGGGCTGGCGTTCGTGCATTGCACTGAAAAGGGGCATTGACAATGTACAAGCAACTGTTTAAGTTGGCTCCCGTCGACGGCTGAAAGGGTTGGCATAACTAAAGTTTTGCCAGTCCGAAATAGGCTGAGTGATCAGCTCGAAGGGGTGACCTGACGGGCAGCCAGACCTGAAAAAACCGACAACTCTGCGAGGAGCAGTTGGGGTTTGGGACCGCGAAAGCGGTGATCGCATCAAGAGGCTGTGACGGTGCGTGCATCCACGCTATTGGCTCCCTCGCAGGAGCTGACGGCTAGAGCATAACCAATGTCACAGCCTTTATCTTTTCCAGCGTTCTCTTCCTGTCAACCTCGCACTCTGGATCCCCCAAAGTTGGTTGCCCTTCGCGCGTCCGCTTTTCAACAAGAATTGTGAATAACCGGTTCAAGCTGAGCCTTGAAACGTACCATCCAGGGGCCTTAAACATTCGCAGAAGAAACGGTTAGCCGGTTGCTTTGTAGAATACGGGAGACATGTCGGTAACCATCGAGATGCAGAATACCAGTGACACGCGAACGCGCGGCGAGACTGCTGCGGTCATTGAAGACGGCCTCAGTGACTAGCCAGGAGAGTGGCGAGTTTCAATTGTCGGCTCTCGCGAAAGTCATAACTGGGAAATGAAGGTCGAGGGACCCAAAGGGTTTGATCGTTCGTACACTCTGGTTGGCGGTGCCGGAGAGCATCAGCCCGAGGCAATACGGAGCGTGCTTTTCAAGTTGCTGCCGACGAGTTCGCGACGATCTGTCTGAATCATTTCGAATTCTCGTGGAGCTGGGACTGACATCCGGAATGCTCTGGAATAGACTGGGTTTACTTTTGGAGAGCTGGAACGGGAATGGGGCGGATTTCGAATTCGAGTCGTAGTCTCGACGAGCACGTTTCGCGAGTCCTGAACAAAATCAGGAAACCAAGTACTGCCGAAGAAATCACCGATTTGCTCAATCGCGAACTCGGCCCAGGAGATCGAACTTTCCAAGCAAAGGAAGTCGCGGAGTGGTTGCGGAACGCGAGGAACACAACATTGACTCTGTATTGGTTAAGGACTCGTCCCCGCAGGTAGGCATCGCATCCCCCGCTCAGGCCGCTGAGCCGAAAGGGTGTAAAAATGCGACAGATTGCGGAATTCTTTGCTGTGCTCGTGTGTGGCGTGTTCACAGGAGCTGCACTGTACATAAGCTTCGTCGAGCATCCAGCCAGAATCGAATGTGGCGTGGCGATGGCTGCAACGGAATTTCCGCCGAGCTATCGCCGCGCGAGCGTCATGCAAGCAATGTGGCTGCGTTAGGTCTGTTGTTCTCGATTGGAGCACGGCTCGCCGGGCAAGGTTCTGGAGGGTCATCGCCGGAAGCCTTACTGGGCTTGCTCATCTGGTTCACGCTTATTGTGCTCCTGCCCACCAATAAGCAGTTGGTGAACCCCGCTCTGGCCGGCGGTCAGCACCAACAAGTCAGCTTGCACGCTGGGGAACGTTGCATGCCGTAAGAAGCGTGCTCAGTGCGCTGTCCCTCTC
>DASRRV010000287.1:0-5323 GCA_035695545.1 Candidatus Sulfotelmatobacter sp. | reverse complement strand
TCTTGGTCCGGCACTCTTTCAGGTGGAATTTATTTAAAAACGCCCGAGTTCGCGGGTTTGCGGGACTAAGAGATGACAGGACCCGCGCCGAGGTGGTCAAGGAGGCCTGAGTACCTTTGTACGCCGCGCATTATTTCCGAGTGGTCCGTAATCCGAGAACAATCGCCAAGTCAAGCCGCGACCCGTCGCTTTAGCTTTAGTATTGCATGACCATTTAGAACTCCAATTGGTCAGGATTGGGCTGGATAGAACAAGCGGGAAGCGATGGTTACTCAGTTCATCTGCATTTGGCGACGATGAGCGTGATGTCGTCCTGTTGCCCATGAGAGCCGAACTGCTGGACTTCATGAACAACCGAAGTCAGGAGGGCCTGTGAGGGCAGCTTAACATATTGCCTAAGCACTTCGGCCAAGCGTTGCTCGCCGAACTCCTCCCCAGCACTGTTGAACGTTTCGCTGATGCCGTCAGTGTACAATGCCAGAGTATCTCCAGGCGAGAGTTGTAGTTCGCATATCGAGCAATCCCATTTTTTGAAGAGTCCGAGTACGGTGGACGTGGCGTGGAGCCGCTCAAGGGTGTTGTCGTTCCGGAGCAGGAGAGCAGGCCAATGCCCGCAATTCGCGTAGCGCAAGCGCCGCGCGTGGTCGTCGTACTCAGCAAAGAAGAGGGTGGCGTATGCGCCGTCCTCAGTATTCCCGCAAAAGAGTTGGTTCACTGATTGCAAAAACTGCCGAGGCTGAGCCAAAGCGATGGCGCACTGGCTGCGCAGGTTGGCTTGCAAATTCGCCATCAGAAGAGCAGCAGCGATTCCCTTTCCTGAAATATCGGCGATCACTATGCCGAGACGTCCTAGACCTAGATCAAGAAAGTCATAGTAATCGCCGCCGACCTGGCGAGCCTGCAGGCAAGTGCCCGCATAGTCGAGTGTCGGAAGAGGCGGCAGCATCTGCGGGAAGAGCCTGGCTTGAACCTGTTTGGCAATTTCCACTTCTTGTGCACGGTGGCGTTGCGTTTCGAACTCTTGAGTAGCAGCGTCGTAGCCCACGAGCGCAAATGCGTTCCCATCCGGGTCTTCGAAGGTCGTGTCCATTCCACCCCATGTCTGGGCCTGCGGTGGACGATGAAACCGGACACCGCGCTTAGACCATGCTTGGAAATTGGCCATAACATCTTCGGCAACAAGAACAACGTGCCTGGAACGGCCAATGAACTGGTATTCCTCGGAATCCAGCTCTGGAGCGACAAGCGCAAGCAATGTGGTGCTATCCGGAGGAGCAACCGACACCCATCGCCCGATCGATATATGCGTATCAGCAACCGGGTCGAATCCGAGCTGATCAACGTAGAATCGAAGACTTCGATCCATGTCCGCAACGAAAATGACATGGGAGTGAATGCGAAAGTGGGGAACCAGTCGCTCTGGCGGCAAAGGCGACCAGTTCGGCTCTTGGGGTGGAGGAGAGCTGCCCATTAACGTGATTATAAGGCCGAAGCCTCTTGATTCTGACTCTGCCTTGTTCCCCTTCCAACGGCACGATAGTCGGCAAGCCTCCCGCAATCCGATAACGTAAGAGTGGCTCGTGATCCGGAAGGAACGCGAAAACGGAGGCGCCGGTTTGCCATTGGAAAAGGCAGCCGTCAATGTTCTCTAGTCTAGGCCGCGCAACTGCTCACGAAACATAAAATGTTGAGGAGGAAGCATGTATGCACTCGTACAGAATCTCCGCTTCACATTTCGCCAACTGCGCAAAGCACCCGGCTTCACCCTGACTGTCGTACCTCTCAACAAGGGTCGCGGATGGGCGCATCGGGTTCCGAGGGATTGCGAGCGGTGTGGAGTTACGGTTAGTAGAGCTTGTTGATCTTCGCGGCTAGGATGAAATCGCTTTCCGTAAGACCGTTGATTTTGTGCGTCCAGCTCGTGATCCCAACTTTTCCCCAAGCCAGCGAGATATCTGGGTGGTGACCCTGCTCCTCCGCGAGTTCGCCTACGCGGTTTACGAATTTCAGAGCTTCGCGAAAGTTGGGAAACATGAAGGTCTTCGTGATGTGGTGTTCTTCGACGACGTCCCAGCCGTCCACCTGCGTTTGCAGGGCGGCGAGCTCTTCCCCCTTGAGCGGGGGGACGCCTCCTCGGCATGGCACGCATGTTTTCGTCGCTAGCTCTGACATCCTAGGAACTATCTTAGCATTGAGGTGCTGAACTAAGGATCAGGACGAGAGGAAAAGGCAGCGCGGCAGCTATCGGGCTGCGAAGCAGCGGGTGTTTGATGCCGCCGTTGCGTTATACTGATCAAACGAAGAAGGGCACCATGGCATACATTATTGCCGAGCCCTGCATCGGAACCAAGGACACCGCCTGTGTGGACGTGTGTCCGGTGGATTGTATCCATCCGGCGAAGGGCCGAACCTATGACGATGGCCGCCCGACGTTCGATGAAGTTCCTCAACTGTACATCGATCCCACCGAGTGCATTGATTGCGGGGCATGTGTGCCGGTCTGCCCGGTGACGGCCATTTTCGTGATGGATGATCTGCCAGAGAAGTGGCACGCGTACATCGAGATCAACAAGAATTATGTTGACGGCGGCAAATTTCAGCCGGACAAGTATCAAAGGCAAGGTAGCTGACGGCCGCCTGGACATTGTGCTTAGCACGTATGAGTACGCTGCGCGAAATCATCTCTGAAAATGTTCGCGAGGGCGAACTGTACGAAAAGCTCGACCGCAACTGGGTGCGGTGTTTTGCCTGCGGGCACTGTTGCAAGATTCCTGACGGCCAGCCGGGGGTTTGCAAGGTTCGCTACAATCGGAGTGGAACTCTCTACGTGCCCTGGGGCTATGTCGGCGGCATCCAATGCGACCCAATCGAGAAAAAACCCTTCTTCCATGCTCATCCAGGGTCACTCGCTTACAGCTTCGGAATGCTCGGGTGTGATCTGCACTGCTCCTACTGCCAGAATTGGGTAACCTCGCAAGCCCTGCGCGATCCAGCTGCCGCTGCTGGCCCGATGCGCGTCACGCCAGCAGAACTTGCTCTCGATGCCATCCGCCAGGGAGGCAGGGTCATCGTGAGCACGTATAACGAGCCGCTGATCACGAGCGAATGGGCCGTGGCGGTCTTTAAGGAAGCGCGCGCGGCTGGATTGGTGACCGGCTTTGTTTCCAACGGAAACGGTACCCCACAGGTCCTCGAATACGTACGGCCGTGGGCGGGTCTTTACAAGGTTGACCTGAAGAGTTTTGATGACCGCCACTATCGTCAGCTCGGAGGTCGGTTACAACCCATCCTGGATACGATTCAGAGTTTGCACGGGATGGGCTTCTGGCTGGAGATCGTTACTCTGGTGATTCCCGGGTTCAACGACTCCAATGACGAGCTGACTCGGCTGGCCGAGTTTCTGGCGAGCGTGTCGCCGGATATTCCTTGGCATGTCACTGCCTTTCACAAAGATTACAAAATGACCGATCCAGAGAACACCAGGCCGGAGACCTTGATACGGGCAGCAGAGATCGGCAAGAGGGCCGGCTTGCGTTACGTCTATGCTGGGAACTTGCCAGACATGGTCGGCGACTGGGAGAACACACGTTGCCCGAACTGTCGGGAACTTCTCATCGAACGCAACGGGTATCTAATCACGGGTTACCATCTCACTCCCCAAGGTTGCTGCCCTTCTTGCGCCACCAGCATCCCCGGACGGTGGGATCCTGCGTTTCGACGACAGATTACTGCTCGTCCCTTTGTGCCGCGCATACACCCCCGATCAGATTTGCTTGTACTGAATTCCTAAGAAAGCCACACCATTTCTTGGCTCTCGTGGCGAGGACCTTGCCGTTTTTCCATGTGGTTCCGCCGCGGGAGGCTATGCCGAAGGCGAAGACCGCGGCTGCCAAGTACCTCCAGTATTTCTCTGCGCTCGTGCCATGTGGGAAATGGTTGACACTTCAGCCGTCTACGCCCTTCACGGCGATGGAGATGCTTGAGCCATCACACCGATAAAGCACCCACCACACGTAGACAGATCCACCACATCCGGCTTCATTCGATCCGCCACAGATCGTTGCAGCCTGACCCTTCGGCCAGTTGGCGTTCACGCATTCGTGTACTTTAACAGGCGTGCGAGAGACCTCTGCGCAAGCTAGGGTAGAGAGACGTACGGGAGGATTAAATAATGCGCAGTCTTGTTAAATTGATTTTGGTTTTAGCAATGCTCTTAACCGGTGCGTCGGCTATGCGGGCGCAGGTGTCAGTGGGCATATCTATCGGAGCGCCGCCGCCACCGCGGGTGGTGTACGCCGAGCGAGTGGCTCCGGAGCCGGGTTTCGTTTGGGTGACAGGCTATTGGTATCCGGTTGGACACCACTATAGGTGGCATGAAGGCTACTGGACGCGACCGCCGTATGAGGGCGCCTCTTGGGTAGCACCGCGGCACGATGGCAGGCAGTACTTCGTGGGCTACTGGGCCGGTGAACGCGGCCGAGTGGAGCATGATCATCATTGGGACCGTGAACACGACGGAGATCGCGACCACGATGGCCGGGAAGTGCGCTATCGCGAACACGATCACGGTCACGACCATGACCGGGACCGCGACCACGATCATGACCGGGAACACGACCGCGACTAGGGGACGGTAACGCAGTCCGTAATGAGGCGTTTTTAACTACCAAATCATAATTAGTGCGGGCCCCGTCGGTTAGTAATCCGAGCGGGGCCTTTGCTTTCCAGGTGCGATTCGCGCATGTTGCCACGAGGTCACGGCGTCCGCAAAGACTTCAGATAGTCTCATTCACTCCTAAAAGTGGTCGGCGGCTTGCAATTGGGCCGTCGAGACTGCGAACTAAAATTTATGGAAACTTACGACTGTGGCTCGCCAAAATGATAGCCGGCTCTCAATCACCAGCTTACACAGGGGCTTGTAACATCGTTACGGAACGAGTTTCAGTGGCCTTGCAGAGTTTTGGCGAGCCACAACTCCGTTATTCGGCGGCCGCGCAATTTCCCTGAAACATGGCCGGCTGCATCGGACTCAGTGGACATGAGTTCTTTTGATTGGTCCTGGGTTGTCGGCAATCCGGAAACGATCGCAGCAACGGCCTAGCGCTCACATTATTTCTGGACTCCGCGTCACTGAGCGCCCTACGTGTGATTGTAAACGCGTTAATGAGGACTTGTGGAAGCAGCTGGCTGTGGTTTCAAAAAACGCGAAACTCCGGCAATCGCATCGATCTGCGCGTCGAGGTCCTCCAGGCCGTCTGGTGCGGAATTTCCGTATACGGAGACGGTCTTTGTGATTCCAGCGATCTGGAGGGATGTTTCGACG
>DASRRV010000286.1:0-34639 GCA_035695545.1 Candidatus Sulfotelmatobacter sp. | reverse complement strand
ACTTGCGACGGGAAGCCTCGCTGCGGCCGGCATTATCGCGGGCTTGTACCCGGCACGCCAGGCAGCGCTGCTCACGCCAGTCGAAGCGCTCCGTTCGGAGTAAGCAAATGATTTTGGCGAAGGATGTGTTCTCGGAGGCCTACCGCTCACTCCGGCAAAACCGCCGGCATACGACGATGACCATGCTGGGCATGGCTTGGGGAATCGCCACCGTGGTGCTCTTGCTCGCCTAGGCTCGGGATTCTCAACCGCCATCGTCAGCATATTCAGATCCTATGCCAGCATGCAGGCAATCGGCATCGCGGGCGGGCGCACATCAATGCAGGCCGGAGGAAACAAAGCCGGCACCAGTATCCGTTTGACCGGCGATGACATTGATCGCCTCGTGACCAATGTTCCGCAACTCACCCGCATCACCCAGGAATCGTTTTACGAGGCTCCGGTCAGCTACGAGGGGCGTTCCTGCACATGGAATGTCAGTGGCAGCAATCCCCCAATTCAAGAAATTCAGAATCTGCAGATCGATGCCGGGCGTTTCTACAGCGCCGAAGATGCGCAACTGCGCGCGCGCGTTTGTGTGCTGGGCTCGGAATCCAAGGAAAAACTGTTCTCCGGCCGCTTCGCCCTCGGAGAAAGGATTCGCATCAACGGCATTCCCTATGATGTGGTTGGAGTCCTCAAGCCAAGGCCGCAGGAAGGCTCCGAGAATAGTATCAACCGCGTCGTCTACATTCCGTTCGCCACCCATGAGCGACTTCCGCGATACGCACTATATCGACATGATCTGGCTCGACTTTCTCGGCTACGACTATCAAGGGGTCGAGAGATCGATTCGGAATACGCTAGCAGCGCAGCACAGTTTCCGCCCGATGATGATCGCGCTCTGCGCGTTTTCAGCCTGATGGAGCAACTCTCGCAATTCCACATCATTAGCATGGCTCTGCAGGTGTTGCTGGCGTTCATGGGCACGCTGACTCTGGGCATCGGCGGCGTGGGCTCATGAATATCATGCTGGTGAGTGTCACTCAGCGCACTCGCGAGATCGGCGTAGAGAAAGCGCTGGGCGCCCGCCGCTTTGATGTTCTGGTGCAGTTTCTGTCAGAAGCGCTGGCGATTGCTTTTTTCGGGGGGCCTCTTGGGCATTGCGCTCGCCTACGTTGTTTCGTTCTCCGTAGGAAAACTCACCTTTTACAGCGCGCTGGCTCAGCACGGCGAGATGGGCGATATTCGACTCATAATTTCACCATCGAGCGTGCTGGTTTCCACCGCGATCCTGACGCTGGTCGGCTTGCTCAGCGGCATGATCCCAGCGATACGGGCTTCGCATCTCGACCCGATTGAGGCATTACGTTACGAATCGTCCGTAGCGCTTCGGTGTCGTCGCTGTTATTTTGCGGGTCCAGCAAACAGCAGCAGATTCCCATCCGTATCTTGGACGACGAAAGTCTTCGCGCCCCAAGCCTGCCTTTTCAGTGTCTGGTGAAACGAGACACCAGCCGACTGAAATTCAAGAAACAGTAACTTGATCTCGTCCGCTGTGGCGACGGTCATCGATGCCGACAACAGTTCCTCACGATTACGAACCATCGAATCGATGATGGGACTCTCAACACACCGAAGATTAAGACGCGCTGCGTCGCGGCCCACTTGTGCATAGTAGGGAGGCCTGCCATAACTGAATACAACCGCAAAGCCTAACTTCTTACAGAAGAACTCGCATGATCGCTCGATATCGGCGACGAGGAGTTGCGGCTCTGCTCCGGTAATCGCCGCTTTGGATGGCGCCGATTTCACCTTGCGCGAAGTGGTGGAGAGTCCAGTTTTCAGCGCTTGCCACCTGTCGAAGCCGTGCTCTCTGGCGACCATTTCTTGCGCATCGCTGAGCTTAAAACTGGCTGCAAGAATCTCGGCGTCGGGCATCTTCAGGAAACGAGGAATAAGCCTGCGGATTTGCGCCGCCACGGGATAGTGCCGTTCGCGGTGCCAACGCAATATGAGCTTGGCTTGTTTTTTGAGGTTCTCTAGATCGGGCATATAGGACTCCACGATGAGATCGTGCAGGTGGGCATTGCCCTTCGGCGACGTGCCGGTGCATCCTACATGCGCCGATTGCAGTATCGGCCACCTTGAGAGCGGTTGTCAATTGAGACGCCTTGCGTCGCGTTGTGGTGCGACAACCCGGGAATTGGGGGCAACCGATGATCACTTCAGCGGCAGAACCGCAATTTGCAGCGGCTCAAGCTTCGCCGGATCAGCGATCTTTCCATCATCAAGATTCTCGATGCCAGTGTTCGCCATAAAGTAGAGCTTCCCGTCCAAAATTGCGCCGGTCGTTGGATCGCGAACCATTTCGGTCCCGCGCTCCAGGGTTTCGCTCGACGTTACCTCGAGACCGTCTGGCGAAAGCTGCCAACGCATCACGCGATACGCGCCGGTGCCATATTCAATCCCCACCAGGCCGCCCTGGTACCAGTACAATCCGTCGATTCCCGCCAACGTGTCATGCGTCGCAGGCTTTACGTCGTGTGGCGTGTTCGTCCGCAAATCCATTCGGATCACACCTAAATCGTCGCCGACGTATAGCACGTCGCCATTGTCGGAAAGCGTAATGCCGTTGGGTTCGAACACCGGGCGGCCCAGATCCAATTCCGCAAACTGGTGCGACTCGCGATCAAAGCGAAAGACGTGGTTCCCCTCGGTGTCCGTCACATAGATTTCGCTTCTGCCGCGCAAGACGAGGTCATTGAGATCGTGTCGTCCTGCTGTGGTCGGGGTATAGCGCTCCAGCAACTTTCCTTGCGCGTCGAAGTGAACGATCTCGGAACGATTTTTCCTCCCCGGATCGGTAGCACACCACACGCTGTGATCCGCGGGATCCACGTGCACGCCTCCGACTGGCATCAAGTCGTAGACTCCCTCCTTCACATAATCCGTAACTTCGCCGGCTTGCGAAATCCTGACGATTTTGTTGTGGTACTCGCTGCCCATGTAGAACACCCGCTTAGACGCATCCACCCCTAGCCCCTCGGGGAAAATGTCGTTTTGCGCCAGCGTGAACGCAACATGAGCCCGATGTACCGGCGGAGTGCGCTGTCGGACTCGCTCGACAAGGTTGTGAAATTCGGGATCGCCGCGTAACGACACGAACGCCTTATCGCCCGCCGGATCGAAACCCTCATCCAGTGCCCCGCATTGCTTCAGCAGGTCCAGGGCTTTCGCCGGCTCACCGAGTCGTGCGTAGTTGTGGGCCAGCAGAAAAAGCGTAGCCCCGCGGTCAGCCACCCGCGGCAGCAACTGTTCCAGCGTCTTCGTTTCTTCACGCAAGCTCTGGGATCCAGACACCGCCGTCGGCGTAGAAGTCTGTTGCGCAGTGTTCGTGATGGCGCGAGTCGCCGGGAGCAATGCGTGCGACGCAAATGCAACCGCGCATCCCAAGACCAGCCTGCGCACGATCCCCGCCGTCGCCATAGGCGCCTCCATTCTCTTTATTCATAGACGTCAGAATCGGCGTATACGTGAGCATGAGGAAGACAAAGAACCGAGAGCGCGGCAACTGGGGTATATTCGTTTTCACCTGAGACAAACATGCAAGTGTTTGAGTGATGAGATCAATCGTCTCTCCAGAACGTAGGGAGAGCTTCATGATTCCAGAAGCGAAGAATGCTGCCGTGGCGCGTGCCTTGCGAGAGACATTCGGCGTGACTGAGTGCGAAGACATCTCCACGCTGACCAGGGGCCTCGCAATGGCTCTGATCTTTCGCATCGTGGTGCGGGGATCTCCGTACCTATTGCGGATCAGCACGCGTAGCGATGCCATGTACGACCCTACGCCCCAGATCACCTCCCTGAAGGCAGCCGCGGAAGCTGGCCTTGCACCGCATGTCTGGTTCACCAGCAGCGAAGATCGGATTTCGATCACTGACTTTGTGGAGCCTGTACCGTTTCCAGTGGCCGGCGCGCTTGTTCTGATGCCCACGGTGCTCCGGGCCCTGCACGCACTGCCTCCGTTTCCCAAAGCACTGAACTACGCGACCATGAACAAAGGGTTCATCCGGAGGTTTCAGGCCGCGAACATTTTCCCCCAAAGACGAAACCGAGGAAGCTTTCGCCCGGTACGCGCAAGTGGCCGCCGTCTACCCCCGTCATAATCCGGATATGGTGTCGAGTCACAACGATCTGAAACCAGAGAACATCCTTTTTGACGGAGAACGCGTATGGCTGGCAGACTGGGAAGCCGCTCTCCTGAACGATCGGTACTTCGACCGGGCGATCGTTGCGAACTTCCTGGTCAAGGACGACGCAGAGGAAAAGGACTACCTTCAGCGCTACTTTGGACAACCGCCGGACGAGTACCAAGTGTCGCGTTTCTTCTTGATGCGTCCGGTAATGCACATGTTCTCCGCCGCAATGTTCCTGTTCCTGGGTTCGTCGGGCAAGCCGGTAGATCAGAGCGAGAGCGCGCGCCCCAATTCAGGGGCTTCCATCAGAGCATGTGGGCGGGCGAAGTCAACCTGGCGAACAATGACATGAAAAACCCTCGACGGCAGGGTTCATTGGGAACAGCTCTTACAGAACACGCGCCAGGCACGATTTAACAAAGCATGGAGAATCGTTTCAGATCGGCATCGAAGGGCGCAGGGCGTGAGCCCACTTTTGCTCGTCGCTCAATGACGTCCATCGGGTCCGGAGTCCAAACATTCATCTTCGCTCTGCAGCCAGAGTTGCTGCCCGTCAATCTTTCAACGCGCCGCAGGTTATTCTAAAGCCAGGCAATTTTCTGACGACATCCAGGAAAGAAACTGAACTTAAGAGATGAACACCGCAACGATCGGGATCGATTTTGGCACCACGAATAGCTCGATCGCTCTCGCGAAGAGTTCCGGAGAGGTTGAACTCGCCCATTTTTCCGAGCTGGGAATATCAACGGACTCGTACCGTTCGCTGCTGTACCTGGAGCAACTCAAAGAGCGCGGCGTCAATACGCTCAAGTCCTGGAGCGGACCCGATGGAATGGAACACTACCTTTCGGGCGAGGGCAACGGCCGGTTGATGCAATCGTTGAAGTCGTTCCTGAGCAGTCGAAGCCTCCAGACCACCGAAGTATTTGGCCGGCGTCACACGCTCGTATCGCTCATCGCTCGAATTCTTCAAGATCTGCGGCAAAATGCCGAGGCGCAATTCGGCCTCAAAATCAACGCCGCCGTGGTGGGCCGGCCGGTGCAGTTCGTAGCCGCCGAGAATGAGGATGACAATAAGTACGCCGAAAATCGGCTGGCGGAAGCGCTGCGCGCGGCGGGTTTCGAATCGGTGGAGTTCGAGTTGGAACCGGTCGCGGCCGCTCTCTACTATGAATCCACGCTCGACCGCGACCAACTCATCCTGATCGGGGATTTCGGTGGGGGCACGAGCGATTTTTCTCTCCTTCGGGTCGGTCCAACCATTCGGCGCAGGGGCAGAACCGCCGCAGATCTATTGGGGAACGCTGGCGTCGGTCTCGCCGGAGACGCCTTCGATGCCAAGATCGTTCGGCACCTTGTCGCTCCAGCTCTGGGAGCCGGTTCGCAAATGCGCTCTTTGAATAAGCTCCTGTCCGTTCCAACCTGGGTTTATTCGAAACTTGAGCGCTGGCACCATCTCTCTTTCTTGAAGGCCAGAGACACCATGGAGATGCTGCGCGGCGTGCGCGGACACGCGCTGGAGCCCGAAAGGATAAAGGCTCTGATCCATCTGATCAAAGAAGATCTTGGATTTCGCCTCCATCGTTCGGTGCAGGCGGTGAAATGCGAGTTGTCTCACAAGCCCACGAGTGCTTTCAATTTTTCCGATGGCGTCGTCGACATTGAGGCCACGCTGGAGCGCACTGTTTTCGAAGGATGGATTGCGGAAGAGCTCGAGCAAATTCAAACCTGTGTCGACTTGCTGCTAAGTCGCTCTGGTGCCCGACGCGAGGACGTCGACGCCGTCTTCTTGACGGGCGGGTCATCCTTTGTCCCGGCGGTCCGGCGCATTTTCGAAGCGCGCTTCGGATCGAACAAAATCCGAGCAGGCAACGAATTTACCTCCGTGGCTCACGGCCTCGCGCTAAAGAGCAGCTACCGCAAAGGTTCTTCAATGAAGCCATCGGGCCGAAGGAAAGCCCTGGGAAAAACCCAAGAGTGTTGATGCGGGGCACGGGACTACCTCCCGCTTTCCGAATTACCGCATTTATCGCCGCGAGTCCGGTGGCACCAGGTTGTTCGCGCGATAGTAAACCACAAGCTGGCCATAGTGTTCGCCGCTATGCTCGATGGCGAACGTCCAGATGAAGGAGTTGTGGGCCATCCGGTTGCCGAAGAACTTTGTGGGATTGTCCAGCCCTGCGTCGCCTTGCTGTTGAATTACTTTCGCTCCGTCGGCGACGGCCTCCTGCACAAACTTGACGACGTCGGCCTTCGTCTTGAAAAGGTCACGCGTAGGATTGTCGCCCTCGCCGAAGTCGGGTCCGACATTTGATCCAGAAATCCTCCGGATCAGGATGAAATCCAGTGCGGCGGCGTGGAGAAGATTCAGGGCAAAGGTGCGCTCGTCCTCCTGTAGCTTGAAATCGTACTTGGCTTCGGGAAAATCCTGCGCCATGGCCACGAGTTTGTTCCCGATGTCGTTCCACCTGTCCAACATCTCATCGGAACGTGAACGCGCAGGACTCGGAGCCTGGTTCTGCGTTTGGGCCTGACTGTGAAGACTCATTCCGACGGCTGCAACGAGAGTGACCGCAGCTAGCGCAAGCAGTTTCATTTGTAGATTGCTCCTTGTGATCTGCTTTCGAGATTCCGTTGGGTTAGACGTGGCACTATTCCCAAAGTCTGAGCAAATTTTCGGATCAGAAACCGTCCTGGTCGCGCCCACCGGATCAAAAGCATGGCCACCTGCGGGCCGCGGATCCGGATGCGCTCCCGGAGACGAGCGCTTCAGCATCCACCAGCCGTCCGGCTGCAGCTATCCAATCCAGCCACGCCTCAGCGTCGCGGCGATGAGGAGCGATAATCCTACCAGTCCTGCGATCAACCGAACGCAATGCCATTTCCACCACCCATCACGCAGGCTCGTCCAGTTAGCCGGCAACGAGTCTCCACTCCAGGTGATCACGATGGCGTTGATTGGCATATTCAGAAATCGCGTGATCAAGCCCGCCGCCGCCAAGCACGCCACCGCCGCGATGAGCAACCAGAGTCGCGTGTGGTCATCTCGTCCGAGGACGGCTGCAGCAATGGTCACCAGGATGGTGGCTCCTCCCAGAGCAGGCATCACCGGGTGAAGCGTCCGGATGCCTTGCTGTTGCACGGCAAGATAATTGCTCGCACTAAGCCCCGAGGGATTGAACACGAGCCATACACCGAACATGGTGCCGACTAGCAGAGCTGCGAGCAGTACATTGGTAAAGTCAACAATTGCGGAATACATTAGATTCTCCTTTTCACGTCATCTCAATGAAACCAAATTAATCCTAATATACTTCGGATTAATATGGAGGTCAAGCGAAAGCATGAGCAGGATTCGCACAAAACGTGCGTACGATTCCAGTGCCCGACGAGAAGCGGCGTTGGCTACGCGCCAATCGATTCTCGACGCCGCCCGCAATGTGTTCCTCGAAAAGGGCTACGCGGCCGCGAGGATGCCGGCGATTGCGCAGGCCGCCGGAATCGCTTTGGATACCGTGTACGCGACGGTCGGCAAGAAGCCTTCCCTGTTCCGATTGCTCGTCGAAACCGCAATCTCCGGCACTGACAGGGCGGTGCCCGCGGAAGAACGCGACTACGTGCGCGCGATTCAGGAGGAAGCTGACGCCGCCGGGAAACTGCGACTCTACGCTGGCGCCATCCTTACCATTCAGTCGAGGCTCGCCCCTCTCTTCCGAGTGCTTCAGGGCGCGGCGCCTCTCGATCCCGAACTGGATGCCTTGTGGCAGGCCATCTCGCAGCGCCGGGCCAAGAACATGCGCTTGCTGGCCCAGGACTTGGCTGCAACCGGACGTCTCCAGCCGGGCCTTTCTGTCGCCAAAGCGGCAGACATTATCTGGAGCATGAATTCGCCGGAGTTTTATCTTCTATTGGTTGAACAACGCGGCTGGTCGCCTAAGGAGTTCGAGCTTTGGCTGGGCGACGCGTGGATTCAGTTATTGCTGGTGCCATGAGTACACGACGAAACCAGTACCGCCGGGAGGGCAGCGTCGAGAAGCCGAGTTCTACGCCCTGTCCTCGGCATGTTCCCTGGGGCGAGCAAAGTTCCATTGGCTCGCCGAGCAGAAAAAACGGGGCCAGACTTCGGCCCCGATCCTTTGAATTGTGTTCGTGCCTCTAGAACGAAAACTTTGCTGTCAATGCGATCGTACGTGCGTTGCTTGCGAACACAGCCTTCGGATTGTTGAAGTTTGCATTCCCGGGAGTGACGAACGACGTATAACCGGTTCCCACCGATGCAAAACCGTTCACGTCGTTCACTCCCAGCCCAAAGCCGGGAGCGCTTCCGGGAATGAACTGGGGATGGTTGATGATGTTCCCAAACTGCGCGCCGAACCGGAACTTCATGGTTTCGGTGATGTTCAGGTCCTTGTAGATTCCCAGGTCGATGTTGTTGGTGCCCGGCGTCTGCAAGGTGTTCCGGCCCACGTTAGCCAGTGCGCCCACACCGGTTCGGATGAATTGTGCACTAGGATCGTTCGCCACATAGGCCACAACCGAGCCCGCATTCGGTCCGGAAACAGCCGTCAGTGGTGAAACGTCGGTGCCCGTTCCTCGAACACCAGCCGGATTCAAAATGACCCGATCGCCGGCGGGATCGCCATTCAGGTTTGCGTCTTGCTGGGCCTGAACTGTGACCCACTCCCCGGTTTCGAACGTGTAGACCGGGCTGAAAGTCCAATTGCCGACGACATTCTTCATCATCCAGTTACCGCCCTTGAAGAACGGCAACTCATAGACCATCGCCAGGGTGAACCGCTGGGCGCGGTCGAGAGCAGAGTTCGCCTTTTCCGAAGCGAAGTTGAAGAAATCCTGCGGACGACGAGGCGTGATGTCGGTCGAATGGAAATCGGCCGTGCTGTTGTCGATGGTATGGCTCCAGGTGTAGGCGCTCTGGAATGTCAGACCGTTGCTGAACCTGCGAGTCAGCCCTGCCTGCAAACCGTTGTAGGAGGATTGGCCACGCGGGACGAAAGCGGTGATCGCATTGCCGAATCCAGCGTTGACGTAGTTCGCCGGCTCGATGTTCGCTGCTTGCAATGCGAACAGGTTATCAAGATTGTTCGGCAGAGCATCCAGCGTTGCCTGGTCTGGAGCGTGGAGGTAAGTTGGCAAGGCAGTCGCAGAGGTTACGACCGATGCCAGGTTGATGATGTTCTGCGTAGGCAGGTGAATTCCCCGAGTCCCGACGTAGTTGACTTCGGCGCTGTAATTCTTGCCGAAAGCATGCTGCACTCCGAAGTTCCAGTTAATCGAGTACGGATCCTGCACCTTCCCCGGAATCCAGTTAGCAGTATTTGCGAGTGCGTCAGCCTTGCTCAGAAGCGTGATGCCGCTGCCGGCAGCGGGTGGAAGGCCGCCGTTCGACAAGAAGTTAGGAGTGAGTGGAGCTACGTTCGGCGGCTGCAATCCTGCCGACACGTTCTCGGTGGAACCGACTTGCGGCGGGACAGCCAAGCCGCCGATGTTGTCGTAGAGAGTGTCCCAAGCCAGGCCGAAGCCGCCTCGCATTGAAGTGGTGCCGCTGTTGCCAGGCGAATAAGCAAAACCGAGTCGAGGCGCCCAATTGTTCTTGGGAGCCTGAGGCTTGCCGAAGACCAGGGGTTGGTTCCCGGCCTGCGGAACCAGGATGCTCGGCGTATCGGAAATGGCGTTGAGAATCTGCCGGTTCTCACCAATCGGCGTAGTCGTGTACTCGTAACGAACGCCCGCATTCACCGTCAAATGCTGGTTCACGCGCCAGGTGTCATTCACATAGAAGTAAACTGAATTCTCATTACCGTAGTAGGTGCTCGATCCCGTACCGCGTTGTCCGAACTTTTCGGGCGCCAGGTCCTCCAGAAACACCTGGGTCGCGTTGTACTGGTAGTCGCCGCGAGAACGTTGGGTAAAGCCCTGAGGAGAAATATACCAACGGTACTCGCCCCCGACCTTCAAGGTGTGTTTACCTTTCACGAAGCTGACGTTGTCTACCACTTGATAGAAGTTCTGAATCGTGAACTGGGGAGCATTTTGATCAGGTCCAATGTTCAATCCATTGCCGAGATCCTGGAGAGTGATGTTTGGAAATTGGTCCAATCCGGAGTAAGTGAAATTTCCCGCCGGTATGTTTTCGTCAAAGCGATTGAAACCGAGACGGAACTCATTCGTTATGCCGGGCGAGAATGTGTGATATTCGCTCGCATTCACCAACGCGAACGTGATTGAGAACGGCGCGAAGAAAGTTCCCAACTGTGCCGCATTGTCGAGCAAGTTCTCTTTGTTATAGATAAAGCGTCCGCGAATCTGGTCCTTGTCCGACATGTTGTAATCCACACTTTGGACGAAATTGGTCCAGCTCTGCCATGCCGCGGGAACGATCGGAACATTGCCGACTTCTATGTTGCCGGCGGCGCAGCTTCCGTTCGCGGGTGCACTGAAAGGATTGGACCCTATGGGTGTCGATCCGCTGTTGGTCGTCCCGTTGTAGGTGATGCAACCGGACGGAGTCGCTGCCAGCGGAACGTACTTTTGAAAGATCCCAAAGTTGTTCGTGTTGAGATTGGGATCGGCATGCATTGCCGCGAGGCCGGCCGCGGTTGGAGCCTGCACGGCTCCGCCACCGACTGAGATGAATCCGACTGGGTTCCGCTCAAAATTCGTGAAGAAGAAGAGCTTGCTCTTGATGATCGGTCCGCCAAAGGTACCGCCGAAACGATTCGAGTCAAAACGAGGATTCGCGGTGAGCCCCTGCTCCACCCAGGTTTGATCGACGGCGTTCAGATTACGGTTACGGAAATATTCATACACGGAACCATGAAAGCTGTTCGTGCCGCTCTTGACGGTCGTATTGAACTGGCCACCGGAAGAGTGACCGAACTCGGAGTTGAACTGGTTGGAAAGCAGAGTGAAGTTCTCGACCGCTTCTGGGGGAACGGAAATCAGCGCTCCGGTAACGGTCTTATTGTTGTTGTCCACGCCCTCAACCGTAAAGTTATTGTCGCGTGGACGCTGACCTCCTACCGAGGGGCCAACTCCATCTCCCATTGCACTGCCGTTAGCCACGCCCGGGGTCAGCAACGAAAGATTCAGAACGCCCGCCCCTGCGCCTCCGGCGGATGTGAGTCCGAGATCCTGCGAATATTGCGGATCGAATGTCGTTTGCAGCTGTGCGGAAGTAGTGTCGATCGCCGGCGCCGCACCCGAAACTTCTACTGTCTCGCTGGCTGCACCCGGAGTCATCTTGGCATTACGAGTGCCGGTTTTGTTGAGCTCTACACTCGCTTGCTCAACGAAGGTGCGAAAGCTCTGGGCTGTGATCGTGATCCTGTACGTTCCCACGGAAAGATTGTCGAATCGATATTCACCGGTTGAGTTGGTGTGGGTCACCGCCGAGGCGTTCGTGCCCACGTTGGTCGCCGTGACCTCTGCGTTCGCCAGCACCGCGCCCGTTGGATCGGATACCGTGCCTACCAGGTTCCCGCTAATCGCCTGGCCGAACGAGATGCCTACGTACAACGCCAGCGAGCTGAACAACAGACTAAGAAATTTCAGGGATTTCAAATACTGTGCGCCTTGCTTCATAAGCGATTCACTCCTGACAATTCATGCCGCCATACAAAACATTGTGATGTTGTATTGCCGGCGAAACATGGCTGGATCCGAACTTCGTCAGAGTGCACCGTAACAACCAGCAAGGCGCGAAGTAACGAAACTACGCCGAAGAAAGGCCAAAAGTGTGAATCCGGAAAGGTGGCTTTTTAGAAGCTCACATAATTCAGCGCGGAGGAAGGAACGAGATTCCAAGCGAATCCGATGGGTTGTCTGCGGCTGCAGTGGATGTCGGAATTTTCAATTCTGCGGCGGCGACGTTGGCTTGTTTGATTTGCGCTTCGGTCATCACGGACGAGAGGGCCTTCAACGCGGTGATGCCTCGGTGTTCTCCTCGATCGACGGCCGCCTTGTACCACATGTACGCGGCAATGTGATCCAGGGGTACTCCTTTGCCTTGCTCATAGAGATAACCCAAGTCGAGTTGGGCGCGGGCGTATCCTAACTCGGCGGCCCGGCGGACCCACGTGGCCGCTTCTGAGAAGTCGCGTTTCCTTCCCGTGCCCGTGTAGTACATCCAGGCTAGATTTTCCTGGGCGGGTGGATAGCCGCGCTCGGCCGCTTTACGAAACCATGTTGCGGCTTGGGCGTAGTCACGGGGCACGCCTTTCCCTTGAAAGTACAGAGATGCGAGATTGCATGCGGCGATGAATTCGCCGTGCTCGGCCGCTTTGCGATACCACACGGCGGCCTCGCCAAAGTCTTTGCGGACGCCTTCGCCGCGTTCGTACATGGAGCCGAGATTGTTCCCCGCGATCGTGTTGCCTTGTTCGGCGGCCGCGGTGTAGTAACGAATGGCTTCCCGATAGTTCCTCTTTACTCCCTTGCCTTGCTCGTAGAGATAGCCGAGCCCGAACTTGGCGTCGGGAAAATTCTGATCTGCCGATTTCCGCAACCAGATCGCCGCTTGTTCATAGTTCACGGGAACATTTTTGCCCATCATGTAGGACCACCCCAATTGGTATTCGGCTTGGGGGTCTCCCCGCTCGGCGCGTTCTGTGGTCGACGCAACTCCGGAGTCTAACGCCTTCACAGTGGGAGATTGTTTCGTATCGTGTTGGCTTCTGGCGGTGGCGGATGCGTCGAACCACGGCAACGACATTAACGTAACTGTAAAGAGCGCTCGCTTGATTCTTTGCATGTCTCCAGACCTCGTGCATCCCGATGCCGATCAGATTTCGCAAAGTCGGTTGGTTTCGTTCCCGCCCTGCGAAGGACACTTTCATGCGGGAAGCCGGATTCGGCAATGCAACGCGAAACACCCCGCGCACACGGCTGGGTAACGAAGCAAAGTCCGTGTGCAGATTGAAGTTGAAGGTCAAACTACGATCAGCGAGAAAGCGTTTGCTCGCGTGATCACTAACGTCGGTGAGGCGCCGACGTCCAACGCAGAGGTGGGGAAATGCCAATCATCCAGTCACCCGCAGAAAAAATCCGGTTCGATGTGTTTGAAGTCGGCGTTCGCGCCGGCGAATTGCTCAAAGAAGGCCGGAGAATCAAACTACAAGAACAACCATTTCATGTTTTGTTCTTGCTGTTGCAGCGAGCGGGTGATGTGGTCACGCGCGATGAACTGAGGCAGGAGCTATGGCCGGCGGACACCTTCGTTGATTTCGATCATGGGTTGAACAGCGCCGTGGCGCGACTGCGTGAGGCGCTGCGGGATTCTGCAGAGAAGCCGCGTTTCATCGAGACGGTCGCTAAGCGGGGCTATCGCTTCATTGCGCCGATTCAGCCGAATAACAATGATAAGGATGAAACCCCGCCCGAGCTCCCAAGTGCTGTTCCAACCAGATGGCGGCCGCCTTCAGCACGGCTATGGATCGCAGCGACGATATGCCTCGCGCTGGTTTGTTCGGCATCCATCTGGGCACTATACCGCCCGCGTCCGGACGCGCAGCTTGCGAAGATTGAGGTAGTCCCGCTGATCGGGTTGCGGGGATACCAGGCGACGCCTGCGTTCTCGCCAAATGGGACTCTGGTTGCGTTTCGGCAGAGCGACGGCGGAAACAATACCGGAATTTATGCGGCGGTCGTCGGCGCGGAAAAGTCGATCCAGCTCACCAACAAGCCGGGGGATTGCTGTCCCACATGGTCGCCCGATGGCCGGCAGATTGCCTTTGTGCGTTACCTGGGGAAGTCTTTCGCGATTTTTACGATTCCTGCATTGGGAGGCACGGAGCAGCGCGTGTATCAGGGGCCCGATCATCTCGGAGGAGGACTGTCATGGTCGCCGGATGGAAGTTTGATTGCCTTCACCGAGAGCCGTGAGAACGATCCGACGAAGGCGTGGATTTCCGTGTTGTCGGTTGCCGATTCGAGCATACGTGAAATTTCGGCGCCGCCCCCAGGATGGATCGACCGTTCTCCCTCTTACTCTCCCGATGGCCACCGGCTAGCATTCGTCCGCTCGGCCGTTGCCGGTGTGAGCAACGATCTTTATGTGATGGCGGCGAACGGCGGGCCGACGAAGCGCCTGACCTTTGATCATAGGCCGATGACGGGATCGCTGGCCTGGACCAGCGACAGTCGTGAGATCGTTTTTGCTTCTGCCCGCGGTGCCCAGATGGGTCTGTGGGTGGTCGCGGCCGATGGTTGCATCCCAAAGCCCGTAGCCGGTCCGGTGGGAGAGGCCGAATGGCCTACGATTCCCTCCAAGACCGACAGCACTCTTGTGTATGAACAGGGCGTGGGCAAGTCGGACGTATGGCGACTTGATCTGAAGGATGCGAAGCATCCTCAGAAGGCACCCTTCTCCTTGATTTCCGAGAAGGGCGACAAAATGCGGCCCGAGCTCTCTCCCGACGGAAAGAAGGTAGCATTCGAGTCCGATCGACTAGGCTTTTGGGATATCTGGTCGTGCGATGTGGATGGCAGCTCTTGCGATCAGATCACTTCGTTGCACGGAACGGCGGGTCGCCCGCGCTGGTCACCAGATGGGCACTATATCGCGTTTGAATTTCATCCACACGAACGGAGCGAAATCTACGTTGTCGAAGTACCTGGGGGCGTGCCGCGGCTAGTCCAGACCATTCCTGGTTCCGACAATCTTTCGCCGAGCTGGTCACGCGACGGAAAGTGGATCTATTTCGCTTCCAAGAGAGACGCCGAACCTTTTCAAGTCTGGAAAACACCGGTGCAAGGCGGACTGCCGTTGCAATTGACCAAGCACGGAGGCATCTCGCCCGCGGAATCCTTCGACGGACGGTATCTTTACTATTCGAAATACGAGCATGTCGGCATCTGGCGCATGCCACTGGAGGGCGGCGGCGAAGAGAGTGAAGTGCTCACCGACATGGATCCCTGGGGCTGGCCGAATTGGGCGCTGAGTCAGGACGGGATCTACTTCCTCAAATTCGGAACATTCCCGCACTCAGAGCTCGCGTTTCTTGATTTTGCCAGCGGCAAGACGCACGTTCTTTGGCCTCTCGAGAAGAAGACTGGATGGGGGTTGAGTCTGTCGGCGGACCGCAAATCGATCGTGTACATCCAGGATCAGTTCGCTGAATCAAATCTCATGCTCGTAAGGAACTTTCGATAGAAACGCGAACTCGCGCGAATCGTGGAATCTGCTGAAGTGGAATCTGCTGAAGAAGAGCAGAACCGACTTGGCGAAGCACGGATGTTATGGCCAATCCACCGTCTTTTGTAGTAGCATTGCCGGAATAAGTAGGAGGTCATGACCGAGCCCCGTCTTTCCAAAGCCGAAACTCGAATTCTGGAGCAGTATTGGACACTGGGGACCGCGTCGGTGCGCGAAGTCCTGGAAAGCCTCCCGGACGACGAGCGCGTCGCTTACACGACAGTGCAGACGCTCGTCTATAGGCTTGAGGAGAAAGGCGCGTTGAAGAAGGTAAGAAAGATTGGCAACGCCCAGCTCTTCCAGCCAGTCCTCGATCAGAGCCAACACCGCAGCAGGCTGGTTCGCGACTTGCTGGACCTGTTTGGCGGATCGCCACGTCTTCTCGTCTCCAATCTGATCGAGAACGGCACCCTTACGTTGCGGGACCTGAAGACCCTGCAGAACTCAGCTCGTAGTGATAAGAATGGCCGCAGTCGTGGAGGTAAACGTGCATGAGCACATAGCCCGAGCGATGTATTACTTCAGCGTTCACTTGCTCTACGCATCGATGGTCGGCTTTGCAGCCTGGGTGCTTACTTCAGTCCTGGGCGCAAGCGCTACCACGAAATACTGGATCTGGGTTGTCACGGCATTCAATTTCTTCGTGCCGGTAGGCGCGGTAATTGACAAGATCTGGGCGCTGCACTTGACGTGGGCTGCACCGCTCGGTGCCATCGGCGATCCGGTGTGGAGCATGACACAAGGTCGGACGGCCGTCGTCCTTGCCGTTCTATGGACAACTGGCGCACTTACCATGGCCGTGCGATTGATCTCGCGTTTGCTCAGAGAACGTCGCTCCGCCGGCCGTCACGCTTTGACATCCAGCTTCGCGGCAGATGGCATACCTGTGACTTTCGATAGCAGTCATCTGGTTCCCGCAGTCGGCGGCGTCCTGTATCCGCGCATCTTGCTTCCCACCGGCATCGACCGATTGCTCAACGGACAAGAATTGAACGCTGTGTTGCTTCATGAAGTGGCCCACGCAAAAAGGCACGACAATTTGATCCGCCTGCTCTACGAAGTCTTGCTGTGCGTCTTGTGGTTCCATCCGCTCATCTGGCTCGCGGGCATGCGGATGGCGCTCTATCGCGAGCTCTCCTGCGATGAATCTGTCATCCAGCGCGCCCACGGCCAGGCACTGATTCGAGCGCTCGCCAAACTTGCAGTCCCCGAAGAAACAATGTTTCTCCGAGCGACAGCCTCGTCGCATCTGAGCCATCGCTTGGCGCGCCTCTCCGGATCGGCACAAGCGACGCACCGCGCAGCAAGCCTTCTGTTGACGTCGCTGTTCGTGGCCGTGATTGCGGGCGGCGTCTTTGGAACGGTCGCACACACCGCCTGCTGTTTCGTTCTGAAGCACTGAACCACCGTGCGATCCTGGCTCTCCTAAAGTAGTCCGCCCGGTCTGTTTGCACTCCACCGTATAGTGTAGTAGCATTGCCGCCTAATGTAGTAGGTATAACGCTATGCTAATCCTCGCACGACAAATTCTTGCGTTCCTCGCTGAATCGCGGCGGCGAAAGTTCGCCACAGCAGCGCTGGTGGTGCTTTTGGCGGCGCTGCAGATGAGTGCTCAAACTGCTGCTTCCGTCACTGTAGTGCAAGCCAGCAGGCTGCTCGACCCGCGCACCGGCAATGTACTCACTCCCGCCGCCGTCCTAATCGAAGGCAACAAGATCAAGCAGATTGGAGTGTCGTCCCAAATAAAAGTCCCCAACGGGGCGAAAATCATCGACCTCGGCGCGGCGACGTTGCTCCCGGGATTGATTGACGGCCACACCCACCTACTTCTCGATGTCATCGTGCCGCCCGAAGCGGAAGTTCACCGCCATGCCAACGGGGAGTTTGAGCCGGGTCTTGTGCTGGCCGTCGTGGAGTCTCCGAGCAAGCGTGTTTTGCTCGGCGCCCAGTTGGCCCGTGAAGACCTGGAGAGTGGCATCACGACGGTTCGCAACCTCGGTCATTCCGGCATCGACGGCGACACGGAATTGCGCGACGCCATCAACGCGGGACGCGTCCCCGGCCCGCGAATCTTGGCTTCGGGACGGAAGCTGATCGCGCAAGGGAACTATGTCCAGAACCTCAATCCCGCCCTTGCCAGCGCAATTCTGCAGCAGGAATTCCTGCTGGTTGAAGGACCAGACCGTGCGCGGCAGGCTGTTCGGCAGAACGTGTTTCAAAACGTCGACGTCATTAAGGTTTCGACCGATGACAATATCTCGCCAGCCGAACTGGCGGCGATTGTTGAGGAAGCGCACCGGCAGCATCTCAAGGTTGCGGTCCACGCCTTCGACGCCAATAGCATTCAAACTGCGATTGATGCCGGCGTAGACTCGATCGAGCACGGCAACCAGGTAACCGACGAGCAGCTTAAGCAGCTACGTGACAAAGCCATCTTTCTCGACCTGACACCCACCTTTTATGACGGTTTTTTCCTGAAGATCACCGAGCCCAGCATTGTGATGTCACCCGCTGTCCGCGCGGCGGAGGTCAGTGCTGCGGCGCGCGGCCGAACACGATATGAAACCCTTGTCCAGCGCGTGTTGAAGTCGGGCGTGAAGTTTGCCGTTGGATCCGACATGTGCTGGTTCTACCCTGGCAAGACGCGTGGGGAAGCCAGTGTTGCCACCTTCGTTCACTTGCATCAGGCCGGGATGCCGCCTTTAGATGTGATTCGTGCTGTCACGATCAATGCTGCTGACATGTTGGGCTGGGGCGATCGCATCGGCACAATCGAACCGGACAAGTTCGCCGATTTGATCGGTGTTGGCGGCGATCCCATCGCCGACATCACCGAACTAGAGCGCGTCCGCTTCGTGATGAAGGATGGCGTGACCGTCCGAAATGATTTCGTTTCGCGCCAAAACAGTTCCCGCTAGACCCGCAGGAGATTCCGATGATCAGAGCCCGCGCCTTCTGTCTTTTGCCATTCGCGCTAACTCTCGTGGCGTTCGCACAGACCACTTCCGTGCCGCGTGTGGTTGAACTGAAGGCTTCGGATGGCACGCCGTTAAAGGCCACCTTTTTTGCCGCGGCTAAACCCGGTCCCGGAGTGTTGCTCTTACACCAGAGCAACCGCGACCGCAAGTCCTGGGAAGCGGAAGCAACGCAGCTGGCGGCGGCCGGCTTCAACACTCTCACGTTCGACATGCGTGGCTTCGGCGAAAGCGGCGGCACGCATAGTGATTCCGAACGCATGCCCGATGATGTTGATAAAGCGCTGCAGTTCTTGATGTCGCGGCCCGGAGTAGACTCCCAGGCAATTGGCCTCGGTGGAGCAGGTTGGCTCGGCGTTACATATTCTGTGCAGGCGGCGCGCCGGCATCCCAACCACATAAAGTCGCTGGTCTTAATGTCGGGTGAGACTGGTCGTGACGGTCTTCAATTTTTGCATCAGGCATCGCAATTGCCTGAGTTGTTCGTGTTCTCCGACGAAGACGAATATCCGCCCACGCAAGATGCAATGAAACTGCTTTACGTCACAGCATCCAGCCCCAGCAAGAAACTGGTGCACTACTCGGCTGCCGAAGATGCGCCATGGCTGTGGTACGAGACCTCCGATGCAGCAAGGGTTCCCGCTCACGGCGCTCATGGGACGGACATGTTCCAGACGCACCCCGACCTGCCCGCGATCGTCGTGCAATGGTTTGTCACCACATTAATCACGATGCCAGGCCACGCGCCAGCCGACAGTCTCGCGGCGGCAGCGCTGGTGAACCAACTTCAGATTCCCGGCGGAGCGGCGCAGGTAAAGCAGCAACTTGTAGAAGCGCGGAAAAAAGATCCGCAGGCGCAGTTGTGGCCGGAGGTCGTCGGAGACATCATCGGCGAGGACTATCAGCGCGTCGGAGACATCAAGCATGCGATTGAGACGTTCCAACTCAATCTTCTGGCCTATCCGGACTCTGCCGACGCGCACTACAACCTGGCAGACGCCTATTTGGCGGATGGGCAGAAGGATCTCGCGCGCCAATATGCCGAGAAAGCATTAGCCCTCGTGGATTCTCACAAGACGCCTCTATCCTCATGGTCCGATACCGAACCGAGACGCGACGAGATTCGCCAGAGTGCGCAACACACTCTTGAGCAAGCGATCAAGCGGCCTGACCATTGATATCTCGCAGGACTTCAGCGTCGTTTGCTTCCCGTCCCACAATGAGGAACGTCCGGTCTGCTCAACTTTTTCCCGCAAACTGTCGTTTCTCCAAAATCTTGTCAATAGGCAGAACTCACACGATCGAGGTTAAGCTGAAGAAAACACGGCAAGAATAAAGTTCGAATTTGTGTCCGGTTTACCCCACTCAATTTGATATCCTAGAAGTATAGAGAAGATTTTGAAGACTTCTCTCCCAAGGCGCGGCCTCCAGGTCGCGCCTTTCCTTTTGTCCTGAAACCCGTCCTGTAAGTCATCCAGACAGATTCATCCCCACAGATTTATGTAGCGACAGCTTCGCCTGGCCTGCCCCCAGGCGCAGTCGAAGGGGCCGTCAAGGAGCGAAGCTCCGCCCGAAGGAGAGCACTGGCTAGCCGCAGGACCTAACCAACAAGTAAGTAAGAAGTCGAGGAGAGCAATGAAATACTGGGAGCGATTCACCAACTCCAAGCAGCGCGGAGAATGGGTCGAGCTGCAAATCATGGCGCAGGCCGCATTGCGCCGCTTCAACGTATGTAGGCCATGGGCAGACATGCTGGCTTACGATGTGGGCATCGAATATGGGGAGCACTTTCTTCGGGTGCAGGTCAAGTCCACAACACAGCGCCTGGGCGCCGGATATCGCTGCCAGATCAGACCTAAGCATCGAAAAGCGCAGCCCTATACCCTGTCGCACCTCGACCTCTTTGCCGCCTATGTGATCCCCGAGGATGCCTGGTACCTGATCCCCGCGGCCGTCGTCCTCCAAGCTGGGCGAATCAACGACGTGATCCTATGCCCGTCGTCCCTCCAGCGAAGAAAGCCAGCTACCGCTACGAATGCTACCGCGAGTCGTGGAACCTGCTGAAGAAAAGCAGAACCGAATTGGCCAAATACGGACGTTAGAAATCGCGAACGAGCCGCACGTGCTCTGATTCCCAAAACGTCCCAAAATGGAATGGGTGGCCCACTCAAGCCCTCTTTTGGCTTGAGTGGGGCAGTCGCAACCGCTTACGCTTCCCTCATGCCGTGGGGACTGCAGCGCTTCCAAAATACCGGGCAAAGCCACTTCGTGACGTTCTGCTGTTATCACCGCAGTGCTCTATGCACGGCGCACGCCACCGGGCAAGTTTTCGAATCGGCGCTGGAGCGCGTGCGGCGCAGCTTCCGCCTTTGCGTCTACGGCTATGTAGTAATGCCGGAACACGTCCATCTGCTGCTGAGTGAGCCGAAGTGCGGAGCGTTGGCCGATGCCTTGAAGTCGCTGAAGCAAGGCGTATCGAGACGATTGATTGGCAATGCCGGGCATTTCTGGCAGAAGCGCTACTATGATTTCAACGTGCGCAATCACGCGCAGTTCGTCGAAAAGCTCCGCTATCTTCATCGCAACCCGGTCAAGGCTGGATTGTGCGAGCGACCTGAAGATTGGCAATGGAGCAGCTTCCGCCATTACGCCACGGGCTTGGAGGGACGCGTGGAAATCGAATCGGAATGGACGGCCAGAAAACGCGAACGGCTCGTGGGAAAGTTGTGTCCATCTATAAAACTGCCCCACTCAAGCCAACGTCAGGCTTGAATGGGCCACCCCCAGGAATTGAGAAGACCAAAGCCCGCTTGCGAGAACTAAGAACTCCGAGGGTGGCCCATACTAAACATCGCGCCCTTTGCGACGTTAAGTGTGGGGATTTTGGCTCTACTGCGTAAGCTGACTGCAGGACTCAAACCAGGCGAGGCTTGAGAGGGCCACCCGCCCAATGTTGTACGTTCGAAACAGAGTTTGAGATCATTCCCTAGCTATAGCTAGCTGCGTGGCTTAGCTCTGAACTGGTGGGAACGACCAACGAAGGTAGGTGGACGAGTGGCCCATCCTTTCTCCCGATGGTTTCTTCCTGTCCCGTTCAAAAACTGAGGGTGCCCTCTCCTTGCATCTTTTGCAAGGGCCTGCCCTGAGCTTGCCGAAGGGGTGGGTACGATGCTGCTTGCACTCTAAGACTTTCGGGAAAAAAGTCAAAATCGGCACTGCGGGCCGCACCGTGCCCACCCCTTCGCAATGGACGTGGGGATGGGGCCCCCGCTTTGATTCTCATCCTAGGGAGATCAAAAGCCCGGGTCACCTGCCAATCGGATTGATCAAAGCAGTCCTACCCGTCTCAGAAGCTCCTGAAAACGTTGATCGGAGCGATATCGTTCGAACGTTGGATCCACGGCTAGGTACCCCATCCAGACGGCGCGATCATCATAGGCGGCTTGCAGCCACTTGCATGTATCGTCTTTGCTCCCCAGCGCTGCGTAGATCTGAGCCAATCCGTAGGGAGAAACGTAACGTTTCTTCGATGCGGCTTCCAGTTCCTTCGCGATTGCGAGGGCCTCAATCCTTCGTCCTTTTGCTGCAAGCGCAACTGCCAGCTGCGCTGTATAAAGCGGGTTCCCCCCAGACAGGGTCACTGCCTTCTTCACTTCATTCACGCCTTCGCCGTAAATGCCTGCCTGAACATAGTCCCTGCCGAGCAGCAGATGCGCGGCTGCAAAGTTCGGATCCAGCTCAACCGACTCGCGATTTTGTTGGATCGCGGCGGAGTAGTCGCGTGCCATGTAGTACCGAAATCCCACCCATGTGCTGATCATCAGATTCACGGGATCCAGTTCCAGCGCACGTTTGGCTTCGGAGATTGCGTCTTGATGGCGTCCCTTGATGGAAAGATAGTCTCCATACCAGTGGTGCGCATTCGCGTATTGCGGATCCAACTCCAGAGCCCGCTTGAACTCGGCTTCCGCGCCGACCCAGTCCCAGCGATGGCTAAGCACTAAGCCCAGCGAGGCGTGGGCTTCCGCCGACTGTGGATCGATTTCAACCGCCTTGCGGGCCGCTGCGTAAGCCTTGGGGAGCGCGTCGGCCGGGGCTCTGAAACCGTGCCATGCAAGTCCGCTATTGCAGTCGGCCAGCCCGGAATACGCCGCGGCATAAGTGGGATCGCGATCAATCGCTTGCTGAAAGTATGGTTCCGCCTTTTCTATGCTGTCGCCGGTTCGCTTGTTCCAGTAGTAGCGGCCTTTCAGATACGCCAGGTACGCTTCCGGTGGTGTGTGCCCAGAATTTGACAGAGCGGCCTTCTGCTCTCCAGTCAGAGCAATGTGAATTTGGCCTGCGATGCTTTGTACGACTGAGTCCTGCACGGCTACAACATCTTTGAGTTCGCGGTCGTAACTTTCAGTCCAGAGGTCGGTTTGATTGTCAGCCTCGATCAGCTGAACTGTAATGCGTACACGGTCCGACCAGCGCCGCACACTGCCTTGGATTAAATAATCAGCGTTCAGTTCTCTCCCCATCTCTTTCGCAGTCAGCTTGGTGCCTTTGTATTTTGCGACCGAACTGCGAGCGATGACCCTTAGTCGATCTCGGTTCAGTTTTCCCAACTGCGCGATCATTTCTTCGGTAAGCCCGTCACTGAAGAACTCCTGGTCGGGATCGCCGCTCAAATTCTCGAACGGCAGGATCGCCAGGACTGTCCTCCTGGTGGAGTCTACCGGCACGCTCGGCGCCCGTCGCAACGCCCAAACCGCGAGTAGCACCACAAGACAGACGAGAGTGCGCGCCACGCCTGCAACCACAAACGGCCTGCGGGAGCTCAGAATCGGCTGCGCATGTGCGGTGTCGGCATGCGCTGCTGTTTCCGACGAATGACCGTGGTCTAGATCGACCCCCTCTTCGTCGACCAAACGAAGTCGTCGAGCTTGCAGCCAGCCATCGAGCTCCGACCCGAAGTTTCGCTCACTGCTGGTGACGGCCGCTGGGTCTGGTTTGGAAGCCACTACTCCGCTTGCTTCCGTCGGATTTATGACGGGTGCGATGAAGCGATATCCCTGCCCGGTGATTGTTTGAATGAACCGCGGAGCCTCCGCATCGTCCTTCAGGACCCGACGCAGTTTGCGGACGGCGCCCCGGATGCTGTTGTCCGTGTCGAGAAAAACTCCCTGGCCCCAGATCCTGGAAACGATTTGGTCCCGAGTGACAGTTTCGTCCCGGTGCTCAAGGAGCAGGACAAGGATTTCTAGGGGGATGCGTTCCAGTTTCAGCACATGACTTCCGCGGCGCAGCCTTCGCGGACGAAGGTCAAGCTCGTAGTCTTCGCCGAAACGAATCGATTGCTGCAATCCAGCTGGCTGGGAAGTCATCGGAACGCCCCGGGGAAGTTGGACGATTCTACACCGAAACACAGGCGCAAGTGTAAACAGTGCTTGCGCTTAGGCCGACACAAACCATAACGCCCCGACACACCCTGCGCTATGGACAATCCAGTTCTCGCTCGCGATCATGCCGCTCACGCACACCGTCGAAAGTCGGAGTGACGACCGGGAAAAAGAGGAGGAGATATGAAGAGGATGTTGGAAAAGATGTTCGGCCCATTTTGCATGTTGATGCTGGGTCTGTTGCTCGGATCCGTAACCGCGAGAGCTGATGTCGTTTTGGACTGGAATGTAATCGCAGTGAACACGGCCGTTGCGAACAAACAGAATCCCTTCGCCCAGGCGCGCTACGCAGCGATTGTGCAGCTCGCCGTGTTTGAGGCGGTCAACTCCATTACACATCACTACGAACCCTATCTTGGGACCATCACCGCGGCACCCGATGCCTCACCCGATGCGGCAGCAATCGAGGCTGCTTATCAGGTGCTCAGCGCCTACTTTCCAGGCAGCCAGCAGACTCTTAATGGCGATTGGACAAACTCGATGGCGGCCATACCGGATGGCCAAAGTAAGGCTGACGGCATCGCAACGGGGGACGCCGCTGCTGCCGCCATGATCGCGCTATGCGCGAACGATGGCTCGTCGCCCGCGCAATTTTATACACCCGGCCCACCTGCTCCGGGGGCATGGCAGGCAACGGCGAGTTGTCAAAGTGTGAATGGAGTTGCAGTCGGAATCGCTTTTCAATGGCAGAACGTAACTCCGTTCGGCATCCGGAGTGCCAGTGACTTTCTTCTCGATCCGCCGCCGGCTCTCACGAGCGGCAAGTACGCCAAAGCTTACAACGAAGTCATGACGGTGGGCAGCCTTAACAGCACGCAGCGGCCTCAGGATCGGGCGAATGTCGCCCTTTTCTATGCAGCGTCCTCGCCAACCCAAGTGTTTAATCAGGCAGCAGTAGAGGTCGCTTTGCAACAGGGCCGTTCGCTCTCGGAAAATGCACGGGCTCTTGCTCTGATCAATATGGCGATGAATGACAGCCTGGTGGCGTCATTCCTCAACAAGTACACCTACAACTTCTGGCGTCCAGAGACGGCGATCCATGCGGGCAACACGGACGGCAATCCGAACACCATCGGTGATCCGAACTGGGCCCCCTTCGTCCTGACCCCGTGTTTCCCGAGCTATCCCTCAAACCACGGCAGTGCTGGAAATGCTGCGGCGGAAGTACTGAGACACCTTTACGACGACGATCATGGTGTCTCAATCACGTTGACGAATTCCACGGTACCCACCATCGTCTTGCAATACACGTCGTTTGAGCAGATTACCGACGACATCTCGGACGCACGCGTTTACGGTGGTATACATTTTCGAACCGACCAGAAGGCCGGCGAGAAACTGGGAAAAGCAGTAGGCAGGGCCGTCTACAAGAACAACTTGCGTCCTATGCACGAGCATGACTGACTCGTCGGTCTCGGGTGGCCGCCCCCATGACCCGAGGGCGGCGCCTCACTACTGAATCAGCGTGCCTCCGTTACCGTTTGTTGGTTCCGCATCCGGTGCGATCACTACCGCCGCGGCTACGCGATCCCCCGGCTCCATGTTCAGCAGGCGAACGCCTTGGGCGTTACGGCCCGATTCGCGGATCGTGGTGGAGTCCATGCGGATGATTTTGCCGTAGTGGCTGATCAGCATGACTTCCGAGGATTCGTCGACTTGAGCGATGGCGACAACTTTGCCGACACGCTCGGTCGTCTTTACGTTGATTACGCCCTTGCCGCCGCGGTTGGTTAAGCGGTATTCGTCGGCGGCGGTGCGCTTGCCGTATCCGTTCTCGGTGACCGAGAGGATGAGCTTGCCTTTGACGGCTTCGTCAATGACTTCCGGCTCGCCTTCTACTTTTTCCTTGGCCGGCGCGGGAGCGTCGGGCTTGGTCGTGGCAGCCATGCCCACGACGTAGTCTCGCTCCGCGAGGTCGATGCCCCAGACGCCCACGGCAGCACGGCCCATGGAGCGCACGTGGCTTTCGTCGAAGCGGACGGCCATACCGTCGTGCGAGGCCAGGAAAATGATTTGGTTACCGTCGGTCACGCGCGCGGCCACCAGCTCATCCCCATCTTCGATTCCGATGGCGTTGATGCCGTTCGAGCGCACGTGCATGAACTCGCGCAGCTCCGACTTCTTTACGATTCCATTTCGCGTCGCAAAGAAGACGTACTTGTTCTCTTCTTCCAGATTGCGCACGGCGACCATCGTCTTGACGGTTTCGCCAGGTTGCAACCCGACGAGGTTTCCGATGTGCTTGCCCTTGCCGGCAGCGCTTACGTCGGGAATCTCGTAGACCTTGAGCCAGTAAACGCGGCCCTTGTTGGTGAAGATGAGAATGTAGGCGTGGGTCGAGGCGATGAAGAGATGCTCGACGAAATCTTCGTCGCGCGTCTTCATGCCGGTGCGGCCCGTGCCTCCGCGGCGCTGCATGCGGTAGGTGGAGATCGGCGTCCGCTTCATGTAGCCGGAGTGGCTCACGGTGACGGCGACCTGCTCGTCGGCAATTAAATCTTCCAGGACGATTTCCGCGGCTTCGTCCTCAATGCGGGTGCGGCGCTCGTCTCCGTAGAGCTTCTTCACTTCTTCCAGCTCTTTAATGATGACGCTTCGCAGCTTCTTCTCGGAGGCGAGAATCGATTCGTATTCCGCGATGTTGCCGCGGACTTCGGTCAACTCTTTCGCGATCTCGTCGATCGAGAGTTTCGTCAGGCGGTGCAACTGCAGTTCGAGGATGGCATCGGCCTGCCGGGTCGTGAACGGCTTATCCGCGTCGAGTTTGGGAGCGCGTCCCGTGGTGTTGATGTCGATCTTCTTGCCACCGAAGTAGAGCACCAGGTTCTCGCGGGCATCGGCGCGATTCGCGCTGCCGCGAATGATGGTGATCACGTTGTCGAGATGATCGAGCGCGGTCAGATAGCCTTCGAGAATGTGCTCGCGGTCTTTCGCTTTTTGCAGCAGGTACCCGGTGCGCCGCCGGACGACGTCGACGCGGTGCTCGATGAAGTACTTGATGGTCTGGATGATCCCCATTTCGCGGGGCTGTCCATTCACCACCGCCAGCAGGATCATCGAGAAGCTCTCCTGCATCTGCGTATGCTTGAAAAGCTGATTCAGCACAATCTGCGGTTCGGCAGCGCGCTTGAGTTCGACTACGATTCGCATGCCATCGCGGTCGCTTTCGTCGCGGATGTCGGAGATATCTTCGATGTCTTTGTCGTTGACCAGTTGCGCGATGCGCTCGACCAGCTTGGCCTTGTTCACCTGATACGGAATTTCGGTGATGATGATGGCCTGCTTATCTTTGGTGACGTTCTCGATGGCGGCCTTGGCGCGCATCATGAAGCGGCCGCGTCCGGTGCGGTAGGCTTCGAAAATTCCAGCGCGGCCGTGGATGATTCCGGCAGTCGGGAAATCCGGGCCCTGCACGAACTTCAGAATTTCAGCGAGCTGCGCGTTCGGATTGTTGACCAGCGTGATGGTGGCGTCGATGATTTCCGTCAGGTTGTGCGGCGGAATTTTCGTCGCCATGCCGACGGCGATTCCGTCGGAGCCGTTGATCAGAAGATTCGGAATGCGCGCGGGTAAAACGTCAGGCTCAACTTCACTGCCGTCGTAGTTGGGATGGAAATCGACGGTCTCTTTGTCGAGATCTTCAAGCAGCGCTGTGGCAACGTGAAACAGTTTCGCTTCGGTATAACGATCCGCCGCCGGCGGATCTCCATCGACCGACCCAAAATTTCCCTGCCCAAAAATCAGCGGATAGCGCATCGACCAAGTCTGCGCGAGCCGAACCAACGCGTCATACACCGCAAGATTCCCATGCGGATGGTACTTGCCCATCACTTCGCCGACGATACGCGCGCATTTCCGCGTAGCCTTGTTAGGCTGCAACCCCATCTGCTGCATCGTGTAAAGAATGCGGCGGTGGACGGGTTTCAGGCCGTCGCGGACGTCGGGGAGAGCGCGGCCGATGATCACCGACATGGAATAGTCGAGATACGAGCGGCGCATCTCCTCTTCAATGTTGACGGGTTGAATGTTCAACGCACCGGGACCATCGCCACCGGGAGGAGGAGTGAGGGGAAGTTCAGGGTTTTGATCGTCAGCCATATTTGCTCTTAGCTTCTAGCTGCTAGCTTCTAGCTTCTAGCTACAACCTGGGAATCGAATCGTACAGTATTCTGACTTGTCTTAAATCTTGTAACTGATTGTATTTGCAGGATGTTAAGCACGCTGGGAACTGTAGTTATTATACCACGGTTGCGGGGTTGTTTCAGGGGCGGTGTTGACCGGTTTGAGGCCGGCTGGCGTGGACTTTTTGGCTGGTTTGTTTCTTCGGCGGGAGCTGATTTTTGGGTTCGGGAGGCGTTGCAGAGCAACGTTTCTACGATGGGAGTTGCGTGGAGAAATTATGGGCCGACTATTACTTCGTTTGGCGCGGTGGGAAGATGGAAACTTATGCCGCGGGATTGATTCGCGGTGGTTGTCTGGGGCAGGTTCAGCGACTTCAGGTCGATCTGTTTGTTCCACGAGCCGTCGGTGTAGTAGTTGGCGCTGGCGTAGAGGATGCCGTTGGCGATGGTGTAGTTGGAGACTTCTTCGTGGTGACCGTCGCGAAATACCAGAACTAGCGAAGACTGTTGAGCTGGACGGGGCGATGGGTTGACTGGAGTTGACGTCCGGTGTAGAGGGATTGGCTGCTCATCGATCATCTCCGGTCCTGAAGAACCTTCGGCCCTTACGCGAACGTAGCGATCCCCTTGCAGTTCGATCATCAGCGGTTGAGCTGGTGTTGCCGGCGGCTCGGGCGCGGAATTTGTGGGCGGGGCCTGGAGCATGATGATGGATGGCTGGGCCGCTGCGGGATATCCCATGTTGTCGGAGTAGAAGGAGTCGGCGAAGAACACGGGTGGAGCGAAGAAAGAGCGGTGATGTGGGAAGGAGCGAGAACCGGTTACGGAGACAACGTGTGGTTGCTGGGCATTCACGCACGGCACGCTGGTCGCGAGCAGAGCGATGACGATGAGCGCGCGCATAACCTAGTTCGCCTGCGGGGATGGCGGCAGCTGGAAGGTAATGCCGCGATCGTCGTTTTGCTTGCGCGTGGCCTCGACATCGAGATCGGCCAGGGCGACTTTGCGGGAGTGTCCAGGCGTCAGGTCGAAGAGAGTCGCACCGATGATGGCGTAGTTTCCAACTTCGATTTTGTGGCCGTCTTTGAAAACCAGCAGGGTCGGCTCCTGAGGCGGATCGGGAGCGGGAGGATCATCGTCGGCGCGCTGTGCATACGGTGCGGGAGCATCGCGCACGGTTGGAACGTAGGAGTTGGCGCCGGAGCCGCGGCGGTCGAAAATCGTAGGTCCGCCCTGGTAATCGGCGTCGGAGTCTTCGGCGTTGTCTTCAGTGTCGCCGATGTCAACGGCGTACGGGACCGGGACGGCATAGACCGCGGGAGGAGCATATTGCACGTAGTGATGATGGCGATGGGAACCATTGCCACCATGTCTCGGAACCGAAGTCGAGAACGTGGCGCGCGAGTTGGGGGCGTATCCGCGAGGACCGAGCGAGGTAACACTGGCCGGCGGACCGTTGACGGCGCGGCCACCGAATCCGGGAGAAGTCACGGAGGCGGGAGCGCCGTTGATTTGCGCGTGCGTGGTTGAGACAAAACCTACCGGCAGAAGGAGCAGGCTGAAGAGCGCGACGGAGGCGGGAATCGAATGCCGCACATAGATATGATACTCCAATCGGGAAAGCGTAGCTCGGGACGACATGGCGCACCTCAAAGGGAGAACGCTCGTAGTTGATTAGATTGCGGGCGAGTAGTGCGGATGCCTAGTTTCGTATGCCTCTGACGGGCTTGTTGGGGCGTGGCGCGATCAATGGATCTTGCGCCTGGACGTTAAATTCCAGCGCATTATCAATGATTTAGCGGTGCAATAGAGATGCTTCGAAAAAACGACTCGTTGGCCGGCGAGGCCCGCGGGCTTTGCGGCAGGATGCCCCAGGAACGACTTTTTCGTTTTTCTCGACATTCACGCCTCCCCATTCTGGGGGTGTTGGAGGAAGCAGGAATTTTCAACCGCTACAGATTTGACACCAGCTATACCAAGCCCATTCCTGGCGGCTATCCGTTGAGAACCAGCGTAGACTTGGCTGAGAGAGGGATTCTGTGACAAGCGGAACTGTACATATAAGTCAATGTCAGAAACCAACAGGATGGCTGGGCCGATTCGTTTTGTGGAACATGAATTCGCGGCATTCGAAGGTAACAGACTGGGGCTTGTCAAAGATTCCGATAAGAAAATCGGACGTCATCCTGGATGTTGGCTGCGGGGGCGGTCGAACTGTGAGTAAATTGGCGGCCCTCGCCGCTGAAGGAAAGGTCTACGGCGTCGATTATTCCGAAGCCGCTGTTGCCGTGGCAAAGAAAAACAATCGGCAATTGATAGCGGAGGATAGGGTCCAGATTCGGGAAGGGTCAGTATCTCAATTGCCCTTCGCGAATGAATTGTTCGATCTCGTCACGGCGGTTGAAACTCACTTCTGGTGGCCTGACCTGTCGACTGATATGTGCGAACTTCTAAGGGTGCTCAAGCCGGGCGGGACGCTTGTCATCATCGCCGAAATATACAAGGGGGCGAAGATTAAGACTGCAAAACTAGCTGAGAAGTACCTCCCGCTGTCAGGCCTGAAGCTGTTGAGTGTCGATGAGCATCGGGACCTGTTCACAAACGCAGGCTACTCGGATGTCCAAATTACTGTGGAATCGGGCAAAGGATGGATTTGCGGTGCCGGCAAGAAACCACCCGAGGAACTCGAAGCATAGAACTGAGCGACCAGTGACCTCAACCGCCGAAAACAGCGATTACCTCAAAACCCCTGCCGGGGGGATTTTGAGTGTAAATAGATTTATCACCAACCATGGATTGAAACCAATGTCCTTCACAGACGGAACAGCTGTTGTGCATTGCTGCGACCGATTTTTAGACGGTCCGCATCGCTAATGGCGGCTCGATTGAACCAATCTGCTGCCAGACCCACATCTTCGAAAGGGTAGTCAACGGAGTACAGAATGCGGTCGGCGCCAACCTCCAGCATTACCTCGATTAGCGTCTGGGTCCGGAAATTGCCGCTCGTTGTGATGTAAAAGTTCTCCCTGAGATACTGGCCGATTGGCTGTTTGGCCTTCGGGTGGTCTTGTAGTGTCCGGGAAATACGGTTGTCGATGCGCCAGATACTGCAGGGAAGCCCTTCGCCCAAGTGTCCGAGAATGATTTTCAATTTCGGATAATCATCAAAGAGGCCACTGCCCATTAAACGCAGGGCATGGATTGATGTCTCCGCCGTGAACCCCCAGATCGATCCGGTTAACCATGGGTGTCCCTGATAGGCGGGTTGATGGGCGGGCAGGGCCGATCGAGGGTGAAGATAAAAAGGCGCGTCAAGCTGTTGGGCCGTTGCCCAGAAATCCCGGTACTGCGGCATATCGTAAAACGTGATCGCGCCCGCATCGCCGGTCTGTGAAAACCCATTCACCAGCGCACCGCAAAATCCCAGTTCCTTAATACAGCGCGTCAGTTCCTGGGCGGCAGCGTTCGGGTCCTGCATCGCCAATGCGGCGAAACCCTTCAGACGTTTGGAATTCTTGGCGATATTCTCAGCCAAGTGGTCATTCGCACGTCGTGCAACCTCGACAGCCTGAGCGGAATTCGGAATCGCCTGGATTCCGGGTCCGACGAGCGATAAGATGCAAACTTCAAGTCCTCCTCGGTCCATCTCTGCAATCCGACCGCTGCTCAGGTCTTTAATTTGTCGCTGAAATTCTGGCCCTCCGAACGAGGCGTAGCTAGACTTCTCGGTTCCAGAAAAATCGAAATGCTCTTCCAGCGCGATCTTTCCAGAGGCGCCCACCGGATCGGAATTGGTTGGTGTGGATGCGCGGAAGTCACTTCTTGTGGTCGCATTCGAGATGCCTCCGACTATAAGAGCACCAGAGCTGAGCTGCACGAACCCGCGTCGCGTGATCGGAGACTTCCGCTCCATAGTTCACCCCCGAAGTCAACATTGGGTGCTGATGATATCAGGCCGTCCCACTTCATGAGGGATCACTTCACGCTCGTTGTTGAAACAGGCAATTTACTCTCTTTGGCCCGGACGATGAGGTAGAGTCGAGAACAGGCGCAGTGGCGTTAGCTCCCGGTGGCTGTTGGGCTGGGCTTTCGCTTCACCGCCGCAATCCGGTTGGGCTTGGCTCTGTTTCCTGTTCCGGCTCATCGAACCGGACAGGCGGAGTTACCGCATCCGGCTCTCGGAAAAGACTCACCTAGTTCCGTGTGACGCCCTTTTATAGGACTTCTGAACACAAACTTGGGGTGGCTAGACTGGTCGTCAATCCCCTTGTCCTTCGTTGCTTCTTGCGTCCGTCTTTAACTGAGGCCCCTTCCCTCCACCGGAGTTACCCGGCCTCCTCGGTACTACGGACCTCTCCGCCACCCCACACGGCCCGGCCTGTCTCTCGCGAGTTGCCAGTTGATCCCAAGCGCGACCACCGCGGGGGCTTCCCGTGTTGCGTCTGGCCTCCTATCGCGTACATGCCATCGCCATTGCCCCGGCAGGTCCGATGGAGTTTGTTCGCTCGTCTCTCTCCATCGTCGGCGGCCTTCCCTGTGTAACAGTCCGGTCGGCTCCTGCAATTGTTGTTTCGGGGCCTGCTCAGCGTTTACTCACGTTATGGCCTGCACGCTCGCCCAGTCGCCTCGCGACCCTCTCCATCGAAAGCTCCGACAGCTTCGTTGCCTCCGCCGCCGCTTCGATTGCTACCGGGTGGAGCGAACCAGTTCCCGGGCGGGAGTTGCACCCACTGAAGTCCAGCGCCTTTTCACGGCGCACTGTTACGTCAGCCAATGTAGAAGCGCGTTGTGCGCGGCGAAGTCTTTCGCCAACTCGGTTCGGCAGCAAGGCAGCCGCGATTCATTTGCTTCGATAGAATTGACCGTCGAACCGATACCTGGCGCGGTGTTCGGTCTGTGCGCTTTGATTGGAAGCGACGTTTAGATCTTTGATGCCGTTGGTTGTGTCTGGCCCGAAGGTAAAGGTATCGCCTATGGGTGCTTCGGCTTGAAACAGCGAAACCCATTGCTCGTTCACGTTCCGAAATACGAAGATCTGACAATTCCCGGTGCCGCCACAGAGCAGATTGGTTCCCTCGAGCACGAGGCCTGGGCGGTTGCCGAGATCGACGCGCCAGGCTCGCAATTCGGTGTTCCACGAATCTGGAATGTCATACGCCAACTGCTGCAAAACAGGGATGAGTTGGGTAATCTCTTTTTTTGTGAGTTTTGCGGCGGCGAAGGTGTCCGCTGCGCCGAGAGTCTTCGTATTGGCAAAGGTGGTCAACGCAGACACTAAACACAAGACACGAAATTGCTTAACTATGCTCCCCATAAAATCTCTCATCCCTATTTTCTCGCGAAAGCAGCCCGTGACACGATTACTTAAGTGTGTGTCGCGGGCATAGAGCTGCAGATTTTGGATGGGCACTCTGGATTTGAGCGTAATCGGGATGTTACGCAACTGACGAAACGCCTTATGGCGGATGCTGTCCCCTACTTCCTCCATCGCGTTGCGTTGTAGTTGATGGCTTCCTGCACGTTCAGTTCGCGTGTGCTCACGCCGGCACGAACGTATAACTTTGGTGTCTCGCCGTCACGCACATACACGGGCCGATGCGCCGGGCTCACCATTACCCGGCATATGTCTTGGCCTTCGATGGAATGAAACACCGACTGAACCCACTGGCAAGTGTCGCCGCCCAACTTGCTTGCAATCGAGGTCATCAACAGCTGCTCGAAACCGTCTCGATCAGGCTTCTTCAGGGTGGAATAGTCGCTTTTAAGACCAACGATGCTTCCGTTATCGGCCACGCCAATCAGCAACGTTCCGCCATTGGTGTTGAAGTAGCCTGCCAGGGTCTTGAGCACGACTGTCTCGAGCGAGCGGTTGATACATCCTTCGCGCAGATCCCACCGGAAAGTCGATTTGAACTCGAGACTTGCACTCTCGCCGCGAGCGATTGTGCCGCGCAGATCATCGTCTAGTGCGGCCCTCAGTTGCCTGACCTGGTCTGCACGACGCGTCATGGCAACGTAGATCGCCGCCCCGGCCAAACTGAGCATAAGGCCGACGATAGCGTAGAACACAATCTTCTTCGGCATATTGCCCCATAATGCTTGCTGCAACTGCGACGCCGCAAATCGAATCGCAGGTCTACCTGTCTCTCGATATTCTGAGTAGTAAACGAACTCGTTGATGGGAAATAGTACAAATATTCCCACCGCGATGCCGAGCAGTGATGCCGCCGCGAAGAGGCGCATTCGGCTGCGGACTCTCCAAGAGATGTTCATCAAGTTCATAGGTAAGCACTTCACCGCATGTTAAGTCTTGCACGCAGGATCGAGCAGCAAACTGTCACCTATGACAGGCTGAACCAGATCATCCTTAGAAAAGATCAGGACGAATGTCGTAACCAGACTTCACTCGTTGGCCCATGTGAGTGTAGTGGGGATGTACCGCCAGGTTGTCGCCTTTGGGAATTGACGAGCGGACAGCTAGGCGTTCGACGGAAAAGAAATGCCCCAGAAATTGGTTACGCCGCCGTCTTGCTCGACAAACTCGATGGCGTAGGTGGAAACTCCCTGCGACGCTTTCAGTAGAGCGACGATACGCGCAGAAACCTCGCCACGATTTTTGTTTCGCAGCCGTACAACGGAGCCCACCTCAAGATCGCGGGTCAACTGCACAGCCGCTCCATGCTTGTTGAGGTTGGTGGCGCGGGCGGGC
>DASRRV010000285.1:0-5514 GCA_035695545.1 Candidatus Sulfotelmatobacter sp. | reverse complement strand
CTAGCAACTCGTAGGCGATGAAGGCGTGGTTTGAGTGAAAAACATCGAGAGAGTGCTAGCTAAGCTAGGTCTGGGGCGGTCACGGTTGTACGAACCCTCTAGTACCGTGACCGCGTGATTGTGTAGCCAAAGGTATTTCGGGCCTTCTTGCGAGTAAATTCCCACTGGACGGTGCGGCAGCTGACCGAAGAAGTGGTGAAGCGCAAGCTGATTCCGCGGGTGGGACGGGAAACGATCCGGATCTTACTGGAAAGCCACGACCTGAAGCCGTGGCGGGAAAAAAATGTGGTGCGTGGCGGCAGCCTTGTACGAGCGACCGCGCCCCGGGAAGGCAGCCTTGCTCGACGGCCAACAAGGGCAACGCATCGTGGCCCTGGTGTGCGGCCCACCGCCGGAAGGCCGAGCGCGCACTCGCGGATTTGTTGGCTACGGGGGCTGGATGCATCGAGGTATTCCTGTGTGTAGCCCTTGATTTCGGGCGCTCGCTACGGTCAGTTGTGATTTCGTACCCGAGCTGGCGCAATCGGTACGTCAGTTCAGATTGATAAACAGCGGTGGCGAACTGCTGCGACTGAAACAATCCGCGCTCCTGCAGGGCGCGAGTCTCTCCGTTGCTTCGCTCGGTAATATTGAAGACAACCGCGTGCGTATGGAGTTGCGGCGCGACATAACCGCCCACGGGTCGGGCCGTATCGTGCTCGAATTTGGCGGCAATGAACATGCCTGTCGTCTCCGGTGGATGACTGCCGCCGATGCGGGCCTGGGTGTAACGCTCAATCTGGTCGAGGGCAACGCGGACGCTCTCCCGGTGCGCTTCGCGTACACGCTCATCGCCACCCACAAGCGCGGTCAGTGAGACTGACTTGGGAGCGGAAAAAGTCGCGTCCCAACCGGCACGGTGTTCCATCGTTTTGACAGTCTTGCCGTCGGTGTCGTGATATTTATAAGAAGCGCGTTGGCGGACAAGTTGTTCGCCGATCTGGATGCTTGCCCTGACTGAGTTTGGCGAAGTCCTCGGCAGATACCGCTCCACCAACACCGAACTGCGCTGCTAGACGGCCCTGCCATTCGCCCTGAATCACGCCACGCTGCGACCAATAGTTCTGCTCCTTGGCGGTGAATTCCTTCTGGTGATAGTTCTGCGCCTGACCTGCAGACAGCGGTTTGGAGATGGTCAGCATGGCCGTTACGTGATTTCATGCCCGATGTTTTGTTCCGGGTATTCGGGGAACAGAAGATTGCCCGAAAGCTCTTGCGGTTCAGCCGGGGGCACCGCATTGGGAACGATCAGATCGTCCATTTTGCGTTCGTCGAAACCAGGGCCTCTCTCTTCGAGCGCGATGAATGGGAACGAGAATCGGGCAACATGATTACCATACTTGAGAAAGCCGCACAGATCGTCGAGGCCGGAGATTTCAGAGGGCAAAACCAGCGGCTCGGTCTGGCGGTCGAGCATGAAGTTGCGCCCGGTGCGCGTGCCGTCATAATGCGTTTCGCGCAGGCGCTCGATCTCGACCTCGCCGATGGCCTCGCTGACCCATTTTGCAGCGCGTGGCTCGGTCGTGCGAAGGAAGATTTTGGTTGCGGGCTGCGACAGCATGGCCTCGGCATCTTCGCCATAGCGTGCCTCCATCTGGCTGCGACCCTGGAAACCGAGAATCACTGGATTTTGTGATTTGCGGTTCTCGGTGATGGCTGTGTGAAGCTGCGGTAGCCGTTGCAGACTGGCAAGTTCGTCGATTACGAACCAAACCGGTCGCTGATCGGGCATGGGCTCGTTCAACAAACGTAGAACGAGCGTGTCAATCCACAGACTGATAAGAGGGCGGAGTGCCTCACGCATCGTTGGGCGCGAAGTAATGAAGATCCAACCGCGCCGTGCCTGCGCCCATTCCGTTGCTGTCCAAACGAAGGTCGTCTCGTCCTGCGTGGGCAGCAATCGAAAGCTGTCTGCGCTCATGTTGAGTGAACCGAGAACGCCCGTGCGCTGCTGCGGCGCCTTCGGGTCAATCAGTGCCCAATACTCTGTTTTCCGCACACGGCGGTCAATTTCCTCTGGGTCGGACATCCACTGAACCAACTCTTCTGGTGTAGGAAGAAAGCTCAGCAAATGAGCGAAGATCTTTTGAGGCGCTTCGACGAAGAAACGGTTTGTGACTCCTTCGGGTTGATAAAGAGAAACCGCGAGCGCCTTGGCTTCGGCCTTGCGGCGCAATTCCTTCGACGGATTCCAGTAAGGCATTCGCGAATCGAGCGGATTGAGAACGATGTCACCTCGATGCGGGTCGTAGAACTGCTTCACGAACACGCAGGCCGGGTCGTAGACGATGGCCGAATCGCCGCGCGCATCCACTTGATAAAGCATCTGGCGGATGATGCTCGACTTGCCCGATCCGGTGTCGCCGACGATGAGAAAGTGTTTGTTCTCGGCGTCGCGCGGGATGCGGAGTGGGCACTTTGAGTCGTTGGTCGTGATGCCGATGCCATTGCCAGTGACGGCCTTGGTGAAGGCCCTGGCGTTGACAAGGACAGGGCCTTTCAGCCGGCGGCCATAGCGCAGTTGCCTGATGCGCGCGATGTCTTTGGGGATGGAATATGGAAGCTGCAATACGAAGGAAACCAGACCGAACCAGAGCTGCATCTTGAACAGGCCATAAACGGGAATGTCCCCGTAAATCCAATGCCCTATCCATGCGTGGATCGCCTTGTTCGAGTAGTTGCGCAAAGGCTCGCGGTAGATGAGATACCTGCCGTCTTGTGCAGCTTGACGAGTCAGCATCAATGGCAGTGGCTTGCCATCAGCTTGCACCGTGGACCCTGGCCGCACATCGACGTCGATAGCGAGTCGCCCCAGTGATCTGCCGTCCGTAAGTCGGAGCATTCGATACGCGTTAGCCGGATGCGCGAAACCTCCGATTTCGCTGCGCACGTAGTAGGGCAGATAGTAGCGTTCGAGCGCCGAGAGGCCGTACTCGAAGCGGAGGTAGATGAAGAATCCGGCCGCAATGCAGGCGAGGAAGAAGGCGCCCAGCGTGTAAAGGTAGCCGCGCGGCGGCCAGATGATGGATTCCCTGCGGCCCCATTGCTGTACGTTTGGCATGGCTACTTGTCCTGTTTCTGGCTGCGCCGGGCGAGGAGTTCCTGCGCCTTTGCGGCCTTGGCCGACTGCACTTGGCGGAAGAGAATGGCGATCTGGTCCTGCTCAAGTTTGTCGCCGCGTAGGATCGGTTCAAGCGTTTTCATCATGAGCATTTCTATGCCGACAAGTTCGGTGAATATGTGCAGTTCCATGTGGCTGCGATTGTCGGCAAAGGCTCCGCGCAACAACAGATCGCGCGCCCATTCGCTTGGAGCTTTCCCCTGTGCTTCTGCTGCCGCAATGATCTTCTTTTCTTCCGACGGAGTCAGTTTCGTACCGATACTTCGCGATCGCGCTTCACGACCCCTCAGTCGTGAAGTCTGGCCGACGTTGGTTGGTTCAAGAGTTTCCACAAGCTCTCCAATCTCAGGTTCCTTACAAGGAACACCGTTTCTTATAAACTCTGGGGCCTAAAAAGGTTTGCAACGAGGAACCAGAGTTCCTCGCCAGTACCCTTCCAGGGATGGAGTGTCAAAATTCTTCCGGTGCGAAGCACCGTTCTTGCACTGCCACAAAATTGGATACACCATCACGCCTTCACCGTCCGCACAGAAGGCGTGGATTCCACTCCAGCAACGACCTTCTTTCCCGGCTGGTCGGGCCCAGCATTGTTTCCGACCTTCCGCACACGCAGAGTCGATGCAACCTGCTTCGCTTGCGGAGTCCTTAAGAACTCCTGGAAGTCGTGGTCCTTCGAGAAGACATAGTTCAGCGCCTTGTCTACAACATCGTCGGGGATCCACCTGGGCAGCAGTGGCTTCGTCAAGCCGAACCGATGCGCAAATGTGGCGCATCCGGTTGATCTCAAGCAGTGGCATGTGGGTTCTCCTTTGTAGGTAGTGGAATCAGCGAATCTTTCTGTGCAGAATTGGTGAGCAAGTCGTGGGCAATAGGCGCCGCACTACGTGCGGAAGCTGCGACATGTTGCACCTCGAAGACAGACTCAATAAGAAAGCGTTTCGCGTCGCGGTCATACCCTCGAAGCGCAAGCACTTCGCGGATAACGCGGCGGCCTGGTTGACGCTCTACATGGACGACGAAATCCAGAGCCTCCGCGATCTCCGCCTCCGTGTCGGAGAAGGTACTCTGCGGGTGGCTGCGTGTCACGAGATTGGCGAAACGGTGAAGGGCTTTCTCCGCCGAGTTGGCATGGATCGTAGCCAGTGAACCGGCATGGCCCGTGTTGAAGGAATCGAGCAGCGTTCGTGCCTCGATTCCGCGCACTTCCCCGAGAATGATGCGGTCCGGGCGCCAGCGGAGAGCGGACTTTAGGAGGTCGTCGAAAGTTATCTTGGCCTTGAACGTATCGGTCTGGCATTCCGTCGTCAGAATGTTCGGCTTCTGGATCTGAAGTTCGGAGGTGTCCTCGATGATAACGAGGCGATCCTGTTCGGGAATAAAGTCGGCCAATATTCGCAATAGTGTGGTTTTGCCGGTGCCGGTCCCGCCACTGATAAGCAGCGTCTTACCGCTGCGAATCTGCTCGGCTAAGAAGTCCGCGAGCGCCCGGGTCAGCGTGCCCCGAGTGATCAGATCATCAACTGTGTAATGGCGGCTGGTGAATTTCCTGATGATGAGCGCAGGTGTACAGCGTACGACCGGCGGAATGACTGCCGCCAACCGACTCCCATCTGGGAGCCGTGCGTGCAGGAGTGGGTTGTCTTCGTCGAGTTTTTTACCCAGTTGATTAGCAATAACTTCGAGGCCCGTTTGTAGCTTGCCGGCGTCGAACGAAATGTTCTGTTCTTGAAGCATGATGCCGTCGCGTTCATACCACCATGAGGCATCGGGATTGCCCATGATTTCGCTGACGCTTTCGTCGAGCAGAAGCGACTCGATTGGCCGAAGAAATGGCAGGATCAATTCGAAACTCATAGCGGTAGCCTCACGACAATGGAAGCCCAGTCATTTGACCGGGCTTCCGAGAGTAAGAATGCGAGCCTTAAGCGGCCGTTTCCTCCTGAGTCGGGTCATCGTGATCCTGATCTTCCGGAGCAGATTTTTCGGCGCGATCGAGCTTGAGGATCGAAGAAACCCGGATTTCCCAGACGCGCTTCTTCGAGTTCGTTCTCTTGCTCTCGTATTCGCGGCTGCGCAGCTCGCCTTCGACCTGGACATGTGCGCCCTTCGTGAGCGTCTTGGCGAACTCCGAGAGCTTGCCGAATACGACGCAACGGTGCCATTGGTGTGCGAGACATATTCGCCGTTCTTTTTGTAGGAGGACTTGGTTGCCAGCGAGAGAGTGGTGACGCTAACGTCTGGGCTGTTGGTGCGAGCTTCTGGGTTGCTGCCGAGGAAGCCGATGAGCGTTACTTTGTTCTGATACATGAGCGTATCTCCGTTTTTTGAATTCGCCCGTTGTTGCTCGGGTCACG
>DASRRV010000284.1:0-40264 GCA_035695545.1 Candidatus Sulfotelmatobacter sp. | reverse complement strand
ACCCTCTACACCGGAGGCTCCGACGGCTTTGTTGTCTCCACCGCCGCTCCGATTGCTACCGGGTGGAGCGATCCAGTTCCCGGGCGGGCCTTTCTTCCCGCTGTGGACCAGCGCTTTTCACGGCGCACTGTAATGGCCTGCCTATCCCAGCGCGACAATCTGGCGCCGACGACGCTCAGGTGCTGAAACCATAGAGATTGTGGATGGAAGTGCAAGAATCTGACCTCAAGAATCTTGCCGTTGCACTTAGGTTGAAGCCAGAGATGGGAAATTGCTCCAGTCCCCGAAGAACTGTAACTTCTGCCAGTTTACGGTTGGCTCGGCACGACGCTAGCCTCGGCTCCACGTTCAGCCAACCGCGCTGGGAAGCAATCTGATGGCCTCGCAAGGCTACTCGAGCCTGAACCAAGGAGTGGGCAACCGCAGGAGGAAACCATGAAATGGACGTCGCCGGACCATTCTCCCACGCACTGGGCGTTGGGCCGCCGCAGTTTTCTCAGAACGGCTCTAGGCGCTTGTGTCATCACTCCTATTACGTCCTTGCCCATGCAATTCGGCAGTGGGGGAGCATCCCTAACCAAGGAACAACGCGACCGCATGACGCCAGGCCAGGTTATCGAAGAACTGAAGAAGGGAAACGAGCGGTTTCGAGCTGGAAAGATGTTTGCCCATGACTATCTGGCGCAGAAACGGTCCACAGCGACCGGCCAACACCCGGCTGCGGTTGTGCTGGGCTGCATCGACTCGCGAGCGCCTGCCGAGATCATTTTCGATACGGGCATCGGAGACACGTTCAACGGCCGCATTGCGGGCACTGTCGTAAACGATGACCTGCTTGGCAGCATGGAGTATTCGTGCGCCGTTGCGGGCGCGAAAGTGGCGCTGGTCCTCGGACACACGGACTGCGGCGCGGTCAAGGGCACAATCGACGACGTTGAGATGGGTAACCTCACCGGACTGCTCGCCCGAATCAAGCCGGCCATCTCGGCGACGAAGTTTGATGGCGAGAGGTCGAGCAAGAACGCGGCCTATGTTGACGCGGTAGCGCGGACCAACGTCGTGCTCGCACTCGATAACATCAGACGTCGAAGCCCCATTTTGGAAGACCTGGAAAAAAAGGGATCCGTCCAAATTGCCGGCGCGATGTACGACCTGGCTACCGGCAACGTGGAGTTTGTCGGCTAGCCATTGCGATTTATCTGAATGCATTTCGGGCGCAGCCAACCAGCTGCGCCTTTTTGTTTATGGAGAAGAGGGACGAATTGGACAGTGGGAATTGGGGCGGGACGCGGCGAACAGAAGGTCCCCTTTGGCAAGCTCAGGGCGGGCTCTCGTCGCTATCGCTTGTCGGAATGACAAGAGTCTGTGGCGCGGAGCGATCAACCATTGGAATGGCAGCAACGGGTTGCTCGTCACCGCGTCTTCCGGGAATGACAAAGGAAGAGGCAGAGGAAGTCATTACTATTCACGCGGTGGGGTGCCCGGTTTCGGGGCGAAAGGGAGACGCCTCGGAACTTGAGTTCATGGGGAGGGCATGCCGGTTGGATTTCCGCGTGGCCAAGCCCTGGGGAAATGTCGATCCGTATGACGTGCTGGTGGGGATCGGACGGGGGTTCTGGCGGGTGCAGGTGAAGTGTGCTCATGCGCAAAAGACGGATTGTATTACGCTCCCAGCGACCGGAGAGGGCAGGGCTACGACAAGGATCAGATCGACTTTCTGGCGGCGCACCTGGTGGACGTGGATGTGTGGTACATCCTGCCGGTTGAGGCGTTTGTCCGGCGCAAAGGTTTGCATTGTCCGGGTGGAAGAGGGAAATACGAAAAATACCGCGAGGCCTAGCCTCCTCGCCTGCGAACCCAAAGCCCGCGCCTGGAAGGATATTCCGGCAGTCTGTCGCTGCAAAGACCTCCCGGTCCGCTGCGGCATTTGCCCGTCGCGGTGATCAGCCGAGAGCTGTTGTTATCCTGAGCGGAGCGATGGATCAATGCACTCTGCCCGGCACAGCCGCGTGCGCTGCAGATTGCACAGGTCCCTTCGACTTCGCTCCGGGCAAGCGCTTCGGCCCGCCAAAAACGCCGGCCTCAGGATGACAATGGCGTGAGTTGTCGGTGTTTGGCTAGCAGCTAGAAGCTAGGAGCTCAGAAGCTATCCCCCCGCGTTATACTTGCCTATATGTCTGGGGTTCCGCAAAAACAGAAGCAGAAGACGTTTTATCTGGAGACCTTTGGGTGCCAGATGAACGTGCATGACTCGGAAAAGGTCATTGGCACGCTGGTGCACGAGGGGTACCGGCAGGTGGAGACGGTCGAGCAGGCCGACCTGGTGCTCTACAACACGTGCTCGATCCGCGACAAGGCGGAACAGAAGGTCTTCAACCGGCTGTCCGATTACAAAAAATACAAAGCGCAGGGCAAGACGTTTGGAGTGCTGGGGTGCGTCGCGCAGCAGGAGGGCGAAAAGATTTTCGAGCGCGCGCCGTACGTGTCTCTGGTCGCGGGATCGGCGTCGTACAACAAACTGCCGCAGATGCTGCACCAGATCGAAAACGCACAAGTTAAAGCAGGGGTTGAAGCAGGGAAGTCCGACATCCGAAAGCCGGAAGCCGAAAGCCCTCTCCGCGTAACCGGACTCGATGACCGCGAGACCGACGCGTGCTTCGAGACGGAATTCACAGCACGGACGAATCCTCATCGCGGCTACATCACCATCATCGAAGGGTGCGACAAGTTCTGCGCGTACTGCGTAGTGCCCTACACGCGCGGCAAGGAGCGCAGCCGGACGTCGGCATCCGTGTTGCAAGAAGCCCGCCAGATGGCCGATTTGGGCTATACCGAGATTCAGTTGCTCGGGCAGAATGTGAATTCGTACAAGGACTCGACGGCGGACGCGGCGAAGAGAAAGTCGTTCGCGGAATTACTGACCGCGGTGGCGGGAGTTCCGGGGATCCGGCGAGTGCGGTTTACGACTTCGCATCCGCGCGACTTTGGACGCGACATTGTGGAAGCGATCGATGCGGTGCCCGCGCTGTGCGACCACGTGCATCTGCCTGTGCAGAGCGGGTCAACGCGCGTGCTGGACGCCATGCAGCGGCTCTATACGCGAGAGCAGTACATGGCACGCATTGGCTGGATCAAGGCCGCGCAGCGGGAAATCAGCATCACAACCGATGTGATTGTGGGATTTCCTGGCGAGACCGAAGCGGATTTCGAAGAGACGCTGGACCTGCTCGAAGAGGTGGGATACGACGCCGTGTTTGCGTTCAAGTATTCGCCGCGGCCGAACACTCCGTCACTGAAGTTGGAAGATGCCATCCCGGATGAGGAGAAAGCACGCCGGCTCGATGTACTGATGGCGAAGCAGAGAGAGATCCAGATCTCTCTCTACAAGAAATACATCGGGACAAATTGTGAGGTGATGGTTGAGGGGCGCAACGAAGCGCGCGCCCAGTGGATCGGACGGACTTCCCACAACAAAACCTTGAACTTTACGGCTCCGCAGGGCGCCGCGCCGAAGGTGGGAGCGTACGCCCCGGTGATCGTAACCACCAGTTTTCCCAACAGCCTGCTGGGCGAATTGGTGATATAAGAGGAAAAATATTCGGAGGCCGCGATGGAAGTAGAAATGACAATCCGAGGCTTAATGGTAGATCCCGTAACGAATACGCCGATTGTCATACTTAAGGATGTGGGCGGGGACACGGTTTTGCCGATTTGGGTGGGAGTGAATGAGGCGCAGGCGATAGCGCTGGAGATGGAGAAGGTTTCGACGCCGCGTCCGATGACGCATGATTTGATCAAGAATGTGCTGACCGGGCTGGAGACTCAGGTTCACAAGGTTGTGGTGACAGAGTTGAAGGAAGATACGTTTTATGCGGTGATCTGGCTGGAGCGCGAGGGCGACGTGATCAGCATCGATTCGCGGCCTTCGGATGCGCTGGCGCTGGCTTTGCGGGTGGATTGTCCGATCTTTGTGGACGATCTGGTGCTGAAGAGTTCGAAGATCGCCGGCAGCATGTCGGACAAGGCGACGGCTGAGGAGATGCGGAAGTGGCTTGAGGGGTTGAACGACGAGGATTTGGGGAAGTACAAGATGTGAGAGGGGCAGCTCTCAGCGTCAGCTTTCAGGAAGATGCTTTGTCGGAGTCCCGCCCGGGGCTCGTGGGTTCAGCCTCCCAGCTTGGTTTACATAATACCTGTTATCGGACATTGATAATGGGCGCATTCGGCAGCCGCCCAGAGTCCGTTCCATTCATTTATCTGAAATCGTGCCCTTCGCGAAGCCATCGTACCGAGCAATGACCTGCAAACCGCGGTTTAGCCGGTGAAAACGATTTTTGCGCGGAATAGGGTGCCGGCTACTCGGGTAGCGATGGCTAGGAGATCCTTTTGGCCTTGGAAGACTTTGACCAGGGGGGCGCGGGAGAGTTCGGGGAGGTTGACGGAGCGTCCGGTGCGGATGCGGGCGGCGGTGGGGTCGTCGGCCGTGACGGACGGAAGGTGCGGTAGGAGTTTGCGCGGGTGGATGAAGAAGTCGTTCGAGTTATCCACTTGTGAGGCTGCTGTCTGTGACACTGGAGAGTTCGCGGGCGAGGGCACCCGCGACACACATACGCCAGACTGATCCTCACGCGGAAAAGATATAGCGGAGTTCCCTGCTGCTTCGGCTAGTTGTTCCAACGTATGAGCGTCCTCCAGCGTGAATTCGGCCACTGCGGTGCGGCGGAGGGATTCTAGGTGGGCGCCGCAGGATAGGGTTTGTCCCATTTCATGAGCCACCGAGCGCATGTAGGTGCCGGAGGCTACGCGGGCGCGAAAACGGACGCGGTCTTGCGCGACTTCGAGGATTGCGAATTCTTTGATCTCGACTTGCACCGGTTGCAGCACGACTTCTTTCTGCTTGCGAGCCAGTTTGTAGGCTGGGACGCCCTTAATCTTCTTTGCCGAGAACGGAGGGGGAGTCTGTTCGATGACCCCGCGGAAGCGGGCGGCTACGGCTTCCACTTGTTCGGCGCGCAGCGTTACCTCCTGCGGCGTGGTGGTGGGTTCGCCTTCGGCATCGTAGGTGTCGGTGGCGAAGCCGAAGCGGATAGTGCCTTCGTACGTTTTCTCAGATGCAGTGTAGAACTGAGCCAGGCGTGTGAGGCTGCCGGTGACCAGCGGGAGAACTCCCGTGGCCATGGGATCGAGCGTGCCGAGGTGGCCGACGGAACGCTGCTGCAGGATGCGGCGAACGCGGTTGACCACGTCGTGCGAGGTGAGGCCCGCGGGTTTGTCGATAATCAGGACGCCGTTCATGGCGATTTGGTAATTTGGTAATCGGGTAATTTTGTAATTTGAAAGGCTCGGGACCCGACTAGGCCGTTCGATTTGTCGACTCTTCCTTTATAACGTAGCAGACCTTCTATGTTCCCAATTAAAGACGACCAGCCACGATACAGCACGCCGTATGTGAACTCGTTTCTCATCGGGATCAATATTGCCATTTATCTGTTTCAGTGGGTCCAGTTGGTAACCGATCCGAGGGGCGCCGAACTGTTCGCGCAACAATTTGGGGAAGTGCCGGCGCATCTGGCGGCGTTTCTGTCGGGGTCGCCTCGGTACAGCTTGCCGCAGGTCGTGCTTCCCTTCTTCACTTCGATGTTTCTGCACGGGGGCTGGCTGCACGTGTTGGGCAACATGTGGTTTCTGTACATTTTTGGCGACAACATCGAGGACCATCTGGGGCACGTGAAATATCTGGTGTTCTATTTGCTGTCGGGGTTGTGCGCGATGGCAACACAGGTTGCGATCTATCCGCACTCGAACGTTCCGACGGTTGGGGCGAGCGGGGCGATTGCGGGGGTGCTGGGAGCATACTTCGTTTTGTATCCGCGAGCACGCGTGTTGACCTGGTTCTTTGTGTTCGTCTTCTATCTTCCGGCGTGGGTCATGCTCGGGTACTGGTTCGTGCTGCAGTTTGTTAGTGGAGCGGCAACTTTGTCGGTGGCTCAGGCGGGACGGGACGTCGGTGGGGTGGCGGTGTGGGCTCACGTGGGTGGGTTTGTCGCGGGGATGGTGATGATCAAGGTTTTTCCGGAACGGGCACGACGGTCGCCTTACGCTTACCGGTAGAATTCTTTCTCATCCTAAGATCAAGAACAAGATCAAAAGCCGCGGGCGAGAGCGCCCGCGTCACACATGCCAAACCAGACCACAAACAACTTCGCTTCTTTATGGTGGCGGTAGCGTTCCTCCGCAACTCAAAAGTCCCACGGTTCCGGATGCGCGGAGGGCGGTGGCGCTGCACGCGAGATCCCTCGCCCCGCTGGTGAAAACGCGGTGCTTCGGGATGACGCCCTCTACGAACCCTGGAATCGGGCGTTGAGAGTAAGAACAAAAACAACACCAAGAGCAAGGACAACAGCTGGGGGTTTCTTGACTTCACTTCTTGTGGGGCACGATAATGAAAAGTTCTTTTCTCATTGTCGGACGAATCTGAGTGGGACAAATCTGACGGACTTATAAGGAGCGTTTCGTGGCGTCAGGCAGTTCTTCTCCTCCCGTTCTAGCGCATGGGGTTGCGCCTTTGCGCGCTGGTCAGGGATATTCGTTTGTTTTACGGCGGTTGCATTCCCTGTCGGGGATTGTGCCGGTCGGCGCGTTCCTGTTCGAACACATTCTGATTTCGAACTCGACTGCGCTTGGCATCCATGGACCGGACGCCTACACCAACACGGTGAGGTTTCTCGCGAATCTTCCGCTGGTGTTCTTCCTGGAATTGTTCGGCATCTGGTTGCCCATTGCGTTCCACGCGCTCTATGGGTTCTACATCTGGTATCGCGGAGACGGCAACACGACCGCTTATCCCTGGACCGGCAACTGGATGTATACGGCGCAGCGCTGGACGGGCGGCATCGCGTTTGCCTACATCCTTTGGCATACCTACACGATGCGGTTTAGCGGCGTCGATTTGCACGACTCTCCAGCCTCGTCGTTTGGCAAAGTGCAACTCGAAGTGACGCATACGTACCTTTTCTTGTTCTATGTCGTGGGACTGATCGCCGCGTCGTGGCACTTCGCCTATGGCATATGGTTGTTCGCGGCGAAGTGGGGCATCGTTTCTGGGGCGAAGGCGCAGAAGAGGTTGTTGGCCGTGTGTCTGGGGCTCTTCTTTGTACTGACCGGCACAGGACTGGCGAGCCTGGCGTCGTTCCGGTCTCATCCTCAGCAGCCGGTTGAGGGCACGGCCACGATGGACAACAAGCAAATGACAGAAAGTAGATAAGAGAGCGATGGCGACTCCAAAAATCATTGTCGTAGGCGGCGGACTGGCTGGACTGTCCGCGGTGATCAAGATCGCCGAGATGGGCGCGAACGTGGACCTGTTCTCGATTGTTCCGGTGAAGCGGTCGCACTCGGTTTGCGCGCAGGGCGGGATTAATGCCGCGAAGAATCTGAAGGGCGAAGGCGACTCGACCTGGAAGCACTTCGACGACACCGTGTACGGCGGGGATTTCCTGGGCAATCAGCCTCCGATTAAAGATATGTGCGAGGCGGCGCCTGGAATTATCGATTTGCTCGATCGCATGGGTGTTCCATTCAACCGCACGCCGGAGGGGTTGCTCGACTTTCGCCGCTTTGGTGGGACTCTCTACAACCGGACGGCGTTTGCCGGCGCGACTACCGGGCAGCAGCTCTTATATGCACTGGATGAACAAGTCCGGCGTTATGAGTCTGAAGGCAAGGTGAAGAAATACGAGCACTGGGAGTTTCTGTCGGCGGTGATCAATGGGAACAAGATTTGCCGCGGGATTTGCGCGATGGACCTGCGCTCGATGGAAGTGCGGGCCTTCCCGGCGGACGCGATCCTGATCTGCACGGGCGGTATTGGGGCGATCTTCGGGAAGTCTACTAATTCGGTTGTATGTACAGGATCTGCTCAATCCGCCTTGTATCAGCAGGGCTGCTACTACGCGAACGGGGAGTTCATTCAGGTTCACCCGACGTCAATTCCTGGTGAGGATAAGCTGCGGTTGATGTCGGAGTCGGCGCGCGGCGAGGGTGGACGCGTGTGGGTGCCGAAGGCCCAGGGCGACAAGCGCGATCCGAAATCCATTCCGCAAAATGAGCGGTGGTATTTCCTCGAGGAGTGGTATCCGAAATATGGGAACCTGGTGCCGCGCGATGTGGCGACCCGCGCCATTTTCAAGGTGGTGTACGAGCACAACCTCGGCATTGACGGCAAGCCGATGGTGTATCTCGACCTGACGCACATTGACCGCAAGATTCTCGACAAGAAGTTGGAAGGGATTCTCGAGATTTACGAGAAGTTTGTGGGGGACGATCCGCGGGACACGCCGATGAAGATTTTCCCGGGCATGCATTACACCATGGGCGGGCTCTGGGTGGATTACAAGCAGTCCACGAATGTGGCTGGCATTTATGCCGCCGGCGAGTGCGAATATCAGTACCACGGGGCGAACCGGCTGGGCGCGAACTCGCTGGTGTCGTGCATCTACGGCGGGGCGACTGCGGGGCCGAACGCGGTGAATTACGCGCGTGGAATGCAGGCGCTTCCTGACGGGAACGCCTGCTACGAAGCGGAGAAGAAGAAGCAGGAAGAGAGTAATTCTCTGCTGATGAAGAATGAGGGGAACGAGAATCCGGTCAAGCTGTGGCGGGAACTGGGCGAGTTGATGACGAAGGATTGTACTGTTATTCGTTACAACAAAAACCTCCAGCAGACCGACGCGAAGCTGGTGGAGATGCTGGAGCGCTATCGCAAGATCAATCTCAGCGATCGCACGATGTGGGCGAATACGACCGTGGACTTTGCGCGGCAACTTTACAACATGCTGCAACTGGCGCGGGTGATTGCGCAGGGCGCCGCGATGCGCGACGAGTCGCGCGGGGCACATTACAAGCCGGACTTCCCCGAGCGCGACGACAAGAACTGGATGAAGACGACGAAGGCGTATTTCGCTCCGGATGCGGACGAGCCTAAGTTTGAGTTTGAGCCGGTGGATGCGAGTCTGATTCCGCCGCGGCCGAGGAAGTACTGATCGACTGGGGAATGCAAGCGGTGGATGTCTAGGTTCGACTTACTGCCCGAAAACTCGTATTCGCGGAAAGCAGTAGTTGGCTTCAGCCTTCTCTCAATCGCGCTTCTCGCTCTTGGAGCCGTCGAAATCAAACACGGGAACGGCTTAGAGGGATGGTCGAATGTAAGCCTCGGGATTGGAATGCTGATCGTAGGGGGCACGCGGCAACGTGAAGTACCAACAAACGAATGCGGTCGTCTGCCGAGCGGCACAGAGATTCCGCCGGGGAAGTAGTTGTCGTCGTTTACTTTGTCATCCTGAGCGCAGCGAAGGACCTATGCAGTTTGCTGGTGCCATCAGAGTGCATAGGTTCTTCGCTTCGCTCAGAATGACAAGAGTTTTAAGCTAATTGCTAAAGGCTAATTGCTAATGGCTGAATCAAAATCCGTCATCATCAAGATCAAACGCCAGAACACACCTACCTCCGCGTCGTACTGGGAGGAGTTCTCGGTTCCCTACCGGCCGAACATGAACGTGATTTCGGCGCTCATGGACATAGCCGCCGACCCCGTCACCAAAGACGGCAAGGCGACGACGCCCATCACCTACGATTCGAATTGTCTCGAGGAAGTGTGCGGGTCGTGCGCCATGCTCATCAACGGGCGGGCGCGGATGGCTTGCTCGGCACTGATTGACAATCTCGAGCAACCGATCCGGCTGGAGCCGTTCTCTAAATTCCCGGTTGTGCGCGACCTGGCGACCGACCGCAGCGTGATCTTCGAAAATTTGAAAGCGGTGAAGGCGTGGGTGCCGATCGACGGCACTTACGATCTGGGCCCGGGGCCGCGGATGTCGGCCGAGGCCCAGGAAGTCGCTTATCCCATCTCGTGTTGTATTTCGTGCACTTGCTGCATGGAGGCGTGCCCGCAGTTCAACGAAGACACTGGGTTCGTGGGGGCAGCGACCATCGCGCAGGTGCGCCTGTTCAACATGCATCCGACGGGCAAGATGCTGGAGCGCGACCGGCTCGCGGCGCTGATGGGCGATGGCGGCATTCAGGAATGTGGGTATGCGCAGAATTGCGTCGAGGTTTGCCCCAAGAACATTCCGCTGACCCGGTCGATCTCTGAGGTCAGCGGGCAGGTCATGAAACAGGCCATCGGTGACCTTTTGCGGCGCTAGTTTTTTGCACTTTCTCTTGACATAGCCAGCCCGTAGTTTCGGAAGATCCCGCCAAGTTGTTCACTGCGGTAGACATGAGAGGGCCCTCATCTCGTGGTAGAGATGGCCCGTCGCTTGCGGTAAGACTAGTGCAGTCTTGCCGCGGCATGGCATCGAGTAACCAGCAGTAACCATGCGGGAGGTTGCGCGGTTGAGTACTCAAGTAACGGTCCGATGGCAGTATCGGGTTGGACGACTTGACAGCATGGCATAGAATAGCCGCTACTCGCGGGAGTGATCTGCGAGGGCGTACGGTGAGAAGCTGGCGTGGTGAGAGTTGGCGGCCAAGAGTGACACACACCTGCTCCCTCGCAAAACGGAAGACCACTTCGTGAAACGGATTGTTCGTCTACAACTCGGGATTGTGATGCTGATGGCGATGTGCGGGTCGGCGTTTGCCGTACATCCGGTGACCACGCGCCACGCGCACCGGCGGCATCTGCGCTGGATGCGGTGGAATCCGATGTTCCGGCCGTCGCACGAATCGTTGCTGATCCAAAACGCCGAGATTAACCGCCTCGAACTGCCGCGCATTCAGGACGAAACGGAATTGGAAGCGCTCAAGGCGGATGGATCGCTGCTGCCGATTCGCGCCAGCGAATCGCTGCGGATCGAACCGAGTCTGGATCCTTCGCGGCGCTACTGCCGTCCGTGGACGCGCGACTTTGTCGAAGATCTCAGCAACGCCTACTACAACCGGTTTCACCAGCAGATTCAGGTGAACTCAGCGGTGCGCACGGTGAAGGTGCAGAAGAAGCTGCGGAGACACAATCGCAACGCGGCTCCTGCCGACGGCGATACCGCCTCTTCGCATCTGGCGGGCGTGACCGTGGACCTGCAACGCCGCGGCATGAGCAAAGATCAGATTCGCTGGATGGAGCACTACCTCTTCTACATGAAGGCGCTCGGACTGGTGGAACCTGAGGAAGAGCGGCGGCACTGGTGCTTCCATATTATGGTCAGCGGAAATTATTCGGACTGGCGGCAGACGCAGAATGTGGTTCCGCTGGAGCATCAGGATAACGACATTCCTGAGACTCAGGTGGCGGTTGGTAGCGGTACGCGGTAGTTCCCTTCCCGGTTCTTATCAGTTCACATCCTCATAGGTTCAGATCTTCGTAGGCCAATCCTTTCTGCGCTGGCGTAAGAAATCCGTTACGATTCTCTTCCTATGATTGTTTTGTTGGCTGGGCTGCCGGGCACTGGCAAGAGTACGCTCGGACGGGAGCTGGCGGCGCGCACGTCGGGGCGGGTCCTCAGCAAGGATGAGTTTCGGCACGCGCTGTTCTTGCCGGAGGAAATTGAATACTCGTCGGCGCAGGACGACTTCTGTTTGCAGATCATGCTGGAGACGGCGGGGTACCTGCTGCGGAGGAATCCGGGGCGCGCCATCTTTCTGGATGGGCGGCCGTTCTCTCGGCGCTATCAGATCGAGAATGTGCTGGCCGCAGCTGGGGCCCTGCTCCAGACGTGGCTGATTCTGGAGTGCGTTTGCTCGGAAGAAACGGCGAACCGGAGGCTTGAGGCCGATGGGGAGAGCGGGCGGCATCCGGCGGGCAATCGCGACTTCAGTCTTTATCTTGAGGTGAAGGCTCGGTTCGAAGCGATTCCTTTTCCTAAGACTGTGATTGATACCGATCAGGCGCTGGATGCTTGCGTGCTGCTGGCTTTGAAAGGCTTTAACCACGAAGGACACTAAGGTTCACTAAGGAAAATCTTTTGAACCGATTCCCTTCCCGAGCCTTAGCCTGCCCTGAGCGCAGTCGAAGGGTTGCCTTCGTGGTTTTGGCTCTTGTTTTGTTCTGCGGACTGACAACCTATACAATCGGACACTTGCCTGCCGGTTCTGCGGGCGTCAACTTATGACAACCAGGCTCTTCTCCGTCTTGCTAGTGCTTTGTTCTGTCGCCGCGGCACAAACTTCGGCACAAACCGCGGCGCAATCAACTGGGCCCGACACGCCGGTGAGTGCGAGGGCCCGGGCCATCCATGATTCGGCGATTGTCGTGGATACTCACGCGGATACGCCTCAGCGGTTTCTCGATGAGAAGTTCGACTTCGGGTCGACCGATCCGAACGACATTGGCCACGTCAGCCTCGACAAGGCGCGGCGCGGGAATCTGGGCGCCGAATTCTTCTCGATTTGGGTGGAGCCGGAGACGAACAAGGGCCGCTTCGCTCAGCATACCTTTGACCTCATCGACTCGGTGTATGAGCAGGCGGCGCGGCATCCGGACCGGATGATGATGGCATTTTCCGTTGCTGACATTGAGCGGGCGCATCGCGAGCACAAACTGGCGGCGCTGATGGGAATCGAGGGTGGACACTCCATTGAGAACGACATGCACCTGCTGCGGGACTACTACCGGCTGGGCGTGCGTTATATGACGCTCTCGTGGTCGAACACGAACGAGTGGGCGGACTCGTCGGGGGACATTAACGATCCGAAGGTGGAGCACCACAACGGGCTGACCGATTTCGGCAAGCAGGTGGTGCTGGAAATGAATCGGCTGGGGATGCTGGTCGATATCTCGCATGTGGCCGACAAGACCTTTTGGGACGCGATTGCCACGACCAAGGCGCCGGTTATTGCGTCGCATTCGTCGGCGCGCGCGCTGGTGGATGCTCCCCGCAACATGACGGACGATATGCTGCGCGCGGTGGGTAAGAATGGCGGCGTGGTGCAAGTCAACTTCTTCAATGCATTCGACGATGCGGACTTCAAGAAGGCCGAGGATGCACAACGCAAGGACGAGATTGCCGCGGTCCAGAACTACACTGCCAAACTTAAAGCGGAAGGCAAGACTGTCAGCTATCTCGATACAGATCGCATCGAGCGCGAGTGGCTGGCGCAGATTCCGCGGCCACCGCTGAAGTCGCTCATCGACCACATCGACCATATTGCGAAGGTTGCGGGTATTGATCATGTTGGCCTGGGATCGGACTTTGATGGCGTCAGCGGGGCTACTCCGCAGGGCATCGACTCGGCGGCGGACCTTCCGAAGATTACGCAGGCTCTGCTCGACCGGGGCTACAGCGCGGACGATATCCACAAGATTCTGGGGGAGAATCTGCTTCGCGTCTTTCGGGATGCGGAACGCGTTAGCCGGGAAATGCAGGGTCAGACTGCGGCGGCTTCGAAATGAGCGTCATAAGCATTAAAACGATTCCAAGAATGAGGAAAGCCGCATCACATTGCCGTTGAGGCGGGGGCGTGAAAGTTGAACTCACAAAAGACGAACTAACATCTCCGTATCCCTCATTGAGTTGTTTTGAGCGCGAGGCCACTGTTCTCGTCAGCATGAAAGCCTCCCGAATGGTTTTCTCCATTCGATCTCGTTTTTGGTTGTATTCTTTCTATCCATGAAGGCGCAAAAAGCCCCATGGAAGCAACCGGGCGGTATTGCCGTAATCATTGTTGTTGTCCTGATCAACTTGGTTGCAGACTGGTTCTTCTTCAAGCCTACGAACTTGGCGTTATTTCTCCTAATAGAGGCGATAATTCTTGGCGGCATCTTCTGGGCGGTGCGTAGCTATCCTAACTCGTAACTTCTGCAAAATCGCCATATCATTCATCGACCCCGCCAACCGAAAGGCAACGAGTGCAATCGCTGTTTTCGCCAGTTGACTTCCGAATTGCCCGTTTCACGTCCTATTCCATCTACGCGTTGAACCGGTTGTGACATCGAAATACTCGGGTGAAGCGCGCCTCCTGTTGCCTATAATGTGCGCTATAGGAGTCATGGCGACTACGGAAACCAAGTATGTATTGGGGCACACTGACCATGAAAGACGCCGATTAGCCCTCCAGCTTCCATACTTAATCCCCCGACCGATAGTTTTCTTCGCCGGGCAGGCATATCTGCGGGTAGGCGCATTCTGGAGTTAGGCTGCGGTATAGGCGAAGTTTTTTTGATGGCCGCTCGGTTGGTCGGACCCCACGGACACGTGCATTGCATCGATATTGATAGCGACGCATTGGAGATCGCGCGCGGCCGCTGCCGTTCGGCGGGTCATGACCATGTGGCATTCGAAAAGGTCGATGTGGCCACACACGCGCCCGTGCAACTCTACGATGCGGTGATTGGCCGACATATTCTGATTCACACTCCAGACGCCGCCGCCGTGCTGCAAAAAGCTGTCGAGAGAGTTCATGTGGGCGGTTTGATTGCGTTTCAGGAATACGATCTCTCGTTTTATCCAAGAGGCTACCCGGAACCGCCGCTCATGTTCTGGGTAGAAGAGATTCTTATCGAGTTCTTCCGCCGTGCAGTGCCTCGACCTAACGTAGGCACACAACTCTTCTTGGTTAATGCAGGAAGCGGGATTGCCGCCACCGGAGTGCCGGCTGGAATGTGTTATGGATGGCGGACCCTATAGTCCTGTATACGAATGGCTGGCAGAAACTGTGCGTAGCCTGCTTCCCCGTATGGAATCCCTTGGAATCACCAATGCCGAAGTCGCTGACTGCGACACCTTGGCTCAGCGTTTGCGCGAGGGGGCGCTCGCGAAAGGGGGGGTGTGATTGCTCCGGCGATGATCGGAGCATTCGCTCGCAAGCCGCACTCGGCTTAGATGGCTAAGGTGTTTGTTCACCAGATGTCGCCTGCTGCGCTGTTTTCCGACGCGCATTCCACATTGCATGAGTAGTCGGCAAGGCGGAAGTTAATGGATGAAGTGGCGTAGCATCCTCATTTCACTGGTTGACGCTGCTCATCGAAGTCAACGAGTGCAATCTCCTCTCAATCGGATGGCGCAGGATCAAACGTGGGGACCGGAACTTTTCATAGCTACGGATTTGACACTTTCTCGACACGGACTACAGTACACTTCGCATCCTTCCCGGCGGTGTTTTTCAATTTAGCTTTGTCCTCGTCAATCTCGTACTTCACATCACTACCCACAACGAAGAGAGTCGCCTTCAGAGAGGCTTTCGGGCTTGTCCGACAGGTGTAGCGATTCCCCGAGACCTCAAAAACGAAGTCATACTGCTGATTCTTTTTGTCCTTCGTGTCCGTTGTACCCGCAGGTTGCAAATCCTTGAGGACTGTTGTTCCCGCGGTCTTGTTTGCCGCGCTTGCCGTGACAGACGGCATCATCAACAGCAGTACTGCAATCCATTTGGACATTGCCGAACCTCCAAGCTTAGGTAGGCTACAGGATCACATTCCCAGCAGTTCACTGTCAGAAAAGACAGTAGGCTATTCGATTGGCGAAAAACCTCTGATTACAGCAGTGACCTTAATTTTTGGAGAAGTTTTCAGCCAAGGGGGCCTGATGGCTTGTAGCCCACGACAGCTTTCTGTGAACTCATCAGCCTTGCTTCGTCCTGTACATCGAATAAGCCTATCGCTAGCAAGACAAAGGACAACCACCAGAGGAAATATCCAACCCTGAGGTCTGACCTTTCAGACCCAAAAAGAACATACCAGTGTGCGTTAACGACGAAAGCAGTAGTGGCGACCCATGCAGACGCACGCCGAAAGCGATCTTGAGATTTCGGAGCCAATCGTGCGTTCGCACGGTCTGCCGAGTGTTGTCGAGCGACTTCTCGCAGGCTCAGGGACTCTGATAAACTCAACCGTCCCATTGCATACGCATTGCATAAAAGCTGACGTAGCACGTCGCAATCGTACGTAAAATGTACGCTCGCGTCGTAGCTAACGGATTGAAAATACAAACTTCCGTAGTATTTTGTGACAGGCAACGTTGCACGTATTCCAAAAACATATCTGCAATTTCCAAGGAGCATCCCATGCGTAAGGCAATCTTCCTGCTGTGCGTGAGCGCGGCAGCAGCATTGGCTCAATTGAACGCGAGCGCGCAGGCCGCACCCGCAGCCAAGCCGAGCACTGCGCCTAAACCAGCGGTTCCTGCGCGGGCGCCGGCTAAGCCCACGGCGATCATCGACACGACCGCGGGTAAGATGACGTGCACGTTGTTTCCCGACAAAGCGCCGATCGGGGTGGAGAACTTCGTCGGCCTCGCCAGCGGCACCAAGGACTGGAGAAATCCCGTCAGCGGCGCCACTAAACACGGCGTGCCACTTTACGACGGCACTATTTTCCACCGTGTAATTCCGGGGTTCATGATCCAGGGAGGGGATCCGGCTGGCAGCGGATCGGGAGCGGACCCCGTGCCGCCATTCAAGAATGAAGTCTCGTCTGACTTGCTGTTTGACCAGCCCGGACGCCTGGCTTATGCAAATACCGGTCGCCCTAGCAGCAACAGCGCGCAGTTTTTCATCACTGAGGTGGCCACGCCGCATCTGAATGGTGGTTACACCATCTTTGGTCAGTGCGACGCACCCACGGTGGCGTTGGTGAAACAGATCGCACACATGGCCACTGATCCGAGCACTGACAAGCCGTTTCGTCCGGTGAAGATTACTCACATCAGCATCGTGCGGGGGACGGGAACGGCTCCGAAACCGGCAGCGGGAACGGGAACTACGGTGAAGAAGGCGGCGGCTCCGACTACTCCGAAAGCGGCTACGAAGCCGAACTAGGACCGCTCGGCTTCGCCCTCGCGGGACAGCCAAGGCGGCTGTCGCTACATGTGCAGTGCAAGATACTAACGACTTCTTTTTGAAAGGATCTTATGACTCGCCAACCTGGACTTTATGCCACGTTTGAAACCAGTGAAGGAACCATCGTCTGCCGGCTGTTTGAAAAGGATGCGCCGAAGACGGTGGCCAACTTTGTCGAACTCGCGGAGGGCAAACGCGAGTGGACGCATCCCTCAACGCACAAGAAATCGAAGAACCGGTTGTACGACGGGACGATCTTTCATCGCGTGATTCCCGACTTCATGGTTCAGGGAGGAGATCCGCAGGGCACGGGCATGGGCGGACCGGGCTACCAGTTCGAGGACGAGACCAAAGGCTCGCCGCACAAGTTCGACAAGCCGGGCAAACTGGCGATGGCGAATGCCGGGCCTAACACAAACGGATCGCAGTTCTTCATTACGACGGTGCCGACGACTTGGCTCACGGGCAAGCACACGATTTTTGGCGAGGTGGTCGACGGTCAGGGCATTGCCGAAAAGATTACGCGCGTTCCGCAGGACCGGCAGAACCGGCCGAACAAGGATGTGGTGCTGAAGAAGGTGACGATCGAGAAGGTGTAGATCGGCTTATGCAGAGATGTCAGTTATTCGCAGCATTCCTGTTGCTGAGTGCGGTGCCGCTTACGTATGCTCAGGCTACTGGGTGCGCCGCAATCCAGACGGCGAAGCGCGAGACATACGGATTCCAGCCGTCTCTACTCAGCGACGCAGGAAGAAAGACAAAATCGACCGCCATGGATCGATTTTGGAATCTGGTGAAGTCCTCGGGGCCGAGTGGAATCGACTGTATGAGACAACTCATTGTGCAGTGATTCTGCGGAGAACCATTGTCATCGGTTGGAGACCGCCCTGCGGTGATCATCCCACTACCCGTTTTTGACGCAATCAGTGGCGTGTGGCCGCAACGACCTGGTGGCGAAAAGATGCAGGAATCGCCCCGGTATCGACTGTGAAGCCATAGCCGGTCTAGACGCCAATCACGCCGCACAATTCCTTCACGGCTGCGGCGCTCTTATCCAGTCCGGCCTTCTCTTCTGGGGTCAGTTTGATTTCGATGATCTGCTCGATTCCCTTTGCGCCTAACTTTACCGGAACGCCGACGTAGAGGCCGCTGATACCGTATTCGCCCTTTAGGTAAGCGGCGCAGGGGAGGATTTTCTTTTTGTCTTTCAGGATCGCTTCGACCATTTCGGTGGCGGCGGCCGAAGGTGCGTAGTAAGCGGAGCCGGTCTTGAGATATTTCACGATTTCGGCGCCGCCGTCGCGGGTGCGCTGCACGAGGGCTTCGAGCTTCGTCTTTTCAATCAACTCTGTAATGGGAATGCCTGCAACCGTGGAATAGCGTGGAAGCGGGACCATGGTGTCGCCGTGGCCTCCGAGGACGAAAGCGGTTACGTTTTCTACGCTGACCTTCAGTTCGTCGGCGATGAAGGCGCGGAAGCGGGCGGAGTCGAGGACGCCGGCCATGCCGATAACGCGCTCGCGTGGGAATCCGCTGAGCTTGTACGCGGCTTGCGCCATGGCGTCGAGCGGGTTCGACACGATGATCAGAATGCAGTTCGGAGAGTTCTTTACGACTTCCCCCACGACGGCTTTCATGATGTTGTAGTTCGTGTTGAGCAGATCGTCGCGGCTCATGCCGGGTTTGCGGGGAATGCCGGCAGTGATGACTACGATGTCGGAGTTGGCGGTGTCTTTGTAGTCATTCGTGCCGCTGACAAAGGAGTCACGCTTCTCGATGGGCATGGCTTCGAGGAGATCCAGGCCCTTGCCTTGCGGTACGCCTTCGATGATGTCGATCAGCACAACGTCGGCTAGTTCTTTGGAGGCGATCCAGTGTGCGGCGGTGGCGCCTACGTTGCCGGAACCTACGATGGTTACTTTCTTGCGCATAATGAGTCCCTCACGAAGAATTTTGTAATTGGGTAATTTTGAAATTTGGTACTTGAAAAACCTAACTGACGACTTTTCTACACCAGCACATCTGATCCCATGTTCTCGATCATGTGTCCGGCGAACTCGCTGGTCTTTACTTTGGTGGCGCCCTGCATCAGACGTTCGAAATCGTAGGTGACTTTCTTTTGTTCGATGGTGCGTTCCATGCTTTGTTCGATCAGGTCGGCAGCCTCGTTCCAGCCGAGGTGACGGAACATCATCACGCCCGACAGAATTACCGAACCGGGATTGATCACGTCTTTGTCGGCGTACTTGGGGGCCGTGCCGTGGGTGGCTTCAAAGATCGCGTAGCCGTCGCCGATGTTCGCGCCGGGAGCGATTCCGAGTCCGCCCACCTGGGCCGCGCAGGCGTCGGAAATGTAGTCGCCGTTCAGGTTCGGACAGGCCAGCACGGAGTACTCGTCGGCACGGGTCACGACCTGCTGGAAGATTGAGTCGGCGATGCGGTCGTTGATCATGATCTTCTTCTTCCACGCGCCGTTGCCGTGGGTAGCGTAGAGCGCGTCGAGCGTTTCTTTTACTTCTTTCTCGACCGCCTGGCGGAATGCGGGCGGAGCGAACTCCATGCCGGGTTCGACCGCCTCTGCGTTCTGTGCGACGATCATGTTCGGATTCTTGTCTTTGTTGTCGAGAATCCAACTCTCGCGCTCGGTCACGACCTTGTCGCGGAATTCTTCGGTGGCGAGATCGTATCCCCACTTGCGGAAGGCGCCTTCGGTGAACTTCTGGATGTTTCCCTTGTGCACGAGCGTCACTGTCTTCATGCCGTTTTCGATGGCGTGTTGAATCGCCATTCGCACCAGGCGCTTGGTTCCGGTCACGGAAATCGGCTTGATGCCCACGCCGGAGTCGAGGCGAAGCTGCTTCTTGCCGCCCTTCAGCATGTCTTTGTTGAGGAACTCGATCAGGCGGGCGCAGTCGGCAGTTCCCTGCTCCCACTCGACGCCGGCGTAAACGTCTTCGGTATTCTCGCGGAAGATGACGACATTCATGCGGTCGGGATGCTTTACCGGCGAGGGCACGCCCTTGTAGTACTTCACCGGGCGCACGCAGCAATAGAGATCGAGAATCTGGCGCAGGGCCACGTTGAGCGAGCGAATACCGCCGCCGACGGGCGTGGTCAGAGGGCCTTTGATGGCGACGCGGAATTCGCGAACGGCGTCGACGGTGTCGTCGGGAAGCCAGGTGTCGAACCTGGCTTTGGCTTTTTCTCCGGCGAAGACTTCGTACCAGGCCACGCGGCGCTTGCCTTTGTACGCTTTCTCGACTGCGGCATTGAACACGCGCAGGGAGGCTTTCCAAATGTCGCGTCCGGTGCCGTCACCCTCGATGAAGGGGATGATTGGATTGTCGGGAACCTGGTACTTTCCGCCTGCATAGCCGATTGTTTTGCCGTCCGCCGGAACCGCGACACCGTTATAAGAACCTGCCATTCCCCATCCTCCGCTTATCAGAATTTCGCGCGCGCCTTTAGAAAACTTCCAATTATAAAGAATGAGAAGAAGGGAGCAGGAGATTATTCTTGGTTTGGCGGGTCAAATGATCAGCGCCCGTTTTTTCGGCGGCTTGGGTTTCTTGGCGCTCTCGACAGTTAGGAGCTCTTAACCGCCGCGTTCGCGGAGAAAGGGCCCGGAGGACGCTGAGAAAACATTTGAAACAAAAATGCCAGAGTTAGGCTGCGCTTCGTGCAATAATTTGTACCCAGCCGTTGTCATTATCATCGCCTCGAATTCAGGAGGTCCTTGTGAAGCTTCCCCGCCGCCTTTGCTTCTTCGCATTTCTGTGTTGCCTCGTCCTCTCTACGGCCGCATTTGCCGATGGCAGTCATGAGCGTACTCAAATGGGGCGCAACATCACGATCGGACCCGGAGAGGAAGTTAGCGAGGCGACGTGTTTTGGTTGCAGCATCCGGATACGCGGGCATGTGGCGGGCGACGTCACCAGTTTTGGCGGCAGCATTGTGATTGAGGATCAGGGCGAGGTAAATGGCGATGCCACCTCATTTGCCGGAGACATCCGGCTTGACAAGGGAGTAAAAGTCGGTGGAGATATAACGGTGTTCGGCGGCCACCTTCGCCGCGATCCCGCGGCTAGCGTGGGAGGCGACGTCACCAATATGGGCGGGCCGGGGTGGATCGTCGTGATCTTTCTGGTTCCGTTGATCTTCCTGGGAGCGTTCATCGCGGCCATCGTTTGGCTGATCCGGCGATTGCTGCGCCCGTCGGTGCCGGCCACGGCATAGAGCCTGCGTGTTCGTACCTAGATTTACCAGAGCTAGATCTGCCAGAGCTGGACCTACCAGCGGCGTGTGCCGAAGGTCTTCCGCACGCCTAGGCTCATGTAGCGTCCCCACGGACCATTTGTGCCCAGGTCGCCTGGTCCCAGATTCCCGCTGCGGGCTCCCAGCCGGTCGAATAAGAAGTGCTGCGTTATGCGAAACTCGAACCCCTTGGCGATATAGATTCCGGCTCCCCAAGAGTGCTCGATGCCGATGGCGTCCCACGACCAAGTGTATAGAGTTTGGGGTAGGTTCTTGCCGAACAGGAAGGTGGGCGCTCCGAAGACCATGAAGCGGCGCAAAGGTCCGCGACCGAAGGGGCGAACTTCGAGAATGCCGGAAATCATGTAGCGCGCGAACATGCTGCAGCGCGCGTTGACGCCTCCGACGATGCCGACGTTTCCGGCGCAGAGGTTGGGGTCGATTTCGTTGTGCGGCGGAGCCAGGTCAAACTGCGCCCATCCCCAGAACATGTCGCGGGGGAAGAACATACGTTCCTGCGGGTCGGCTTCGTGCCAACTGCCTTGCGAGTTGTTCATCTGCGTACTGAGAGACGCGGAATTCTGCGCCGCCGCTACTACTGACAGCTGTGCCGCAACCGCCAGGATCCAGGCCCACCTTTTCATTTCGCCTCCGAGATTGTACGAGAGCGGAACATTGTAACCCGAGGCTGGGGCTGTGCAGTCGTGGGGGGCGGACGGGTGCACGCGAGATCCCTCGCCCCGCTGGTGAAGACGCGGGGCTTCGGGATGACCCCTTTTGTGAAACAGAGAGGCGTTGCTTTGGTCTGTCACTCACGGATCGTTCGCGGGGCAATGTCGTGAGCAGGTGCAGGGTTTACAAAAAGGCATGAACCCAAAGGGCACTAAGGTTCACGAAGGAAAGACTTGGGGATGCGGTCTCCTGAGAATGCGGCGCGCTCGTGGACGTTGGCCTCGCCGGGCATTCTTCACTGGCTTTAGTGTCTTTCTTGGTTCGCGATCTCACCAGTGGCGAGGACGATCGGTTGGTTTCTGGAGGTAGCTCAGAACTCCTAGTTTTCGCTCCTTCCAGAATCCATATCCGGGGGTGGGTTTCTTCCATTCATAGTACGTTTATAGTATTGGAAAACCCGCTAAATCCCTCCAAAAGCAGGGGTAAACGGTTTGGCTCGCAGATTGCACTAGGTAGGGGCACAAGGAACAACAGGTACCCTATGCCCCAAGAGATTTCGGTTTCGTACCAAGCGATCAAGAGCAAGGTCTACCGTTTGATCGATGCCCTGGTGGTCGGAGAAAAGAGTGAAGGCGAGATTCAGGAGTCGATCCGCCGCTGGTGGGACCTGATTCATCCCGCCGACCGCCCGATTGCCCAGAAATATCTTTTGATGGTGCTGGGCCGCTCGGCTTCCGCTCTGGACGCCGTGGGCGATGGACTGCTTTCCGCAGGGGGTGGTGAGTGCGCGTATGCGCAACATGCCCACACCCAAGTGCCGGCCAAACGCCTGATGGAACGCATGGTCAAAGACGCCGGGGTTCGCACAACGGTTTAGGCGTGGCTCTTAGCCGCTTTTTTTCGGGTCAATAGACAGAGAATTTACATTTCCGCGGTTGCATTTCCTGTCGCTTGGGCCGTATCTTCGATACTCCTTCAACCAAATGTTTAACTTTGCAAGACAGGAGCGATCGAATGAGCCAGTCCGACCGCAAGCTCAATAAGCTTGCAGCCTACCTTCCCTTTGGAGTCCTACTGATTATGGCAACCTCGCTGTTCGCAGCCTCGGGCGTCTACAGCTTTACTCTCAACTCCATCGATGGCAAGCCATCGCCGCTCGCCGACTATAAAGGCAAGGTGGTTCTCATCGTAAACGTTGCCAGCCAGTGCGGATACACTCCGCAATACACCGCGCTCGAAGCCATTTACGAGAAATACAAAGATCAAGGATTCGCCATTCTTGGGTTTCCGGCTAACAACTTCGGCGCGCAAGAACCGGGCACCAACGAAGAGATCAAGACCTTCTGCACGCGCAAGTTCAGTGTGACGTTCCCTATGTATTCGAAGATCTCCGTGAAGGGAGCTGACCAGGCACCGCTTTACGGCTACCTCACGAAAGAGACGGGTTCGGGAATCGCGGGCGAGATCAAGTGGAATTTCACCAAATTCCTGGTGGACCGCGATGGCAAGGTGGTCCAGAGGTTCGAGCCAGCAGTTACGCCGGACTCGAAGGACGTTACTTCAGCGATCGAAAAACAGCTCAAGCCGTAACCAGTTGCCATAGCCTCGGAAGTCGAGAGCCAACACGCGAAATTTTGCTGCCACCAGCGCCTGGGCCTGCTTCTGCCAGCTCTCCTGGTTGAATTGACCACCGTGGGCGAGCACAACCGCTCGGTCCCCATCTCCGTAGACATAGGCGTAAATCAGGCCTCCGTCCTCGGTGGCAAAGGATACGGTCTTTTGTGCGATGGCACTGGTCGAGAGTAGCAACGCAGCCATGGCTAGGATCAGCTGACGCATGTTGGAAATGTATCACTGCTCGGGCCGGGTCTCATGGGGCGCACACCCGGCCGTCGCGGATCGCGCGTCGCTTGGAATAAGACAGTGGCGGACCGTCTAGATATCGTAGTACAGCGCGAACTCGTACGGATGCGGTCGTTGGCGGATCGCGTCCACCTCCTTGGAGCGCTTGTAGTCCACGTAGGTGCGCAGCAACTCTTCGGTGAACACGTCACCTTTCAGCAGGAAGGCGTGATCGCGCTCGAGCGCGTCGAGCGCTTCCTCTAGCGACCCGGGCATCGATGGAACGCTCGACAATTCTTCCGGATCCAGTTCGTAGACATCTTTGTCGAGAGGTTGGCCAGGGTCCATTTTGTTCTCGATACCGTCGAGGCCGGCCATGAGCATCGCGGCAAAGGCCAAGTACGGGTTGCTGCTCGGGTCGGGTGGACGGAACTCGACACGCTTCGCCTTCGGAGCGAGGGAATGCATGGGAACCCGGCACGCGGCGGAGCGATTGCGGCGCGAGTAGGCCAGGCTGACCGGGGCCTCAAATCCGGACACCAGTCGTTTGTACGAATTGGTGGTGGGCGCGATGATCGCCGAAAGCGCAGGGCCGTGCTTGATGAGCCCACCGATATACCAGAGAGCCATTTGTGAAAGCCCGGCGTATCCGTCGCCGGCAAACAGAGGCTCGCCTGACTTCCACAGGGACTGGTGCGTGTGCATGCCGTTGCCGTTGTCGCCAAAGATTGGCTTGGGCATGAACGTAACTGTCTTGCCGTGGTGGTTGGCCACGTTCTTCACGATGTACTTGTAGAGCAGCATCTTGTCGGCGGAGCGGACGAGGGAATCAAACTTCAGATCGATCTCGGTCTGTCCGCCGGTGGCCACCTCGTGATGGTGGCACTCCACGTCGATGCCGCAGCTTTGCATGGTCAGGACCATCTCCGAGCGAAGGTCCTGGTAGTGATCGGTGGGAGGCACCGGAAAGTAGCCTTCGCGGTAGCGCGGCCGGTAGCCGAGGTTGCTCTCTTCCCTGCTGGAGTTCCAGCGACCTTCTTCGGCGTCGATGTAGTAGAAACCATACTGTTCGCGCTGATCGAAGCGCACATTGTCGAAAATGAAGAACTCCGCCTCCGCGCCGAAAAAGGCTGTGTCGGCAATTCCGGTTGCCGCCAGATGCAGTTCCGCCTTGCGCCCAATGTAGCGGGGATCGCGATCGTAGCGCTGCTTGGTCACAGGATCGACGACGTCACACACCAGCACGAGCGTGGAAACTTCCGTGAACGGATCCAGAAGATGAAAGCTGGCGTCGGGCTTCAGCAGCATGTCGCTCTCGTGGATGGCCGCCCAACCGCGAATCGATGAACCGTCGATGCCGAATCCCTCTTCGAAGGAGGCCTCCGTCAGCTCCGCGATGGGATAGGAAATGTGATGCCAGAGCCCGGGAAGGTCGGTAAAGCGAAGATCGAGAATTTTGGCCTCGTGCTTCTTCGCGAACTCAAGAACCGTCTTGGCGTCAGCCATGAGAACTCCTTGCCGGGGGGCTTCTTGTGCGAGCATCGGCGATCCGTTGCGGGGAGTTCCTGCAGGCGGGCAGGCTGCTACAATCGGTCGCGTTGTGCAGGACCGGAGAGTGTAAAGCCTGTCTGCGGCACTGGCAATTCGATTGTTCTTATAGCCGCGATAACGCGACTTTATACTGAAGCTGTCAGCTCTCAGCTTTCAGCTGTCAGCCAGAGCGCGGCACGTCTTCCGGAGTCGTGCAGCAATTGGCTGAAGGCTGATAGCTGATGGCCGAGAGCTTTCTATGGATTTTGACCAGCTCGAGACGTTCCTCGAAGTAGCGCGACACGCCTCGTTCTCGCGGGCGGCGGAGAAGCGTTTCCGGACACAACCGGCGATTTCGTCGCAGATTCGCGGGCTCGAGGAAGAAGTCGGCGCCAAGCTGTTCGACCGATCCGGGGGCAAAGTTTCTCTCACTGCGGCCGGAAAAGCCTTCCAGAAGTATGTCGAGGAGACTCTGGATGCCCGCAAGGCCATGCTGGTCGCCATCGCCGAAATGGAGCGCGTGCCTCGCGGGGAAATCATTGTGGGGGCGAACGAAGGCACCTGCCTGCACATCCTGCCCTACGTTTTTGCAGACTTCAAGAAGCAGTACCCTGATGTTTCGGTGAACATCAAGCGCGCCGACTACGGCAGGATTCTGGACTCTGTGATCGACAATTCGGTTGACTTCGGCGTGGTTTCCCTTCCCGTGACCGATCCGCGCCTGACCGTGGTGCTTATCCATCGCGACGAACTGATCATCATTGCAACGCCGCACCATCCGCTGGGTAGGATGAAGTCGGCTACTATTGCCGATGTGGCCAATTTTCCACTGGTTGTCCCCAAAGCTGGACACACTCGCGACGCCATCGAGCAAATGTTCCACGACCGGCGCCTGAAGCCGAACTTCACCATGGAACTCGACTCCAGCGAACTGTTGAAGCGGTTTGTGGCCGCCGACGTGGGCGTTGGCTTCATCGCGCGTTCCAACGTGGAGGAAGACGTCCGGGCCAAGGTCCTGGCGGCCATTCCCATTGCCGATGGCCAGGTGCGCCGCGATCTGGCTCTTGTGTTTCGTAAAGACAAGGCGCTGAGCCGAGCCGCGCTCGCCTTCATTGACATTGCGGTAAAGCACAAATCCACGCAAGAATTGGCGCAGACCCCAAGTCGATGATGAAGGCGCTCTCCAAAATTCTTCTTTTGCTCTTGCTGGCCGTTGTGTGCCTGCCCGGCAGAGGTCAGGCCTGGTCGCAAAACTCGCAGGGGCAAATGCCGGCCTCGTCGCGCCAGCTGATAGCGATCAAAGTCGTGGGTAGCAAGCATTTTCCCGAAGAGGCCATTGCCGCGGCGACCGGCCTGCAGATGGGCACCGTGGTGGGCGACGACGACTTCAAAAAGGCTGCGCGGCGCCTGGGCGACACGGGAGCTTTCACTGACATCGCCTATACGTTCTCGTATTCCTCCGCGGGAACCAAGCTCGAAGTGCACGTTACCGACGTAGACAAGTTTGTTCCCGCGCGCTTTGAGGATTTTGTGTGGTTCACGGACGCCGAAATCCGCCGCCGCATCAAGGAACATGTGCCGCTGTTCGACGGACAACTGCCGTTGTCCGGACGGATGCCGGATGAAGTTTCCGACGTGCTCCAGGCCATGCTGGTCGAAAACGCCATTCCCGGCCACGTCGACTATCTGCGCGTCGGAAAACCAGACGGCCCCATCGAATCGATCGACTACAAGGTGTCGGAGGTTCTGATCAGGGTTCGCAACATCGAGTTTACGGGCGCCGGAGAGGCTGAACTGCCAGCACTCCAGGCCGCAGCTGAGAGGCTTCCGGAACGACAGTATTCGCGCAGCCGCCTCGACCTGCTCGTGCAGCGCCAGCTTCTGCCTGTCTACTTTTCGCGGGGATATTTGAAGGCCTCGTTCAGCGAGCCTCAGCCCAAAACGGTGAAGGATGCGGACAGCATCGAAGAAGGTTCACGCAACCAGTCCGTGGTCGACGTCGCGTTCGCGGTCACGCCCGGCGTGCAATACAAGCTGAAGAGCATCGAGTGGTCCGGCAATCATGCGTTCCCTACCGACCGGCTGCAGGGCATGGTCCACGTGGAACCGGGCAAGCCCGCCAATACGATTCGTCTCGGCGAAAATCTGAGGGACATCCAGACCCTCTACAGCTCGCGCGGCTTCCTCAAGGCCACCATCAAAGTGGACGCCCAAATGGATGACGCTGCCGCTACCGTGGCCTTCCATCTGGAAGTGAAGGAAGACGTTGTCTACCACATGGGCGATCTGGAATTTCGGGGCCTCGACAACAGCCTGACCGCCAAGCTGCGCGGTCTCTGGAAGATCCGCCAAGGCGAGGTGTACGACGCGACCTACCTCAGCGAATATCTGCCGGAGGCGCTGAAGCTGCTGCCTCCTAGCCTGGACTGGGATGTTTCGCAGCACGTCACCGCCAACGTCCGCGAGAAGACCGTTGACGTGGATCTCATCTACTCGGTGAAGGCGCCAAAATAGCGCCGGAGGCCAGTTCAGGAGCCTCTCCGGGAGCTTTTCCGGTTTTTGGAACAATTTCGAGGCAACTTGCGAGATTGGCGAATCTGCAATGTACTCTCCTTCTGCCATCAGGCTGCCTCGCACATGAACGTTTGTGAAAACAGACCGACTTGGTACACTGGCCCGCAAGTCTTCGCGGTATCGAACACCGCGAGCTGTATTCGTTTGGAAGGAGATCGAGGAATGAAGGGTAGCAGGCAGCGTTCGATTCTGATTGCAGTGATCGTTCTTTTGGCCAGTCTTTTCGCTTCTAGTCCGATGTTCGCGGCCGGCAAGCAAACGCTCACTGGCGAAGTCGGCGACGCCATGTGCGGCCGAAAGCACATGGAAGGAACGGCAGGCGATTGCACCCGGACTTGCGTGTCGCATGGCTCCAAGTACGCCCTGGTCGTGGGCGAGAAGATCTACACTCTCGCCACCACAGATAAAGCCGTGCTCGCGCTGCTGGACCAGCAGGCGGGCAAAAACGTAATCGTGACCGGCACTGTGACCGGAGACAACATTGAGGTGAGCACCGCCGTCGCTACAAAATGACGGAGCAAAGTTTCGCCCGGGCCCTCCCCCTTACACAATCCGGGCATGAGGCGGGAATACGCGCTAGCGTGTTCCCGCATTTTTTTTGCCTCTTCCCTGCAAATTCATATTTCCTTTACAAAGCATTGTGTTAGATTGTGCATTCTCAATAACATTTTTGATTGGCCGGAGGATCAGGAATTGGGCAAAGACATGGTTCCAAAGCGGATTTTCTTTACTAAGGGCGTGGGGAAACACCGCGAGCGGCTGACTTCGTTCGAATTGGCGTTGCGCGACGCCGGTATCGCCGCCCAGAACCTGGTGCGGGTGTCATCGATTTTTCCGCCCAATTGCAAGCTCCTTGCCCGCAAGGAAGGCGTCAAGTATCTACATCCCGGAGAAGTCGTCTTTGCCGTGGTCGCCGAGAACTCCACCCGCGAACCACACCGACTGCTGGCGTCGTCGATCGGCGTAGCGATTCCTGCCGACCGCAACACCTACGGATATCTCAGTGAGCACCACTCGTTCGGCGAAACCGAAGACGCCGCCGGAGAATACGCCGAGGAACTCGCCGCCGAAATGCTCGCCACCACGCTGAACGTGGAATTCGACCCCGACCGATCCTGGGACGAGAAGAAACAGATCTACCGCCTCTCCAACAAAATCGTGCGCACGGCCAACGTAACGCAATCCGCAGTCGGCGACAAGCGCGCGCTCTGGACTACCGTGATTGCGTCGGCGGTGTTGATTTTCGATTGAGTGAGTACGGCGGACCGCGAGCACTAACCCACAAACGGTGCCGGTGCCTGGCTGGCTCCCGGAAGAACTCGACCCTGCGGCGCTTCGCCTGAAGGCGCGATTGATTATTGACCCTTGCGCTATGCTTGACGGCATAGACGAATACGAATCGGGCGTCCTTCAGGAGCCTTGCTAGTCTTTCGGGGGCAGCGGAATTAACCGCCCCACTTCGCCCTTGAATGGATCAACGACCTTCAGGGGCGTTGTTGAGCCGTCCCTCGCCTGGGTTCTGCCCACAATCCGTGCATACATTTCGTTGACCGGAGAGCCCGGACGGCCACCGCGTCAGATTTCGAGGCTAGCGCCTTGCCGACAAGGTCATCGGCCCCGGCGGCCGAGTCTGGCAATGCCACGTTCCCTCCGACAAGGCGCCAACCGGCCAGATACGAGACATAGTTTCCCATTTCAAAGCCTACACCGTGTTCCGGGTACGGCCCGCGTCCGATGCTCATCATCGTGCCGCCTGCCTTCAGGTTTCGCAGATCATCAGCTGCCTGCTGGCAACTGGCTTCGAAATCGCGGTCAACGGTCCGCAAAGGGGATGCCCAATAGAGAGTGAAGAATACGGTGCTGGCGACGACCAGAGCGACCGCAATCTTCCGCCCCCAACCGGCCGCCGCTGGGGCATCGCCGACCAGGTCCGCCGGTAGCAACACCGGGCACCGAGCGCGATCAGAACCCGCACAAACGGGATGACATATCGCCCGTCGAAAACCAACATGCAATACGCCAGAATCAGACCCAGCGTGCTCAACCGCGTGATGCCGGTGAACTCGACTTCTGCTTCATACTGCGAGCGCCTTCGGACCATCAGAAAAATCATGATTCCCAGAGCAAACACTCCACCGGGATTCAGCAGAATCACTGTCTATTAACCGCGTCGGGCAGGTTCTTGGCCTCGTTGTCCACGATCATCGGCAACAACCCTGCCTTTCTTATGCTGAAGGCCTGCAGGCTCGCCCAGGACGTTTCTCCCACCATGTACTTGTCATAGAGGGAAGGAGTGTCGACATAATCAAGATCGTCACCGCGGGCAAAATGCGTCTGCCTGCGGTGCCAGTTGACCCTCAGGTTCGCCCGTAACTGGTATCCCGTGGTGAAGACTCCGTACTTGCTCCGGAGAGCGCATCCCCACCCTACCCACGCGGCTGCCGGAATCAGGAACGCCAGCAACAACGAAGCGACCAGGCGGCGCGGCACTCTTGCGTTTTTCACCACTACCGCCAGCACGGTCGCGATCGCCAGCCAGGGCATTGCGATCGCCTTCGCCAGAAACGCCAACGCATGCACCGCTCCCAGCGAAAGCCGGCATGTGCTCTGGCTGCGACGCAAGGTATCCAGAAGCAGCGTGAAGTACAACAGCACGCACGCGGTGAGCACAAAATCGGCGAGGATCGATCCAACGCACTCGGCAACGATTCCTCGTGCCATCGAAAACCACAACACTGATAGTGCCGCCGCCGCCCTGGAACGACAAAACCTCAGCGTCAGCAGGTACAGGAGCGGCAAGCACAGCAGGAAGCTGCTGATCGTGACCACCCGGCCGAGCAATGTGTAATTCTTCGAGAAAACCGAGGCGGCCGCGATGAACCACGAGGTCAGCGGACTCCAATAACCGTGCAACGACGCCTTGAAATCTCCATCCACAAGGTGTCGGGCTAGGCCAATGTAGCTGATTCCATTCATGGTGATTTGGTGTGAGCGAAATCGCCAGAACCAGGCGATCTGGAACACGCAGTTGCACGTGGTTGCCGTCAGCATTCCGGCCCACCACACTTTTTCCGAATCTGGAGTTGTACGATGTGGATCTGGCTGGAATCTAGCGAGCGCCTGGGGCGCGGGTTTTTCCATATTAGCAGTGATGGCTGGCCAGACGGGACTTGCGAACCACACATTGCATCAAAGTTTCCGTCGGGCCGAATAAGTTGGGGGAATTTTTTCGCTCTCAATCAATCCCGATAAATCGCCCGGACTCGCATCTTCGCGCAATACTTTTGAATCTATTTTGCAATTCAAATGAATGCGTTTGCATTGCATCGATGTCGCGACCGAAAGTTCGATTTCGGGATTATAACTTTGGTAACTTCTGCCACCTCTCTAATGTAATACTCCGTTAACAGCAATCGGCTATCATAGAGATAGACATTCATAGGTTTTGGGAGTACCGGTGGACCTCGAAACGCGCAGGCAGAAGCAGAAGGCACTCATCGTGAAGCTGGTAGAGCGCAAGGTGCGTTCGCGTGCCAAGCAACTCTATGAGACACGCGGCGAGGTCGAAGGACACGCACTTCAGGACTGGGTGCAGGCTGAATCGGAAGTTGTTGGAAATACAGTCCTTGCTCCTCTTTATCACAGGACCAGGAGCGAGACCCAAGCGTTTGCGGCGGCCCCGGAGTGCTCCGCGCAGGATTCATCTGCCACGTGTGAGACGCTGGCCTAGGCGACTTCTCTTCCAAGTCGCCCAAGCACTTATCGCGCGAATTGATCCTTACTTCTTGACGGTGGCCTTGGAACCCTTCCGCGAGCCCTTCTTCGCCTTGTCCAGCCGCTCCAGCACTGCGGCAACGATGATGGGCAGGCCGACAGTTGCGTCCACGAAGACCTCGCCGAATTTGCCGCCTTCTGACGGAGGCACGAACTTACCCCAAGAGATTGCCTCGCTGTAGGGGCTGCCCGAGAGTCCGCCCCAGTAGACGGGCTCAGGGCAAATTCGCAGGCCGTAGTGATAGCGTTTCAGAGGAACGTTCTCCCCCAACCGCCGGTGCCTGAGTTCGATGAACGGCCCGAACTGCTGCGACCAGTTCCGGGGCACGCCGCCTCCGATCGTAAATATCCCCAGCTTCTTCTGACGCAGCAGAGTCGCTGCGAAGTGTTCGAGGTCCTCGAAAGGATCGAAGCGGATCTTGTGCCTTCCGGTTGACTCGCGCAGTCGATTGTTCAGCGCGGTGTCGAGGCCGAGTTCGGAGTCGCTGAAGGCCGGCACAAATACCGGGACACCCTGCTCGTAGGCCGACTTCAGAATTCCGCGCTGCCCCTGGTTGCGCGTCGCCAGATGCGCACCGATGGCATGATTCAGCTTGTACGAGCACATGACTTCGTTGTGGTCCCAGGCTTCGAGCACCGCGGCCATGACTTCTTCGACGTCGTCCAGGTTCTGCTCCGGCTCGAGCGTGTCGTAGACGCGGTTGTAGCCCTGCTCGTAGAGCTCTTCGTCGGAAACCTCGGGATTGGCGCGAAAATGAGCCCGCCCCGTCGCTTCGACCAATCCATGGGCCATCAGCGCGCCGGTCGACACGATCGCATTGACGATTCCGCGATCGATCAACTCGGTGACGATCAAACCCTGCTTGGCGACGGTCATCGCGCCCGCCAAGGTCATGACGATGAAGGCATCCTCGTCGAGAGCCATGGCTTCAAGTACATCGGCGGCCTCGCCCAGTTGACGTCCCGTGAAGGCAGTCTTGCCCATCGCCCGCACCAGGCTGTCGATCGAATTCACCTTGGCAAGGTCGAGCGGTTCCAGTGGGATCAGCCGGTCTTCAATGGGATTGTGCAGATGGCGGTCTTTCCCCTCGCCGCCCGCGGCGCGTCCCTGTCCCGAATGCGAATGATCCTTCGAGTTGCCGTGATTGCCTTGTTTCAACGCAAGCCTCCAAGCGAAATGCAATTCATCCCGACAAGATACTCTACAGGAAGCGTGTGAAAGGACGCCACGCGTCCTCACCCATTGGGCCTCGGTGCGTGTGTCGATCGCGAGTTACACTGCGAAGGATGGCTGTCAAGCGCAACTTTGAAGAACAAGTCGCCGCTCTGGATGCCCTCCGGCAACTGGCGGAGGAAGCCCGTGTCGAACCACTCCGCAAAGCGCTGGCAGGAAAAAACAACTTCGTGGTGGCGAAGGCGGCGGATATGGTTCGCGAATTTCTTTTGGCGCAGCTGACGCCGGAGCTGCTCGGAGCTTTCGATCGATTTTTTGAGCATTCGGAGAAGACCGATCCGCAGTGCTGGGCCAAAAACGCGATCAGCCGGGCGCTGGCTGCGCTTGAACATCAGGACAGCGATGTTTTTCTGCGAGGCATGCGGCATATCCAATTGGAACCGGTTTGGGGAGGCCGCTCCGACCCGGCCGGCACGCTGCGGGCTACCTGTGCCCTGGCGCTCGTGCAATGTCGCAGCCTCAGTGAAGCTGATCTGTTGAGGCACCTCGTCGAACTGCTTGGAGACAAAGACAAGGCTGTGCGAGCAGAAGTGGTGCGGGCCATCGAGCAGATCGGGTCGACCTCTAGCTCTCTGTTGCTAAGGCTAAGAGCTGTACTGGGAAGCGACGAACCCGAAGTTCTTGGAGCATGCTACAGCGGCATTCTGAGCATCGAGAGCGTGGCCGCGATTCCGTGGATCAGCCGCTTCCTGGCGGCAGGAGACGACGCTGCGGCGGAGGCGTCACTGGCGATCGCAGGGACTCACTCGCCTGAAGGATTCAACGCTTTGCGCCGGTGTCTGGAAACGGCCGCCGACTCGTGGTTTCGGGCGGTCTTGCTTTCGGCAATAGCACTCACGCGCCAGGACGCTGCGCTCGAGTTCCTGCTGGAACTGGTTCGCGTCGAATCGCTCGATGCCGAAGATGCAATCGAAGCGGTTCTCCGTTCCCTGCCCTCGCCAGAGGCGATCGAGCGTCTGGAAAAGCTTGTGGCTGGCAACCCCCGACTGAAGCGAACATTCGTAGCACATCGAAAGTGATCTTCCGAAGTTGCGCGGCAGCAGAATGTGGGTTGGTTCTCACTGATGGCTGATAGCTGAAAGCTGACAGCTGCTTTTCAAATGCTATATTTGTTCGCGGAGGTCGGAAACGCGTGCCCCCTGAAAACTTTCGCGTGGCGCTGGTGCAGATGTCGTGCGGTCCGGAGCCGGAACAGAATCTCGAGAAGGCGCTCAGCCGGGTCGCCGACGCCGCCGGGCGCGGTGCGAAGGTCATCTGCCTGCCCGAGCTTTTTCAGACTCAGTATTTCTGCCAACGCGAAGATCATTCGCTGTTCGACCTTGCTGAGCCGATTCCTGGTCCTACGACCGAAAAGCTATCGGCTGCGGCGCGCAGCAACGGAGTCGTGCTGATCGCCTCGCTCTTTGAAAAGCGCGCTGCCGGCGTCTATCACAACACCGCAGCCATTTTCGACAGCGACGGGTCCTTGCGCGGTCTCTACCGCAAGATGCACATTCCCGACGACCCGCTCTATTATGAGAAGTTCTACTTCACTCCGGGGGACCTCGGCTTTCGCGCCCTCGATACCAGCGCCGGCCGCCTCGGAACGCTCGTCTGCTGGGACCAGTGGTACCCGGAGGGCGCGCGCCTCACAACGTTGCAGGGTGCGCACATCCTGTTTTATCCGACCGCAATCGGCTGGCATCCCGCAGAGAAGGCGGAGTTTGGCGTAGCCCAGCACGATGCGTGGCGGACGATTCAGCGTGCTCATGCGATTGCCAACGGAGTCTACGTCGCGGTGGTCAATCGCGTCGGCTTCGAAACCGGCAATGTTCGCGGCAAATCCGCCCCCGGCCAGGGACTGGAATTCTGGGGCGGATCGTTCTTCTGCGATCCCTTCGGACGCGTGCTGGCCGAAGGTTCGCACGACCGCGAGGAAATCCTGATCGGCGACGTCGACCTGAAGACGCTGGAAGACATCCGCCGCAACTGGCCGTTCCTGCGCGACCGCCGCATCGATGCCTACGCACCCATCACCAACCGCTTGATCGACTAAGCTTTCTGATGCAGCCGGAGCGAAACTTGTGAGGTAGCTCTAAGTGACTTCCAAAACCGTCTCATTTGCGGAACTTGTGTTGCCGTTGATCCTAGCTAGCTTATGCTATGGCAGAACAAAGGATCTCAACGGACGCGTTTTTGCGTTCGAACCAATTTCTCACGTGTCCAAAGTGGCGTCTTTCGCTGAGAATCAGGAAATCCTTCCCCTCCAACTGGATTCGATCAAGCAGGAAAAGAAGTATGTGAAACTCGTGGTTCACGGATTCGGGCAGAAGCAAGTTCCAGAAATTCACTTTTCTGGCGATGCAGTTCTAACGTTGCGAGCGAAACGCGATCCTGGCCGTGACCAGACGTCGATAGACTTCGTCACGACAGTGCTCGATATTCCTCAACCGAATCCTAGTCACCCAGACGGAGAGCAAAAACATCCTCCGAACGCTTGGAAATTTATCGTCTCGGACCACTTCAAGAATCAGCCTCTGCCACAACTCTCGAGTTTGGAATGCTATTCATCTAAGAATGCCGAGGAGCACTGACGTCTTTGCCCATCCAGAAATCAAGCGATAGAGCTCTTAGAGCCGCGCAGGCTCATAGTTCAAGTAAAACTTCAGCACGCGTTGAGGAACTTCCGGCTGCAGTCGGCTACCGCATGCCCGCCGAGTGGGAACCGCACTCTGCGACATGGCTGGCTTGGCCGCACTTTCACGGTGACTGGCCAGGAAAGTTCGAGCCCATCCCGTGGGTTTACGCAGAAATCATCCGCAACTTGGCGAGGTATGAGCGCGTCGAGTTGATCGTCAACAATGCCTCAGCAGCCAAACAAGCGCGCAGAGTGCTTGAACGAGCCGGCGCATTTTCGCCCAACATCCGTTTCCATCGCTGGCCTACAAATCGTGTATGGCTGCGCGACTCCGGATGCATTTTTCTGAAGTGCGGAGCGGGCTCTGCTGCCCGCGAAAAACTGGACTCTACCGTTGCCTTAAAGTTTCGCTTTAACGCTTGGGCAAAATACTCCAACTGGCGCCACGACGAGAAAATCGGAAGCTTGATGGCAAAGGCCGCCCACGTTCACGAGATTCGCCCTATCTCCGCGGACGCCCGCATCGTGCTCGAAGGCGGCTCCATCGACGTCAACGGAGCCGGAACGATCCTCACCACGGAAGAATGCCTACTCAGCAAAGTGCAGGAACGCAACCCGCACATGACCCGCGTGCACTATGAAAAGGCCTTCGCCGATTACCTTGGCGCGCCGCACACCATCTGGCTCGGACGCGGCATTGTGGGCGACGATACTCACGGCCACGTCGACGACCTCACCCGCTTCGTTTCAAAAGACACCGTCGTAACAATGGTCGAGCCCGACACCAAAGACGAAAACCATGCGCCCTTGCGCGCCAACCTGCGCCAGCTGCAAGCTGCCCGCGACCAGAACGGCAAGCAGTTAACCATCGTCGAACTTCCCATGCCGGAGCCGGTCGTGTTCGAAGGACGCCGCCTTCCAGCCAGCTACGCCAACTTCTACATCGCGAACGGAGTCGTGCTCACCCCGGTCTTCAACCGTCCCAATGATCGGATTGCTCTGAACACTCTGGCTAAGCTCTTCCCTAGGCGCGAAATCGTGCCGATCTATTCAGGAGATTTCATATGGGGCTTGGGCGCGATGCACTGCATGACGCAACAGCAGCCGTCAGCTGTCAGCCGTTAGCCGTCAGCAAAAGCTATGGAGATTAGGACCGATGTGGCAAATGATCGCTCCGTTCATCGCACAAAATCTGGTGTTGACTTAAGCTGAGAGCTGATAGCTGAGAGCCGATAGCGATTGTCCGAAATGTCCACAAACCGTCTCGAGGCCTTCAGTGACGGTGTGATCGCCATCATCGTGACGATCATGGTGCTGGAACTGCACCCGCCGTCGCAGCCCACTCTGGCGGCATTAGGAAAAGTCGCGCCCGTATTCATCAGCTACGCACTCAGTTTTCTGGTCGTGGCCATCATGTGGGTCAATCACCATCACCTGATTCATGCCGTTCACGCGGTTTCCGCCCGCCTGCTGTGGACGAACATCTACCTGCTCTTCTGGATGTCGCTGGTGCCGTTCGTCACCGACTATCTCGGCAAGAATTATCACGAGCCGCTGGCCGTGGCTCTGTATGGACTGGATCTCGTGCTGTGTTCCTCGGCGTTCTATTTGCTTCGAATTATCCTGATCGAGCAGGATCGCCACGATTCCGGTTTATCGGAATACCATGCCTCGATTCAGCGCAAGAACGCTTTTTCCGCCGGGCTCTACCTCGCCTCGGTTCCGTTGGCCTACGTCTCGGTCTACGCTTCGTTCTTTATCTTCGCGCTGATCCCCGCGTTGTACTTTTTGCCAGAGAAGATGCTGGCGGACTCTGAGAATAGATAGTGGTCCGCCGACAGTAACGCGGGCCCAGGCTCAGGACCCGCGTCAGATCTCGGAACGTACGTCGCTCTCGTATCGGAGATTCTCACATCGAAGGAGGAGTCCCGCCAGCGCCGGGCGAAGGCACAGGTGTGCAGGGCGCACCCGAAGGATTCGTCCCGGGCGTGGTCTGCATCGGATTCCCCGATGGAGCGCCCGTAGGATTGCTTCCCTGCGGCGCCGAAGATGAGTTCTGAGCGGAAGAGCCCTCTCCTGTTGAATTCTGGCTTGGTGGCATCGAACCTTGATTTGTCGAGCCTGTATTCGTGGACCCGGTCGAGCCAGTGCTTGGCGAGGCCCCGCTTGGCGTTCCTGGAGTGCCGGGCGCCGCCACGCATGGAGTTCCGCCGGGCCTGTTCGGCGTGACCGGGCTCATCGGCTGAGTTCCGGGCATCGGAGCCGGAGTGTTCGGAGTTTGAGACGGGCTCTGCGTATTGTTGCCCGCTGCCTTAGTCGTGATGGGTGTGGGCGGCCCGATCGGTGTAGGCGGCGGCACCGTGGGCGAAGTTGGCGGCGGTGCGGTGCTCACCGGGGGTGGCGCGGTTGGTGTTGAGGTCTGCCCCGCTGGGGAAGGCGCCCTGCCCGAAGGCTTGCTTTGAGCCATTACCCACGAAGTGCAGCTTAATAAGAGCAAGAACATCGTGATCCGGATAGACATGAAAGCCTCCACACCGAAATCGTGATTTCGGTTCTTTTGGTCAGTCTCAAACTCTGGAGTAAGCCTAGCTATCCGGTGGATTCTGTAGCTGCGGAATTTGGGAACGGCACAGCGGACGGATCTGCAGGCTGGAACTGCAAATCGGTGTGAGGTTCGTTACTCGGTCTTTGCGGGTTATTTCTTGTACAGCGTGGGCTGTGGACCTTTTTCCAGCGTCTCGCGATCCCAGATCTGCCCGTCGCGCGTGTAGCTGGCCAGTTCGAAGTCCTGCGTCAGTTCCAGCGCATCGGTGGGACACGCATCTTCGCACAGGCCGCAGAACATGCAGCGACTCAGATCGTAGGTGAAGTTGGTGAGTTCCTTGCGGCGGGTCTTCTCGTTGCGCTCGCTGGAAACCACGATCAGATGTTCGGGACACGCCAATGCGCACAGGTCGCAGGCAATGCACATGGTCTCGTCGGTGTCGGGATTGACGTTCAACCGCGGCGCTCCGCGATAGCGCTCCGCCACCTGTGGCCGCTCCAAGGGATACTGCTCCGTGTAGATTTCCTTGGGATCCTGGTAACGGAACGTGACTTTCAACCCCTGCAGCAGGTCGACCAGAAAGACTTTGCGCAGCAAGCTTGGCATTCCCATATCGCGCTTAGCATATCACTGAAACCGCATTCGCCCAAAGGCACGGGGAGTGCGCCGTCTTGATCATCCTCCTCGGGAGTGCTAGCGTACCGCAATGGTTGCCCGCAGAATCGCGCGCTGGATTTTCACCACTCTCGTATGGGACATAACTAGTACGCAGCCCCTGGGACCGTGGGCAAGACTTTGGGCGACACGAAAGCTTCTCGCTGCCCTCGTGATTTCGGCATTGCTCATGTGGCGTGAGTGGGTGGAGCACCATCCTCCCGAGATTGCGCTCATCGTGCTCCATTTCCTCTTCGTGTTGGCCATCATTGGCCTTCTGTCATGTGTCGCGCAATGGTTCAACCGCAGCAGCGACAAATCACCAAGCAGGTAACGGATCAAGCGCATGCTGCAAGGCGCCGTAGTCGACCCGTTCGTCCATTTGTGGCTCGTACGGAAAAATCCTCGAATAACGGCATCGGAACTATCGTCACCCCGTCGAATCGTTCATCAGTAGCACATTTGTCCCGCACCCTGCTCACCCAGAACCCTCTCAGCCGTCGAAACCCTGAGGCCCGTCGTGGGAAATCTCTGGCAAGATCTCCGGTACAGTTTCGGCACCTCGTGCAAGACTCCGGCCTTCACCTCGGCCGCTTTGCTGAGGGCTGACCCGGCTCTGCTATGCGAGCAGGTAATGCGACAAGATGTTTATATCCTGTCAACTACGAGGAGAATCTTAACGCTTGGACGAATGGGACATTAGGTTGTGGAACTATTAACGCTGCTGATGCGTACTCACCATCAAGAGGATGTCATGAAGGCCTATTTCACCAACTTGCCGACGAAGACCTGGCTTCTTCTCGTCGTGCCCGCCGTGGTCATTGCCTACCCGGTCGTCAGGATCGTGGTTCCGGCGGTGATGCGGGCAGTCGTACCAGAAGTCGTGCGCGCGGTGTTGAACGCAATTTAAGCGTTAGTGTGGGCTGCCTGTTCGATGTGGCTAGCCGTGCTTGTGCCTCCGCTTCGTCTTGCGGCATTCAAACCCGCTAGAATGATCAGCGGAGCTTCTATCTTTGTCCGCAAAGAAGACAGCCGAAAGCAACCAGCCCGAGACCGAAGACGCAGGACCCAATACCCTGACGGACGAACTCTGGATGGAGGAAGCCCTCCGTTGCGCCCAGCGTGCCCTGGAGGTTGGAGAAGTGCCTGTCGGCGCAATTGTAGTATGTGACGGTCGCATCGTTGGCCGCGGATGGAATCGCAACATCTCGGAGTCTGATCCGACGGCTCACGCCGAGGTCATTGCCCTGCGCGAAGCCGGTGCCACCGTTGGTAACCATCGCATGGGAGACTGCGACCTCTTTGTTACAATTGAACCATGCGCCATGTGCTCTGGGGCCGTGGTGCATGCCCGTATCAAGCGACTGATTTACGGCGCGGACGACCCGAAAGCGGGTGCCGTGCATTCAGTTATGCAGGTCCTGAATCACCCGCAACTGAACCACAAGATCGAGGTTCGGAGAGGGGTGCTGGCAGGTCGCAGCGCAGATGTGCTGCAATCGTTCTTTAAGAGCCGTCGTTGATGCTGGGACAGTTTGTTAGCTTAGACCCGTTTTCGTCATTCCGACCGGAGCGAGGAACCTGGGTTTAACTGGCAACTGGGTACTGGCAACTTGTCCCTTCCGGAGAAGTGCGTGAGTGGTTGAAACGATCCGCCTCGACAGCGAGTGAAAACCTCCAGCGCCAACGAAAATAAACAACTTATCTCGCCGAGTATAGCCGAAAACGCCGTAGGTGGGGCGAATTTTGCACCCTTGCTGCACTTTTTTTGAAAATCATTTTCAATTTCAGTTGCTAG
>DASRRV010000283.1:0-135804 GCA_035695545.1 Candidatus Sulfotelmatobacter sp. | reverse complement strand
GTTCTTGATGTAGTCAGCGTGGCCCGGGCAGTCGACGTGCGCGTAGTGACGGTTCTTGGTCTCGTACTCCACGTGCGCCGTCGCGATCGTGATACCGCGCGCCTTCTCTTCCGGCGCATTGTCGATCGAATCAAACGACCGAAACTTAATGTTCGGATTGTTCTTCGACAGAACCTTGGTGATCGCCGCCGTCAACGTCGTCTTCCCGTGGTCAATGTGACCAATCGTCCCTACGTTGCAGTGCGGCTTATTGCGCTCAAACTTTTCTTTCGCCATAACGCAGCTCTTAGCTCCTAGCTTTTAGCTGTCAGCTCTCAGCCTTCAGTTAAACCCTTGTCATCCTGAGGCGCGTCTTTTGTGCCGAAGGACCTAATTTTCTTGTGGCGTCGCCACGCTGGATTCAGTAGTACTGGTACAACTTCTTAAACTTATGTCGCAGCGCGACGTCTACGCCTTCGAGCTTCGACAGGTACAACTCTCGCATTTGGGCCTGGTCGGAAACCGGCAGCGACTGATATAGATGCTGCGCGCCTAGTCCCGACTCTCCGACGACGCCTTCGAGCACTCGCTCCGTCAGAATCGCGTCGAGATCCCGAACGCGAATTCCTTTGCGATCCAGCTGCTTCAGGAATCGCTCGACCTTTTCGGGCAAGAACGCCTGCTCTACCGCCTTTTGCAGAGCGGCGAACTCTTGCGCCTTCTCAACCTTGATGGCAGCCTGCTGAAAACTCACTGTCATCTCCGAACAAATACGTTTAGTAGATCCCTGGCAAACAGCGCTCGGGATTTCGGCTGCGGGCTCTCAGCCTCGCCGTGCTCGGCCTCACGCCCGCCAAACGCCTCAAATCCTGGAGCGGGAGACGGGAATCGAACCCGCGACCAACAGCTTGGAAGGCTGTGACTCTACCACTGAGTTACTCCCGCTTGAACCAGCCATCAGCTATCCGCCGTCAGCCCTCAGCAAACCCGGCCCCGGCTCCGCCGATCGAACCCAACCAAACTCCAGCGCCAAATCTCTGGAGCCGATGACCAGGATTGAACTGGTGACCTCTCCCTTACCAAGGGAGTGCTCTACCAACTGAGCTACATCGGCTCTAAACCCAGCTGTCAGCCATCAGCCTTCAGCAAGATCCCTCGCAAAATGCGTTCGGGATTTCGGCTGCGGACTCCCGCTCCGCTCACGCCCGCAACCGTCTCAAACTATTCGCCATCACTCTCGCCGCCGGGGTGCAATACATCTTTGCGGCGCACCCAGCTCTTCAAGGCAAACATCGCGAGGATCGCCAGTGTGACGCCTCGAATCCGTGAATCGCTGATCGTCAGCCACGTCAAGATGCCAAGAACGACGTAAGCGATCAACGCTCCAGTTAAGCGATTCATTGTGTTAGATCCCTCGCAAACAACGCTCGGGACTTCGCCGGCGGGCTCCCGCTTCACTCACGCCCGCTATACGGCTCAACCTGGTGCACAGGGAAGGATTCGAACCTTCGTACCTCGCTAGGAGGGACAGATTTACAGTCTGTTGGCTTTAACCACTCACCCACCTGTGCAAACTTTCGGGCGATGCGGCCGATGCGCCTCCGACAGACCACTCATGCAAGGCCGCTGGAAAGCACTCACGCCAAACCCGCAGACCAAACGCAGCAAAGCCACACGCTACCTATGACAACCTGACTGCCGCACCAACCATTATTCGCTGAACAGGGAAACCAAGGCTCGCGCACAAGATGCCGCGAAGATCACTCGTCGTTGATCACTGCACACCGGAAAAGTTCCGAATGGAGTGCGTTTGGAAAAACCTGTTGCACCGCTACCGAGTCCGCGCGACTGGCCGGAAAAATTTCGCCTCTGATTCGTTTACTGGAGCTGGCGAAGGGAATCGAACCCCCGACCCTCTGATTACAAATCAGATGCTCTACCGACTGAGCTACGCCAGCAAATTTAGGGGAAAAGATGCGCCCTCGCGCAAACTAATCCCTCTGATCCCTTCCAGATGACTGGGACAATTTAATAAGGTACCACAACGGTAAGATGGGGTGCAACAGAACCCCGGCCCGGTTCATTGCGGGGACGCGAACGGACACGCGGGCCTGGTCCGCCTCCTGGCTATTCCTCCCGCAAAGCTACCATCGGGTCGACGTGCGACGCCCGGCGCGCTGGAATCACGCAGGCTGCGAGCGCGATACCGGTGAGAACCACGGCAACCAGAATGAACGTTGCCGGATCGCGCACAGGCACTCCGAACACGAGGCTTGATACGGCCTGACATGGGATGCCTGGTGTAGTTTCCCGCGCCGAACGGAATGCCGCTGCAAACCGCCGCGCCGGTTACGCCGGGCATCGAACGGAGGTCATCGATGAGGGCGCGATAAAGATCCGGACCCTTGTCGGCCAGCGGATATTGCGCGACCGGAGGAGCGAGCTGAAACGTCATCAGTTTTTCGGCGTCGAATCCGAGGCGCACGCGCTGCAGGTTCGCGAGGCTTTGTACGAGGAGGCCAGCGCCAATCAGCAAAACCGCGGCGAGGGCCACTTCACCAGCGGCAAGACCGTCGCGGAGCCAACTGCGGATGCCACCGGTGGAGCCGCGTCCGGCTTCCTTGAGAGTTTCGTGGGTCTTGACGGTGGCGATGCGCCAGGCGGGGGCGAGTCCGAATAAAAGTCCGGTAGCGATGGTCAAAGCGAAGGCGAACCAGAGCACGGTCGAATCGACGGTGACATCCGGCACTGGCAAAGTGCCTTGCGGCAGCCAGCGGGTCAGAACCCTGACTGCGGCGAACGCTCCAAGTAAGCCTGCGCTGCCGCCGATGGTCGCGAGCGTGACGCTTTCGACGAGAAGTTGGCGGATGAGACGGTGGCGCGTTGCTCCCAACGCTGTGCGCACGGCCATTTCCTTTTGGCGTGTCGCCGCGCGCGCGAGCAACAGGTTAGCAATGTTCGCGCAGGCAATCAGCAACACGAATATGACAGCGACGAGCAGAACCACCAGGCCTGTTTTCAGATCTGCGGAGATGGATTCCCCAGTAGCGCACCTCAGGATATTGCTGACCGACGCGGGTAGAGATGGTGTTCATTTCCGCCTGAGCCTGCTGCGGAGTCACTCCCGGCTTCAGGCGGCCGAAGACGATGATCACGTGATTGAGCCGGAGCTCTTTGCGTGGATCGATGGTGAGCGGAAGATAGATATCTCCTCCGGAGATCAGCTTGAGACCTGCCGGAGCGATGCCAACGATCGTGGTGGGGACGCCGTCGAGTGTGAGGGTTCGGCCGACCAGGTTCGGGTCGGCACTAAAATTTCGCTTCCACAATCCTTCGCCAATCATGGCGACGGCGGCGCCACCGGGCTTTTCCTCGTCGGCGGTAAAAGATCGTCCCAGGAGGGGCTTTGTCCCGAGAACCTGCGTCAAGGCTGGGCTGATGCGGTTTGCCGGGCGTTGCTCGGGATCGCCGCTGCCACTCAGTGTGAGCGTGGCATAGCCAATTCCGGCGAGTTGCTCGAACGACTGAGTCTGCTCGCGCCAGGAAAGAAAATTCAGCCCCGATGCTGCGAACGCGGGCAGGTTGAGTTTGTCGTTCTTCTCCGCGACCTGCATGATGCGGTTGGGCTCGGAAAATGGCAGAGACCGAATCATGACCGCGTTCACCACGGTGAAGATCGTGGAATTGGCGGCGATGGCAATCGCGACGGTGACAACCACGGTGACCGTAAAGAGTAGGTTGCGGCGCATCATGCGAAATGCGTAGCGGATGTCTCCCCAGATTGCATAGCTGTCAAACATGGTCGTTTGGACGTGCGGAAAGTGAAAATGATATCAGTGCTCGGTTAGGACCGAGGGCTGGAAACTGCTTCCCATAGAGCGTCGAGTGGTGTATGTTCTTGCCTAGACATTCGAGTGGAGCGGGATTCATGGGAGAAGGCAAGCCGACAAATTCCGAGATGGTGCAGGGCACGCTCGACATGCTCATCCTCAGGACGCTGGTTACGGGGCCGGCGCACGGGCACACCATCGCACACGTCATCGAGCACACCTCGGAGAATGTCCTCGAAGTGGAGCAGGGCTCGCTCTATCCGGCGCTTCACCGCCTCGAGCATCGAGGGTGGGTGAGGTCTGATTGGGGAACAAGCGAAAACAACCGCAAGGCGAAGTTTTACAAGCTGACGGCCACCGGCCGGAAGCAGCTCACGGCCGAAACGGACCGTTGGCGAAGCGTGGTTGCAGCCATCGGACGCATTCTGGGCGAACCCGCAAAATAAGGGAGGAGCGACGTGAATCTCTGGCGATTTTTCAGACAAGTTTTCCAGCGCTCCGAGGAAGATGCCGAATTAACGCGGGAGCTCGAATCACATCTGGAGCACGAGATCGACGACAACCTGGCGCGCGGCATGAGCTCGGAGCAAGCGCGGCGGCTGGCCTACATGAAGCTGGGCAATCCTTGGCGCATCCGCGACAGAGTATGGGAGGCAAATCGCATCGGGTGGCTCGAAGACACGTGGCGCGATTTGCGCTACGCCGCGCGCAGCTTGGCGAAGTCTCCGAGCTTCACGCTGGTCGCATTGCTGGTGATGGCGCTCGGTATCGGAGCAAACACCGCCATCTACAGTTTTCTTGACTCGCTGCTTTTGACTTCGCTTCCCGTTTCTAATCCCTCGTCGTTGGTCGTCATCAACTGGCATGCCAAGCCTGCGCAGCGGCAGGATCAGATGGACTTTGTCATGCAGAGCATGAGCGGCGACGTTGAGGACGATGCGAATCTGGGCTCGGTCAGCGGAATCTTTCCTTATTCTGCTCTTGCGGTTCTCCGAGACAGTGACGCGGTTTTCTCCGATGTCTTTGCCTACGCCCAGGTTCGCGAAGTCGGGTCCATGAATGTGTCAATCAACGGGCAGGCCGAGATTGCCCATGGCGAGCTGGTTTCAGGGAACTTCTTCCACGGCCTTGGGATTACTCCGGCCGCGGGGCGGCTGATTCTCCCCGATGATGACCGAGTCGGCACAGCTCCAGCCGTGGTTGTCAGCTACGCGTACAGCGAAAAACATTTTGGCAGTGCGACCGGTGCAGCAGGACAGGCGGTATTGATCAACAACCAGCCTTTCACAGTGGTCGGGGGTCACGCCACCTGAGTTCTTCGGCGTCGATCCGTCGGCGGCTCCTGACATTTTTGTCCCGATGCATGCCAACCTTCTGCTCGGGGCAAACGATCCGTTTGGTTTCAGAACCGCCGACTACCTGGACGAACACTATTACTGGATGCAGGCCATGGCGCGACTGCGTCCTGGCGTGACGCTGGCCCAGGCACAGGCACAACTCGCTCCCAGGTTTCACCAGTGGGTCGCGGCGACGGCTAAGAATGACGAGCAGCGGGCGAATCTGCCGGAGATCTTCCTGCGGGAGGGAGCGGGCGGTTTGGACACGCTGCGGCGCCAGTTTTCGAAACCGTTTTTCCTGCTGATGACGCTAGTCGCATTCATTCTGCTGATTGCATGCTCGAACGTCGCGAACCTGCTGCTGGCGCGGGCTGCTACGCGACGACGGGAGATCGCCGTGCGCTTGAGTGAGGGAGCGAGCCGGGCGCGGTTGATCCGGCAGTTGTTGACCGAGAGCGTTCTTCTCGGCGCTGCCGGAGGGGCACTCGGAATTTTGTTTGCGATTTGGGGAATCCGCCTTCTGACGATGATGTTGGAAACCAGTTCCAGCCCGGCGATGCTGCATGCGCGCTTGAACTGGCACGTGCTGAGCGCGGCGATAGGGCTCTCGCTCGTGACAGGAATCCTGTTTGGCCTGGTGCCGGCACTGCAATCGACACGCATGGATCTGGCTTCCGCCCTGAAGGAATCCCGTATCGGCCAGCCGGAGACCAGCCGCTCTCGTTCTCATTCCCCATGGCGCATCAGCGTAAGCCAGATTCTGGTAGTGGGACAGATTGCGACCACGTTGCTGATGCTGATCGCAGCCGGGCTGTTCGTGCGCACGCTCTCCAACCTGCAGTCGGTCAATCTCGGATTCAATCGCGAAAATCTCTTGTTGTTCCGGGTGGACGCTCGTCAAGCGGGGCACAAGGATCCTGAAATCTCCGAGTTCTACGGCCGGCTTCGGACACGGCTCGCAGCAATTCCGGGAGTGCACAGCACCGGTATGGCGCACGGCTCCCTCATTGGAGGCGAGGACGGGATGCCGATCAGTACGGTGGGCGCGCCCCCGAGCCGCGACACTCGCTTCCTCACCGTCGGGCCGGGCTTTCTAACAACCATGCAGATTCCAATTCTGGAGGGCCGAGACATTGAGGAGCGCGACCGTGCCGGCTCACAAGCCGTGGCGATCATCAGCGAGGAGTTTGCCAGAATCAACTTCCCGGGCCGCAATCCGCTGGGGCAGCATCTCATGCTGTGGAGAGACTCCGAGGAAACGAAGCTCGCACGCGATATGGAGATTGTTGGGGTCGCAAAAAACGCGCGCTACGGCAGCCTGAAGCGGGAGACCTTGCCAGTCGTGTACTTTCCTTACAATCAGGGATTCCCTGCACCCGACGAATTGATGTTCGCACTTCGAACCTCGGGCGATCCCCTCGACTTCGTGAATTCCGTCCGCGAAGCTGTACACCAGGAGGATGCACACCTGCCTGTCTCTAATATAAGGACGCAGAAGACCGAAATCGCCGACAGTATGCACGAGGAGACCGTTCTGGCCGAACTCTGCACGGCTCTTGCTCTACTAGCGTTGACGATTGCCTGCGTGGGCCTGTACGGCACGGTCTCGTACACGGTCGCGCGGAGAACCGGGGAGATCGGGATTCGCATGGCCTTGGGTGCGCAGCGCGGGCCCGTCGTCTGGATGGTGCTGCGCGAGGTGATGGTACTGGCTGCGGTAGGCCTCGCGATCAGCGTGCCGATCGCGCTCGGAACCTCGAAGTTCGTCTCGTCCTTCTTGTTCGGAATGAAGCCCAACGATCCGCTGGCACTGGCTCTGGCGCTGACGATTCTACTGGGAGCTGCGCTGCTGGCAGGTTGCATACCGGCGCGCAGAGCCTCTCAAATCGACCCCATGACTGCGCTTCGGCACGAATGATGGCGCCCCAGGGTGCTATCATTTCACCCCTGACCGCATTTCATGCGAATAAGACGAACTCTCCCCATCGTGCTGGTGGTCGTCATGGTTGGTGCGGCGGTTACAGTCGCCGTCCAACTGCGAAAGCACGCCCCGCCAGAACCGGCACGCCTACTACCCGGGGCCGACGCGTTTCTCTACGCCGATTTCAGCTGGGTCCGCAAGCTGAGCTCAAGCCCTTTGCCAGCGGTATCGCACGATCCGGAGTATGAGAAGTTCATCCAGGAAACCGGTTTTCAGTTTGAGCGCGATCTGGAGGAAGTGGCCTTTGCGGTGCACTACCCATCGGGTTGGGCCGGAGGGGGGAGTGGTGGAGCGTCCCCTGAGGCGCGGTTTTCGGAAGTCTTTGTCGGCAAGTTCCAGGGACAGCGTCTGGCGACCTACCTTAAGAAAGTGGCGAAATCGACCGAAAACTACAACTCGGTCGACATCTTCTCCATCCCGGTGGAAGGACGGACGTTCCGTGTGGCCATTCTCAGTGTGGATTCGGTGGCCGCTTCGAACCATGACGATCCCAGCGTGATTCGCGGTATGGTCGACCGCTCGCGGCGCTTGGCGTCTCCGTTCGGAGGGCCCGCACTGCTCCGCCGATATTACAAGTGGGTCCAACTGGCCAGCCCGGTCTGGGTGGTAGCCCACCTTGAACCTCAATCTCCCGCCTCCGGCGGATGGGGTGACTTTGTTCATTCCCCGGTCGATGTGGTGATCTCTGCCAGTTACAACCCGCTGCATCTGCCACTGCGGACTGGCGCGCTGCACCTGCGAGCGGAGGCGTGGACCGGCAGCAATGAAGACGCCCGCATCCTCGTCGACAAAGTGACGGTGTTTTTGTCTTTGTTCCACAGCGCGGAAACGTCGGTGGGATCGTCAGGAACCGATGCCGATGTTAAGGCTCTCTTTGACAGCCTGCAGGTGCGCCAGCAAGATAGCCGGGCGGTGCTCTATGCGACGGTGCCGACTGGAGTTTTCCGCAAACTGGCGGAATCGCCAACGCAAGTGCCATAGCGCGAGACGCTCCGCTTTCTCCGCAGCCTGGCAAAGGCGCGTTGAACGAGCGTGTTCCATCCAGAAGTCCTGCAACTTAATCAGCCGTAATGCGTCTTATGCTGATGGGTAGTGCCCAGCAGGTACAATAAAAGCTAATGTCGAGCCCACCAACCTACATTGCCGCATTTTCGGCAGGACTGATTTCATTCCTTTCCCCGTGCGTGCTGCCGCTTGTGCCAGGATATGTCTCTCTGATTTCGGGTGCTGGCGTCGAAGAACTGAAGTCGCCGCAAAGCCAGCTCATGCGGCGCTTGTTGGTCAATTCTGTTGGATTTATCCTGGGCTTCAGCGTTGTGTTTATAGCGCTGGGCGCGGCCGCCACGGAAATCGGCCAACTGCTCGGGATTTACAAACACACCCTAGCCAGAGTAGCGGGTGTTGTAATTATTGTTTTTGGCTTACACCTGACGGGGATTTTCAAGATCAAGGCCCTATACACTGATGCGCGCCTGCACGGCGTGAAGGGCAGCAGCACGCCGATTGGTGCGTTCGTCATCGGGTTCGCCTTCGCGTTCGGTTGGACCCCATGCTTAGGGCCGGTTCTGACCGGGATACTCACGGTCGCAGGAGAGCAGGACACGCTAGTTAAAGGGATCGCCCTGCTGGCAGTCTATTCTCTGGGATTGGCCGTTCCGTTCCTCCTGTTTGCGGTCTTTATTGAGCGCTGTCTCAAGCTTTACGGCCGCTTTCGTCCCCTCATGCATGCGGTTGAGGTGTTCAGCGGTATCATGCTGATCGCGCTGGGTGTCTTGCTGTTGGTCGGACGCTTTACCTTGATCTCGAGTTGGTTGTCGTTCCTGAATCGTTTTGCGTTGTAGAGGATCTCGTCTTTATGTCTACTCCTGGATTACCGGATCGCGGATTGCCGGATGGCGGCAATCATGACTTGCATGCGCCGCCTGCTCCACCGGCGCCAGGCGGACGCAATCCGCTCGCGCTTGTAGTAGTCGCCGTTGTGGCCGCGGGAATGTTGTACTTCGGATTTCACTCGGCTCGTCGGACCGCTCCGAGTGGAGCATCGCATATCACGAAGGCGACCGTTGCTCCCGACTTCACTCTGGAGTCGCTCGAAGGCAAGAGCATGCGCCTGTCTGACTTGCGCGGTAAGGCAGTACTCCTGAACTTCTGGGCGACCTGGTGCGGACCGTGCAAGATCGAGATGCCGTGGTTCGTGGAATTGCAAAACCAGTACGGGTCGCAGGGGCTGCAGATTGTCGGGGTTGCGATGGACGACTCCGGCAAGGACGATATTGCGAAGTTCGCGAAAGAGATGGGAGTCAACTACCCCGTCTTGCTGGGAAAGGAAGCGGTCGGCGATGAATATGGCGGAGTACCGGCGCTGCCTGAAAGTTTTTTCATCAGCCGCGACGGCAAGATTGTCGACAAGATCATTGGTCTGAGGGGCAAGGCCGAGATCGAGGATGCGATCAAGAAGGCGCTGAGCGCCCAGCCGGGAGCCAGCCAGGCCGCAACTGCGCCCGCTGAGGCGATGCAGGCTCAGAAGTGACAATAGGAACGGGCTGGCGATCGCACTACTATGCAAGCGTGGATTTTTGTCAGGCGATGATTTCTCACAAGTTGAAATTGATCGGATCATTCGCGTGCGCTGCGCTCGTGAGCACGGCGCTGGCACAGTCCGTCAAGGCGCCTTCGGTTTCGATCGCACCGGTAGGTCTGGTGACGGCTCCGCGCACGACACAGACCATGGTCAATCTGAATTTTCGCGTGGCCTCCGGCTTTCACATCAACTCCAACACCCCGAAGTCGGAATTTCTTATTCCCACCGCCTTGAAGATGGACGTGCCCACCGACATTATTCTGGGAAAAATTGACTATCCCGACGGCAAAGATATGAGTTTCCCCTTTTCGCCGGACGACGCTCTCAACGTCTACAGCGGAGACTTCACGATTGCCGTGGCGGTGCATCCTCTACATGCCGTAGTGCCGGGAAAATATGTGATGCACGGCTACCTGCGCTATCAGGCTTGCGACAATGCGCAGTGCTTTCCGCCTAAAACACTACCGGTGAGTTTTGAAGTAAGAGTCGTGAAGGAACCGCCAGGCCCCAGGCACAATCCGGCGCAGAGTCCGCACGTGCATAACTAGCGGTAAACTCTCGGCTCTTGGCCCGCCGCCTTTGCTTTGACTGGCATGGCTGATTCTCCTAAGATTTCCTCCACATGAAGCGCTTCCGCCTGTGCATGCTTTTTCCGCTGTGGGTGTGCTCCGTTCTGGCGGCGCAACTGACTTCACCATCGGTATTGATCATCCATGACGTCAGCGTAATCGATGCGACCGGAGCTCAGGCACAGCCGCATCGTAGCGTGATCGTGCGCGACGATCACATCGTCGCAATTGTTCCACGCGATGAGCTGGAGCAGGGCGACAAGATCCCGGGAACCTGGATCGATGGCAAAGGAAAGTTCCTCATCCCCGGACTGTGGGACATGCACGTCCACATGCTCTTCGGAGACTGGTTCCCGCGCGGGAAAGGGGTGACGCTGCCGCTGTTCATCGCCAACGGCGTCACCGGTGTGCGCGACATGGGTGGGGAATTGGAGGGGTTGCAGCAATGGCGCAAGGAGATCGCGGCCGGGACACTGATTGGGCCGCGCATGGTGATCTCCGGACCGATGCTCGACGGACCGCAGCCGCGCTTTCCCAGTTCGATCGCGATCAAGACTCCCGAAGACGGACGCCGTGCTGTCGACGACCTGAAGCGGCGCGGCGCGGACTTCATCAAGCTGCAGTCCCTAATTCCGCGCGCTGCGGTGTTCGCGATCGCAGATGAAGCGCACAAACAGGGCATAACTTTCGTGGGGCATGTGCCGGATGCGATCCGCGCGTCGGAGGCTTCTGACGCGGGACAGAAAAGTTTCGAGCACCTGATCGGAGTCTTCGAAGGCAGTTCGCCGCTCGAAGGCGAGTTCATTAAAGGAACGAAGAGTGAGGGCAAATTTCTCTCGACCTACGATCCGAAACGCGCGGCTGTGCTCTTTGCGTTGCTGGCGAAGAATCATACGTGGCAGTGTCCGACGCTGGTGTGGGAGCGTGGCGGCAACCTGATTAATCAGACGGATTCCGCCCACGACACCCGGGCCAAATATGCGCCCGCATACTGGAAGGATGTCACGTGGAAAAGGTTCACGGAGGAGATCGTCCACGACTTCAACACTGATGACCTTGCCACTCGAAAGCGTTTTGTGGAAAAGGAACTCGATGTCGTAAACGCTATGCATCACGCCGGGATTGAATTCCTTGCCGGGACGGACACTCCTCCCGGGGTTTACGTTTTTCCGGGATTCAGCCTGCACGAGGAGTTGCAGCGATTCGTGGCTGCGGGTTTCACACCGATGGAGGCGCTGCAGACTGCAACTCTGAATCCGGCGAAGTTCCTCGGACTGGATGACCGGCTGGGGACCATCGAGCAGGGAAAGCTGGCCGATCTGGTGCTGCTCGATGCGAATCCGCTCGATGACATTCGCAACACGCAGAAGATCGCGGCAGTGATCGTCAACGGCCGCTATCTGTCGCGGGCTGAGCTGGACAGGATGCTAGCCGGAGCGGAGGCAGCGGCCAAGGCCAAAGACGCCCCGAAATAAGCAAAGCTCCCAATCGTATGAGAGGTAGCTCTGCTACGTCTCTCTGGCCACCACCTTCCGAATCCGAAGCCGTGGGCGCCCATAAATTCGCAACACTGCCGGCAGGAAACGTTTCTAGCAACGTCTCTACGAATGCTTATCCGGTAGCCCGCGAACTTCTTGGCAGGGCGGTCGCCAGCGCCAAAACGGCTCCGCTATAGAGCAAGGTATCGAAGAAATAGTTCAGACCCTCAATCTTGGCGCCGCCGTCCGCTGAGGACGGAATGGCGAGCACCATCGGCAAATAGACGAGCAGGACGACCAGGAGAACCCAGGCGCCGAGGTACGTTGCCGCCGTCTTTGGGTTTTTCCCGAGCAACAGACTTATTCCCGCGCCAAGAAGAAGGGCGCCGGTGAGATAACCCACGATGAGACGGCCCGGAATCCACACCGGAGTGAGCTTTTCAAGAGGGACGCCGGCTAGAGCCGCGGGATGCAGAAAGTGTTCCACGGCGAAGAAGATTGCGGCAATTGCAATCACCAAGCGTCCGATGGTGATCATCCGGCTTGTGCCGTTGCTTCGAGACTTCTCGCTCTGACTTCCGGCTAGGGCCCAAGCCCCACCTGCAAACGAGAGGTCGCGGAGCGCGACAGCCCAGGCAAACCTATCTCTAGGATTCGCGATGATCCTGGGAATATGCAGCGAAATCACAAAGAAAAAGAGCATGCTTCCCAAGAGCGTGCAGGACAAACGCACCTGAATCTGCGTGGCAATACTGAGCGCCGCGGCGATCAGAGCGATGCCTACAAAGTAGGCCCAAAACAGATGCCACGGAACCCAGGAGGGCACCATGGGAGCGATGGCACGGGCGATGGTGAGATGCTCGGCACCGAAAGCAGCAAAGGGCGCGGCCAGACACAAGCCACCGATAGCGAGAATCTTGTCCCATCCACTAGCTTGCGAAAAGTGATTGCGGGTGGCAAACAGAGTTATGAGTGTGAGGGCTGCCCCTGCGACATACGGCCACAATACGTAGGGTTGAATCTCGAAAAACACTGCAACAGTGATGGCCGTGTGCACGATTCCTCCCACAGACCGCGAATCACAAAATATTTCTTACCGCTTTTCGCCTTGTCTCTTCTCAGTCCTCGCCCAGGCGTCTTTCAAGGCGACGGTGCGGTTGAAGACCGGCTTGCCGGGCATCGAATCTGGGTCGACGCAGAAGTATCCCAAGCGTTCGAATTGATAGCGACTGCCTGCTGCGGCGTTGGCGAGCGAGGGTTCCACCTTCGCGTTCGCGATCACTTCCAGCGAGTTGGGATTCAGATTGTCCAGCACGTCCCGGCCCGGCTCTACATCGCTGGGATCTTCCTGGGCGAAAAGGTTTTCGTAAATCCGCACCTCAGCATTAACCGCATGCGCGGCCGAAACCCAATGGATAGTCGACTTCACCTTGCGCCCATCCGGAGAGTTCCCGCCCTTGCTCGCGGGATCGTAGCTGCAGCGCACTTCCACCACTTCGCCTCTTTCGTTCTTTACGACGCTCGTGCAAGTCACGAAATAACCGTAACGCAGGCGAACTTCCCGGCCCGGCGACAGCCGGTAATACTTGGGCGGCGGAACCTCGCGAAAATCATCCTGCTCGATGTAGAGCACGTGCGAGAACGGGACCTTGCGCGTGCCCGCGCCCTCGTCTTCGGGATTGTTCACCGCGTCCATGTCTTCTACCTGATTCTCCGGGTAGTTGTCGATCACCACTTTCAGCGGGCGCAATATAGCCATTACCCGCGGCGCGCGCTTGTTCAGGTCTTCGCGTACGAAATGCTCGAGCATCGCCAACTCGATCGAGCCGGTTGTCTTGGAGACACCGATCGACGCACAGAAATTCCGAATCGCCTCCGGCGTGTAGCCCCGGCGCCGGATGCCGCCCAGCGTGGGCATACGAGGATCGTCCCAGCCCCGCACTCGTCTCTCCTGCACCAACTGCAGCAGCTTGCGCTTGCTCAGCAACGTGTAGGTCAGGTTGAGGCGGTCGAATTCGATCTGCTGTGAAGGGAAGATGCCTAACTGCTGGATGAACCAGTTGTAGAGCGGTCGATGATCCTCGAACTCCAGCGTGCACATCGAATGGGTGACATTTTCGAGCGAGTCCGATTGCCCATGCGCGTAGTCGTACATCGGGTAGATGCACCATTTGTTGCCGGTGCGGTGATGCTCGGCATGCAATATGCGGTACATCACGGGGTCGCGGAAGTTCAGGTTCGGCGACGCCATGTCTATCTTCGCCCGGAGCACGCGAGAACCATCAGGAAACTCTCCCGCGTGCATGCGCTCGAACAGGTTCAGGTTCTCTTCCACAGAGCGGTTGCGATGCGGGCTGTCTTTCCCGGGCTCGGTCAGCGTGCCACGGTACTTGCGAATTTCTTCAGCGGAAAGATCGTCGACGTACGCCTTGCCATCCTTGACCAGCTTTATGGCCCATTCGTACAGCTGGTCAAAATAGTCTGAGGCGTAAAACAACCCGTCCCAATGGAAACCGAGCCATTTCACGTCGGACTTGATCGACTCGACGTATTCGGTCTCTTCCTTTTCGGGATTCGTGTCATCGAAGCGCAGGTTGGTGTGGCCGCTGAATTCGTCGGCGAGTCCGAAATCGAGACAGATGGCCTTGGCGTGGCCGATGTGCAGATATCCGTTGGGTTCGGGAGGAAAACGCGTCTGCACCTTGCCCTGGTATTTATTGGTCTTCAGATCGTCGAGCATGATGTCGCGTATGAAATTTGACGGGCGAGGCTCTGGGGACAGGCCTGCGCCCTCGGCGTTCGGGGTTGTCATAGCATCTGATCTTATCGCATTAGCTATGGGCTGTTGGCTCCTGGCCGTTGGCTAAAAGCCAGGAGTTCACCGCTTAGGACGGAGATTTTCTATCCCGCTCGTGCCAGCCTGCGAATGGCGAGCGTCGTAAAGATCATGGTCACCGCAACGAGTACGAATACTTGAAGGGCCGGGCTGGCATGGCTTGACGGACCGCCCGCTGCGATCGCCAATTGGTCGAGACTAGGTGCGCCGACCAGGCGCAGCCCGAGTTTGTCGAGATAGAACGCTGGCGAAATGAATTCGAGAGGCTGCACCGAGCGCGGCAGGGGATAGAACAATCCGCCAAGATGCATGAATGGCAAGTATGCGAGGTTGGCGAACGCGGGCGCGGCCTTGGCTGAGGCTCGCGTGCCGATGAAGAGTCCGACGGCGCCGAACGGTAGCGCTCCCAGCATGTCGAGCACCGCGACTCCCAGGTATTGGCTGAACGACAATCCGGGATGTCCGAGTACGACGGCAGCCGTAACCAGGGTGGACATCACGATCGCCGAGAACAGCGTGGCCATGATCATCTTCGAAAGAAGGTAGCCTCCGGGAGGCGCGGGCAGAGCCCGTTTGAGCGTGAGCAATCCCTGTTCGCGCTCAGCGGCCACAAACATGCCGAAGCCGAACATGCCTGGCCCCATGACTCCGAAAACGGACCAGTTGACGAACATGATTTTGGCGACCGTCGCATCTCCCTGGCTCATGCTGCCGGCAAGAAACACTCCGAACAGTACGTAGAGCACGATCGGAAGCAGTAAGAAAGGAATGGCGAATGCCGGCGCGCGCAACGCCCGCAGGCACTCGTACTTCGTTTCGGTGAGATAGGCGTGCCACATCTTCGCTCCGGTCATCTCGTTGCTGCGGGGCAGGTTCTCGATTGCGAATGTCGTGGCGCTCATGATGCGACCTCCTGGGTCAGGTCAGATTGCGTCATATCAGTCTGGGTCAAATCAGTTTGCGTGAGTTCGGTGAACGCCTCGGCCAGCCCGGCATTGTGCACTTCCAAATCTTGAAAGTTGCCATCGGCAATGGCCAGCCGCTTTACGACCGTGTCGGCGTTGCTCGCGGTGATGTGCAATCGTCCGCGATCGCGGCTGACCGTCTGAACCTCTGGCCAAGCCGCCACCAATTCGACGGTGAGAGACGTAGCGCAGCTGATGCGCTTGCGTCCTACCAGAGATCGCAACTCATTCACCGTGCCGCTCGCGATGGTTCGCCCTTTGGCCAGAACCACCACGCGATCGGCCAGGGCCTCGGCCTCTTCCAGGTAATGCGTTGTGAGAACGATCGAAGAGCCTTCGCGGATCAGCTCGCGCAGCATCGCCCACATCATTTCGCGCGACGGGAGATCGAGGCCGACGGTCGGCTCGTCGAGAAACAACAGCTTCGGGCGCCCCACCACCGCCATCGCGAATTGCACCTGGCGCTTCTGTCCGTTCGAGAGTTTGCCGTACGGACGTCCAGCAAGAGATAGCGTGCGCGTTATCCTCATGGCGGCGGCGGTGAGGGCGTCGGGATAGTAGCTGGCGACCAGATCAATTTGTTCGCGGACGCGAAGCTCCGGCGCGAGTGCGACCTCCTGCATCATCACGCCGACCTGGCGGCGGCTGGCAATGTCTTGCGGAGACTGGCCAAACAACCGCGCCGTGCCTGAGTCTGCTTGCCGCAAGCCGAGCAGCAGGGAAATCGCGGTAGACTTGCCCGCGCCGTTTGGCCCCAGCACCGCGAGCAGTTCCGCGGGCCGCACCTCCAGGTTGAGCCCGTCGAGGGCTAGGAGTTTTCCAAATCTTTTGCTGACCTCCGAGAGTTCAGCCAAGCATTCTGCATTCATTTCGATACTCCTCATCTGCCAAGATGTTTTCAAGCGCACCACTCCTGTCGCGTGAACGATCTGTTCACGCTCGACAAATACTTGCGACGCTTTCTTTGCTACTTAAGCGGCGCGCGACCGCGCGGGGTTGTGGGCGCAGGGAACCCGCTTCCACGCCTGCTGCAGGCACTCCCAAGTTTGGAGAATTGCGGCGATTGCAAGCCCGATCCAGGCCATGGCCAAACTCAGGAAAATTGCCGCGTTTACGATTACTGCGAGACGGTTGTACTGGGCTGAACCGTGGGCCGCATCCTGGAGCGAGACAAATGGTGTCCAGGCAGCGCCGGCAACGTGTGGAACCTGTCCAGCCGCGCTGAGGATGAAGTGCAGGAGGAGGAGACTCAGAGCGGTATTCACGAGACGCCCAACCGCCGGAAACCACGGCAAGTCCGGACGCGCAATGCTGACGCAATCCCTGGCGAGTCCCAGGAAGGCGAGCAGGACAACCGGCAAGTAAAAGGTATGCCAGAGCGGCGACGCCGTCAGAAAGGCGGATGCCGGACCAAGGATGAGGAAGGGATAATTCGGAACGGCCAGCAACCAGAGAATTCCAATGATGGCAAAGATCAGTTCAAAGACAGACTGCGTCCGCGAGGGTGGCAGCGACTGCTTGGCAACCGGAGGAAGCGATCGAATGTTCCACTTGTCGAACAGCTTCAGGCGGGCTTGGGCACGCTCCAGCAAGGCAAATACCAGGGTGATAATCGCGGCGGCAGATATTTCCGCCCGCAGCAGTTCAGCCAGCGTCTGAAGCAGGGCGAACCCCCGATGCGGAGAACTCAGAAAGGTCGCTGGCCCCACGATCAGAAGAAATAAAGGCACCAGGATCCAGAGCAATGTAACTTTCAGGATGAACAGATACATGGGGAACAATGCGGGCCCGATCAGCTGCGTCTGGGGCCGGTATCGACTGGCGACCACGATCGGACTGCCGCACCGCCGGAGAATCAGTTCCAGCTCCGCGTTGTCGAGCGGGTGTCCCAGTTCCGTTTCCCGGTCCTCGATCTGCGAATGCAGGTCCGACCACAGCTCGGCAATAATGTCCTCCTGCTGCGCCTTCGGCAGCCAGAAACGGACGGCTTGTAAATAACGATCAAGAAGTTCCATGACGCGCTCCCGAAACTCCACTTCTAGAAATCTGCACTTCTATAAAACCGAGTTGACCTCGCTCGCATTGCGAACGTCGCTGCCTTCGCGGCGGAAACGGCGCCGCACATAGGGCAGGCAGTACCATCCATAAACCAGGGCAGTGGCCCCGAGATAGATCCATAGCCATGGACCGAACCAGCCCCATACCAGGACTCCGTTCACGTGCTGAGCTAGTTGTTGTGCGTGCGCGAGGTTGCTGGCCCCGTCCGCGGCTTGCACCAGGGCGTGAGTTCTGAAGAAGAACATGACGCAAGCTCCCACGCCATCGACCGCAAATCGAGCCACGGGCAACAGCCACTTCCAATCAGGACGCACCACGTTGACCGCCCGCTGGCCCGCGCCGGCCAGCAGGACCAGCAGTATGGGAACGAAGTATTTGTGCCAATCCGGCGTAAACTTCAAGTCCGTGGCCGCAGACCCCAAGAGTAGGCTCGGGTAGTGAGGGAGGGCGATCCACCAGAGAGTGAGGAGCGCGCACGCGACAAATCCCGTAGCCGAGTACCAGCGGGGCAGGGGCAACAAGTGCGCCAGTTCCGCCGGCGGCCACATCCAACTGTCGGAAAACCTGCGCCGGAAGACGCCTTTCAGCAAATTCAGCAAAATGAAAACAAGCGTTACGCAGATGACTTGCGCAAGCAGCGGAACGAAGAATGCCTGTATCGAAATCGGGCCGTGTGCGGCCAACTGAAAAATCAAAACGACCACGGCGGTGATCACCAGATTCATGCTCAGCAACAACAGATACGCGGGAAAAAGTTCTGGGCCGATCAACTCCCATCCCACCGTCAGGCTGCGGCCGTGTTGCCGGTAACGCAGCGCGACCGCCATGGGATCACCCTGTCGTTTGAAGATTGCCATCTGCTCGTCCTCGGTCAATAAGCGCCCAAGGTCGCGCTGGCGTGCTTCCAGCTGCGAGCGCAAGTCTTCCGACAGTTCGGCGATAATGTCGTTCCGCTGCCGCCGCGGCAGATAGCGCTTGACCGCTTTCAGGTAACTGTCGACAAGTTCCATAGCTTTTGCGCCTACGCCTCTTGAAGAATTCGTCCCAGTGATTTATTGATGCTTTCCCACTCTTCGAGCAATTGCTTGAGGATTAACTCCCCGTCCGGTGACAGGCGATAGAAGCGCTTGTTGCGCTTGTCCTCTTCGCGCCATTGGCTCACCAGCAGCCCTTGAGTCTCCAGCCGTCGCAGCAGCGGGTATAGGGTCCCTTCGTCGATGGCCAGGCCATCGTCTGCCAGGGACTTGCGCAGCGTGTAGCCGTACTGCTCGATTCGGAGCTGAGCCAGGACCGCCACGATGAGGCACCCACGGCGCAGCTCCAACTTCAAGTTCTCGAGGATTTCTGCGACATTGATACCATTCGCCATATAGTATGTGACACACACTATATCTCACACAGTATTTGGCGCTGTCAAGGCATTTTCTTGAGAATGGCTGTTCGCTGAGGGCTTAGTCTCCAGCTAACTCGTTGAATATATTGACTTGTATCTTTGGCTGAGGGCGGTTTCTTGCCTGATCGGTTTGGTTTATAACTGCTATTCACATGAAAAAAGGACCAAAACACAGCGTCAACTCATGGAACTCGGGTAGCGAGGCCATCGAGAAGCTCTGGGATCCGGTCGTCGTGCGGAAAATGGCGCGGGAACTCGCGGACATCGCAGCAGATGGGTTACTGCACAACACGGGCGAGGTAAGGACGCCTCCCTGCGAGCGGGTCGCGGCAACAATCATCAAGAAAGCGGGCAACCCGGATCTCATATCGTTGGTGCGCGACATTCAAAGAAGCAGCCTTCATTTATCTCATCCGCGCTTCGCCGCCCAGCAGGTGGCGGCACCCATTCCCGCCGCGGCGTTGGTGGAGTCGGTGGTGGCGGCCTTGAATCAGAGCCTGGCTGTCTGGGAGATGTCGCCGCTCGCCACGCCGATCGACCGCGACTTAGTGAACGACTTCAAGAAACTGTTCGGCTATCCGCGAACCGCCGACGGCTCTTTCGTTCCCGGCGGCGCGTTTTCCAACCTAACGGCATTGCTGGCGGCGCGCGATGCGCTTGAGCCCAAGGCTGCGAAAAGTGGCCAGGGTCGGATCGGCCTTATTGTCGGGGCACAGGCGCACTACTCTGTCGCCAGATCGGCAGCCATTCTGGGCCTCGGCAGGGATGCCGTCTTCCGCGTACCGCTGAATTTGGAGTTTTCAACCGACGTCGAGCGGACTCATGAAGCTTTTGCGGCAGCGCGGAGAGCGGGATTCCGCAAGTTCATCTTGATCGGTTCGTCAGGATCGACACCGACGGGAAGTTTCGACGACCTGGTGGCGCTGCGCCAGATCGCCACGAAATATAGGGCCTGGCTGCATGTCGATGCCGCGCATGGCGGCGGACTCGCGTTTAGCCGCAAGTACCGCAAGCAACTCAGGGGAATCGACCGCCCCGACTCAATCACGTTCGATCCGCACAAAATGATGTTTATGCCACTGAGCGCCGGCGGGGTGCTGGTGCGCCATGGCTCTCATTTAGCGGAGCCCCTGCATGAGCAGGCGCCTTACTTGTTCGGATCGACGCGGCGCTGGCCCGACATTGGACAGGTCACGATCGCATGCTCGCAGCGTTTTGACGCACTGAAAACATGGATCGTTTGGCGAGCGTACGGTTCGAAGATTTGGGACACGTTGGCGACTCACGTCTGCGATGTCGCACAAGCCGCATTTCACTATTGCGCGGAGTCTGCGGCCTTGCAACCGGTGCACCAGCCTCAGTCCAACATCTTCTGCTTCCGTCTGCGCTGCGAGCATGGTCGCGATGTGGACCGACGGCACTGGGCGATCAAGGAAGAGATCAACGAGAGCGGCTTTGCGTATATTAGCTCCACCGTACTCGATGGTCGACGAGTGTTGCGGCTGGTCGTAATGAATCCGCGGACCACAGTGGATCACATTCGCGCCATCCTACATCGGGTCGAGGAAATCGCCACGCGGCATGGTTGGGCATAGTTCCTATCTGACGCGGCAGTCCCCTACTGGGACCGCCATTCGTTTTCGATCTTCGGCGGATTCTGCAGAGTTTGCATCACCACACAGTACTGCTCCGTCTTCGCCCGCAATGCGCTGAGTTGCTCGGCGGTTGCGCGCGGTGCGCGGACGTCGAAGTTGACCCGGATGCTCTGAAATCCGATCGGCACCTCCTTCGAGATTCCCAGAGTTCCTTGCAGGTCGAGGTCGCCCTCGACCGTGACGTCGATGCCTTCTGTGGGGATTGCCATGGCGGCGGCTACCATCTGGCAGGTAATCTGCGCGCACGCAGCCAACGCACCCAAAAGGAGATCTCCGGAGCAAGCGCCGGTGCCCGCGCCGCCGACCCCTTGGTGCGCTTGCGCGTTGTAGATTGCTCGCCCCAAATCCACAGAACATGAAACCGGTGCGTCGGTTTGGGAGCCACGAGCGGTTAGAGTAATTCGCGAACTGGTTGGATCCTGACGGTACTTATCTTTAAGCGGCCGCTGCAGCGATCGAACATCCATGAGTCTCCTCCGGAAGCCTGACGAAGTCGGGCAGGGGTCTGACAATTTTACCTGCTTTCGCACAGCGGCGAGATCTCAGATGTCCGTTTCACACTCCAGCTGAGACGACCTGCCCCGGACTTCCGAGCGCTGTTGTTTGCCGAGAGAGCCGTCGTCGGTAATGCACATGTCGCCACCGCGTCATTTCGACAAGCGGCTTCCAGACGGGGTTTACCAGGTCGTGCTGGATGAGCAAGTGCCAGAAGCGGTTCGACCGTTTGTAGAGATACGACATCGCCAGATACAGCGGGATGGCTTGCAATTGCTCCGGCCGCCGGCGCCAGATTGAGGCATGCGAGAAGAGGCGCTGGTAGATCCAGGCGTAGCCCTGCTCGAGTTCCTCCGGCGTCATGTGCCTGGGCTGAAATACGGCGTGCCCCGTGTCATAAAGAGTCCAGTCGCGATGCAGGATTCGCCCCTCTGCCTCCATCTGCCGAAACAGCGGCGTGGCCGGGTACGGCGTGAGGATGTGGAACGTGGAGCACTCCAGGCGGTTCTCTTCGATCCATTCGGCGGTGCGCGCGAAAACCTCTTTACGATCATGATCGAATCCGAGGACGAACGATCCGTTCACCTGGATGCCGTAGTCGTGCAGGATGCGCACCCGGCGCGCATAGTCCGACGTCTTCGGTGTCTTCTTGTGAGAGTCGGCAAGGTTTTCATCCGAGAGTGATTCGAAGCCAATGAAGACGCCAGTGCATCCAGCCAAGGCCATATTGCGGATGAGGCTGGGATCATCCGTGACATCGATGGTAACCGCAGCGCTCCAGATTTTATGGAGAGGCCGCAGCGCGGCACATAGGGAGTGCAAATAGTCCCGGCGTGATCCCAAATTGTTGTCGACGAACACTGCGTACGGCTGATCGTCGGCCTTGAACTCGTCAACGACCTGCTGCGGATGCCGCATGCGATACGGCATACGCAACCCATCGGTGGCGAGATAACAGAAGCCGCAGCGGTTGTGGCATCCGCGCGTGGCGATCAGACTGGTCGTAGTGAGAAAGCTGTGGCGAGGAAGAATTGACCGGCGGGGAGATGGATCGTCGCAGTAGTCATTCTCGTAGGTCGCGACATACCGAGCTTGCAAGCACCGTCGTTCGACATCACGGAGAATGCGCGGCCAGAGTTGCACGCCATCGCCCAGGGCAAGCGCATCCGCATGCGGCGCGCATTCGTCGGGACACGACAAGACGTGCAGGCCGCCGAAGATGACTTTGGCACCACGGGCGCGGTACCAATCCGCCAACTCATAAGCGCGCCTTGCGAAGGTGAGATGCACGGTGATGCCAACAACCTGCGGCATGGGTCGATGCGGAGGGCGGCCGTCGAGCAAATTCTCATCCCAGTAGTCGACACGCCAATGGTCGGGCGTAGTCGCGGCGAAGCTGGTCAGAGCAAGGGAGGGCGTGAGCACATGCTTGCCGAAGCTTGCATTCGCGTCTTTGGGATAGAACGGATTGATCAGGAGCGCATAGTGCGGCTCCGCGGCGCTTGCGGTTTCGTTCGGATCCAGCGTGGGAGCAGTGGTCATCTCGCGGGGAATCCACCGCTTCGGAATGGGGCGAAGGAAGGGCTCGTCGGCTGCAATCATTGATGTACTTTATATTGCAAAGTACTTCACGTCAAGCCCAGCTTGCGTGCCCCAGCCAATGGGACTGGCAAACTCCTCCAGTCCTGCTCTCAACTTAGGTTGCCCCATGCACCGACTTCAATGATGATTGGGGTGTAACTGGAGAGGTTTGATGACCCCGAATCGGCGACGATCCGGGGTTTCCTTTGTGGCTATTGAATCTTCTGAAGTGCCTCTTCGATCCTTGCCAGCGTGGATTCCCTCCCGAGTACTTCCAGTGTTTCAAACAGCGGTGGCGCATTCTTGCGCCCGCACACTGCGACGCGAATTGGCTGGAACATCTGCCCGGCCTTGACGCCCAGTTCCTGGGCAGCGGCCCGCAGAGCCTGATCGAGCGGATGGTGCCTGAACTCAACGTTCGCTAGCACTTCTTTCGCGCGCTGCAAAACTCTGAGCGCCATGGCCGCATCCCCCTTTTGGGGGATGAGTTCAGCCGGGTCGTACGGCGGCAACTTGTCGAGGAAAAAGAAGTCCGCCGCGGGGAGAACATCGCGCAGCAGTTTGATCCGCTCGCGGATGAGCGGTGTCACCCGTAACATCTTCTCCGGTGTGATGTTGAATCCCGCCTCGCGCACCCCTGGTAGCAGGCGCTGGCTCAGATCTTCGATAGCCAAGCCGCGAATGTGCTCCGCATTCAGCCATACAGCCTTCGGGTCGAAGGTCTCCTCCGGCGTGGCGGCCGGCTCTTTGAAATTCACCACGGCATTGGCGCGGTTGATGCCTTCGAGCGAAAACGCGTCGATCAATTCTTGCCGGCTCATCTGCTCGCGATCATTCTTCGGCGACCAGCCGAGCAAACATAGAAAATTAATGAAGGCCTCCGGCAGAAATCCCGCGTCCCGGTAGGTAGTCACGCTCACTACGGGGCCGTGGCGCCGCTTCGAAAGCTTGGTACCGTCCGGTGCGACCAGCAAGGGGAGATGCGCGAACTGGGGAGGCACAAATCCGGCAGCTTCGAAAATCAGCACGTGCTTGTAAGTGTTTGAAAGATGATCCTGGCCGCGAATAATGTGGCTAATGCGCAGGTCAGCATCGTCAGCGCAAGAGGCCAAATGATAGGTCGGCATGCCGTCGGAGCGCAGCAACGCGAAGTCCTCGATGTCGGCCCCGGCCTTCATCTGCTCGCCGTACACGGCATCGGTAAAGCGCACGACCTGTCCCTCGCGTGGCACGCGGAAGCGCAGAGCGAACGGCTCTCCGGCGGCGGCACGACCATCGCTTTCTTCCCGCGAAAGCTCCCGCATGCCCGGATTGAACAGCCACGTCCCTTGAGCGCCGGATTTCTCGCTGTCGCCCGTGTGGGCGGGCGTGAAATCGCGGTAGGCCAGGCCTTTCTGAAAGATGGCTTCGGCGGTTTGCCGGTGCAGGGCACCGCGCTCCGATTGCTTGTATTCTTCGTCCCAGCTCAGGCCCAGCCATTTCAGACCTTCGAAAATTGAATTCACCGAAGCGTCGGTATTGCGCTCCCCATCGGTATCGTCGAGTCGCAGAATCATCGTCCCGCCGTTATGACGGGCGTACAACCAGTTGAAAATGAAAGTTCGGGCACTACCGACATGGAGAAATCCGGTAGGTGAGGGAGCAAAACGCACTCGCGGTTTACCGTGCATGGGTGGATTCAGAGATTGGGGCATAAAGGGTCAAATCGGCTGCGCAGAAAGCGGGCAGAGCCACTACCCGGATCGGAACTGGCAGTTTAAAAAAGCCTGCGACCGTTCAATGTTCGATGGTACGGGCGCCCTCAGGCACCGTCAAGGCGAGGCGCCATCACGATTTGGCTTGTAGGCGGCTTGATTCCGCAGGCATACCTCCGCAGGCATACCTCCGCAGGCATACCGAAGAGGAACCATGTACTTAAATCCTATTGTGTTTGGTCATGTGGTGTGAAAGCATTGAGGAACTGTTTCCCTCCGAAACTGAGCGAACAGGTTTGCTCAGAGGTGTCTCACCGACCCTATGAACAGTGTGGTCATCACGACGGTTATCATCCCGGGGTTTGTCTCGGTTCTGCTGTTCCTCGTCTTTACATATCTGCACGAGCAGAGTAGGCAGCCCTACTTCCGTGCCTGGCAGTTGGCCTGGGCGGCATACTCCCTGCACTACGTACTCGATACCTTTCCGTCGTCTTCCCTTGCGTTTTTCATCAGTGAGCTTTTCCTGGTTGCGATGGCGCTTTGTATTTTCGTCTCGACGCGCCTGATGCGCGGTGCCTCACAATTCCGTTGGTACGACGCGGTGGTGGGCGCCGGCGGCGTGATACTGGCGCTTCTCACGCTGCATGGACATATCGTCAACGGCGTGTTTCGTCCCGACGTCCAGCCGGCGATTCGCCTAGGCTTGGGACTCGCTGGGATTCTGCTGTATTGCTCTTTAGTTTTCCTGCTGAACGGCCACAAACGCGGATCACTTGCCTTCCAGGTACTCGCCGTCGCTCTGGCACTCTGGGGCGTCTTGATGGGCGTCGGGCAGATACAGAACCCCGTCATCGAAACATTCGGGAACGCCAGCCGGTTGTTCGGCCCGGTCCCTCAAATGTTGCTCGGCATCGCCATGGTGATGGTGTTGTTTGAGAACCAGCGCAATGCCGTGCAGGAAAACACGCTGGCGTTGTCAACCCTCGGTGTAGACCCGCGCCGCCTGCTCTTCGCCGACGACCTGGTGCCGAGCATGCAGGCCGCGCTCGAGCGCTTGAGAAGCGCACTGCCGATGGGCCGTGCAGCGATCGTCATCACCGAACGCTGGCGAGGTCTTCTGCCTTCCGTACAGCAGGGATTCTCTCCCGGATTCCTTGAGGCTTTGGAAAAAAGCGGCGCGGGAGATTACATCTGCGAACTGGCTTATCGGCAGAGCGGATTCTTTACCGTGCAGGATCTTGCAGACATGACCGAACCCGTCCCCGTGGCATCGGTCGGAACTTTCTCAGAGTTCCAGCGCATTCTTACCGAAGCTGAAGTCCGCAACCTGACGGCCGTCAATCTCCAGACCCGGGAGCACAATTTCGGAGTCATCTTGTTCCCCCACGCGGAACGCAGGGCATTCGGCACATCCGGTCCACGCCTCATGGTGGGGTTGGCCTTGCAACTGGGCCTCACGCTTGAAAATTACGTAGTCAGCCACGACGCTCACCGCCGCACCAAAGAGTACGAACTCCTGACCGAGATCGGGAAAGCAATCAGTTCCCGCCTCGATCAGGATGAAATTCTCCGCGCCATCCAGGTCGAACTCGGGCAGATTTTCGATACCAGCCACTTCTACATCGCGTTCCAGGAGGCGGAAGAAATCCGATTCGAACTCGAGGTGCGAGACAACCGGGTTCTCCCCAAACGCAGCCGTGAACTGCGGAACGCATTCACCGAGCACGTGATCCGCAGTGGCGAACCTCTGCTCATCCGCTCCGATCTGGAGTCCATGCGAAAACGCCTGGGGATCAGCCATGTACCCCAGCGCCCCGCCAAGTGCCTGATCGCCGCGCCTATTTTCTTGGGAAACAAGTCTTGCGGCATCATGGTCGCGATGAACCCCGAGCGTGAATTCGTCTTCGAACAGCGCGACCTTGACGTCTTGGTAACGGCCGCCGGACAGGCCTCCGTCGCGGTGGAAAATGCCCGGCTGTTTGCCGAAGAGCAGCGCCGCTCCCGGCAACTCGCATTCCTCAACAATATTTCTCGCACCGCCATTTCGAGCGACGATCCTGTCCACATGCTGGGCCAGATCGCGAGCGAGATACAAAAGAATTTCAGTTTTGATCACATCGGCATCGGCCTGCTTGATTACGGCACCAAGGAGATTGAAATTAAAGCCGAAGCCGGGGCGACAGCCCATGCGATGGGAAAGCGCATTCTGCTGGGAAACGGCATCCTGGGCCGTGTGGCCCGCACCGGAGAGCGCGCTCTGGTGCAGAACGCCTTGCCCGGCAATCTAACGGGCATCCTGGCTGATTCGCGCGCTGTACTTTGCATTCCGGTGACCTATGGCGAGTCGTTGTTGGGCGTTCTCAACGTGGAAAGCCGAAACGAAAATGCGTTCTCGCCGCAGGATGTCTTGATTCTCAACACACTGGCCGATCTCCTCGCCACGGCCCTGCACAACGCCTTCGTCTTCCAGAAGCTGCAGCAGCAGTCCATTACCGACGGCCTGACTGGAATTAAGACTCGGCGCTTCTTCTGGGAGGCTCTGTCGGCGGAGTGGAAACGCGCATCGCGCTCCGGGCGCCCATTTTCCGTGGTGCTGATTGATCTCGACAAATTCAAAGAAGTCAACGACACCATGGGACACTTTGAGGGCGATCTCGTTTTGGCACGCGTCGGACGCCTGCTGGAGCAGAAGTCGCGACAATCGAACGTTGTGGCCCGTTATGGCGGCGATGAGTTCATCGTTTTGATGCCAGAGACCGGCGCCGAACAGGCGCAAGTGCTCGCCGAGCGCCTGCGCCAGTGGCTTGCCAGCGATCCCATGCTGATGGAGCACAAGGTAACCGGCAGCTTTGGGGTCGCCAGTTTCCCCATGCACGGCTTCTCCATCGAAGACATCATTCGCGTAGCCGATGCGGGAATGTACGTTTCCAAGCGCTCGGGAGGCAATCTGGTCTCGACGGCGCAGGAGTTTGTCGAGGGTCAGGACTTCGCCCGGCAGCGCCAGCAGATTTCCGCGTACATTGAGGGCTTCCTGCAACGCGAGCGTAGTGGTCCTGAACAACTCGAGGAATTAACCACCACGCTGTACAAGCTCTGCTGCGGCGAGGAAGAGTGTAACGTTGCTCTGCTGAAGGAAGCGATCGAAGCCTTGAGCCGCGCCGCCGAGTCTCGCGAGTTACAAACTGCTGGTCACGGCGATTTGGTGGCACGTTACACGGAAGTCATCGCCCGCGGACTAGGCCTGTCCGCAGCGGAAACGGCCGATCTGGTTTATGCCGCCCGCGTTCACGATGTCGGTAAGATTTTCATCCCCGAACGCATCTTGAACAAACCGGGCCCGCTGAGCGAGGATGACTTCTTACAAATCAAGATGCACGCCCATGTCGGAGCGGAAGTCGTAGGCACCGTTCCCCACAGCGCCATGATGCGCGAAGCGATCGAACACCACCACCAGCGCTTCGACGGCTCTGGTTATCCCGACGGCTTGCGCGGCGAGGAGATTCCTCTGTGGGCGCGGATCATAGCGCTCACTGACGCCTACGCCAACATGGTCACCGAGCAGTCCTTCTCGGCCGCGCGCACCCCGGACCAGGCCCTTGACGAACTGACCCACATGAGCGGAACTCGCTTCGACGGCATGCTCGTTCGCCTGCTTTTGCGTGGCCTCAAGTCGGAACGCGCGTCCTCAAACTCGGCCGACTAGCGAAATCATGCTGACCGAGCTATCCCGGAGATCGAAACTTGGGATAGCCTAGTCTGCTATGTCAATCCCTCTTTCTCTCTCCGGCAAAGTTGCTCTCATCTCCGGCGGTTCGCGCGGCATCGGAGCCGCCACCGTCCGTATGTTTACTGCAGCTGGCGCCAAGGTGGCATTCAGTTACCGCAGGGCGCGACCGCAGGCGGAAGCGTTGGCCAACCAGTGCGGTGCAACTGTCTGTCGCCCGATTGCTAGCGAGCTGAACAATCCTGAAGCCGCTTGCTCCCTTGTTGCAGAAACGGTGAAGCAGTTTGGGCGATTAGACATTCTAGTAGCGAACCACGGTGTCTGGCCTCCAGCGGACGTGGCCATTGAGCGCATGTCGGATGAGCAGTGGCGTTCAACCATGTCGATCAATCTCGACGGCGTGTTCGGCCTGCTCAAGCACGCGGTAGCACAGATGAAAGCACAGCCCAGCCAAGGCGGCCCTGCGGGACATATTGTGCTGATCAGTTCCACCAGCGGCCAGCGCGGCGAGGCTTTTCATTGCGATTATTCTGCAACCAAGGGCGCGCTCATCAGCATGACCAAGGGACTCTCGACCGAACTCGCCCCTGCACGCATCTATGTGAACTGCGTCGCCCCGGGCTGGGTCAACACCGACATGAGCGCCGGAGCGCTTGCAGATCCCAAAAGTGGAGAAGAGATCCGCCACACCATTCCCCTCGGTCGCGCCGGTACGCCGGAGGAAATTGCCGCTCCGGTGCTGTTCCTCTGCACCGAATACGCCAGTTTCATCACCGGGGAAGTCTTCAACGTGAACGGCGGCGCGGTTCTCGCCGGATAAGAACCCTGAGATACGGCACAAAAACGCCATGCTCAGCTTGCATTTCGTGGGTTTTCTGCATCCAAGAAGTTAAAGGAGCTTTTGGCTGCCGCGGGCAAGAAACCCCCAAGAAACGCTACAATTCTGATTGCGCGCAATTACCCCTCAAGTGGAATGAAACGGTTTCTCCCTATTCTAGTTCTGGTGTGCTCGCTTGGCTCCCACGCGGGGGATCGGTCGCAGAACGCACCTCAGGCGTCGCCACAGACTGCTTCGCCGGCTTCTACCGAGCCAGCGATCTCGCCAGATCAGGAAAACGCGCGCAAGGCACGGGCCGTCATCGACCAAGCGATACAGGCGCTCGGCGGGTCGACGTATCTCGGTATTCGCGATCGGGAGCAGCAGGGACGCGGTTTCACTTTCCATCACGGCCGTCCCAGCGGAGAAGGTGCCCTTATCTGGTCTTTCAGCGAATTCCCCGACAAAGAGCGCGTGGAGTACACCAAGGAGCGCGATGTCGCCAGGGTGTACGTAGGAACCAAGGGATACGAGATCACCTACAAGGGTGCCAAGCCGATCGAGGAGAAGGATATGGTCGACTATCTACGCCTTCGCCACTGCTCTCTCGAAACCGTTCTTCGTACCTGGGTCAACGATCCGGGAGTCTTGTTTCTGTATGAAGGAAACGCCATTGCAGATCAGCATCCGGCGCTGCAGGTGACACTGATCAACACGAACAACGAAAGTGTCACACTCGACGTCGACGTCGACACGCATCTTCCCATCAAGAAGTCTTTTGAATGGCGCGATCCCGTCGACCGGCAGAAGAATCTCGAAGAGGAGATTTACGGAAATTACCGTGCAGTGTCCGGCATCATGGCGCCTTACAACGTCACGCGCTATTTCAATGGCGATATGGCCGCGCAGCGCGTCTTCTTCAATGTGACCATCAATCAGGGTCTTGACCAGGCCATGTTCGATCCCAATTCCGGCTACAACCCCAACAAACAGCCCGGCAAGCAATCCGGCAAGCGCTAGAAAACCCTTCCCAAGAGCGAGGATCTGTTTGACATTAGTGTCTTAACTACACTAATGTTAGTGTTGCCAAGACACTCATAGGGCCCGCCATGCTGAACTTCATGAAAGTGCCGCCCACCACCTAGGTGTTGCAATTCAAGCGCGGGAAGGTCAAGCGAGAGGGAGTTGGCCTGTCGTTCATTTACTCCGTGCCCACGTCGACAATTGTGGCGATCCCTGTCGCCAGTGCCGACGTACCCTTCGTTTTCCAGGAAGCGACCGCCGACTTTCAGTCGGTCACCATTCAAGGGCAGCTTACATATCGTGTAGCCGATCCGAAGCGGCTGGCCACGCTGCTCGACTTCAGCGTCGACCAGCGTCGCACTTATTGTTCTGACGATCCTCGCAAGTTGCCAGAGCGTCTCGTGCACACCATGCAGACCCTTACTCGTGCCGTTACGCAGAGGATGGTGCTGCGCGATGTGCTGGTCAGCTCCGACGCGATCGTGGAAGAAGTTCTTGCCAAACTGAAAACTTCCGAAGCAGTCACAACGCTGGGTGTTGAGATTCTGAGTGATCTCGCCGATGCTGGCTTTTGCCTCCATGACTCTGGCGACGGCAGCGCGCGCCTGGTCCGGTTCGAATGGCAGCAGCACGCCATCGAACCGCTGTGGCTCTGGATTCACGGCAACAATCGGCTGGTTGCCAACGTACTTCGCGGTGTTCGCGACCAGTCCATCTTGCCCCAAGGTTACGACCAGGCTGAGGTAACTCTTAACGATGGACAGCGCTTGCGGGCTTTCAATGACCTGTTTATCGGCGCTCGCAGCCAGGTTTCCGCCCAGTACCGCATTGCCTGCAACAAGGAATCCGAGGTCCAGACCTCGAGCGGCGTGCTCCTATCCACCGGCGCTGGATCGACTGGTTGGGTTTCGTCAGTGTTCAACATGGCCGCGGGCTTGGCCAAATTCTGCGGCGGCAGTCCAGGAAAAGCAGTGCGCCTTCCCTGGGAGGATCGCCGCCTGATTTATATGGTGCGTGAGCCCGTTTCTCAGTCGTCATTCCCAGGCAGCAATCGTTGCCGGGATGCTGTGTCCGGGTGAGGAGCTATCGCTGCATTCTCTGATGCCTTCCGGCGGTGTAATCTTCAGCGACGGCATGGAGGCCGATTTTCTGAATTTCAACTCGGGATCCAGCGCGCAGGTGCGCGCCCCCGAACAGCGAGCCCGACTCGTCGCACGTGACCCGGCCAAGTGATGACTCAAGGGATGCAGGTCGCAGTCGACATCGTAATCTTCACCATCCAGTCAGGAGAGTTGCGGGTCCTGCTGGCCAAGCGGGGGATTCCTCCCTTTGTGGGGCAATTCGCCATTCCAGGAGGCTTGGTTCTGGAAGACGAAAGTCTTGACCAAGCTGCTCTCCGCGAATTGAAGGAAGAGACTGGGGTTGGCGACGTTTATCTCGAGCAGCTTTATTCCTTCGGCGATCCCGGACGCGATCCCCGAGGCCGCGTGATCACAGTAGCCTACTATGCCCTCATCTCCGCCGACCGTTCGCCGCTGGCGGCCGGCAGCGATGCCTCCGACGCTCGTTGGTGGGCGATTCGCGAGTTGCCTGCGCTGGCGTTCGACCACCGCAAGATTCTGGACTATGCACTCGAACGTCTTCGCAACAAACTGGAGTACACAACGGTCGGCTTCCAATTGCTTCCTGACAGGTTCACGCTTACCGAACTGCAGGAGGTCTACGAAGCGATCCTCGACAAGAAGCTCGACAAGCGAAACTTCCGACGCAAGCTGGCTCTTCTCAAAGTGCTGCGGCCAACCCGAGAGTTGCGCCGCGGCGGACGCCGGCCCGCGCGTCTCTATGAATTCGTCGCCGCGCCCTTCGAAAAGCTGAAGGACAAAGGCATTTTGTTTCCTTTTTAGGATGCCCAGGTTGCCCGACTCAAACAAATAAATGCACATAACTCTTTGTTAATGAATCATTTAGATCGCTGTCCACGCACTCAATTACCCGTATTTGGCCCGTCTGTTCCACCACGGACTGTGGCTTTTTTGCCACAGACAGTTTTTCCAACGCGGGCAGTAATCTACTGCGTTCACTAGAAAACTTACTTCCCCCTTTTGACCCAAGAGCAGACAATCCGCTCGGCGGTGGAGTGCAGTGGCGTCGGCTTGCACAGTGGTGCCCCTGTGTCCATGCGTATCCTTCCGGCCAAGTCCGGCACCGGCATCGTTTTCCGCCGCACGGATCTCGATGGATTCGAGATCGAGGCCGTCAGCCGCAATGTAGCCCGGGTCAGCTACGCAACCAGCCTCATGAAGAAAGGCGTGCTCATCTCCACGACCGAGCACGTGCTCTCGGCCTTCATCGGATTGGGCATCGACAACGCGGTCGTCGAGCTCGACAACCTCGAACTCCCCATCCTTGACGGCAGCGCCCGCCCATTTGTCGAGATGATTCGGAAGGCGGGCATCCGGAAACAGCGGCGTCCCCGCAAATACCTGAAGATTCGCCGCGAGCTCGAAGTGCGCGAGGGCAACAAGTTCATCGCGGTTTACCCCGGAGACACTTACTCAGTTTCTTACTCGATTAATTTCCCCCACCCGCTCATCGGAAAAGAAACGTTTCAGGTAGAACTCACCAACGGTAGTTATCTGCGGCACATTGCCGCGGCGCGCACGTTCGGTTCGCGCGAAGACGAACAAGCCATGCGCAACATGGGACTGATTCGCGGCGCTTCCCGTGAGAACTGCATTGTTTTGACTCGCGATGGAGTCGAGAACGGCCCTCTCCGCTTCCCTGACGAGTTCGTACGCCATAAAGTGCTCGATCTAGTGGGGGACCTGGCGCTGCTGGGAAAACAGATTTTGGGAAATGTAGTCGCCGACCGCGCCGGTCACGCCATGCACACAGCGTTGGTCTCGCGCATCCTGCGCGACAAGACTCTGTGGGAGGAAGTTACGTTTTCGGGCGAATTGGCGGACGCCGAAGTCGCTTCGAGTTCGCAGGCTGCAGCTGGATCGTCAGCGTAGCGCCGCCATCCCGGCGGCTGTCGCGGGAGGCGTCCCGCCCCCGCATGCCAAATCCACACAATCAGTCGGCTGGTTCACAGGGTGCTCCGCTCGAATCACTCACCTCGAGGGGCCTTTCCCGCAGCAACCGTTCTAATTCAGCGCGGGTCTGATCAATCACGGCTGCGGCGAACTTTCGGGCCGACTCCTGCCGCTCCTTTGACAGCTCTTTCACGCGCATGTTGAGCAAGGGGATATCCTCCTCAAACCAGCGCAGAGTTTTTTGTACCTTGGCGATGCGGAAGTCGTAAGTCATTTATGGCCCTCCGGCGATCATTCAGGAAATGATCTTCCAGATTGCCATGCGCACAGCGATGCGCAAGTCTTAAGCGAGATACCTCTTGTTGATGGATTGAGGCGGGGTGCCTTAGTGCCTGGTTTCAGATTCCGCGGCTGCCAGTCGTTCCTTCGCTCCGGGAAACTCTTCTTCCATGCGATCGTCGAGCCACTTCTCGAGCTGTTCCTGGGAACTCTGCGGAACGTTATGGAAGCGGAACCCCGCGCGGCCCTTCACGTCGGCCCAGGCAACCTCGGACTCAACTTCCATGTGCAGGTTCGCCTCGGGCAGTGAGAACTTCAGATGCGGCGTTGCGCCTTTGGGCAGGGCATCCCGCAACATCAGGGCGATACCGCCTTCACTAATGTTGGTGCTGGTCGCGTTCAGCGTTTTTCCGTCGAGGACGACCTGTACCTGCATTTTCACCGGCTGGCGGAAGTAGCGGCGGCGCTCCTTCAGCATGAAATTCAGCGCGGCATGGAAGCAACGGACCGCGTTCAACGTGCTGATCGGCTTTTGCAGGACGAAGTTCGCACCCATGCCAAAGGCTTCCTGCGTGGTCGTTCGCTTCCCATTGAGCACGGCAAAGGTGACGGAGTTCTTGTTGCTCGGAGTCGCTCGCAGACCCTGCAACACGGCCAGACCGCCCTGCAAATCGTCGCAATCCACGATAATGGCGTCGAACTTGTCGGATATCAGAATGTCGGTGGCTGCCCGCGCTTCATGGCAGATCTCCACGTCAATCGACAACTTCTCGAGCGTGGGCCGGATCACGCGCACCAATTCAGGATCCTGGCTCAGGAGGAGTGAGTCCAACGTCATGCCCAGATTCTAGGGGCACGACGGAGTCGCGCGGTAGTGACAAAGGTAATTGGACCTTCGGTTGTCCATACGGGCCTGAACGGCAGGAACGGATGAGACGTATCTAATATCTTCAAACTTTCGGCAAGCCGCCCGGATTGTGCTGTGCGAACTCGCAGCGTACAAATGAATTCGTCCCCCATGCGCAACTTCGCATATCTTTCGCTCGGCTCCAATGTTGGTGATCGCGAACATCACTTACGGGATGCAATCGCGCACCTCGGAGCATTCGGCAGTGTTGTGTCGGTCTCTTCCTTCTACGAAACAGAACCCGTGGGGTTCACCGACCAGTCGTGGTTCCTGAACTGCGCTTTGACTCTAGAAACGAATCAGACGCCTGAGCCACTGATGAAAGCTCTGCTCAACATCGAGCAGGAGATGGGGCGGCGACGCACTCCGAAGAAAGGTCCGCGTAATATCGACATCGACATTCTGTTGTTTGACGACACGGTCGTTGACTCGCCCGAGTTGACTGTTCCCCATCCCGCCATGCACCTGCGTCGATTCGTGCTCGAACCGCTGGCGGAGATTGCGCCGGATGCGCGCCATCCCGTGCTGCAGAAAACTGTCCGCGAACTACTGAATGAGCTGCCCGCAGGACAAGCAGTTCGAAAGCACCGAAAGATCTAGTCGCGCATCGCAGGGTTTTCACAAAATCAAGATAGACGAAGAGAGTTCAGATCCGTGAAATCCGAGGCGGGTTGGGTGGCTACGGAAGGATGATCCGGCTCCCAGCTTCCTGCGGCGCAACCACCGCCGACTCTTTCTCGGGAAACTGGGCGAACAGAAATTCCACAAAGGTCCGCGATTTCGGACGCCCCGAAGTTCGCCCATGCGCTAGTCGCAACAGAAAGATCAGGCCCTTCAGAACTTCGGAGTCTTTCAAGCTGGAATAGCCAATGTGCTTCTGCTCCGCCTCACGGTACGCTTGGACCATGGTCTCGACTTCGGCGGCCACTCTCCGTCGCGCGTCGCTGGTCAACGGCTGCTCGTAATGCAGCCCCGAGTCAATACGCCGCTGATAGCTTGTCGCCAACATCGAAAGAGCAGCAATCATGTCCCCATCATTTAGGGTGCGGTCGGCACGCCCGGCTTTGGCCAGCGCATACGTGAGTCCCATCAGCAGGTGTTCCTTCTCATACATGAACTGATCGGAGACTTCGACCTGCAGAAATAATCCGGCCGGGTCGATCTGATCCGCCGAGCGCGGTTTTTCATGCTCGTGGGCCTGCAAAAGATAAGGACAATCGCTCGGACAGTCGAGCGTTACTTCGCGCTGCTCGCCACAACACTGCGGACAGATGCGCCCATGGACGGCCGGGCAAAAGCGCTTCTCCTTGCGGATTTCACAGATGGCGCAGCTCAATCGGGGGCTCCAGAAGCATTATGGCACGCGCCATGATTTGTCCGCGAAACCATCAACGATTTCGGATCGCAGATTTCGAATTAACATTGGAAGTCCTCGCCGCCCGTTAATGGTTGCGCAATCTGCGCTCTGAGATCAGTTATCTAAAATTACCCGGTTACCGACTGGGTACGCATCACTGGCCGCTCCCGACGTCTGCACGCGCAGGAAGCCCTGTAGAAATGCGCCCTCCCGCGTACTTGAATTAGAAAACCCTCGTAAAATAGGGTGTTTTCCACAGGGCCATGGGTATAAGATAGCGCCCGCTGGTATTAAATCGATTTTTAGAGGAGGAAGTATGGCAGCAGGTTTGACCAAGACTCAGCTCATCCGGCACCTAGCCGAGAAGACCGAGCTCAACAACAAGACAGTGGCGGCGTTTCTGGAGCACCTGTCCGACACAGCAATCAAGGAAACCAAAAAGAACGGCATCTTCGTAGTCCCCGGCCTCGGCCGTCTGGTGAAGGCGCACCGCAAGGCCCGCGTAGGACGCAACCCGCAAACCGGCGAACCCATCCAGATCAAAGCCAAGACCGTCGTAAAGTTCCGCGTCGCCAAGGCCGCGAAAGACGCGATCGCCCCCAAGAAGTAGCTTGTCGAGATCGATTCGAGGGCCGGCCGAGGGCCGGCCTTTGATTTTGTTAGAGGAACGTTTCAAAGTTTCAAAGACTGGTTAGCGAATCCCGTGAGAAGTCGCGTAGCGTTTTCAGCTTTGAAGCCTTGAAACTTTGAAACCTCACATGCTCAACTGGATCGTAATCGGAATCGGCGACATCGCCACCCGCCGCGTTATCCCCGCCATTCAAGCCGAACCTCGCAGCCATCTCTACGGCCTTGTTACGCGACAGCCTGAAAAAGCGGCGCGCTACAACACGCGTTCCTGGTCAACCCTTGACGAAGCACTCGCCGATCTTGGGGTTCAGACTGATGTGCAGGCGGTCTACGTTGGCACACCCGTATTCCTCCACGCGCCGCAAACCATTCAAGCCCTGCGCGCCGGCAAGCATGTGCTCTGCGAGAAACCCATGGCGATGAACGAGGCCGAAGCCCGCACCATGCTCCAAGCTGCGGGGGAAAGCGGAAAGACGTTCGGCGTTGCCTACTATCGGCGCACTTATCCCAAGGTACAGGGCGCGAAGCAACTGCTCGAAGCCGGAGCCATTGGCAAACCAGTCCTTGCCGAACTCACCTGCCACGGCTGGTTCGACGGAACGGGCAGCCGCAGTTGGCTCGTCGATCCCGCTAAGGCCGGAGGCGGGCCTCTATTCGACATCGCTTCGCACCGCATCGACATCCTGAACTTTTTCTGCGGCCAACCACTGCGCGTCACTGGCCAGCTCTCCAACGTGGTGCATCACTACGCGGTAGAAGACAATGCGACGGTGATGATCGAATACGCGGGCGGAATCCGTGGAGTAGTCGACGTTCGCTGGCACTCGAAAATCAGCCGCGACGAATGCCGCATCCGCGGAACGGAAGGCGAGATGGAACTCTCCCCGCTGAATGGGCCCGAGCTTGTGTATCCCGGCGGTCGCGACACTCTCCCGCCACACGCCAACCTCCATTACCCGATGATTGAGAATTTCGTCGAAGCAGTGGAAGGTAAAACCATGTTGCTCGCCAGCGGAGCGTCGTCCTTCTGGACGGACTGGGTCACCGCGCGGGCCCGCGGTTAAGCACACTGAGAAGGGCGGCAAGTTCGTTCTAGAGGCACACTCGCTTGCAGCAAATTCAAAGAGTGTTATCGCGGTTACAGCCGTTACTGTCGTAAGCCGCAGATTTGGCGCGAGGATGTTTTAATTCCTAAAGAGCCCTACGAGTGCCGAACATGCCTCAGTGTCCAGATTGCGGGTGTGATCTTCGTGGTTTCCAAACCCTCTGTTCAAAGTGCTACGACGCGAGGTATGCCGAACTAGGTCGCCCGAAATCTCTTCTAGAATCGCTTCGGGAATTCGGATCGAATCCGCGAAGAACGCAGGCAACAGAAGACCGAATCAAAGCACAGCCGTGGTGGCTGGCGTGGTTTTTTGCGGCTATCGGTGTCGGATTGGACGGGCGTTGCGCATGCGAGGGTTCGCCGGAAAATGTGCTTTTTGTTCCGAGCCTGTGCTGGTTAGAATGCTCCTGATCGTGCTCGCATGTTCCGGTGTTGCTCTCCTTGCAGTTGGGATTACCCGAGACCAAGATTGCGAGTTGCCTCGACACTTTTCCTGTTGTTTTCTGCCTCTTTATACCGACTCTTGAGCAGCCCTTGGACTGCGTATCGGCGATGAGTAACACACAGCATCCCTGCAATTGTTGAAATATCGCCATACCGCTGATCGACGGGTTGGAGCGCGCGAAAGCGCTGCGCCTCCCAGAAGCAGATTTTTCTGCAACTGGAAAGCTTCCCGCACTCCTGGCGAACTGCGACAGAAACAGCTGCAAGTTCACTTCCCGTACTCGTTCTTCACCACTTCTCCACCCTTCATCACAAATCTCACGCGCTCAAGAGTAGTTACATCCTTCACCGGATCGCCATCCACCGCGACAATGTCCGCCCAGGCACCCGGCTCCAGCGTCCCGACCTTCCCCGCCCATCCCAGCAAGTCCGCGGCATTCACCGTCGCCGCTTGAATCGCCTGCAGCGGCGTCAGCCCCAACCTCACCATCACCGCGAACTCGTGCGCATTCAATCCATGCGGATACACCGCGGCATCGGTTCCAAAAGCGACTTTTACCCCGCTGGCGAACGCGTGCGCAATATTGTTGCGCGCCGCTGGAATCACCTCCTGCGCCTTCGCCATCAGCGGTGCAGGCAGGTGAGTCAACCCGGCATTGTCGATCATCCAGTCCCCCAGGTAAAGCGTAGGGACAAGGTAAGTGCCATGCTCCTTCATGACCGCAATGCCGGCATCGTCGATGTACGAGCCGTGTTCGATCGAATCCACGCCCGCTTCGGCTGCCCAACGGATTCCTTCCGCCCCATGCGCGTGCGCCGCCACCTTGCGTCCCAGCCGGTGAGCATCGGCCACGATCGCCTTCATCTCCTCCAGAGTGAATTGCGAGTGCTGCGGATTGTCTCCCAGCGAAAGAACTCCGCCAGTCGCGCAGACTTTGATCAAGTCCGACCCGTATTTGATGTTCTCTCGCACCTTGTGCTGGACCGCCGCAACTCCGTCGGCCACACCGTCACTCGTGGCGTGATACTCGAAGGGCAGCATGTTGTTGTCGCAATGACCGCCCGTGATGCTGAGCGCCGGTCCACTCACCAGCATTCGGGGCCCAGGTACATCGCCGGCATTCACTGCATCACGCAGAGCGACGTCGGTGAAATCGCGCGCGCCCACATTGCGCACCGTCGTGAATCCTGCGAGCAACGTCAGCCGCGCATTCTTCGCGCCGATCAGAGCCTCTCGCGGCACTGAGACCGCCAGACGGTCATAACCGAACCTGGGTTCCATGGTCAGATGCGTGTGCGCGTCGATCAGGCCCGGAAGCACCGTTGCGTTCGGCAGCTCAATCCGCACCGCATCCGTGGGAACCTTCGCTTCCCCGGCAGAACCCACACTGACGATTCGCCCCTCCACGATCATCAGCATCTGGTCGTTGAGCAACTTGCCGGTCTTCACATCGAGCACGTGCCCCGCATGAACCGCAACTCGCCCCGATGCTTGTCCGACCGCCAGCGTCCCCAAACAAAGCAAGGCGAATGCTACGACCACCGCACTGCGGACTTTCTTCATGATGAATCCCTTTCCCCGGAATGTTCGCTGGCTGTTGGTGATGACAACGATTTGAGACCTAGACGCATCGCCCATCGAGACCCCAGACGCGCCCGGCATCCGCCGCAAAGAAGACGATCAATAGCAGCAATAGTGGCAGGTGATCAAGTTCGCCGCCGAAGTAGCGCCATACCGGCACTCCGTGGCCCGGCTCCCACCAGGTAGCCAGAAGCATATTCACTAGAAAGAGAACGCCGACGACACAAGCTGGGCGCACCCAAAGTCCGAGAAGCAGCGAGATACCAATCACCAGTTCAACGACTCCAACTACGTAGCCGAAGAAAACGGCATGTGGCAGAACCAGTCCTGACAGAACCGGACGGTAGAAGCTGACCGCGCTGTTCGAAATGTAGTCCTGCAGATACGTCTGGAAACCGCCATGCGCAAATCCCGGCCCGGTGACCTTGTATTCGCCAAACAACAGAAAGAATACGGACGCGGCCATGCGCACGACAGCGATCGTCTTGGGTAGAGCGGAGGGAGATGTGGCCATCAGTTCGGCGTCATGCCTGGGCGAGAGAAATTCCTAGCCTCCCGGCCCGTCATTCGAAACGTACTGCTCAAGCGACTCCAGCTCACGGCTCAGGTCGTCTACACGCCACTCCAGCAAATTGCGGATCGAAAGAATCCCCAGCAGTCTGCCGCCGTCGTCGGCCACCGGCAGGTGACGGAAATGCCGCTCCAGCATAGTGGTCAGGGCCTCGCCTGGACCCGTGCCCCGCGTCGCCATCTCTACCGGCGTGGTCATCAAATCGCGAACTGGGGTCAGTTTCGGGTCAACGTGGCTGAGAGACATTTTTCGCAGCACGTCACGTTCAGTAAAGATCCCAGCCACTCGATATTCGCTATCGACTACCGCTACCGCTCCTACGTGATGATCCAACATTTTATGAATGGCGTCGGCGACGCTGGCCTCCAACCCCACCGCTGCAATCTCCCGGTCACACAGTTCCAGCACGCTCATGACATACCTCCTTCGGCTCCTTGGAATCCGGGGCCGAGACCAACCACTCGAACTGGATTGACGCATTATGATCGCGGCGAGGCCGTTGTCAAGGGAATTTCCTGACAGTGCCCCGTTATTTCGCGCGGAAGACCTTCCCGTCCTTCATCACAAAATCCACGGACTCCAGCGCCTTGATGTCATGCAGCGGGTCAGCACTTACTCCGACCAGGTCAGCCAACGCCCCCGGAGCCACCACTCCGATCTTGCCCTCCATCTCGAGCATCACGGCCGCTCGCGATGTCGCGCTCTGGATCGCATCCATCGGCTGCATGCCAAAGGCCACCATGCGCGAGAACTCCTGCGCGATCGGTTCCGTCCACGGTATCCCGCCCATGTCGGTGCCGAAAACGATCTTCACTCCCGCCTTCATCGCCTTCTTGAACGACGGTTCGTGCGCCGATGCCCGCAGCCGGTCGCGCTGCCCCGCCTCAGTATCCGCCGGAGCCCAGTCGGTGTAGTACACGCTGAGCGTAGGCACATACCAAGTTCCTTGCTTCAGCATCTGTGCAATCGCCGCGTCGTCCAGATCGAGTCCATGCTCGATCGAATCGCAGCCGCCATCGAGTGCGCGGTGCAGCCCAATTCCGCTGTATGCATGACACGCCACCTTCTTGCCCCAGCCGTGAGCCTCGTCCACAATCGCCCGGAGTTCCTCGACTGTTAACGTGGGCTGCGAGACCAGTTCGCCGTTCTTGCCCACCCATGAACGATGCGTCATGTACACCTTGATCCAGTCCGCTCCGTGATCCAGCTGTTCACGCGCCGCCTTGCGTGCTTCCACCGGCCCGTCGACAATCTGCGCGCCTTTCGGCATCTCCAGCTCCGGCGCGTATCCTTCCAGAGGATATCCCCCGGTAGTCGAGATTGCACGGGTCGCCACAAACATTCGCGGACCCGGGATGTATCCTGCCTCGATCGCCTGCTTGATGCCGACGTCGCCGTAGCCCGCGCCTTCGGTTTCGACGTCGCGCAGAGTTGTGAATCCTTGCTCGAGTGCCCGTCGCGCTGCTACTGTAGCTCGCGCCGCCCGCAGTGCTAATGGCGCAGTCAGGATGTTCGCGTCATAGCCGCCCTGAGCCGGATCTTCTCCCTGCAAGAAGATATGAGTATGCGAATCGATCAGTCCCGGAAGCACAGTCTCTTTTGAGAGATCGATAACTGCAGCGCCCTCGGGAATTTTCGCACTCGCCGCATCACCCACGCTCTCGATGCGGTTGCCGCGAATGACAACTACCTGGTCGCGCCGCGACTTGTCGGACTTGCCGTCAATCAGCGTGCCCGCACGAATCACGGTCACTTGGGGCGGTGCTGAGGGTTTTGAGGATTGTGCAGCCAAACCGGCAACCAATGCGAGCACGAACAGCCAGCCGATATTCTTCAATTTAAATCCCTCCCGAGGCTCCTCCCGAAGGTCGGTAGCCCCAGTCTCACGCCGGATCTCGGCGGATGATTTAGCGGCAAGGATTCTATACCCTTAGAGCGAACATTCTGCTAGCGATTCAGTCTGAGTTGTTTTCGCAGCGCCGGAGAGCGAAATGAAGGTGCGTCTCGGGGAAATCCAGGATGCGGAAGCAATCACGGCTGTGATCAATGCCGCCTTTCGGCTCGCGGAATCCTTCCTCATGGACCGCGATCGAATCGACGTGGATTCGGTGCAGTCCCTCATCCAAGCGGGACGCTTCCTGGTCGCCGACCATGCCGGCGTTCTGGTCGGTTGCGTCTACGTGGAACTGAAAGGTGAGAGGGCGTATTTGGGTTTGCTATCCGTCCATCCGGAGCGCCAGAAAACAGGCCTCGGTTCGACGCTCATGAACGCCGCCGAGGCCTATTGCGCCAAGGCTGGATGCCGATTCATGGACCTACGAATCGTCAATCTGCGACAGGAACTTCCCGACTTCTATCGTCGCCGAGGATATGTTGAGACCGGCGTAGAACCCTTCACTCCCGGTTTGACGCCAAAACTGCCCTGTCACTTCGTGAAGATTTCGAAGTCGCTGCGCTGACGCGTCGTGCCCCGACCAAGAGCCATTGAAGCGTCAGTCCCGATTCACGACACCACTGCATCGGCTTCGATCTCGACCAACATTTCCGGTGAGATCAGCGCGCTCACCTGCACCATTGAAGTCGCCGGACGAATGTCGCGAAAGAATTCCCCATGCGCCCTGCCAATCTCCTCCCACTCCGCAATATTGATGACGTACATACGAGTGCGGACCACATCCTTTAGGCTCGCCCCGGCTTTGTGCAACGCGCTCTCAATGTTTTTCAACGTCTGTACCGCCTGCGCATACACGTCGCCCACGCCAATGACTTTTCCGTCTGGTCCAGTCGCTGTGGTTCCCGACACATGCACGTAGACGCCTAGTTTCACCGCACGAGAGTAACCGACAATCGGCTCCCAAGTCGTTCCGCTGGCAATGTTCTTGCGCTCCATCTGATTCCTCCGTCGAAAGCCATTTTAAACGGAAGCGATACGGCACTTTCTTACAGAATTGGCAGCCGCAGCCTTCAATTGCCAGCAAAAGCTACGGCAAAATCTGGGTGATCCTCCTTCGCCAACCACCCCGCTCCTAACGGATCGCGTGGACAACGCGTCTAGTAGCCATCTCTTCTAACTGATTAGGAAAACGAATCGTGCCGATAAACAAAAGTCACTTGCGTTTCAACATCAAAGTGAGGTATCAACACTCGCATGTGGCTGAAACTCCGTGCCCGGCGCGGAGTTCAGGGGGCTCAAAATCATGATTCCGGAAGCGCATCCGCTCCAGCAGTTGTTTCAGGATCTCGTGGGACGGCACTATGCCGCAGAAATCGGGATTCGCGACCCGCAAGTCGTCGCCTATGTATCTCACCTGCTGGCGGAATTCTGCGAAGCCGATCAACTCTTCAAGATTCGCGACGCTTGCGATCGCCCCTTGGCGGACGTCGGCGAAATGCTGCTGGAGTCTGACCCGGTTTATGGTCCCGCTCCTTCTTTCGATCGCGAACGCCAAGTGCGAAAACACATCGGCGACTACGCTCTCTTCTTCGCCGGAATGTTTCCCGAGAGCATCAATCACTTCCGCTTGCGCCGTCATCGCCTCGAAAATTTCGTGGAGTGGATCAAGGCCGGCAAAGAAAGCTACTACATTGTTTCGAAGTTCGAGCACTTCGAATATGCCAAGGTCGCGCCCCTGTTCGCCATCCTGTCGCGCAACTTTGAAGGATGCGTCTACGGCCTCAATATGGTGAAAAACGATCTGGAAGAGATGCAGCACCCCATTACTCGCCGCACCGACGATCGCATCATGTAGGGTGCCCGGAACCCTGGTCTTACGTCCGGACGTCCGCCGCGCTCCCCATCCGGTAGAAGCTCAACGCCGCACTGCCCTGCACCAGCTTACGAAACCTCCGCAGCGGCCCGAATTCCTCTCCCGGATCGAATTTCTTTTCGTGCTCCGCGATCACCACCGACATTGCCCAAATGAGCGATGAATCCACCAGAGCTCTCAACGTGTTCGTGTAGGCGTCCCTCATGCGGTACGGCGGGTCGATGAACACCACATCGGCCGCTACCCGCTGCCGCTCCATGCGCCAGAAGGCTCGCGGCAATTCCTCTCGCAGTAAATTGAAGCCGTCACGAATATCGAGACTTTCCAGGTTGCCGCGGATTACCTCGGCCGCTGCCACTGAGCATTCCACGAAATGAACTTCCTTGGCGCCACGGCTTAGAGCTTCAATACCTACCGCGCCCGTCCCCGCGAACAAGTCCAGCCATACGCTCCCCTCCAGCGCTCCCGGATTTCCAGCAGTCAGCACATTGAACAGCGTCTCCCGCAGACGGTCCGAGGTCGGACGAATATCCATCCCGCGCAGTGAACGCAGTGGCCGGCTCCGGTATTTCCCCGCGATCACCCGCATGATTCAGTACTGTCAGTTGCCGCATTCAATATATCCATCCATGTAGAATAAAAGTAGTACAAGCCACATGCGCAGCTGGTCCATCCCGGTCGGACGTTTGTTTGGTGTTGACGTTCGCCTCCATCTCACGTTCTTCCTGCTGCCGATGTTCGTGTTTTGGACGGACTACATCGCGCACAACGGCAATGCAAACGGCCCGCGCGACCTCGCGTTAGTCGGAATCATTCTGGCGTGTGTGGGGGCTCACGAGTGGGGCCACATGTTTGCCGCCAGGCGCTTCGGGATGATCCCCAAGGCCGTGATATTGCTGCCGCTCACCGGCGTCACGCTGTACGACGAATCGCGCACCGAGAAGCCCCTGCCCGCCGCAATGGTGTGGACGCGGGAAATCCGTCTGGCCTTAGTCGGACCGCTGGTAAATCTCGCCCTCGCCAGCCTGGCAGCCGCCGCAATATCAGCATCGGGACGCGGAATTGAAATGTGGAAGTGGCCTTTTCTCCAAGCCGGCAACCTTCCGCGCAGCGTCGTATGGGCGAACCTCTATTTATCCGTTCTGAATCTCATGCCGGCGTATCCCCTCGATGGCGGGCGGATTCTGCGCGCATTCTTCTCTCGCACTCTCGACCCTTCTTCTGCGACGCGACGCGCCGTTTCCATCAGCAATGCAATCGCAACGGTGCTGATGGTCGCCGGCCTGTTCAGCAACAACTGGCTCACCATGGTCGGCGTCATCGTCTTCTCGGCCGCGCAATTGGAAGAGCGCGCTCTTGTCTTCCAGTCCGTGCTTGACAACGTCCGCCTCGAAGAAGTCATGCTCACCGACTTCGCCACGCTCTCTCCGGCCGACACTCTTGAGGATGCTCTGGAAAAAGCAGTCCACTCCCTGCAGGATGATTTCCCCGTGGTGCGCGGCAGCGACATGGTGGGAGTCATTTCGAAGCAGCGCATTCTCGACACGCTCCGCGTCGAAGGCAACGGTTACGTCCAGGCCGTCATGAACAAGATTTTCGAAGTCTCGGTGCGCCAGGATTCGCTCGGCTCCGCTTTCCGTAAACTCACGGCTCGCAACTCCAGCATCATCCCGGTGGTCGAAGACCAGCGCCTGATCGGCATCGTGACGTTGCAGAACCTGATGCACTCGATGTCGCTGCTGGCGGAAAGCCGTAAACTTCGCCGCGACGAAGCCGAATCCTAGCTGCGTTCGGGCTCTTTCCGCACTAGCAAACCGCGCTCGTCTATTCAATCAATTGGTGTTCGCGCAAGACGGCGTCGACAGCCGCGTTTCCGGTGGCGGTGTTGCAGGCGAGCATCGATGCGCCGGCTGCAATTAACAAGCGCGCCACCTGGGCGTGGTCTCCGTCGCGCTCAGGACAGTTTGTCGTTCCGTGGTGTAACCATCCCGCGGGTGGAGCGCGGAACTGCTCATCCTCAAGCGCCAGGGAAGCACCGCGTTCAATGAGTAATTCCACCAGGTCGGCGTAGCCTTTCCAACAAGCCCAGTGCAGAGCAGTGCCACCGAGTTCTCCTCGGTTGTCGACCGGTACGCCCGCCGCCAACCATACGCGCACCGCCGACGTGTGATGACCGCTCGCCAGGTCAGGAAGAAGCCGCCCATTCGCGGGAGAGTCGACGATCTCGGGCCGCGTCAGGAGCAAGCGTTGAAGATCCGCGAGGCTGGCATTCGTACCAGCGCCAACAAACTGATCGAGCGCGCTGAGATGCGTCGCCGCTCCACGCGCCTCGAGTAGCGCCGCGACTTCGGTCTGACCGCTCAAAACCGCCAGCGCATAAGCCGTGCGGCCGTCCTCACGTTGCAGGTTCAGGTCCGCATTATGGTCTAGAAGAGTAGCAATCGTTTTCGGGCTACGACCGCGCCACACGGCGCAGTGGAGCGCGTTTTCTCCGCGGTCGTTTGTCTCGTTCGGATTTGCTCCCGCCGCCAGTAACAGCCGCAACCCCTCGACATCCTCACGATCCAGCATGTGTTTCAAAGCATTCGTGCCACCGGGCTTTGCGCCGTGGCGCAACAGGAGCTTCATGCATTCCAGATCGCGATGCTCCGTCGAGTGATAGAGAGATTCCGAGTCGTTCGGATTGGCTCCTGCTTCGAGCAGCGCCTGAGCGAGTGCGGAATTGTGGTTAAGGCCGGTTGCGGCATAAAGGCAAGAAAGCGGATTGTCGGGCAGGTCCTCAGCAACGAAGAAGGCGTTGGGGTCAGCCCCGTGGCGCAACAGCACTCGAGCAGTCTCCGTCAGGTCATGGACGCGCTCCGACTTGGAGTTCGCATAACGCGAGAAACACGCGTAGACCAGAGGCTCACAGTTCCGAGGCCCACTCTTCGCATTGGCGAGACTAGGGGTCTCGGTCAACGTCTGCTCGACTTGTTTCCAATCTCCCAACACCAGCCCCACGTAAAAGCCCGCATCAGCGATCTTCGGATTCTTCGTCAGAATCGCATCCGCGCGGCTCCAGTCCGAGACCGCCGCATCCACAAAAGCTACCACCTGCCCCTGCAAATCCAACCGCGATTCGACAATGAACGCTTTGCAGCGCGCCCAACTTGCGAAACCCTGTTCTCTGGCGATTACAAACTGCGCGTCGTGCAATGCGAATACAGCAGGATCTGCGGTAGCGTTTCGGTAGGGGCTGAGTGGTGGTAAGTAACACCGAAGGCGTTGCAGAGCGTCGGACTCGCCAGCCCTGCTGGCTCGAAGCAAGGCCTTCGCCTGCTTGCGGTAGTACTCAAGATTGAGACGGACTACTTCGGGATGGGTCGGCATGCGGCCTCCTTTCAAATCGCGCCCATCGTCCGCAAAACGGGCTGAAAGAAGGTCCACCAACTGCAAGAAACTGAGGAAGGTGGGAAAGTCCCTTTCCGCGGACCGGAAGCGCCCTTGCGCGCTGGCCGGAATTATAGCCAGCAGATCGCCACTATGCAAAATGAATGCGCAGTGGGGTAAGCAGGGTGAGTGCCTCGTCCGCTTTTCTTCGCGAACTTTGCGGCTTCGCATCCTTAGCGGTTAAATTCTCTTGATTGCGGAGTGCGCAACGCAAGGTCTGGTCGTTAGATTAGAAAAGCCGCACAGCCTTAGCTTGCCGAACCGCCGGAATCGTCCGCAGCTTCGTCAGCACTTCCTCCGGCACCGGTCCATCTACGTGGACGACCGCGATGGCCTCCCGCGGCTGGTCTGAGTCTTTCTCGGCGGCGCGACGTCCGAGCGAGAAATCCGCGATGTTGATCGACTCCTCCCCCAAAATCGTTCCCACCTTGCCGATAACACCGGGCACGTCACGGTTGCGCAGGTAAATCAGATTGCGCTCCAGGGGAGCCTCCACGTCGATGCCGTCCACATGCAACAGCCGCGGCGCGCTCTCGTGCAGTACCGCGCCTTTCACCATATGCTCTTCCGTGGAACTCTTCAGGAAGATGGAAAGCACGCTTCCCGCCCCTCCAGTCGACCCCTTCGCCTTGTGCGACTCCAGCACATGAAGCCCGCGGGCATCCGCAATCGCAGCCGCATTCACCAGGTTCGCCTTTTCCTCCAGCGCCTGGTTCAAAATGCCCTTGATCGCCGCATTGCGAATCAGTTCCGTCTTCCACTCGGCAATGTGACCACCGTATCGAATGGAGATCTCTTCAATACTGCCTTCCGACACCTGTGCCAGAAACGCCCCCATGCGTTCCGCCAGCACGATGTAGGGCTGCATCGTTGCATATTCCTCGGCCGACACCGACGGCACGTTCACCGCATTCTGAATCACGCCGTGTTTCAGGTACTCCTTCACCTGACGCGCGATCTGAACTCCCACTGCTTCCTGCGCCTCAGCCGTCGATCCGCCGACATGCGGCGTAAGCACCACATTTTCGAGAGCCGTCAACGGCGAGTTCTTCAATGGCTCATCCATAAAGACATCGAGCGCCGCCCCGGCAACGTGTCCCTGCTTTAGCGCGGCTGCCAGGTCGGCCTCATTCACCAGTTCGCCGCGCGCGCAGTTCACCAGCCGCACACCTTTCTTCATCTTCGCAATGGATGCCTCATTAATCATCCCCGTCGTCTGCGGCGTCAGCCCGACATGCAGTGTGATGTAGTCAGCGGCGGCGTAGAGTTCCTCGAGCTCCGCCAGTTTGATCCCCTGCTCCTTCGCCACCGCCACCGACACAAACGGATCATGCGCCACCAGTTCCATCGCAAACGCCCGGGCCCGTCGCGCAACTTCCATCCCGATCCGCCCCAGCCCGATGATTCCCAGCGTCTTTGCTCGAAGCTCTGTCCCCTGTAGCGACTTCTTCTCCCACTTGCCGGCATGCATGAGGGCATCAGCGCGACTCAAATGCCGAGCCATAGCCAACATCATCCCAAGTGTCTGCTCTGCCACCGCGACGGCATTCGCCCCGGGCGTATTCATCACTGCGATCCCTTTATGTGTCGCCGCTTCCAGGTCGATGTTGTCCACCCCCACACCAGCCCGCCCGATCACCCGCAATTTCTTCGCGTGCGCCAGAAGTTTTGCGTCGGCCTGCACCGCCGACCGCACGATGAGGGCATCCGCCGACTCCAGATGCTCCGCCAGCTTGCCGTCCAGTTGATCTGCCGTAAGAATGGTCCAGCCCGGCTCCTGTAGCTGCGCTACGGCCGAGCTAGAAATTTTTTCTGCCACAATGATTTTCAAGAATGAGTTCCTTTTGGATTAGCGATCGATTTCACAACTGACAACCAATTGACCAGGAATTGACGCCCTTCTGACACTCCCCACGCCTTCCATGCCTAGACTCTCTATCAATATCAGTGGGCACGCCCGGGGAGAACCCAATGAAAACCCTTCAACTGTCGAAACCGGTTAAACCCGCTTTACTGGTCGCTCTGATCACTCTAACGCTCGGATGCGGCTACTCCAAGAACTCCATGGCCGTCCAGCCGGGAACCATGCCCGCGATCAGCCAGCTCAATCCCGCCAGTGCAGCTGCTGGGGCCTCGTTGCCCTTCGAGGTCGACGGCACAAATTTCGCCGGCAACGCTGTCATCAACTTCAACGGTATGGCTCAGCCCACCACAGTCGTAAGTTCGATCAAGCTTGAGGCAACGGTCCCGGCAACGGCGCTGATGAACGCCGGAACTGTTCCCGTAACCGTGACGAATCCTGCAGTCTCCGGCGGGATGTACGGCGGTGGCACTATGGCCGCAACTTCGTCACCGATGAGCTTTACGATCAACTAGGAGTTGTCAGCGTGCCCTCGGAACAAGCAGCGCGTACAGTCCGCGCTGCCATTGGCGCCTGCGCCACGTTCCTATTTTCCAATGGGATCAGGCTGCACCTGCGCATAGCCGGCTGGAACATCAAACCAGCTGGCATCCAGGCTGTCCTTCGAGTACGACGTCACCTCGATCGTCATATCCATCATCGATCCGGCCACCGGAGCGGGTGGCGGCGGAGCATTAGCGGTGCTGGCGCCACTCGCATTGGCGCTATCCGTTTGCTGTTGCTGATCCTTCTTTTTCTTGGCGAATAGGCCGCCCAGCCCTTTGGCAATCGCACCCGTAGCGCTCGTGGGCGTACTGTCGCTCGACGATTGCTGCTGAGGCGGCGGCTGCGATGCATCGCCGCTCCCACTCTGGGCTTGCCCCGGCTGTCCCGTCCCAGCCATGCCGAAGCTCGTGTATTGCAGTAGCGGCATCCCATCCATCTTGATGGCGTTCTTTTTGAATTCCTCGGCAGCCTGGCTCATCTGTGGATTCGCCATTCCCATCGAACCCGGCAGCCAGTCCAGTTCCTTCGCCATCTTCATATAGAACTGCCGCACTTCGTCGTAGCCCGGAATCGTCCCGTACCACGAATCTGCTGTCATCCAGGTCGACATGTTCGACTTCTCCAGATCCGCTTCCGTCTTCGGATCGGTCGACTTGAACGTCATGTCCACCCGCATCTTCATTTCTTTCGAGGGAATATTCAGCACCGGGTGGGTTTGACCCGTGGCCTGCATATCGAACTTTGGAACCATGGTGACGCTCTGGGCGTCGCCGTGCTTCGTCGCCGCCTTAGTCTGCTCTGCTTCCGCCTTCTCCTTCGCCGCCGCGATCTGCTGTTTCAACTGGTCGAAGGTTTGAATGGAGTACACCTTCTTCGTTGTATCGATGTGGATGAATCGCTTGCCGTCCAAATCGATGATCTCGACCGTACCCGCAGTGTGTTCCGTCCGCATGCGGTTACCGTGAAGCATGGTTGTTGAAACCTGTGGCTCTCCGGCCTGCCGCGCCGCCTTGCTGAACACACCCAGCGTCTTGGTAAGGCCCGCGAGCGCCCCGCCCGTCACCTTGCTCTGTTGCGTGTATTTAAAGTCTGCCCGGCTTGTACCCACTGTAGCAAGCGTTACCGCCACAACTGCCAACACTGCTCTGAGTCGCATGATGCCCCTTTCATGAACCTGAGTTTGTTTGCTGTCAATCTCTATGTGGGCACGGGTGCCGTTGTCTATCCGCTGGACCCAACCCGGTGGTTTGCTGAGGTTCGTGCCTCGTGAATGATTCAGAATTTCTTGCAACCTCACCGGGCCGCCAGCAAAGCCTCCGCGCTGCGCGCATAAACTTGTTGCGCCGCCCGCACCGCAGCTCCGTACTCGACTCTCTTGTCGGTAACCCGCGCCAGCACGTGTTCCAGCGCGCCCAGAATTCCGATAGTGTCGAGATAGTCGTAGTACCCGATGTGTGCGATGCGGAAGAGTTGCCCCTTCATCTCGCCCTGCCCATTGGCCACGACAGCATCAAATGCTTCCCGGAATTCCTTCACGATCTTTCCAGAGTCGATCCCGTCCGGTGCGCAGATCGCGGTCAGCGCCGCGGCGGGTGATGATGCGAAGAGCTTTAGCCCGAGAGCCTTCGCTCCGGCGCGCGTCATCTCCGCGCATTGCTCGGCATTGTTCACGAGCTCTTCGCGTCCCTTCGCTAGATCGCCTTTGCCCATCCCGCGCACAAATTCCAGTGCCGCGCCCAGTGCCGCGAAAAGAGAAGTGGCCGGAGTGTATGCCGTCTCGCCCTTCGCCGCCGACTTGCGCTCCTTCCGCAGGTCGAAGTAAAACCGGGGAGAGGACGTCGATTCCATCCGTTTCCAGGCCCGCTCACTCACCGCGCAATATGCCAGGCCGGGAGGCATCATCAGCGCTTTTTGAGAACCGCCGATGATTACGTCCACTCCCCAACCGTCGACATCCAGATGAGTAGTACCCAGGCCGGTAATTGCATCGACGACCAGCAGCGAATCTCCTTGAGATCGCACGATCTTCGCGATCCCCTCCACGTCATGCCGTGCTCCGCTGGAACTTTCCGTCGCTTGCACAAATACCGCCCGAACGCCCGGCGTCACGCGCGCCCGAATCTCCTCCAGCGAAAAAGTCCCGCCGTACGGCACGCTCAACACCTCGACATTGCAGCCAAACGCCTTGGCCAGCCCCGTCCAGCGTTCGCCGAACTTCCCCGCCGTCAGAACCAGCACCTCGTCACCCGGAGAAGTCAGGTTCGACACCGACGCCTCCATCACGCCAGTGCCTGAACTAGCCAGGATCAACACGTCGTTCCTTGTGCCGATGAATTCCTTCATGTCGGCGAGCACGCGCTGAAACAGCGCCTTAAAATCGGCCGTCCGATGGTGTGCAGTAAACGAAGCCATAGCCGTCTGCGCTGCCGGCAGCAGTGGCGTTGGCCCAGGAGTAAAAAGACGATTCTTATGCAACATGGTCAGGATTCCTTATGAAAGAGTTGGGGTCTACTAGTTTATAGGAATGCCGCGTCCGGAGCACGTTTCGCGTCGCCATCATCAGGGAAGTCGCAGGCGCCTGCCGTGACCCGCGTCCCATGACGCCTCGGCTCCGGACGGGAGCAGTACTTTGGAAGGAGCCGGATTGAAACGAATTATGTGCGCGGCAGCCGCGAAGGGGCGAAAGGAATTGCTATCCGCGCAACGCTAGACGAATCACCGTCCGGTCTTCGATGCCAGAATTTCCGGTTTATCAATTTCAGGTGCTTTCGAAAACAGATCCTTAGCCTTGGCAAAGAGCGCCTTGGCGATCTCTCCATTCAGATGCGCATTCCGTCCGGCTTCGTCCGCGAAGGTATCGAAGATCCCATACTTCCCAGGCCCCATCTTGATGGCGTACCAGCTCACCGTACCCACCTCGCGCTCGGCCAGCGGCTGCGCCGATTTCAGGAACTCCTCGACTTCTTTTTCTTTCCCCGGCTTGGCCTCAAGCTGTGCCCAAATCGCAAGTTTTCCCATGATGTGCTTTTCCTCCTGTCCATCTGATGCGGTGCAAGTCCGATTGGATTGGACGAATCCACCGGCGATTGCGTCAAACCCGGCCTCCTGTTTCTCGCGCGTTCTTAGCTGCGAAAAGCAGGGACGTTCACCGCACCCTCATTCTACCGAGTCGCCCGCACCGTCTATAATCCGGTCATGAGCCTAGTCGAACAAATCCAGAAAGATATCGTCACCGCCATGAAGGCCAAAGACGAAGCCCGCCTCTCCTGCCTGCGCATGGTCAAGAGCGCGCTGCAGAATCGCAAGATCGAAAAGATGGCCGAACTCGACGACAAAGAATGCCAAACGGTTCTAGCCACGCTGATCAAGCAGCGCAAAGATTCTGTCGAGCAATTCACCAAAGGCGGACGCCAGGAGATGGCTGACAAAGAAGCCGCCGAGATCACTCTGATCGAGACCTACCTCCCCAAAGCCGCCGGCGAAGCAGACCTCGTCGCGGGAGTGAAGGCCGCCATCGCCGAAATGGGCGCGCCTACGATGAAAGAGATGGGGACGGTAATGAAGAACGCCATGGCAAGATTCAACGCCGCCGGCATGCGAGTCGACGGCAAGATGGTGAGCGAAATAGTGAAGAAGGAGTTAGCGGGAAAATAGTTTCGTGTAGCGGCCGGAGCTCGACCCTTTGTCTGCGAGGAAACTTCTTACTTGCTCCGCTGCAACTCCCGATAAGCCTCGCTCTTCGAAACTCCCCGCTCCTTCGCGACTCTCTTCAGCGCGGCCTTCTCATCCACCTTCTCTTCCGCCATGATCTGCTGCACGCGCTGGCGCACGCTGAGGCGGACGAGGGTGTCCGCCCCTGCGCGAGCATCTTCTTCCTCCGCCTTCCCAATGAGCAGCGTAATCTCCCCCTTCACCACCTCCCGCGCCCTCAAAATCTCCAGCACCTCGCCCGCCCGCCCGCGCAGAAATTCCTCATGCAGCTTAGTCACTTCGCGCGCAATCACCACATGCCGCCCCCACCCTAGAACCTCACAAACATCTTCCAACGTCTCCACCACCCTGTGCGGAGCCTCATAAAACACCTGCGTCCGCGGAGAACTCTTCACTGCCCCCAGCGCCGCCCGCCGCTCCCCCCGCTTCGCCGAGAGGAATCCGCTGAAGCGAAACGAATCCGTGGGCAACCCGCTCGCCACCAGCGCCGCCAGAAATGCCGCTGCCCCCGGAATCGGCACCACCGGCACCCGATGCCGTATCGCCAAAGCAACCAGCCGGTATCCCGGATCGGAAATCCCCGGCATCCCCGCGTCGGTCACCAGCGCCACGCTCGCGCCTTCCTGCATCTCCTTCACCAACTCCGCCGACTTTGTCATCTCGTTGTGCTCGTGATAACTCGTCGTCCGCGTCGTAATCGCATAATGATTGAGCAGTTTCTGCGTCTGCCTCGTGTCCTCGCACGCGATCAGGTCTACTTCCTTCAGCACGCGCAAAGCTCTCAGCGTGATGTCCTCCAGGTTGCCGATCGGCGTCCCCACCAAGTAGAGCGCCGGCCCTGCGGGGGTATGGTCTTCATCGTTCATGGCCGGAGTCTACCTACTGTTAATCGGCCTTGTCATCCTGAGGGCCGCGATTTTTGCGGACCGAAGGACCTGTGCAACTTGCCGGCATCGCCTCACCGCAAGCAGGTTGCACGGGTCCTTCGCGCAAAGAACGCGCTCAGGATGACAACCCCAAAATGAATCACTCGGCATGACTTCTCCCCTTAGCCCGGCGTTATGCTAACCTACCGCTCTCAGGCGATCGCCCCCTCATGACCCCCAACAACTTCCGTAAGCTCGCTCTATCCCTACCGGAGACCGAAGAGCGCGCCCATATGAGCCACCCCGACTTCCGCGTTGCCGGAAAAATCTTCGCCACCCTCGGCTATCCCGACAAGACGCGCGGCATGGTCAAGCTCTCGCCCGAAGACCAGCACTACTTTTCGAAAGACCATCCCGAAGTCTTCATACCCGTGAAGGGAACCTGGGGACGCCGCGGCGCAACCAGCGTCCAACTCAAAGCGGCCAAGAAGGAGGTTCTTTCCCAGGCAATCCAGGCCGCCTGGCGCAATACTGCCCCTAAGCGCCTGCTTCGAAAATAGTTGCTCCCTCTGCGTTCTTTGCGTTGCGGTCCTGCACAACCGTAACTACCTTCCAGCCATTTTCCGCATCAGAATGGAGCGATGCGGACTCCGCCGAAACCCACGATCCTGGCAATGTTTTGCTGCCTGGCTTTGTGTGTCTCGTCCGCACAACAGGCATCTCCAGAACCCGCAGCCTCACGCCAAGACGCGAGCGGAAGCCGTGCTCGCAAACCGGATAAGACTCTCACCGCAGACGACGGTCTGTCCGTCATCGCCGCCGCGCTCGACTCCAAGGTTCCCCGCGATTCCGCCCACGACTGCTCTCACCTTGTTCACGCCATTTATCAGCGCGCGGGCTTTCCCTACGCCTACGCGAGTTCCACCGATCTTTACGACGGCGTTGAAGGATTTCTCCAGGTCACCCACCCTCAACCCGGTGACGTGATCGTCTGGCCCGGACACGCGGGCATTGTCGTCAGACCCTCCCGTCACGTCTTTTTCAGCTTTCTGACTGCGGGGCCCGGAACCGACGACTACCACTCCCAATATTGGGTGGGACGAGGACAGCCTCGCTTCTACCGCTACATCAAGAATCATCGTTGCGCGGGGTGCACCTCGGTCAGCGCGCTCCCACACGCTCAGTAAGCCGGACCGCTCATCCTGCGTTGTCGGGGTTTGGGGTGGGGAGAATTCCTGTCAAATTGACGCCGCGCGACTCGCGCCCCTAGAATCAATAGGAAACTGAGTTGTCCCTCACAACCGTCTCACACTCATGCCCCTTTACGAATACGAATGCAAGAAGTGCGGCCACCGCTTCGAAAAAATCCAGAAGTTCTCCGACAAGGTGGTCAAGAAGTGCCCCGAATGTGGCGGCCAGGTTGAGCAGATGATCTCTGCTCCCGCCGTTCAATTCAAAGGCTCCGGCTGGTACGTCACCGACTACGCCACGAAGAGCTCCTCTCCCGGCCCCTCCGGCTCAGACTCCGGGTCGAAGGACAAAGACAAGAAGGACGACAAATCCAAATCGGATACCGGGTCGAAAGACACCTCGTCCAAAGAAAGCTCTTCGAAAGACAGCTCCTCAAAAGAGTCCTCGTCCAAGGAAACTCCGCGCAAAGGCTCCGGCAGACATAAATAGCGGCTCCGCAAAAGCGAAGCCGCCATAGGTTTTCACTGGCAACTGGGTACCGGCACTGGCTACTGCCCTACTTCAGCTCCCGCTCAAAGTGATCCACAATCATCGTGAACAGATGGACCCGCGCGTCTTTACCGGAGATGCTGTGGGTCTTGTTCGGATAGATCATCAGGTGGAACTGTTTTCCCGCCTTGATCAGCGCGTCAATCATCTGGATGCTGTTCTGAAAATGCACGTTGTCGTCGCTCGTGCCATGCACGAGCAGCAATGCCCCGTGCAGCTTGTCGGCGTTCTTCGTCACATCGGATTGCTCGTAGCCCGCTTTGTCGTCCTTGAGCAGGCCCATGTAGCGCTCGGTGTAGATTGAGTCGTAGTTCTCCTGATTGGTCACCGGAGCCACCGCCACTCCGGCGCGAAACCGCTCCGAGTGCGTCATGGCATACAACGTCATCGACCCACCGTTCGACCATCCCCAAATCGCAATGCGATCCTTATCCAGCTGCGGATACTGCGCCAGCAACTGATCGAGCGCGGTCAGCTGATCCTTCAATTCAACCACGCCAAACTCGTGCCGGATCGCCGTCTGAAACTTGCGATCCCTCCCCGGCGTCCCGCGATTGTCCACTGCAAAAATGGCGAAGCCTTTTCGCGCCAGGATCTCGTCGAACCCGTCGGGCATCGCCTTCCGCACCATCTGCGCCGCCGGACCTCCGTAGATATTCACGATCAGTGGAATCTTCCCGTTCGCCGTTCCCTCTGGCGGCAGCAACAGTCGGCCATACAGTACCGTCCCGTCGTCCGCCTTGAATTCCAAATACTTCGGCGCTCGAAGCCCGTATTCGGCGATCGCGTTCCGCGCCTGCCAGACCGGATTGCACGCCCCTCCAACCGCGCACAGCGAAATGCTCGAAGAAGCCTCCGGACCAAGAAACGTATGCGTGTAGTGCTTCCCGTCGTCGCTGAAGCTTGCAAAATGCTGTCCCTCTCCAGTCGTCAGTGCCTTCGACCCCGACCCATCCAATTGCACCGAAAACAGGTGCGTCTGCCGCGGATCATCTTTGTTCGCGGAATAGAACACCGTACCCGCCGCCTCGTCCACTCCCTCAATCCCCAACACCTCAAAATCACCCTGCGTGAGTTGCCGCTCCAACTTCGCATCCGCTCCCATCGGGCTCTGCTTATCGAAACTGTAGAGGTAGAGATGCATGTTGCCGTCGCGCCAGCTCGGCCACAGGAATCGCCCACTCGACTGCAGGAAACGAACCTCCACATGCTCAAACTCGATCCACGCTCCCGGAGTACTCTCGGTCAACACGATCCGCGATTTCCCCGTTTTGGCGTCGACGAAATAAAGGTCCATCTTGTCTTGGGTGCGGTTCAGCACCTCCGCCCAGATCACTCCTTCGCCCACCCACCCGAAGCGCGGAATGTACGCCTCCGCGTCGCTCGCCAGCGAAATCCACCGCGCTTTGCCCTTGTCGAGGTCGGTCACGCCCAGCTTCACCACCGGATTCGGATCGCCCACCTTGGGATACTTCTCGTTATCCACGCTCGGATGCGTCGGCATCCAGTCGGTGATGGGATAGATCGGCACATTCGTCTCGTCCATGTGCAGAAACACGATCTCTTTGCTGTCTGGCGACCAGAAATAGTTGCTGCGCACGCCCAGTTCTTCCGCGTACACCCAATCGATATCGCCGTTGAACAGGTTTTCGCCCGTATCCTTCGTAAGCGCCTTCTCGTTCTTACCGTTCACCGGACGAACATATAAGTTGTGCTTGCGCGTGTATGCCACGTGGTTTCCGTCGGGCGAAAACTTCGGATCTCCGCTCGGATCAGACGCAGACGTGAACTGCACTGCGGTCTCGCTCCCCAGGTCATACAGCCACAACTGCCCTTGCGAATCGAAAATCAAGTGCTTCGAATCCGGAGCCCACAGATACGCCGCTACGTGATAGCGCGTCCGCCGCTCTTTCTCCCGCTCGTTCTTCACCTGGTTCACGTCCGGGTCGAGAGAGGCCAACTTCGCCGCGCTCACCAGCACTTTCTTCTCGCCGGTCGCCACGTCCACGTGCCACAGCTCACCTTTTTCCCCCTTCTCGTCGCGTTGCACGAACGAAAACTTGCTCCCATCCGGACTCCACTCCGTCGTCTCCGGACCGCGCCCGCCCAGTCCCCCCGGCTGATACAGGGTTTCAATGGTCAAGGGCTTCGTCGGCGCGGTTTGCGCCCCAACCGGCGTCGAAGCGAGAACGACTGGAATCAGTGCGAGCAGGGAAACGCGCGAGGCAACAAGAAACTGTCTTTTCACGAAGCGACCTCATTTGGAAGAAGTGACGGCAGACCCACAGTGCGCGAACGAAAGAGTGTACACCGCCTCGTCCCCGCCTGCACGGCACGAGCCACCGTCATGGTGTGAACGCGCCGGAAGAATCTCCACGTCGGAGTTCACCTGCTGGGCTATTCTCAGATCGTATGGACGCGCCTCCAGACCAGCCGACAAACCCTCCATCGGTGAGTGCACCATGGCCGATCCAACCGGCGCCGGGCCAACCATCCTCGAGTCAACCGTCGATCATGAATACGGCGCTGGGGTGGCTCAGGCTCACTTCACCGGTGCTGGTGATCACGGTGTTGGTCGCGATATGGCTATACCTGCGCCCGAGTCGTGGCGCTCGCGAGCTGGAGGCCTCGCGAGACGCAGTGCGTCACGCAACCAATTGGCATTCGGTACGCTCCATACGTCTCTCCGACGGTTCCTGGTTCGTGAACGGCACGCGCGACGTCGTGTGTCCCACGGATTTCGATGAAACCAGCATTCACCCCGAGCGAAATCCTGCGACGGAACGGCGCGTCGAGCTGCAGGGATACTTTTATCACCAGCTCCCCAATGGCCTTTGGCAGCGCATGGGCAACGGACTCATCAAGATCCCCGACTGCGGCAGAGGCCCATACCTTGAATTCTTCGAACACATCTATGCCGACCTTGATGAGATCGAGCGCAACGGCGAGGTGTTTCAAGGCGGCAACCTCGACAGCGACGGTGTGAAGTGCCAGTGGTGGCACATAACCACCACCAACCCCAAAGAGCCGAAATACTCCGTCTGCCTCGAGGAGAATTCGCACCTTCCCCTGGTAGCGACCTCGCTCACCTACGGATTCAGCTACAGCTTCTCGGAGTGGAACCGGACCGCCATAACCGCTCCGACGCCGAACGACGCGCCGCCATAAAGGTCTTCCTTCGTGGACCTTAGTGCCCTTAGTGGTTTAAAGCCTTTCCCGTAGGCCATCAAGCAAAGCTGTCCGGGCCAGCGTGCCGCTACATGCTAGAATCAAGGCAGACACAATGCATGCTTCCTGACATCGAAAATCTGCTCAAACTGCAAGACACGGACAAGGAAATCCGTCGTCTGCAGGACGAGATCGCCGAGTTCCCCAAGCGCGTCGCCGTAATCGAGCAGCAGCTGGCCGGCACGAAAGCCCAACTGGAAAAAGCACAGACCAGCGTCAAGGCCGACGAAGCCTCTCGGCGCAAGTACGACACCAACATCAACGATCTTCGTGGCAAGATTTCCAAGTATCGCGACCAATCTCTCGACGTAAAGACCAACGAACAGTACAAAGCTCTTCTGCACGAGATCCAGTTTGCCGAGAAGGAAATCGCCGCCAACGAAGACAAGATCCTCGAGCTGATGCTCAACGCGGACGCCCGCGACAAGGAAGTCAAAGCCGCGCAGGCCGAGCTCAAGGCCGAGACCGCCGAGATCGAAAGAGAAAAAGAAGAAGCCCGCCAGCGGACCGCTGAAGACGAGAAACTCCTCGCTGAGTGGCGCGCCAAGCGCGATCAAGTCCGCACCGGCGTTGACGCCGACCTGCTCCGCCACTACGAGCGCGTGTCCAAGTTCCGCGGATCCGGCATCTCCGAAGTCCGCGATCAGAAATGCATGGCCTGCCGCGTCATGCTGCGTCCCCAGACATACAACGAAGTTCGCTCCGGCACGCAAACGATCATCTGCGATTCCTGCCAGCGCATCCTTTACTTCAATGCCGCCGACGAACTGGCCGACGTGAAGCCTTCGACCACCCGCGCAAAACGCCATCATCCCAAGATCGACGCCCCGCAGGCCTGGTATTACCGCTCCGAGTTCGCCGACCTTGGCGAGGTCTTCCTCTGCCTCAGCAACTCCCGCGGGCAAGCCAGCCGCCGTGTCTACGATGTCCACACCGGACGCCTCATCGGCGACATCCTTATCCGCGAAGGCGACTACCGCCAGGGCTTCCCAGAAGAAATCACCGGAGCCATGCGCCTCAACGGCCTCTGGACCGAAGACGAACTCGACGCCTGGGGTACCGAACTCCCCATGGTCGTCCTCGATGCCTTGACGTTCGATCTCGACGCCGCCCGGCATGAAGCAGCCTCCGGCTCGCACGTTAAGCATTCACCCGCAGCAACTCCCACCGAACAAGCCGCCAGCTAAGACTTTTTGTAGCGGCGAAGGCATTCGTCCGCCCGTCAAGCGCAGCCCGACTTGTCTCTAGTGTAGGACCCGGTCTCTGACCCGGTCGTCGAGCGGAGCTCGACCTGCTAGCCGATCCTGTGGCCCCAACCAGTAAGATGTCCCCATGCCCCCCACTCCCACTGTTCCCAAGGTCAAGATCTCCCCCCGCGGCGCCACCCGCCTCAAATCCGGCCACGTCTGGGTCTATCGCTCCGACATCGTCTCCGCCGAGGGAATCGCGCCCGGCTCTCTGGTCAGCGTCACCGACCATCGCGACAAGCCCCTCGGCTCCGCTCTCTACTCCAGTTCCTCGCAGATCGCCATCCGGATGATCTCCGCCGATCCAGTCGCAGATTTTGCGGCGCTCCTCCGCCAGCGCATCGCCGATGCTATCGGCTATCGCAGAGCCGTAGTCCACGATACCGAAGCCTACCGTCTAATCTTCAGCGAAGCCGATTTCCTCCCCGGCCTCATCGTCGACCGCTACAACGACATTTTTTCTCTCCAGATTCTGACGCAAGCCATGGACGCCGAACCCGTCCGCGAGGCAATCCTCTCCGAACTCAACGACGGTCTCCATCCAGCATCGATCCTCGAGCGTGTCGACCCGCGCGTCCGCGAACTCGAGGCGCTTCCGCCCCGCGCCTCCGGTTTGCTCCGCGGCGAGAAGACTTCCACCACGTTCACCATGAACAAGCTTCAGTTCCGCTACGACGCGCTCGAAGGTCAGAAGACCGGAGCTTTCCTCGACCAGCGCGAAAACTATTTCGCCGCCGCCCACTACGCCCACGGCGAAGCCCTCGACGCCTTTTGCTATCAGGGAGGCTTCGCACTTCACCTCGCCCGGCGCTGCTCCCAAGTCACCGGCGTCGATAGCTCTCGCCCCGCCCTCGAAGTCGCCGAACAGAACGCGAACCTCAACTCCACCGCCTTGAATAAATATGAGATCGAATGGATCGAAGCGAACGCCTTTGACCTCCTCAAGGACTATGCCACCTCCAACCGTCGTTATGACACCATCGTTCTCGATCCACCCGCCTTCGCCAAATCGAAGCGCGACCTAGATGCCGCTCTCCGTGGCTACAAAGAACTCAACCTTCGCGCCCTTAAGATGCTTCGTCCCGGCGGCATCCTCGCCACCTGCTCCTGCTCGTACCACGTGAGCCAGTCCGACTTCCTCGAAATGCTTGCCGGCGCCGCTTTGGATGCTCACCGAACCCTTCGTCTGATCGAGGTCCGGGGACAGGCGAAAGATCATCCCGTCCTGCTAAATATTCCAGAAACTGCCTACCTTAAGTGCGTAATAGCGTCCGTAACACAATGAAAATAAGCATGATCCATAAATTGACAATACTACACTCATCTTTTATGCTTCTTTTGCGCTGATAGTGAATCTAATTAAGTGAAGCCCAGCCCTGAGAGCTAAGGTTCCAGGGCCGGTCGCGAAATCAAGAGAAAGTTCCTGAACTGAACCAAATTTTGAGGAGGATTCACCCATGACCGTTCTAACCCGTTGGGAGCCGTTCCGTGAGTTTGCCACCCTGCAGGACCGCATCAACCGCGTGTTCCGCGATTCCTACAGTGCAAGCCAGGACGACTCGCTAGCCACCTCGAGCTTTGCTCCTGCCGTTGACGTCTACGAAGACGAGCACAAAGTCTCTCTGAAGATCGAAGTGCCCGGAATCGACGAGAAAGACATTGACGTCCGCGTTGAGAACAACACTCTCACGGTGCACGGCGAGCGCAAGATCGAGAAAGAAGAGAAAGAAGAGAACTATCGCCGCGTCGAGCGCCAGTACGGCAGCTTCACCCGTACCTTCACTCTGCCCCAGACCGTGGACACCGAGAACGTTTCGGCGACCTACGACAAGGGCGTGCTGAAGATCGCTCTGCCCAAGAAGGCCGAAGCCAAGCCCAAGCAGATCAAAATCAGCGTGGGCGCAGTCTCGGGGAACGAGAAAACCCTCGAAGGCAAAGGCCCCAGCAAAGCCGCTTAATCCAGGTGGAAGAGCGGCGCTTCAGCGCCGCGATAAGCGACGAAACGATGTGGGCTTTAGCCCCTGTCGATTGCGGGAGGCGGCAGAAATGCTCGCCTCCCATTCTTACTTTGGATCATTGCACCTTGGCAGTCGGGCAGACTTGGCTGACAATGAGTTTGTGAAGGCAACCCTGGAAGCTATTAATCGGATGCAAGCAGATGGCGTGATCGGGAAATACGCCATCGGAGGAGCCGTCGGCGCAACGCTCTATCTAGAACCGGCTTCTACGCTCGACGTGGATATATTTGTGACGTTGCCAGCAGTCGAAGGCAGCTCTCTTCGGACGCTCTCTCCGATCTATGACTACTTGCGATCGCATGGGGGAAGGGTGCAGCACGAACATATCGAAGTCGGTGGTTGGCCGATTCAGTTTCTTCCACCAGCGAACGATTTGGAACGAGAGGCAATTGCTAAGGCGGTGCAAGCCACGGTGCAGGGAGTCTCGACCTGGGTGATGACTGCCGAACATCTCGTTGCGATCGCTCTGCAAACCGGTAGAACCAAAGACCGAATTCGCATCCTGCAGTTCATTGAACTTGGAACCGTTGACCGCAACAAGTTAAAGGATGTTCTTGAGCGCCATGGCCTGACGGCAAAGTGGCAGGAATTCGAGCGTAAGTATCTGGACGGAACAAATGGGTAATCCAGAAATGCGCAAGCACCTTACCTCACTCAGCTTTAGTGAGAAGGTTGAGATTCTGGAAAAGCTGCGTGACCGTAGCTTGGCTTTCGCCGCCGCCGGCTGGAGAAATCATGGTGTCGACCAGTCCTCGCCCGCTCGTGGATCTTGTCGTTGTTCAGACTGGGAACCCTGTGCCTGCGCTCATCAGCCACCTTATCACTGTATGTGGTGTTGCCGTGAACTCACCGCTGATCAACTTGCTTCGGCAAGGGAGCGCGGTTTCTACTTAAAGGAAAAGGACTAGATTTTCATGCCAATCCGTTGGGACAAATTCACCGTCAAAGCGCAGGAAGCGGTCCAGCGCGCGAGCCAGCTCGCATCCGAGCACGGCAATCCGGAGATGCAACCGATTCACCTGCTGGCCGCGCTGCTCGAAGACAAGGAAGGCATCGTCCCGCCTGTGCTCGAAAAAATCGGCATCGGGCCGCAAGGGGTTCTGAGCGAACTTTACCAAGAGCTGGAAAAGCTTCCGAAACTCTCCGGAGAAGCAGCGCAGCCCACGCTTTCGACCGAAATCAACAAGCTGCTGGAACAGGCCTTCAAAGAAGCTTCCAACTTCAAAGACGAATATGTTTCCACAGAGCATCTGTTGCTCGCCATCATGCATCTGAAGCGCGACCTGGCCCAGCAGCTCCTCGCCCGTCACGGAGCGACCCGCGACGCGATCCTGAAAGCCCTGATCGCAGTCCGCGGTTCGCAAAAAGTTACCGACCAGAATCCCGAAGCGAAGTACCAGGCGCTGGCGCGTTACGCTCGCGACCTGACCGAGCAAGCCCGTCGCGGCAAACTCGATCCCGTCATCGGACGCGATGAAGAAGTCCGCCGCGTGGTGCAGGTTTTATCTCGCCGTACAAAGAACAACCCAGTGCTTATCGGAGAACCCGGCGTCGGCAAGACGGCCATCGTCGAAGGCCTCGCTCAACGAATCATTTCCGGCGACGTGCCCGAAGCCCTGAAGAACAAGCGCGTAGTCTCGCTCGACCTCGGAGCTATGCTGGCTGGCGCCAAATATCGCGGCGAATTCGAAGATCGCCTCAAAGCCGTCCTCAAGGAAATCGAAGACTCGCAGGGACAGATCATCCTGTTCATCGACGAGTTGCACACGCTCGTCGGAGCAGGCGCTGCTGAGGGTGCCATCGACGCCTCCAACATGCTCAAGCCGGCGCTCGCTCGCGGAGAACTCCGCGCGATAGGCGCGACCACGCTCAACGAATATCGCAAGCACATCGAAAAAGATGCCGCGCTCGAACGCCGCTTTCAGATCGTCTTCGTCGGCGAGCCCAATGTCGAAGATACGATCGCGATTCTACGCGGACTGAAAGAGAAGTATGAAGTGCATCATGGAGTACGGATTAAAGACTCAGCGATCGTGGCTGCAGCGACGCTTTCGCATCGCTACATCTCCGACCGCTTCCTGCCCGACAAGGCCATTGATTTGATCGACGAAGCGGCAGCGTCGCTGCGAATCCAGATCGATTCGCTGCCTACGGATATCGATCAGCTCGAACGCCGGGCTACTCAGCTGGAAATCGAAAAGCAGGCCCTCAAGAAAGAAGATGATGCCAACTCGCGCGAGCGCCTGGCTATCATCGAGAAGGAACTGGCCGAGATTCGCGAAAAATCCAACACGCTCAAAGCCAATTGGAAAAAAGAAAAAGATCTCATCGCCCGTATTCGCGCCCTGAAGGAGCAGATCGAAAAGCTGAAGGGCGAAGAGCAGGCTGAGCTGCGCAAGGGCAATAACGAACGCGTTGCCGAGATTCGCTTCGGACTAATTCCCCAAGCCGAGCAGGAACTTGCCAAACTCACCGAACAAATGGAGAGCATGGGAGGCCTGCGCATGCTCAAAGAAGAAGTCGACGAAGAAGATGTTGCGGGCATTGTCTCCAAGTGGACAGGAATCCCGGTCTCGAAGATGCTCGAAGGCGAAGTCAAGAAGCTGGTCAACATGGAAGACCGCCTGCGGCTGCGCGTAATCGGCCAGGACGCAGCATTAGAGCGCGTGGCGAACGCAATTCGCCGCTCGCGTGCCGGGCTCAGCGATCCCAAGCGGCCCATCGGATCGTTCATTTTCTTAGGTCCAACCGGAGTCGGAAAGACGGAACTCGCCCGCGCGCTGGCGGAATTCTTGTTTGATGACGAGCATGCGATGTTGCGCATCGATATGTCCGAGTACATGGAGAAGCATTCGGTCGCGCGCCTGATCGGCGCGCCGCCAGGCTACGTCGGGTATGAAGAAGGTGGACAACTCACCGAGCAAGTTCGTCGACGTCCGTACGCGGTTGTGCTCTTCGACGAAATCGAGAAAGCGCACCCCGATGTGTTCAACGTTCTTCTGCAGATGATGGACGACGGTCGCCTCACTGACGGCAAGGGGCGAGTGGTCGACTTCAAGAACACGATCATCATCATGACGTCGAACATCGGTTCGAGCTACCTCCAGTCGGACCACGTGCGCACGCCCGAGGAATTCGAGAAGGCCAGTGAGCAGGTGATGAATCTGCTGCACTCGCATTTCAAACCCGAATTCCTGAATCGCGTCGACGACATCATCGTCTTCGGTCCGCTGGGCAAAGAGCAGCTGGTCAAGATTATCGAGCTGCGCCTCGAAGACGTTCGCCGCTTGCTGGCCGATCGCAAGATTTCACTCGAACTTACCGATGCCGCGAAAGAGTCGCTCTTTGCTCAAGGCTACGATCCAAACTTCGGCGCGCGACCGTTGAAGCGCGCCATCCAAAAGCTGGTGCAAGATCCGCTGGCGCTGAAGATCCTCGACGGCGAAGTCCTCCACGGAGACCACGTAGTTGTCGACGCGGACAAGCCGTCAGGCAAGATGACGTTCAAAGTCAGCCAGCGCGTGGGCGAGAAAATACCAGCCAAAGCCAAACGCTAACCAGAGCGCCACGGATTTCACGGATTCTCACGGATAACCCAAATGCTTGAGCAACTATCCGGTGTGAATCCGGGCAAATCCGTGGCTATGATGTGGTCTTTCCAGCGAAGGCATCGAGCACCGCGGGCGCTTGTGCCAGATACCATGCCGCTGCAGCGCGCAGGGCTATCTGCAAGCCGTACCAGAGCAAGGGAAGGCCTAACTCGGCCGACGAGATCTTCGGCACGAGCCATGCGATTCCTATCGTCATGACCAGCATTGCGGCCCAACGCGCCCAATTGTGCAGGTGGAACAATCCCCAACCGATCAACGCCCAACCAGTTCCCATCAGCAACGCCATGTACGGGCCAGCGAGTTCGAGTCCGAACATGAGCGGAGCTGCGCTCATCAGGGAGATTACGTCGGGTGAGACGAGCCTTATGGCGGCAATCGTCCAGAGATAGATTGCGGCTGCGAAGAACAGGGCGGCAATCGTGGTCACGCCTGCTGCGCGTTGCATGAGCAAGACTAGCAAAAAACTTAGCCACGGATTTCACGGATTCTCACCGATGCCCCAAGTATTTGAGAGCGATCGGTGTTGATCCGTGCAGATCCGTGGCCAATGGTTTACGCCAGGTCGAAGATCAGGACTTCGGCATCTTCTGTGCCTTTGACGGTGAGCTTCTTCTCTTCGCTGATCGCAGCGCCGTCGCCTTGCGCCAACTTCCGTCCGTTCAATTCGACTGCACCGCGAGCGACCTGCAGCCAACCCTGACGCCCGGCGGCGAATTCGTGCGCGACTTCTTCTCCAGGCTTGAGCAACGAGACGTAGAGCTTCGCGTCCTGCTTGATCTTCACTGATCCGTCACTCGCATCGCGCGACGCGATCAATCGAAACTTGCCTTGTTTCTCCGCTTCTGGAAACGACTTCTGCTCGTAGCTTGGCGCGAGCGCAGCTCGCTCTGGTTGAATCCAGATCTGCAGCAAGTGAACCGCATCGGTGGTCGATGGATTGAACTCGCTATGGCGAATGCCGCTGCCTGCGGTCATCCGCTGGCCATCGCCGGGAAGAATCACCGAACCGGTTCCCAAGCTATCTTTGTGCTCGAGCTTGCCTTCGAGAACATAGGTGATGATTTCCATATCGCGATGCGGGTGCGTCGGAAAGCCCGTGTTCGGCGCCACCCAATCTTCGTTGATGACGCGCAGCGAACGGAATCCCATCCACTTGGGATCCCAATAATCGCCGAAGCTGAAAGTGTGGTGTGTTTTGAGCCAGCCGTGGTTTCCGCCACCGCGCTCCTGGCTCGGACGAATCTGAATCATGGGAATCTCTTTCCGAATAGTAATTAACTGATAAACATTGGATGCTGCAGAGATGCAGAACGGTCCAAGCGCGAAAATTAGGGGGAAACGAGACGCGGAATTCCCGAAATGGGAGACCAAAAGGAGGAAAGTTAACTGGTTAGTACCCCCATCCCCCTCCCCCTACCCTCGAAAAGCCGCGACGGGCGCGGGCTGTGCAAAGTTCGTCTGCAAAATCTTGAGCGCCAAGGAGTTAGAGGTCAAAATCTCGAAAACAAAGAACTTGCGTGTGCCGGTCCGGATTCAGCCACGCCTTTGCCGAGGGTCATGATGACTGAAACTCTCAGTGGGGCGCGAGAGCAGATGTCACAACTGCAAGACAAATCTGTGGATTTCCAGTAACTGAGTTGCTAAGGGAGGTTTCAGCACGCGCCGCGCATTGGTGGTTCGACAGAGGCAAAGGTCAAGCTCCGCTCAACCGGACAGCCGAGGGTCGCAGTACCACGTGGCCGTTTCTGGTGTGGCACACTTGATTCATGCACCAGCTGACACTTGGCGACTTCGCGATAACAGTATTTTCTGACGGGACTTATCCGCTGGACGGTGGCGCGTTCTTTGGCGTCGTGCCAAAGGTGATGTGGTCGCGGCGGGTTGAATCGGACGAGCGCAACTACGTTACGGCCGGAATGAACTCGCTGTTGATTCGGACGGGCAAGCAGACAGTGCTGGTCGAAACCGGGATGGGGAACAAGCTCTCCGACCGGATGATCAAGTTCTATGGGCAGCCCGCTGAACTGCTCGACAATCTCGCCGCGGCTGGCGTTGGGCCGGAAGACGTCGATGTCGTCATCAACTCGCATCTGCATTTCGACCATTGCGGATGGAATACGGTGCGCGACAAGAACGGGAAGATGGTGCCGACGTTTCCGCGGGCAAAATACTATGCGCCGGAAGGCGAATGGCAGTATGCGCGCCGGCCTAGCGAGCGGGATGCTATCAGTTATCTGCCGGACAATTACGATCCGCTGGTGGCGAGCGGACAGATGACGCTGCTGAAAGGCGGGGAGGAGATTGTGCCGGGGATTTCGGTGGAGACTTTTCCTGGGCATACGGCGAGCATGCAAGCCATCATTATTCGGAGCGGCGGCGAAAATCCCCACATCTCGCAAAAGACGCGAGATATGGGGCACCCGGCCGTGCCTCTCGCGGATCACGCGACGACGGCTTGTTATATCTCTGATCTGATTCCAACGACGGCACACCTTGACATCACCTGGGGAATGGGGTTCGATCTGTATCCGCTGGACACGATTGCGAGCAAAAAGCGCTATTATTCTCGGGCGATCCCGGAGAAATGGCTCACGGTCTTCACGCACGATCCGAAAGTGCCGTGGGCTTACATGGAGCGGGACGAGTTGGGAAAGATGGTAGCGAAGGGGGTTTGAAATGCGAACGTCCCAGAGCAACTTTGCCCGAATGTTGCTGGCGGAGTGCCTAGCCATGGTGTGCATTGTGGCCGCATCCTGTTGTGTGGCGCAGGCTCAGCAGGGCAAAGGCGCGCCCGCCAAGGCATCTGTAACGGGCCGTTATGAAGGCACCGCGAAGAACAAGGCGGAAGACGTGATCACGGTGAGCATCGATTTGACCGAGGCGGAGGGCGCGCTCTCGGGCACCATCAAATCCTCGCATGGGGATTTCACAATCACCGGCGGTTCTCATCAGGGAGAAACGGTGACGCTCGAGTTTGATGCCGGCGGGCCAGGAACCATCTCCCTTCGCATGAACGAGGACCGGCTGGTAGGGACGTGGACCGCGGGAGAGGATGGAGGACGGCTGGATGTGAAGAGAGTTGCCGCGCAGGATGCGCCGAAGGGGAAGTCGTAGGCGTTCGCGCTGCGATCCCTGTTCGAAGTAAGCTGTCGTGGCGCGGCCGGTGAACAGTTCCCTTGCTCGCCCGGCACGGAATCACCCAAGGTGAGGCTGCAACCTTCAGCTTTCGCGGGCGAGGGCGCCGGCTCCACATAATCTCGCTTCGAAGAAATCTTCTACGCGGGTGAGGATCTCCGGGGCGCTTTTTGATTCGTAGATTTCCTTGCGGAGGGCGGCGCCGCCGGGGACGCCGTGCGTGAACCACGAGGCGAACTGCTTCATCTTGCCGACAGCGTCGGGAAGCTCTTCCTCGATCAGCATCTGGAAATAGGTGCGGATCATCTGGTAGCGGTCGGATTCGCGGGGCTGCTCGTAGCTGTCTGTTGGACCCGGGCCTAGCCCGGCGGCTTCCGTGCCGATGGAAGCATCTCCAATCTTCACAAACGGAGCGGCGGAGCTTGGCTCGGCCTGGTTGAGTCGAAGACCCGGCCCCACACAAGCCAGTCCAGTGCAGTACTGTTCGATCTGGCGGAAAATCCACGGATTGGACGGGGCTGAGCGGCCGATCATTACTGCGTCGCAGCCGGTTTGGGTGACCATGGCGCAGGCGTCTTCGGGAGAGCGGATGTCGCCGTTGCCGATTACCGGAATCTTCACAGCATCTTTTATGGCAGTGATCCACTCCCAGCGGGCGTTGCCGCTGTAGCCCATTTCGCGAGTGCGGGCGTGCAGGGCCACGGCCGCCAGTCCGCAATCTTCGGCCATGCGGGCCAGTTCGACACAGACGATTTCTTCATCATTCCATCCGGCGCGAAATTTTACGGTGAAGGGAATCGTCACGGCGGCGCGCACCGCTTCGAAGATCTTGCCGATGACGGGAAGATCGCGGAGCAGCCCGGACCCTCCGTTGCACTTGACGACTTTTTTCGCGGGACATCCGAGGTTGAGGTCGACGAGATCGAAGCCGAGGCCCTCGACCATGCGGGCCGCTTCGGCCATGACGTTTGGGTCGCTGCCGAAAAGCTGGGCGGATATGGGGTGCTCGTCTTCGTAAAAATGAAGGTAGCGCTTGGCCTTCTGGTCTTTTTGGCGGAGAACTCCGTCGGCCGAAGTGAACTCCGTCATGATGAGGCCGCATCCGCCGAGGTTGCGGATGAAGCGGCGGAAGACGGTGTCGGTGACTCCGGCCATGGGGGCGAGGACAGTGGCGGGGGAGATGGTCACGGTGCCGATGGTGAGCGATTCGGGGACGAGCTTTGGCGGCGCCGTTTGGCGCACAAGAGTGTCCGCCCCATATGAGCTTGAACCGTTCGAGTTGTCCCAGAACTTTCGCATGGTGTCAGCTAAAGGCGCCCTCAGCGGCTGAAGCCGGGACTTGATTGAGCGCCTCGCGGCACGGCTGAAGCCGTGCCCTTCCCAGTTGACTGTATCCCCAGTTCATTCTAGGGCAAGTGACAAAGCAAAGCCCCCGCCGGAGCAAGGGCTGAATTTCTGGCTTGATCCTCGAAATCCGTCGCGAAGGAAGTTACTTCTTCGCGGTCTCGGCCTTGGCGTATTTGCGGCGGAAGCGCTCGACGCGTCCAGCGGTGTCCATGAGCTTCTGCTTGCCGGTGAAAAATGGGTGGCAGTTCGAGCAGATTTCCACAGAGATGTCGCCCTTATGGGTCGACCGGGTCACAAATGCGTTGCCGCAAGCGCAATGCACGCGCACTTCGTTGTAAGCGGGATGAATGGCTGCTTTCATATTTCTACCCTTGGGTTCCTATCTTGATCGAATCCTTAGATTCTACCGGATCGTCGGAGGATTCGGCAATCGCAAAGCCGTCTGGGAGCTGTCCGCTATCAGCTCCCAGCTGTCAGCCAAAGCCTTTAGATTGTTGTAGCTGAATGCTGACGCGCGTTGGATCTAACCGCGGGGAACTGACTCTGATGCGAACTGATAGCTGAGAGCTTACAGCTGATAGCGGACTGGATTCAAAAGCGAAACAGGTAGCTGACTTTCACGAAGAATTGGCGGCTGTCGTTCATGTAGCCCTTGGCGGTATTGGTGAGAAAGGGGGGTGACGTTGGAGTGCCGGGTATGATGCTCAGGTTTTGCAGGTCGCTGTTGTAGCCCACATAGATTGCAGTTCCCGGATGGACAAGGTAGGTGATCAGGAAGTCGGCGTTGAATTGTCTTTGGGTCGGCAAGTACGTATAGGGAGAACCGACGCCCGGGGTTCCGGCCAGCAGCGCGTTGTATTGCAGAATGACCCGCACGGAAAGTTGCGGGGTGAATTGCCAGTTCCATTTGCTGCGCAGTATGTGATTGTTAAAAATTCCGTGTCCGGCGCCAGGGAACTGCGGTTGCAGAAAAGAGTAAGTGGCCTCATTGGTACGCAGGCGTTCGAATAGATAGGTGTTTTCAATTTTCAGGGGCTTGATGGGGCGCAGAGTCAGCGTGGCCTGGGCAGTGTCTTCGCGCGCGATGAAGGGCTGGTTGTAGGGCGTTGCGGTCGCCGGAGAGTCGGGAAACTGGGCCACAAAGTTTGTGCCGTTTCCCCAGTAATACGAGGCGAAGATAGTGGCCTTTTTGAAATAGCCGGTCTGGAATTGAGCTCCGCTGGTGTGCTCGTGAAAGTCCTGGTTGCCGAGGCAAAGCGGCGGGCAGAACGATCCATAGCCGTAGAAGGCGAAATCCTGCGGGCGCAGACGCTCGCGGGTTTCCTCGTAGGGCCGGACAATGATGATGGTCTGTCCCCGTCCCTGGATCGAGAGGTACGGATAGTAGTCCGTATCCAGACGCAGGCCGGTGTGGTCAAAGTCGTAGCGAACGGCGACCGAGGGGCCCCAGTCCACAATCCAGCCCTTCTTTGGTCGAAATCGGTAGTCCACAGCCTGCGTGGTTTCGCGGATGTCGACGCGATTGACAAATCCGGGAATGCTGACGAAGCCCGGCGTGATGTCGTTGTACGTTCCGTCGTAGGTGAAATGCAGGCCGTCACGGTGCAACTGGAGTTTTTCGGCGGGCCCGGCATAGTAATTATTGTTGCCGCGGTTGCCCGAGCTGAACGGGTAGACGTTGGCTTCGCAGTTGTTCGAGGAATACGTCGGACTGAAGACGTTGCCGAGAATATTGCTCGAACTCGCGACCGCCTGGCCGTCGAGCGTCCAGTTGGGATTGAATTTCAAATGGGTATCGACGCCGCCGATGCGATTGAATTCGCCGGTCGTGGGACACTCCCAGTCAGTGTAGAGCGCGCCAAGGCTGGATTGCCCGAAGATGTCGCGGCTGGCGCGGGCAACTGTGAAGTAGGAACGAATGCCGGAGAGCGGGCTGCTGTCGGGTACGGCCAGGCCGGGGCTGCGATCGTCCGCCGACATCAGCCCCACAGAGTAGGGGCCGTCTTTGCCGGTGAAGCGGATTCCCGCCGATGGATCGGCGATGCTGCGCGTGAAGAAGAGATTCATCGGCGTGCGGAAGAAGTCTTCGTTCTCGAGAAAGAATGGACGCTTCTCGGGAAAATAAACGGCATAGCGTTGGTTCACGGTGATCTGCGGATCTTCGGACTCGACCTGGCTGAAGTCGGGATTCGCTGTCAGGTCGAGGGTGAAGTGGTCGCGGAAGACGAATTTCGCGTCCATGCCGGGCTGGCCCTGGGCGGTTGCCTCTTGAAAGAAGGGATTGCTGGGCTCCCGTGTGTCGAGAGCGCGGAAGCCTCGCATGACGCCGTAGGGGATGAGTTCGATATCGCGACCTGGGGAAATTCCTTCTAGCCCATTCAGGTCCGCGGCCTGGCTGAGGCGGCCTTCGATTTTGAAGGAGACGTGCGGCCAGAAAGAGTCTTCGGTCTTGCGGAGGATGTTGCGATACAAAATGATTCCCCACTGCTGCTCCTTGGACGCGGGGAAACGCAGGCTCTTAAAGGGGATCGCAATCCAGACGACGAAACCGTCTTCCGTGACTTTCCCTTTCGAATCCCAGACGGTGTCGAATGAAGTATCGAAATGGCCGCTGGTCTGCTCGTCGCGGGAGGCCTCAGTCCATATGGCGTCCCATTGCACGCCCAGCGGAGTGGTCTGAAAAGCATACGCGCGGCGGCGGTCGTGAAAGGTGTCGAGGAGGACTTCGACCTGATCGTCGTCAAAAATGTCTTCGCGGCGCGACATGCGGGCGCGCACCTGGTTGGGATTATCGAAGCAGACGAATACTACGTAGAGGTTCTTCTGGTCGTATCCGAGATACGCGTCGGTCGGCTCGGAAACACTCTCGCCGTCGTGGGGATTCCGCTGCGTGAAGCCGGTGACCTTGGCCATTTGCAGCGCGGCTTCGCCTTTGGGCTTCATGCTGAGGAAGTCTTCGAGTACGGGAGCGCGCTGCAGGCGCGGGATGGTGATGGCCGGGGCGCCCGGCTGCGCTGGAGTGGCCCTTTGCGAATCTTGCGCATGAGCCCGCGAGGCGGAGATACACGTCGCGGTCGCAGCCAGACCTACTGCCGCCGCCAGAGCCCTAAGTAGGACCTTCTTTGGAAAGCCGGGAACCCGCCCTGGACGCACACCACCCTCATCGCCTCACGATGACCGTTCGAGGAGAATCCAGCACGATACACCACGCCGGCCTCAGACAAAACGGGAAAGCGATGTAATTCGGTTTACCGAACAGATCCCGCTCATCGTGACCGCCACAGCGTCGTAGCGACACCAGTCCTGAGGTTGCGCGCAGCGCTGGATCTTAGTCACGCTGAGGGGTGATTCCAGTCACTGCCAACGCTCGCAAAGAGCGCCAGCGTGGGGTGAACCTTGCGAGCGCCTTCCCAGCTTCGACCACCGGCCCCGTCAGACATCTCAAACAAGCTCGGAAACTCGGAGGTTCTTTTTGAGGTAAAGCCTCCCTTCGGGGCCGTTCCCAGCCGAAGGAGGAGCATGGCATGAAAGCCCGAATTTCTCTCGCTGATTTTCCAGAGTCTTCCTCTGCGCAAAAACCGAAACGATTTTTCAGAAACTCACTGATAAGCCCTCGCGAATCCTGTCGATGGGCAGATCAGACTTTGGCAGTGATTGCAACAACCCAAATCTTAATGATGAAAGGGAGAAGCTCTTATGAAGGAACTCGTCTTGGCATTGTGTTCATTAACACTAGGTTCGCTGATGCAAGCTCAGCAAGGAACGGTCACCACCTTCCCCACTCAGTGGAACGGCTGGCAGCGGACGTACCTGGTCTATACCCCTCCGACTCTCCAACCACATCCCGCGCTGGTAATGGCGCTCCACGGCACATCTGACTTCCCTATCCAATCCGCCACTCGGCGTTTGCCACAATATGGGCTGGGATGTCCTGGCCGATGCGAATGGCTTTCTGCTAATCTGCCCGATTGCAAGCTGGAAACCTGGCGGAAAGAATGGAGGCATATTCTTCCGGCAGGCCTACAACACCAGTTCATATTTCCCGTCTGTTCCGGATGACTCGGGATTCTTGCGGCGCCTGATACTTGTGATGGAAGGATCGCCCTCTCTCGGCGGATTCAGCGTTGACCCCAAGAGAGTCTTCGTCATGGGCATGTCGTCCGGCGGCCTGAGGACGCACAGAATGTGCAGGGATAACGCAGACATAGTTGCGGCGTGTGCCCCATTATCCGGCACCGTATGGATAGGAGTTCCGACCCCTAAGCTGCCGTCTCCCCGGCGATCCGCCTCGATTATCGAGTTCCATGGCGACGCCGATCCGACTATCAGCTACTGCGGCGGTTTGTTCTGGGGATGGCAGGAAGGCGGGATTCCTTACCCTAGCGTGGATGTGGATCTAAACTACTGGCTCGCCGCCGATGGGTTAGGCCCGAACACAACGCCACCGTGCTCCAACGGGCAGCCTTCCAAGGGGAGCAAACTTGACTTCAAGTCCAGCGACGGAAAAACTGAAGTTCAGTTTGTGCGAGAGCTTTCCTCCGCTCACACCTACAAGCAGTGGGCTATCGCCGCAGCATGGGAGTTTTTCAGTACCCACGGAAGATAGCTTGCAGGATCAGAACAGCGAACTCTGCCTGCGGGTTGGTGTGATTCCAAAATGATCGTAGGCCAGTTGTGTGGCTACGCGCCCGCGCGGAGTGCGGTTCAGGAAGCCGATCTGCATGAGGAAGGGTTCATATATTTCTTCGATGGCGTCGGGCTCTTCGGCGAGCACGGCGGCCAGCGTGTTCACGCCCACTGGCCCGCCCTGATACTTCTCGATGATCGTTAGCAGCAGCTTTCGGTCCACTTCATCGAAGCCGTACTGATCCACTTCGAGCATTTGCAGCGCTGCCTTCGCAGTGGATTCGTCAATTTTCCCGGCGCCGCGCACCTGCGCGTAGTCGCGCACGCGGCGCAATAGACGGTTGGCAATTCTGGGAGTGCCTCGGGAGCGGCCGGCAATTTCCTTCGCGCCGGCATCGTCGACCTCGACTCCAAGAATCTCCGACGAGCGTTCGACGATTACTTGTAAATCCTCCGGCGTGTAGAACTCCAGCCGCAACACGATGCCGAACCGCGACCGCAGGGGCGATGAGATGAGTCCAGCCCGCGTGGTCGCGCCGACGAAAGTGAACGGCTTCACTTCCAGCGTGTGGGTGCGCGCCGACGGGCCTTGTCCAATGATGATGTCGAGTTTGTAGTCCTCCAGCGCCGAGTAGAGCAACTCTTCGAGCACGGGCTGCAGACGGTGGATCTCATCGATGAATAGCACCTGCTTGTCCTGCATGTTGGTGATGATCGCTGTGAGATCGCCCTTGATCTGCAGCAGCGGCGCCGCCGTGGGCTGAAAATGCACGCCCAACTCGTTGGCAATAATGTTGGCCAGAGTCGTCTTGCCCAAACCCGGAGGCCCGTACAACAGAACGTGGTCCATGGCCTCGCCACGCGAGCGCGCTGCCTCGATCGCAACCGCCAGGTTCTCTTTGACTTTTTTCTGTCCGATGAACTCGGCTAGGCGCTGCGGCCGCAGCTTCAGTTCAAACGAGGAATCGTCCTCGACGGGCGCCGCCGACACTAAGCGCTCACGGTTGTAGTTCAGGTTGGGGTTGTTTTTCGCCGTAGCCACTGCTTCGGATGGTAGAACGAAATGCGAAGGCGCGCAATCACTTCCCCAAGAGCATCCGCCGCGGGCGCGTCTCCGTGCGTCGCGAGTTCAGGCGCGCACGGAGGCTAGCCTCAGCGTGAAGGGAATTGCATACTGACGGCCCTAACCGTTCCGGAGTTGGACCTGCAACGGCCGCAACTCTGGCGACCCACCGGAATTCACGGATTCTTAACATTCCTGTTACCGCGTTGTAACGAGCGCCTACTAGGGTTCTCGGATTAGTCCGCTGGGGCTCTCGTGCGCGCCGGATTGGAAATGCGCCGCACCCGTGTGTCCCAGCGCGAGACGATTCTTACCGAGGAAGTTCTAGGAGACAACATGAAGAAAGCGACCTTAGCTCTTGGCCTGCTCACCGCACTCACGGGCACCGTGATGGCGCAGGAAGGCGCAGTTCCGAAGGGCATTCCGCATCTCGAGCACGTGTTCGTGATCATGATGGAAAATCACGGTTACGGCGAGATTCTCCACAACCCCAACACCAAGTTCATCAACAGCTACGCGAAGCAAGCCAATGTGGCCACAAACTACTTCGCCGTCGCGCATCCCAGCCTGACCAACTATCTCGAGACGGTGGGCGGTTCGAACTTCGGCGTCCTCAGCGACAACGCCCCCGACTTCCACAACGGCACCTGCGCCACCAACCTCTCCACGGGAATCGCGAACACGGACACTCCGGCCAGCGGGAATATCTGTCCCATCGCCGGTAGTGGCACCGACGCGGCGACACCGGCACTCGACTGCTCGAACGAGGTTACGGGACCTCCGTGCGAAGTCAACATCGACGGCACCACGTCATATGGGGCAGTCGCCACCACGCTGGGAATCACGATTGCCGACCAGCTGGCAACCCTAGGCAAGACCTGGAAGACTTATCAGGAAAATCTGCCCCTTACCGGTCCGGACTGGGTGACCTACAGCGACGGACAATACACCAACAATACGGACTTCACCAAGATCAACCCGCAGTTGACTCCTCCCCTGACGAGTGGTGACATCGTGCAGCTCTATGCCGTTAAGCACAATCCGTTCGCCTATTTTAAGAACGTTCAGGAAGGCACCAATCCAATGGTGAGCTACGCGAGGATGGCGGCCTTTGATGGCTGGAACGGACTGTGGGCCGATCTCGCCACCGGCAAGCTGCCGAATTTTTCCTACATCGTGCCCAACCAGTGCAACGACCAGCATGGACGCGGGAATGGAACGGCCTTCTGCAACTTCGATCCCGTGGACAATGGCACCCAGGCGGGCCTCAATCCCGCGCTCATGAACCTGGGCGATCAGGTAGTGCAGAAGATCGTGAACGCCATTCATCACTCTCCGGCGTGGACGCAGGGGCACACCGCGATCGTTGTGGTGTGGGATGAGAACGACTATGCCGTGCAACCGATCGTCAACCAGGTGGTCACGATCGTGGATACCAACTACGGCGTCCACCAGAAGCAGAGTGCGCAGCTCTATACGCACTTCTCCTTGCTGCGCTCCATCGAAGGCGGACTCGGGCTGCCTTGCCTGAACCACGCCTGCGACGCGCGCACCATGACCGATCTTTTTGCCGCGCAGTAAGCCGCGGGTCTTCGGCGCCCCCCCTTCGGGGTCGGTCCTTCAGGATCGGCCCGTTTTTCTTTTCTGTCGGCGTGTTGTTCATGGACCGCCACTTTGGCCGACGTTGGGGAGAAACTCAGCGTTTCGTGTCAAACGGTGAATGCGATCGAGGCGAACAAGTATGACCCCAGCTTGCGGCGGGCGTTCAAGACCGCGAAGATCTTCCGAAAGTGGAGGAGATATTTAGGGCCTAGAAAAGCATGAACCACAAAGGACACAAAGGTTCACGAAGGGAAAAACATTAGGGTTCCTTCGTGAACCTTTGTGTCCTGTGTGGTTCATGCTCTTTGCGGCGACTGCTCGGCTGACTGGACATTTCCTTCTACTTCGGATACCACTCCAGCAGCCGCACCTCGATCCCGGTTCCTTCCAATCCTTTTTGAAACACGGCGAGGTCGGAGCCGCGATAGTGATACGGGATCACGATCTTCGGATGAAAAGCCTTCACGGCGTCAGCGGCCTCTTCGGGCGGCATGGTGTACGGCAGATTCATACAAACGAACGCCACGTCGATGTTCTTAAGCGCCCGCATCTCCGGGACACCCTCGGTGTCGCCCGAAAAGTAGAACCGCTTGCCGCCGTAGGTGAGCACGTAGCCGTTGCCGCGCCCCTTGTCATGGAAAAGCTTTCCGGGAGCGGGGCCGCGTTTCAGGTTGTAGGCCGGGATTGCCTCGATGGTCCAGTTCTGCCAGCTTTTCGTTTCCCCGTTGGCGATGGGCTTGCCGGTGGTCACCGTCTGGACGACTGCGGGCGCCGCGAAAATCTCAGTGTCCGCCTTGCTCACTTCTTTAATCGAGTCGGGATCCATGTGATCGCCGTGAATGTCGGTGATCAGAATGAGGTCGGCCTTGGGAAGGCCCCCAAACTTCACCGGCTTGGCAGGATCGAGATAAATCGTCTTCCCTCCCGCTTCAATCAGCGTGCTGGCGTGGTTTAAGGGAGTGATCTTCACCGGGCCATTGGAGGTGGGAAAGGTTTGCGTCTCTGCGGCTCCATACGCAAAGGCCGCTAGTGCGACAAGAAAAGCGAGAATGGGGAATGTTCTCATGACCAACCTCATATTGCAGTTCTCTCAACTCGGTACTCAGGACTCGCTACTCTTCCTCTTCCTTCACCTCGCCCCGCTCCGCCTTGGCCTTCTCGATAATCTTCTCCTGCAGTTGCCCGGGCACGACGTCGTAGTGATGCATTTCCATGTTGAAGCTGCCGCGGCCCTGCGTCATTGACGTCAGTTCCACGCCGTATGTCAGCATCTCGGCCATGGGCACTTCTGCTTTGACCACGGTGTTGCCCGCCTTGTTGTCCATGCCCTGGATGCGTCCGCGGCGGCTGTTCAGGTCGCCCATGATTGAGCCGGCGAAATCATCCGGCACTGTGATCTCGACCGCCATAATCGGCTCGAGAATCGTCGGCTTCGCAACCTCCATCGCCTTCTTGAACGCGATGCGGCCCGCCATCTGGAACGACAGATCGTTCGAATCGACATCGTGATACGAGCCGTCGTAGAGCACAACCTTGAAATCCACCATGGGAAATCCCGCAAGGAAGCCGCGCGCCGCCGCGTCGCGAATGCCTTTTTCCACCGGCGGAATGTAGTTCTTCGGGATCGCGCCGCCGAAAATGTCGTTGACGAACTCGAAGTCCCCGCCGCGCGGCAGCGGTTCTACTTTTATCTTGCAATCTCCGTACTGGCCGTGGCCGCCCGTCTGCTTCTTGTGCCGGCCCTGCACGTCGGCCTTGCCGCGAATCGTTTCGCGATACGGCACCTTCGGCGCCTTCAAAACGACTTCCGTGTGGTACCGCTTCTTCAGCTTCGCCACAGTTACTTCAATGTGTTGCTGCCCGGTTCCCGCGATCAAAAACTCCTTGGTCTGTGGATCGCGGAAGAACCGCAGCATCGCATCCTCTTCCATCAGCTTGTGGATGCCCGGCCCCAGCTTGTCTTCATCTGCGCGGCTCTTGGGTTCGATGGCGAAGGTAATCGCCGGCTCCGGCAGCTTCACTCGCGGATACTGAATAGGCGCTGCCTTGTCGCCCAGCGTGTCGCCGGTCAGCGTGTCTTTCAATTTCGCCACTGCGCCGATATCACCGGCATGCAGCTCATTGACCGGGATCGCCGTCTTTCCCTGCATCGTCGAAATGTGCGCAAACTTTTCCTGGCCGCCGCGGCCGAAGTTCTGCAGGGTCACATCGTTCTTCAGCACGCCGGAAAAAACTTTGAAGTAGGAAATTCGCCCCGAAAACGCATCCGACACCGTACGGAAAACATACAGCGACACCGGTTCGTTATCCGTCTCATGCCGCTTCGCAGCCTCGCCGCCCGCCGCCGCTTCGCCCTGCACCCACTCATGTTCCGAAGGCGCCGGAGTGTAGTCGATAATGAAGTCCATCACGCGATCGGCGCCAATGTTCCCCAGCCCTGAGCTGAAGATGACCGGGAAAATCTTGTCTTCGCGAATCGCATTGTGCAGCGCCGGAATCAGATCTTCTTCGCCAAGCGTCCCGGCCTCGAAAAACTTCTCCATCAACTTATCGTCGCCTTCGGCCACCAGCTCCACCAACATCTCGTGCGCTTCCTGCACCTGGGCCCGCATGTGGGCTGGGATCTCCGTCTCTTTCCCCTTGCCATTCCCGCCCATCTCGTAGGTGTAGGCCTTCATGCGGACCAGGTCGACGACGCCTGTCAGACTTTTCTCGCTGCCGATGGGCAGCTCGATCGGAATCACGTCCCGTCCGAACGCAGCGGTCAACGACTCCAGCACGCGCTCGGCGTTTGCCCGGTCGCGATCCATGCGGTTCACCACGATCAACCGGGGCGTCTTGTACTCTTCGCAGTAATTCCATACACGCTGGGTGACGACCTCTACGCCGGCCACGCCGTCGACCACCACAATGGCTGCATCCACCACGGGCAGCGCCATTTTAGCCTCGTGGACGAACATGCTGAATCCTGGCGTGTCGAGAATGTTGATTTTCGTCGTTCCGGACGACGTGCCCCACTCGACGACGGCGACGCCGGTGGAAATCGACATCTTGCGGGCGATTTCCTCCTCGTCGTAGTCGGTCGTGGCCGAACCGTCGTCCACGTGGCCCATGCGTTGGGTTGCGCCCGCCGTGTACAGCATGGCCGAAACCAGCGTGGTCTTGCCCGCATGCCCGTGCCCCACCATCGCTACATTACGGATGTTTGCTCCAGAATAGACTTTCAAGTTGGGCTCCTTCGGCAGGCGCGGGAAGAGAAACGGCCAAATGAAAGAAGTGGATTAGGACAGGACTTGGCCAGCCCGACAATCACCTGCCAAAACCTAGGATGCTACCACGCGGCAAGCAAACGCCTCAACCGGGCCCGCCGAGGAAACATAGTCGTTTGGGCCTAGCCGTCCCGAGCTATAATTCCACGCCTCTTCTGGGCTAGCTTCCGGCAAAGCAACCGTTAGCCGGCGGGTCTGCGCTCCATTCTCCCAAGTTGGAGGGTTCTCGTGAAGTCGACCATGATGTCGTCTCCGCTGCTGCTCACTGGAATGCTGGACCGCGCCGCCAAAATCTTCCCCAATGTCGAAATTGTTTCAGCGAGGAGCGACGGTTCGCGCCACCGTTATACCTACCGCGATCTGCATCGGCGCTCCCGGCAGTTGGCGGCAGCCCTGCAAAGTGCGGGCGTGGCCAAGGGCGATCGTGTGGCCACCCTGATGTGGAACGAGCATGAGCACCTGGAAGCTTATTTCGGAGTTCCCGCGACCGGCGCAGTCCTGCACACCCTGAACCTGCGCCTGCATCCGGAGGAGATCGCGTATATCGTCAACCACGCTCAAGATCGTTTTCTTATCGTGGACGACGTGCTGCTCGATGTCTTCGAGCGGTTCCGCCCGCATGTCCAGTTCGAGCACGTATTTGTAGTGGAGCATGGCGGCGGAAACCTTCCGGAAGGAAGTTCGTCTTATGAAGCCTTCCTTGCCCAGGCCGGCGGCCCACCCAGTATTCCCGACCTCGCCGAAGACGATGGCGCAGCCATGTGCTACACCTCGGGGACCACCGGAAAGCCAAAGGGCGTTCTCTACTCCCACCGTGCCCTGGCATTGCATTCGCTGGCGACTGCCCTGCCCGATCAGTTGCACCTTAGCGATCAGGACACCATTCTCCCGGCCATGTCGATGTTTCACGCCAATGCCTGGGGCCTTCCCTATGCGGCCACCATGACCGGCAGCCGGCAGGTCTTTCCGGGGCGAAATCTGCAAGCCGAAACCCTGCTCGACCTGTTGGTGACGGAGCGGGTGACCCTCACCGGCGGAGTACCGACCGTTTGGCTCGCGGTGCTCCATGCACTCGACTCTGATCCCGGCCGCTGGAAGCTTTCCCCTGGCTTGCGGATCGTGGTTGCCGGCTCCGCGGCGCCCGAGTCCATGTTCCGCCGCTTCGACAAGCTTGGCGTACGCGTGATTCAACCCTGGGGCATGACCGAGACCACACCTCTGGCCACCGTCTGCACGCTCAAGCCTCACATGGAAGCTTGGCCGGAAGATGAACGCTACGCCGTGCGCGCGAAGCAAGGACTGCAATTGCCGTTCATTGACATTCGCGGCATGGGCGACGAAGACGAAATTCCGTGGGACGGCAAGACTGCCGGGGAATTGCACGTACGAGGACCTTGGGTCGCCGCGGGCTACTACCATCTCGACCAGGATGACCGCTGGACTGCTGACGGCTGGTTTCGAACTGGAGATGTCGTCACCATCGACCCCGAAGGCTACATAAAAATCACGGACCGCGTGAAGGACCTGATCAAGTCTGGCGGAGAATGGATCAGTTCCGTGGATTTGGAAAACGCCTTGGTCGCCCACGACTCCGTGAAGGAAGCAGCCGTGATTGCAGTGGCTCACCCCAAGTGGCAAGAACGTCCGCTGGCGGTGGTCGTGTTGAAAGACGGCTGCAAAGTTGAGGATTCCGAACTGCGCGACTTCCTTGCACAGCGCTTTGCCCGCTGGCAGTTGCCCGATGCCTTTGTATTCGTCAGCGAACTGCCCCACACCGCCACGGGAAAATTACTGAAAAGCAAACTGCGCCAGCAGTTTGGCCAGTGGAAATGGGAAGAGAAGTAGATTCCATCGCCTTGGGAGTCTGCCCACGGTTTTATCCGGCGGTGTATCATTCCCCGCATGCTAGGCAACCGCACCAGCGAGCAGTGGATCGCCCAATACTCCACTAGTCACCAGCACCCGGTGAACCGCTTCTGTCACACGTTCGGAATTCCGCTCATCCTCGTCTCGGTCGCGATCTTCCTCGCCAGCATTTTCCTCCATAAACTCTGGCTCTACGCGCTCGCGCTGTTCGTCATCGGATGGATCTTCCAATTCGTCGGCCATGCTTTCGAGGGCAAGCCACCCGAGTTCTTCCAGGACTGGCGCTTCCTTTTCGTTGGCGTGCGCTGGTGGTGGGCCAAGGTTCGCGGCCGCGCCTGAAATCGACATAGCTAGGGAGCGCTGATGTTCCCCCAACTCGCCCGCTTCACCGATCTCGGAATTCTTCTCTTGCGGCTCATGGTCGGACTCGTCTTCGCGACCAGCGGCTACAACCATCTCAAAGATCCCGAAGCGCGGGCCAAAAGCATTGGCTTGCCGAAAGGCGTCACCATCTTTCTCGGGATCGCCGAGGTCGCCGGCGGCCTTGGCGTCGCCGCCGGAGTTCTCACTCAACTCGCGGCGTTCGGATTGATCCTCATTATGCTCGGCGCTATTCAGAAAAAGATCTTTGCCTGGCACACCGGCTTCTGGGGCGAGAAGACGTACGGCTGGCACTACGATCTGATGCTCGTCCTGATGAACCTGGTCATCGCCTTCACCAACGGCGGCGTCTACGTGCTGCTGAAGTAACTCCTAGATCAAATGAAACCAGGCCTCGCTTGTTTTGCAAGGGGATTTGACATTCCCTTTAACCGCAATGCGAATGTAAATTCTTTGTCTCAATTTCGTACCCGTGGTTGCGCCGCCAGCCATCCCTGCTCTATCCTGAGTCCACTTGGGGTTCTGCTCAGCAAAAGCAAATGCATCGCCTGACCGCCAGACTTCTGCTGTTGTGCGCTCTTGCCGGGAACATCGTTCCCCTCGCGCTGGCGGTCACGGCTGCGCCCCCACATGCATGTTGTATCCGCAAAACAGCGCATCGGTGCCACGCTTCGTCGCCTTCAGATTCTGACCAACTTTCCGTCCGCGGCGCCGGAAATTGCTGTGACCAAGATTGCTGCCGGGCGGCTATCACGCGGCAATGGGCCAGTCCACAGTCGGTAGCGAACCCAGTCTTCTCTCAGAGTGCCGACGCTCGCGTCGTCGCGTCGCCGTCAGAAACACCGGACACGCCGTTTTCTTCATCTCAATCCACCCGCGCTCCTCCCTGCCTCGCCATAGCCTGAATCGAAATTCGGAAGGGCGCGATGTCAGTCGGTGCGCTGCCCGTTCCCACAAATCAATTTCGGCTTGAGCCCCTGAGTGCACTCTCAGCAGGCGGCAGGCATCGTTGCATCGGAGACTTTCTTGCCTTTCATTCGCATTTCGCTGTTCGTCGTTTCGGCGGCTCTGGCTTTGCCGGCTTTCGCGGGCATCTTCGGCTCGGTCCGCGGCATCATCCACGACCCTCAGCACCGCCCTGTGCAGAACGCCATGGTGATGATCAAGGCGAAGTCCTCCGACTGGTCGGCCACTGCCAATTCCGACGCCAACGGCAACTTCAGCTTCAATGCCGTCCCGATCGGAGACTACCTCGTCACCGTCGCTGGCCTCGGATTCGAGCAAACTGAGCAGGACGTCGAAGTCCTGGCGGGCACGCAGCCGGTCCTGCATTTCGCGCTCAACGTCGCTGGAGCTAAAGCGATGGTCAACGTCTCCGGCACTCCGGAGAACGCGCCCACCGATTCGGCCACGCCTACCACTCTCGTCAGCCGCCTCGATGTCGCGCGCACCCCCGGCGCGGCCCGCTCCAACAGTCTGGCCATGATCACGAACTTCGTCCCCGGAGCCTACGTCACCCACGACCAGCTCCACATTCGCGGAGGACACCAGACCAGCTGGCTCGTCGACGGCGTTCCCGTGCCCAACACCAACATCGCGTCCAACATCGGCCCTCAATTCGATCCCAAAGATATCGACTACCTCGAGGTGAGCCGCGGCAGCTATGGCGCGGAAATGGGTGACCGCACTTACGGCGTCTTCAACATTGCGCCCCGCACCGGATTCGAACGAAACCGCCAGGCCGAACTTGTTCTGAGCGCCGGCAATTTCTTCCAGACCAATAACCAGTTCAGTTTCGGCAGCCACACCGAGCGCTTCGCCTACTATGCCAGCGTCAATGCCAACCGCAGCAATCTGGGAATACAGACGCCCGTCCCGCAGGTCGTGCACGACGCTGAAAATGGCTACGGCGGCTTCGGATCGCTCCTTTTCAACGTCAATCCATCCAACCAGCTTCGCCTTGTCACTTCATTGCGCAAAGACTTCTACCAGGTTCCATACGACCCGTTCCCCAATGACATTCAAAATGGCTCTATCCCGGAGAACAATTTCACTCCCCAATATCCCAGCATCGGCCTTCGCGATAGCGACCACGAATCCGACGCCATCGTGAACTTTTCCTGGGTGCACACATTCAATTCGCGAGCCCTGCTCGAGGTTTCGCCCTTCTACCACTACAACGCTGCCAGCTACGGGAGTTCACCCACCGACTTTCCAGTCGCCGCAACTCAGGATCGTGGATCAACCTACGCTGGAGGCCAGGTCAGCTTCACCGCAAATTTGGCGAAGAACAATCTCCAAGTTGGGGAGTACAGCTTTTATCAGTGGAACCACGAGCGCTTCGGAGCAACCTTCAACAACGGCGGCGCCCTACCGGCTTTCACGGAGCATCCCACCGGCAGCCTCGCCGCATTCTTTCTGGACGATAAGTTCAAGCCTGTTTCGTGGCTGACTGTGACCGCAGGCCTACGCCCCACGCACTTCGCCGGCAACAATGGATTCTCCGAGAACGCCATCAGCCCGCGTTTCGGCGCAGCACTCACTCTCCCTCGCCTTAACTGGACCTTCCGTGCTTTCTACGGCCACTACTATCAGGCGCCGCCACTAGTCACTGCCTCGGGTTCGTTGATCAACTTCTGCACCCAGAGCGACTGCGGATTCATTCCGCTAAGCGGCGAGCGCGACGAAGAACATCAGTTCGGCGTCACCGTCCCGTACCGTGGATGGACTCTCGACGCCGACACCTTCCGCACTCGCGTCTCCAACTTCTTCGATCACGACGTAATCGGCGAATCCAATCTCTTCTTCCCGCTCACAATCGAGAAAGCTCTCATCCGCGGATGGGAACTTACTCTCCGCTCTCCGCGCATCGCCCACTGGGCCCAATTCCACCTCGCCTATTCCAATCAAATCGTCGACGGAGGAGGCGCCATCACCGGAGGCCTCACCGATTTCTCCACGCTCGACTATGGCCCGCTCGATCACGACCAGCGCAACACCCTGAACGTCGGCGGCGACCTGACGCTGCCCTGGCGCGCCTATGCTTCCACCAATATTTATTACGGCTCCGGTTTTGTGAACGCCTTCCCGGGCCAACCGTATCCCGGCGACTACATACCCGGGCACACCACGTTCGACCTTACGCTGGGCAAAGATTTCGGTGAGAGCTTCTCCGCTTCAGTGAGCGCTCTGAACGTCGCCAACCGCCGCGTCGAGCTAGACAACAGCGTCACATTCGGAGGCTTCCACTGGAACAACCCCCGCGAAGTCTTCGTTGAACTCCGCTATCGCTTCCACTACTGAAATGTTGTGGGACCACCACGGACCAGGTAGCGACAGCCGCCTCGGCTGTCCTGCGAGCGCGAAGCGCGAGTCTCCCCGAAGACAAACTCTCATCCTCGCTCCAACTTCTCCCGCAGCATCTCTTCCACGTCCCCCATCTTCTCTCCCAGCACATTCAGCTTGCGCGCCAACCCTTGAATCTCAACTTCCGCTCTGCGGTTGACGTCGTAATCGAGTTCGCCGCGCAGACGGTCTTTCGTGTCCTGCCGGTTCTGGCTCATCATGATGATGGGCGCTTGCACCGACGCCAGCATCGACAAGAAAAGATTAAGCAGGATATACGGATACGGATCCCACGCCTTCTTCCCCAGCGCAGCATCGATCGTCATATACACAGCCAGCGCGACGCCGAACGCGATGATAAACGTCCATGATCCGCCAAAGCCCGCGACCCTATCGGCAATGCGCTCGCCGAACGTAGCGTCCTTCTCGATCACTTGATTCGGATGCCGGTTGGCTCGAACCCGCACCAGCTGTTGCGAAGCGTGAAACTGCCGTCCCAGCACGCGCAGCATATCCATTCCCGCCAGCGGCTTCCGCTGCAGCAACACTGCAATGTCTCCCTGATCCACCTCCAGGCACACCGCTTCGTCAATGGCCATGGCTTCCGTTTGGTGCGGCGTCTGCTCCAGCATCGAGGCGAATCCGAAAAATTCTCCATGCGAAGGTTCGTCGACCACCACCTCCTGATGATCTTGGTCGACGGTCGACACCCGCACCCGCCCCGCCACCACCACATATGCCTGTCCGTTCGAATCGCCGATCTTGTAAATTCGCTGCCGCGGCGCGAAGGTTCTCAGCCTCACCTGCCCGGCAAGCACCGCCGTCTCTTCTTCATCGAGCAGCGCAAACAGGGGAACATGTTTCAGGACTTCAGGGTTGCATGCCATCGAAAGCCTCGCCGAATGAAATTAGACTGCGTAGGATGTCACAAAAAGGCAGCAGCAACAACGGACATGTGGAACTGCAAATTGCTGCGAGCCTTCCTTCGTGAACCTTAGTGTCCTTTGTGGTTAAAGCTCTTGGCCGTTAGCCACCACATCTCTCCGCGAGTTAAAGTGTATGAAAATGAACAACCCCTCGATCCGTATTTTTTCGCTAGTCCTAATCCTGGCTGGATTATTCCTCTCTTCTTCCTGTCATCGCTCTAAAACGCCTACCGCCAAGCGCTACCCGTTCACCGGCCGCGTAGTCTCCGTCGACACTCAAGCGCAATCCGCCATCGTCGATGGCGACGCCATCCCCGGCTTCATGGACGCCATGGCGATGCCCTACAAGTTCAAGCCAGCGTCCATGCTGAGTCAACTCGCTCCCGGCGTCACCATTTCCGCCGAAGTAGTCCTGCCCGAGGCGAAGGCGGATGACACAAGTACCGGCTACTGGCTGGAGAATGTGAGAATCACCGCCTATGCTGACACGGTTCCCGCGGCATCGAGTAAGGCGCTGCACACTCCCGCTCTCGGGGAAGAAGTTCCCGACTTCGCCTTCACCAATCAGAACGGCAAGCTCATCTCGATCAAGCAGTACCGAGGCCAAGTTGTGCTCGTCACGTTCATCTACACCCGTTGCCCGTTCCCCGACTTCTGCCCGCGCATGAGCAGCAACTTCGCCGAGATCGACAAGCAGCTCGCCGCCAATCCCGCGCTGCGCCGCACCCATCTCCTAAGCCTCAGCTTCGACCCCGAGCACGACACCCCCAAGGTTCTCCGCGAATACGGATTCTCGGTGGCCCACCGGCATGACCCCGCACTCTTCACCCGCTGGGAGTTTGCCGCTCCTAAGGCCGCAGACCTGCCCAAGATCGCCGATTTCTTCGCGCTCACAGTAAAGGCCGAAGGCGGACTCATCACCCACAACCTCAGCACCGCCGTCATTGGCCCCGACGGCAAGATTGTGAAGTGGTATCACGGCGGCGATTGGCAGGTTTCTGATTTAATAAAAGACGCAACCGGTGCGACGACAGGCAAGAACTAGAGTTCTATGTCTGTTCCTTAGGGCCAGTGCCCATAACGAAGAGGAGCTTCATGAAATACCCGCTGTTAATTCTGGCCGTTCTCGGAATCATCGTTTCTTCCCTCGCCCTCCGCGAGCACTACCGCGAATACGGCGACTCTCCCTGCAGCATCAACGAGCACTGGGATTGCGGCGTCGTCAACCACAGCCCCTACGCCATGCTGGGCCCGATTCCAGTCGCCACGGTCGGCATTGCGGGATACATTCTCATGGGCATCCTCGCCTTTCTTCGCTCCTACCGACTGCTGCTCGTTCCAACGTTCGGAGGCCTCACCTTCTCGCTCTACCTGGCCAACATCGAGGCGCACATCCTCGGCGTCTGGTGCATTTACTGCGTGATCTCCCTGGGCATCATCTCGCTGATGTCGCTTTTGACCCTGGGCACGGTCGTCGCCCAACTGGTCCGAAAGCCAACGACGTAGCAGGGTGCCTCGAGGGGTGCACCTTCAGCGTTTCGCGCCAAGCTTCCGGTTGATGTCTCCCGCAAACTCGATAAAAAGATTCAGCAGCACACCATACCCGGCCTGCCCCAGCATGGCGCGGCCACCTTCGGCGAATGCATTTCGCGGATGCGGCTTCCACGCCGTCGAAACCAGTCCACCGCCGAAAGCGCCTCCGTACAATGCCCACTGCGGGCGCAACTCCTGTTCGCTCCGGTTGTAGGTAAGAAAGTTCCGGATCACGGCATGCCGCGACCGTGGCCAGAGTCCGCTGCATTTGCACTGGTCATACCGAGGCTCATACTTCAGCACAGCGTTTCCCAGCGCAGCCAGGCTATTGGCCGTTATGAATTGTCCCTCGCGAGACGCAAAGCGCGTCCCATATCCTCCCCAGCCACCACCCCACTCCGGCGGCGCCCCGCGCGCCTGATCAATGCCCGCCGCGAACATCCGCTTCATATATGCGCCCGGAGTCGTCAGCGTCTGTCGCAGGTAGATTTCGCGCCGCTGTTGCACGCTCAGTGGGACCAGTGCACGGTCCTTTCCCACATACACACCCGTCACCCAGCCGCTCTCCCAGTCGCGCGCCTTCACCAGCGCTTGTTCTCCAGCCCTTTTCGTGGCGAGCGCTGCCTGCACTGTCACTTGTTTTGTCTTTTCCGCAGCGGCCTGCGCGGGATTCGCCCCTTCGTCTTTCTTCTCTTCCTTGGACGACTGATCCGGATCTTGATCCGGGGATTGATCCGGGGATTGATCCGGGGAATTCCCCTGTGGCGGAGAGGTCTGCGGACTCGGTGTATCTTGCGCCTCCACGGAAGCAATACTCAAGCAGCCAAGCAACAAAACAATCCCGCAGACAAAGCGCCACTGCCAAGTTGTCCCCAAGCCCCACCTCATCGAGTCTTTCCCGGATCTGATTCCCGCAAATACCCACGAAGAAATCGGCAATTCCCAGACCTGCCGACTCTTAATTGGCAAATGGGTACGGGCAACTGACAACTGCTCCCGCTAAACTTCTTTTCGATGCACCCCTCTACAACCGTGTTGCCGGACAAAGCGCGGAACACCTCGCCGCTCTTAGCCACGGCATCTTCGCCGTTGCGATGACGCTGCTCGTGCTCGATCTCCACGTCCCAGCCGACGATGCCGGTAACAGCGGAATTTCATCCCGCCGTTATCCGCCGTATTGTGATCGCGCAATCTCTTTACGCGTCCGGCGCCGTGCTTTGTTTCTTCAACACCTGGGGCATCGCCGCTATCCTCCTGGTCCAAGTAAACTATGCCATCGCCCCAAGACTCTGCTGGGGACTCTTCTCGAAGAACGACCGGAGTAGCCGGAGTCTGGAAAATGGATGAATCGACCACGAAAGGCTGGTTGTTTCACGGGTCTTCCGGAACAACTAACCAAGACATTATCCGCTGGTGGGAAACGCGGCGCCTGCATTTCAACTTGCACGTTGGCCTAACCGGATTCGGGACCTGGTGGCTTGGGTTAATTGTGGGAGGCGCAAGTGTAAAACCCGGCGTCGATTTTGAAGAACCGTTCGCGATGATCCTCGGCCCCATCGTTTATGCCATCCTTGCCAACGTCTGCTATACCTTCGGATGGATTCTTGCTGTAGTCACATATAACGACGGACCTCGAAAGGCACTCTGCAAGGCCGGGCTTATCTTTTCCATCATCCTCACCGCTTTGCCTGGAGTGTGGGCAATCATCGCGTACTTGATAACGGTCTATACGGGGCAAAAGATGGATTGATCGTGCATACCCAAACCATCTTGCGCTCTTGCGCGAGGACCCGGACTCGGACTTATATGGATGCGAGCACAATTGGATTGCGCCCCGCACGGCCCGAAATGAACCGACCCCTCATTCACGCGGCACTTCACTCCCGGTTCAAACTCCGCACCTATTTCCTCGCTGCCTGTCTTATCTGCCTTCATGCGACTTCCTCCGCGCAAGAGGTCCAGGCCCGCGCCGAAGCCATGCTTGTGCACGCCCGCCAACTCTCCGACATCCGTTCTCCGGGCGCCCCAGCCTTCCGGCTGCAGGCCACTTTCTCTTTCCTTGGCGACAATCTGGAACCGGTGCAGGGAACCTACACAGAGACCTGGTTTTCCGACTTACAGTGGCGTCGGGAAACGGTCATCGGAGACTCGCGCCACATCGAGATCGCTGGATCCACCAAGTATTGGCGCGTGTATCCCGACGGATTCCCAGCCCAGGCGATTAGACTCCCAGCGCTCATGACCTTCCTTCCACCGGCTTCGTTACAGCTTAGTTTTGCATCTATCAGTGAACATGCCACTCCTAGTGTCATAGCGGAATGCGCGTACAGCAGGCCCGTTGCCCAAAACCAGTCTTTCGTATTCTGCTTCGAAAAGAAAAGCGGGGTTCTATTGGAAAAAACCCTTCCCGAGAAGCGCCCTCGAAACGTGGTGAGTTTTTCCTGTGAGTACGGCTCATTTCGCAAGTTCGGGAACTATGAGTTCCCGCACGAGGTGGTATGCCTCGAAGACCGGCATAAGACGATCAGTGCCGATATAGTAGACCTGTCGATCGAGCCTCCCATGGACCCAGCGCTATTCACGCCTCCGGCGGACGCAATCGAACTCGACCGATGCTTTGGGAAGACGGTGCGCCCAACTTTGTCCGATTTCGATCTCATGATTCCCGATGTCGACCTGGATCGCGTCGCATGGATCACCGTATGGTTCGTCGTCGACACGAAAGGCAGACCGCAAGACCTAAGGATCCTGCGCTCGATCAGCAAGGGCTCCCACGAGAAGGCTCTCGACAAGGTTCGGAACTCGCGCTTCAACCCCGGCACCTGTGACGGCAAACCGATTGCGATGGTGACAAGTCTGGAAATCCCTTCCACCCCGAAATAGCAGCGCTCCTATAAGCTGCCGTGCCGATCTCGGTCGCACTTCTCGCAGCGTCAGGAACCCTGACTCCAGCGCACCCCCCACCCGATCCCGGAGGGATCCCTGAAAAATGGCCCCCGTGCGGTAATTACAACGGTGTCCATTCTCGGGACTCGCAACCCGGTACTCGGGACTCGCTACCCGCGCTCGAACGCGTGCTTCTTCTCCAACTCCTCCATCGCCTTCCTGCGCACGCTCTCGAATCGTTGCGCCTGTCCCATCAGCCCCGGCGTCGCCTCGGCCCAGTCGCCTTCGATGCGCAGCAACCCCTGGGCCGCCACCAGCCGCGCTGCAATTTCGACCATATGCGCCGGGCTTGATTGCAAATACTGAGCCTCCGCCGGATCGCCGATCCATACCCGAACGGCGGCCGCGTCTTTCGCGTCCTTCGCGAGAGTGGGAGACTTTTCGTCAGCCGACGCCAGCTTCGTCGCCCAATAAACCTTCCTCTCGATGAACTCCGCCATCACGTCGTCGGTCGCTTTGCCGAAAACCCACTGCTCCCGCTTGAAGTCATAATGCCGGCTCGAAAATGGCACCGGCAGCAGCTTCCCCGATTTCAAAAACTCAATTTGCCGCCGATCGACTTCCTTGCGCAGCGCGTTGATCACCGGAGCCTCCGCATCTTCCGGTTCCAGCGACGCCATCACTTCGCGCACCGTTTGTGACAGATTCACCGCCACCGGCGCGTGCAGCCCCTCCCACCCTTCTAACCGGATGTCGCCATGCAGCACCCAAAAATCCGCTCCAGACGTCGACTGGTGAAACGGCCACTCCAGACGAAACGTCAGCGGCAATCCGTTCACCGTCACCCAGATTTTCTTGCTGGCTGCTTCGCGGGCCGCATGCAGCACTCCGCCACTCCCCTGCCCCTGCGTCATAGTCCCCAATCCCTTTTGAAGTTCTTGCAGTGCAGATCAATCTGCAGTCTCAAATTTTATCAACCTTACTTGCCATCCAGCGTCAGCCGCACTTTCAGAGCGAGTTCTACCTTGCCGAACGGCTTCTGCAGCAGCTTCACGCCCGGTTCCAGTACTTTGTGCTGCACGACCATGTCGTCGGTGTAGCCCGTCATATACATAATCTTGGTTTGCGGATGCTTGTTCAGGATCTTCTCCGCCAGCTGGCGCCCGCTCATCCCCGGCATAATGACATCAGTCAGGAGCAGATGAATCCTGTCGGTGAATCCGTCGGCGACCACCATCGCGTGTTCCGCGTTCGCGGCTTCCAGCACTTTATAGCCATAGCCTTCCAGAAAGATGCGCGCTAGCTCACGCAGGTCGGGTTCATCTTCCACAACGAGGATCGTCTCGTTCCCTCCAGCCACTCTTTCACTCGAGATGGACGGCGGCGGCTTGCGAATGCTCCCATCCGCCGCCGGCAAGTAGAGGCGAAACTCCGCGCCCCGCCCCGCTTCACTTTGCACCTGGATGCTTCCGCCACTCTGTTTGACAATGCCGTACACCGTCGCCAGTCCAAGCCCCGTTCCCTTGCCCCTGGGCTTAGTTGTGAAGAACGGCTCAAAGATGTGCGCCATCGTTACGGCATCCATCCCGTGTCCGGTGTCGCTCACTTTCAGCATGACGTATCGCCCCGCGGCCAGATCCAAGTCGCGTTCCTGATCCGGGTCGACCTCCATGTTCGATGTTTCCATCACCAGTTTGCCGCCGTGGGGCATGGCATCGCGCGCGTTGATCGCCAGATTCATGAGCACCTGCTCCACCTGTCCGGGATCCGCTTTCACCGGCACCAGCGATGGATTCAATTCCGCGATGAGCTGAATGTCTTCGCCAATCACCCGCGCCAACATCTTATGCAGGTCCGCCACCGCATCGTTTAAATCCAGCACTTTCGGCTGCAACACCTGCTTACGGCTGAACGCCAGCAGTTGTTGCGTCAGCGACGCCGCTCGTTCCGCTGCTCTCCGAATTTGTTCCAACCCGTTGCGCGCGCGCTCGTCCGCTCCCGCCAGCAGCAGTTCCCCGTGCCCCATGATGATGCTCAAAATATTATTGAAGTCGTGGGCTACGCCTCCCGCCAGCCGGCCAATCGCCTCAAGTTGCTGCGCGTTTCGTAGCTGCTCTTCCAGGTGCATCCGCTCCGTCACGTCGCGCGTAATGCCCCAGCTCCGCACCCAATGTCCGTTGACCACCATCCCGATCATGGTGTTGCGGAAAGTTTTCCCTTGCCCGTTGGCGTCCATCTCCCGTGATTCCTGGTCCGTAATCTGGTATCCCGATTGGATGAACGTCTGCATAAACTTCTGCGTTACCGGATCGTGCAGAACCAGAAAGTCCGTCAGAGGCTTCCCCTCGAGATCCCGCGCCGAGGCTCTGCCGTACATTCTTGCCATCGCATCGTTGCATTCCGCCATAATGCCGGTCTGCAGGCCCCAATCCAGTTGCTCCGCGACGGGAAGGTGGCAGGGAACCGGCGGATCGTATTCCATCCGATAGATGCCTTCCGAACTCTGCGCCACAAACATGCGGTAGCGCTCCTCACTCTGCCGCAGCGCCTGCTCCGCCAATTTTCGTTCGGTGATGTCGATCATCAGTCCCCGCGTCAACCGCTTCCCGCTCTCCGGATCGCGGTAAATGATCGCCTCGTCCCGAATCCACACCTCCCTCCCATCCTGCGTCTGCATGCGGTACTCCACCTGGAACAGACGCCCTTCCTCCCAGTTGTCTTCCGTGAGCGCAATGGGACGATCATCCGGATGCAGGTGATTCCACCAGAAGCGCGAGTCGGCCACGCAATCCTCTGGACGGTACCCCAGAATCGTCTTCACCTGCGGGCTCATGTAGAGAAAAGACCCGAGCGCTCCCGTCTCGGCCACATAGGAAATCGCCGGGACCTCCTCCACCAGCTGCCGGTATTTCGCCTCCGCCTCGCGCAGCGCTGCTGCCGCGCGCTTGCCCTCGGCCTGGGCGCGGAGAGCCGTGATGCCGTACGACAGGTTGTCGGCGATCTCGGCGAGCAACTCCTCTTCCGATCGTTCGAACGATCCGGCCTGCTCCGAATAAATCGCCAACACGCCGAAGGCTTGCCCTTCGGCCCGCAGCGGCAGTGCGATAGTCGCCGCATACCCTCGCTGCATTGCCGCTTCACGCCAGGGCGCGAACCGAGGATCTTTTTGCGTATCCGCGATCACGCACACCCGGTTCTCCCGGATCGCCGTCCCCGACGGCCCACGGCCCGCCGGAGTGTCCGACCATTTGATCCCAACCGTCCTCAGGTATCCACTGTCGTAACCGGCGTGCGCCATGGGCCGAACCGTCTTCGCCTCGTCCGCTCCTGCGTAGCCGATTCCCGCCATCCGATATCCGCCGAGGTTCACAATGATTTCGCAGATTTCATCCAGAAGCTCTTGTTCGCTGCCCGCCTGCGTCATTGCCTGATAGCACGCGCTCAGCGCGCGCAGCGCCCGGTTCAGCCGCCGTAGTTCTTTACTGATGGCGCTCTCGGAGAGGGGTTCCGACAAGGCAGCGCCCGGAGATGAGGTTAGAGGTGAAAAATGTGAAGATGAAGACGACGCGGATGACGGGGCCACGGATGCACCCGCCCCTTCGGCGGCTCCCGAGTCGGTCTCGGAAGCATGCCCCGCCCCGGATGGCTCCTCGAACTGAGATTTACTCTGTGTCATCAACCCCGCCGGTGTTGCTCCGGCTTGTTTCGCACGCTTTTTCTGTAGTGTACAGGTTCCCGCTCCACCTCCTCCCGGAAAACTGCGTTCTGTTCTGATTCCCCAAAACCCCGGGCACAAAGATTCCGCGCAAATGCGTGGCAGAAGTGTCTCATCTCAGCTGAAGGTTCACCGTCGTCCGCTGCCGCAACCTTCTGCAGCGCCACCGGAAGGTCACTGCGGGGAGGCGGAGGCTGGAAAGAATCTAAGTGATTCTGGCCAACTCGGATCCTCGGTTTTCTTTACGTTCTTCGCGGCATTTCTTAGCGACCTTTGCGGTTCAGGCTTTTTCGCATTTTATTCCCGGCTGAATTCCACGAGCCACCCCAGCAATGCAGGAAGGCAAAAGCCGATGCAATTGAGAATGCCGTGTGTCCTGGCCATTTGCGGAATCGGCAATACTTCACTGCCCATGAAATCCGCCACCGCGTACGTCCCGGCGAGGACCATCCCCGCGAACACCGCCACGGCCGCCACTTGCAGCAGCACCCGCGCCGTCGGTTCCTCCGCCTGCGTCCCACACTGGCGCAGAGCGACAGCCAGCGCAGCGACGCTAATCGCGAACAGTATTGCCGCTCCCATCTTCACCGCCGGGGCAATCACAAATCCCGCCGCGACCACAAAAGGCATGCCCACCACCATCGGAACCACATACCTGAGCCAGCGACCTTGATCACGCTTTTCGGCGAACCCGAGCATCGCTGCCGCGATCGTAGCCGTGGCGAAGCCCGCGAAATGAAAATGCACTGCAGTCAACAGTCCAATCGGCTCCCGAATCCCCATCGGTCGCATTCCCAACCGCGAAGCCACCAACCACGCCCCACCCACAGCCAAGTCAACCCGTGCGACAGCCAGGGTCACCTGCATGAACGTGGCGCGGACGCCCTCGCCCGCGTCCGACCAAAAGAGATGCTCCAATTTCAGAATCCCGCCCGCGGCCATGAGCCCACAGACAACCATCCACCCCAGTGCGATGAACCCAGCCTCCCTTCCCGGTGGAAGACAAACAGCCGCCACGGCACAAACCGCCCCGAAAGGCTGCACCCGGCGCGCCATCTGCTCCATCCTCCCGCCACCATCCATCACTCGTCCCAATTCCATCCCCAAGGGAACAATCACGAGTGGCGCGAACAGAAAGAGCAACTCAATCGCTCCGATCCGCGCAGCGCCCAGCCGTGCCAACACCGCAATCCCCGCCCAAACCGCCGCGCCGGCCGTAGCGCATCCCGAAGCCCATGAATATCCCGCGTCCACCCGACCGACCTCACGCTGCAAAGTTGTTGTCATGTCTCCACCTCGATGTCAGCCCAACCCCGGGTGCCCCCATTGCTCGCATCTTTTGCGAGAAGTGGGTTTCTACTCCCCTCTGACTCACTCACCCCACCGGCCGCAAAGCCGCAATCCCAAACACGACCACCAACACCACCAAGGCCAACAGATAGAGTGCGTCGAGCCCACGATTTTCCCGACGTACCTCACCCTCGTAGTAGAAGACCTGTAACCCAATCCGCAGCAGCCAGAACCCGGCCATGAATCCGCTGAGGGTCCGTCCCAACCTGCTAGCCCCGGCCAGGTCGGGGGCAAACCCAAAGCACAATCCGGCAAACAGACCCACCACAATCAGGATGTAAACCCAATGCACATAGAAGATCTGCCGCACAAATCTCGGAATTCCCGCCAACCGTTCCCGCACTCGCAACCGCCCCGGCAAAGGAATGTTGGCCGCCATAATCCCTAAGTGCACAAAGCCCGCTCCCCAGATCGCTCGAACCAGGCCCACTTCCATAACCACCTCCCGGAATTCCCCCGGGTTCCTCTGCGTCCCGTGTGTTAGCTTTTGCCTCTGTAGCGAAAAATCAGAATATTCTGTACAAAAAGAAAGTAACGGGCAAAAAAGGGGAGCTACCCCGCTTTCTTCCGCACCTTAGCTCCCATCCGCAAAAGTTTCCGCACCGTCCCTGTCGGCAGACGCTTCATCTGGTCGTGCAACTCCGTAACCGCCTCGAAGAATCCGGCCATAGCCGCCAGCCGCTCTCGCGTGTAATCCGCCCCCGGCTCCTTCGGATCCAGATCCGCCAGGCACTGCCGCAGCATCTCCCGCGTCGGATCAATCTCCCTCCGCTTTCTCTGCTCGATCACCAGCCGGAACATCTCCCACACGTCCTTCATCGATTCATAATGTTCTCGCCGGTCGCCCAGGACGTGCACCGCCCGCACGATCCCCCAGGTCTCCAGCTCACGAATCGACGTGCTCACATTCGACCGCGCCACGCTCAGCGTCTCCGCAATCTCCTCAGCTGGCAGTGCCCGCGGCGACAAATACAGCAGCGCGTGAATCTGCGCCACGGTGCGGTTGATCCCCCACCGCGTCCCCATCTCTCCCCAGTGGAGGATGTACTGCTTTTGCACTCCAGTCAGTTCCGCCATATCTTTTCTTTCAGTACAGACTGAATATACAGAATATTCCGCCTGATGTCAAGGGGCACTTAGTAGCCGCGCTTTGGCCTACGGCCCCAATTCCGCCAACATCCTTGGTAAAATCGCCCCTGCCTTTGCTTGGGCACGCACCCGCAAGCCCGCAACTAAGGGGGCATCCTCTGATCGGCCGCACCCTATCGCACTATCGGATCAGTGCCGCCATCGGCGCCGGCGGAATGGGTGAGGTGTACCGCGCCACCGACACAAAACTCGGCCGCGACGTCGCCCTCAAAGTTCTGCCGCCCGACGTTGCCCGCGATCCCGAACGCCTCGCCCGCTTCCAGCGCGAGGCTCGCGCCGTCGCCGCGCTGAACCATCCCAATGTCGTGACGCTCTATTCGGTCGAAGAATGCGACGGCGTCCACTTTCTCACCATGGAACTCATCGAGGGACAATCTCTCGATCGCCTCATCTCCACGAACGGACTTCCCGTCGAACGCATCGTTGAGATTGCCAGCGCCTTGTCCGAAGCTCTGGCCGCCGCCCATGAGAAGGGCATCCTCCACCGTGACCTCAAGCCCGCCAACGTCATGGTCACCCCTGAAGGCCGCGTAAAGGTGCTCGATTTCGGCCTCGCAAAAGATGTCAGCACCGAGACGTCTGACGGAGCCACCCTGACCTCCGCCTCTGCCGGTCGCACTCAACCCGGCGTCGTCATGGGAACTCCCGCCTACATGTCGCCCGAACAACTCTCGGGACGCAGCCTCGACCCTCGCACCGACATCTTTTCCCTCGGCGTCGTCCTCCACGAAATGGCAACCGGTCGCCGCCCCTTCGAAGGATCTTCTTCCGCCGAGCTCGTCTCCTCGATCCTCCGCGACAGTCCGCCGCTCGTCACCGATGTCCGTACAGATCTGCCGAGCGATCTGGCCCGCGTCATCCGGCGCTGCCTCGAAAAAGATCCGCGCCACCGCGTTCAGACGGCGCGCGACGTCAGCAACGAATTCCGTGATCTCGCGCGACTGTCATCCCGCACCACCCCGCGCTCCGCACCGCGCGCCACTCCGGTGCCCTCCTCGGCGTCAGGGTTTGCGGCCGTTCCCGACTCCGGCTCTGCCCGCACCGAGGAAGGATTCTGGGTCGCGGTTCTGCCCTTCAAGTACGCCGGCTCCAACGCCGACCTCACTGCCTTTGCCGAAGGCCTCGCCGAAGAAATCGTCACTGGCCTTTCCCGCTTCTGCTACCTCAAGGTGATCTCGCACAGTTCGACATTGCGTTATGCTCACGGACCCGTCGACGTACGCTCCGCCGGCAAGGAACTCGGCGCTCGCTACGTGATGGAGGGAAGCCTGCGGCAGGCGGGCTCCCGGCTGCGCATCAGCGTGCAACTCGTCGACGCCGTTTCCGGCGCGCATCTGTGGGCCGAAACTTACGATCGCCCTTTCCAATCGGAATCCGTTTTCGAGTTACAGGACGAAGTCGTCCCCCGCATCGTCTCCACCGTCGCCGACACACAGGGCGTGCTCCCGCACAGCATGGGAGAAGCTCTTCGCCACAAGCCTGCCAGTCAGCTAAGCCCCTACGAAGCTGTGCTGCGCGCCTTCTCGTATCTTCAGCGCGTCACGCCCGAAGATCACGCCACCGCGCGGGAGGGATTGGAACGCGCCGTTCAGCAGTCTCCAGGATATGCCCCGGCCTGGGCCATGCTCGCGATCGTTACCCGCGAAGAGTACAACCACGCCTTCAACCAGCGGCCCGATTCTCTCGGGCGCGCATACGCGGCGGCGCGGCAGGCTACCGAAGCCGCTCCCTCCAATCACCTCGCCCATCACGCCCTCGCCTCCGTCCTTTTCTTCCAGCGCGAGTTTCAGGGATTTCACAGCGAAGCACAACGCGCCATCGCACTCAACCCGATGGACGGATTCACCTTCGCCTATCTCGGCATGCTCACCGCCTATGCCGGCGACTGGGAGCGCGGTTGCGCCTTGTCCGAGCGCGCTCGCAACCTCAATCCGAATCATCCCGGCTGGTACTGGTTCGCGCCCGTCTTCGATGCATATCGCAAGGGGGACTACCTTGCCGCGCTTGAGATCGCTCAAAAGATCAACCTGCCCGGCTTCTGGCGTACGAACTTTGTCCTCGCCGTCATCTACGGACAACGCGGCGAAGTCGAGTTGGCGCGCAAAGCCCTACAGGCGCTGCTCGCCGCGCGACCCGATTTCGCCACGTCGCCTCGCGAAGAATGCGACAAATGGTGGCAACCCGATCTCACCGAGAAACTACTCGAGGGTCTTCACAAAGCTGGACTGGACCCTTCACTCAATCGCGCCCCCTCAGCTTCCTCGCTGAACTCTTCCGGCTCCGGGGCGACACGCACTGCAGAAGGTTTCTGGGTCGCCGTTCTCCCTTTCAGATATACCGGCGGCAATGCCGATCTCAAAGCACTCGCCGAAGGGTTGTCTGAAGAGGTCGTGACGGGCTTGTCTCGATTCTCGTACCTGCGCGTTGTCGCGCGGAGTTCATACGAAAAGCATTCCAGTGAGTCAGGAGATGTGCGCGCGATCGGCGCGCGACTGGGTGCACGCTATGTGATGGAGGGAAGCCTCCGGCAGGCGGGCCCGACCATTCGCGTAGCGGTGCAACTGGTGGACGCCATCACCGGAACTCATCTCTGGGCGGAGACTTTCGATCGCCCATTCCGGCCCGAAGAAATCTTCGCTTTGCAGGATCAGCTGGTCCCCCGAATCGTTTCCACCGTCGCCGACCAGCATGGCATTTTGCCGCGCAGCATCTGCGCAGCGATCCGGAAAAAGAGCGATGCGCAACTGAGCGCGTATGAAGCCGTGTTCCGGGTCTTCAATTTGCACGAACAAATGAACCCGCAAGAACATGCGGCTGTGCGCGACCTTCTTGAGCGAGTAGTGCGCGATGCGCCGGACCAGGGTGATTGCTGGGCCATGCTGGCCACCCTCTACAGCGACGAGGATTGGTTCGGATTCAACGTTCGACCCGATCCGTTGGGGCGCGCCAAGGCGGCTGCGCAACGAGCCGCGGAGATTGCCCCGGCGAATGCACTGGTCAATCTAGCCTTGGCACAGAGCCTCTTCATGCGCCGCGAGTGGCAAGCCTTTCGTCCGCTCGCCGAGCGCGCCATCGCACTAAATCCCATGGACGGCGCAACCACGGCGCTGCTGGGAATTCTGTTGGCTTGCACGGGAGATTGGGAACACGGCTGCGCTGTGACGGATTCCGCCATGCGGTTGAACCCACACTTCCCCGGATGGTACCGGCTCGCCCGGGTCTTCAACTCCTACCGAACGCGCGATTATCACGCCGCTATCGACGCCGCCCTCGGCATTCAGATGTCAGGTTATTTCTGGTCTTCTGCCACCTGTGCAGCGGCCTACGGTCAACTCGGCGAGCACGCCGCTGCCCAGAAGGCCCTGTTGGAATTGCTTGCCGCTCGGCCCAACTTCGCGGAGACCGGGCGCCAGGCACTGGCGAATTGGTTTCAGCCGGAACTGGTCGAGCACTTCGTCGACGGCCTCCGCAAAGCCGGACTCGATATCCCCGACAAGCCTGCAACCACAACCAAGGCCCCCGTCTCTGCCGCAATCTCCACCGCCACGCGGACCTCTACCGCACCCTCCGGCTCTCTCGTTCCGCCCGCCATGGGCGTCCTGCCGTTCCACAATCTCTCCGGCGATCCTGAGCAGGAGTACTTCGCCGACGGCATCACCGAGGAAATCATCAACGCGCTCTCGCAGATTCCCGGCCTGCGCGTCGCCGGACGCAGTTCCGCTTTCTCCTTCAAGGGCCGCAACGAAGATCTGCGCTCAGTCGGATCGAAGCTCAACGTCGCCACCATCCTCGAGGGCACGCTCCGCCGCTCCGGAGATCGACTCCGCATCACCGCGCAGCTCAGCGACGCCAGCAGCGGCTATCAGCTCTGGTCCGAACGCTACGACCGCGTTGTCGAAGATGTCTTCGCCGTGCAAGACAACATAGCGCGCACCATCGCCGAGCGTCTCCAGTTGTCGCTTGCCTCCGAAGGGGTCGCAGCACCAACTCATCCTCCCACACGCAACATGGCCGCCTACGAGCTCTACCTCAAAGGCCGCGCCTTGCTCTACAAGCGGGGACTATGTATTCACAAAGCGATCGACTGCTTCGACCAGGCCGTATTGCTTGATCCGAACTACGCCCAGGCCTGGGCCGGACTGGCCGATGGGTACACCACTTCCGGCTACTCGGGATTCAAACCCGCCAACGAGGTGATGCCGCGCGCCCTCCACGCCGCGCGCCAAGCCCTGCAACTAGATCCCGACCTGGCCGAGGCTCACAGCTCCCTCGCCTGCGCCACGCTCCTGTACGAACTCAATTACCATCTCGCGGAGACGGAGTTCCGCCGCGCGCTCGAGCTCAATCCGAGTTATCCGCAAGCCCGCGCGTGGTACGGGCTGTTCTTCCTGCAGTGGATTTCGGGGCGTCACCAGGAAGGCCGTGAGACCCTGCTGCGCGCTCTCGAGCTCGACCCTTTGTCCGGCTACGCCAATGTGATTCTGTCCTTCTCCAACATCAGCACTGGGCGCGTTTCCGAAGGCCTGGCCTGCGCCCGCAAGGGAGTCGAACTCGATCCCAACTCGTATCTCGCCTATTGGGCGCTCATGAATGCGTTGCTGTGCGACGCGCAATACGAAAACGCCGCCGAAGCTGCAGAGCACGCCCTCGCCCTGTCCGGCAGGCATAGCTGGGCGCTCGCCTGCCTCGTATCCATCTACGCCGCGTGGGGAAAAGCCGACAAGGCGCGCGCCACGTACTCGGAACTGGTGGCGCGAAGCTACCGCGAATACATACAGCCCGGCATGCTGGCCCCCGCCGCCGCCGTCTCCGGAGACATGGATCGCGCCATGGCCTACGCGCAGCGCGCTATCGTAGAAAAAGACCCCATCTTCGTATTGCTGGCCCGCACTTGGCCAACCTACGATGGCCTCCGCGTAGATCCCCGCTTCCGCGAAGTCGTCCGCCAGTTACACCTTCCCGACTGGAAGCCGTAAGTTGCGGCGCAAATTTAGGTCATCCGGGCACTGTGGGTTTTGACGTTTTGCGGCCCCTCAGTGAGTCGGGAGGGACAGGCGTTTCTCTTCTGATTCCACCTGGCTCAGGGGGTTCACTTCTTCCACTTGATCTGGGCGACCTGCGTCTGGACGGTTTCTTCCACACCGTTACCTGAGGGCGCCTTGCCCCGGTCGGCAGACACATCTGACCCTTATTTTCCGGTTGATGTGAAGCTCAGGCCGTCGATCAATTCTTCTACGTCGTCTTCCGTGCCGGCGATTACGGTGATCGAGATAGCGTAGCCGTGGGAAAGCATGGCCAGCGTGGACTGGCGCATGACGCGGGTGCCTACATCTTTGTGAAAATCGGCGCGGACTAACGTTTTGGTTTCTACCGCGATTTCGTAGGGCTCTTCGTCGAGGGTGAAGCCCTGGGCTTTGGCTACCTCGGTGAGCGGACCGAAATATTGGACGGCTTCTTTGAGGCCGGGATAGGAGGAAACGCTCTCGGCGGCGATCAGGATGGAGGAGTTGACTTCTTCTCCCTTGGCCTCGGGCGGACGGGAGAATGCGGCCAACAGAACTCTTGCTCCGGTGCTGGAGGCAGCGGACGGTTGGGGTGGGGTGTCTTTTTCGGGCCTTTCGCTTTCGGGTTTTTCAGTTTCGTTCTTCTGGCTTTCCTCGCGGCCGTTGAGTTCGTCGGTACGGAGGACCCAGGCGTCGGGAATCTTGCAGGAGAATCCGAGCGTTTTGTTGCGGTAGACGCCGTTGGTAATGGTGCCAGAGTCGAGAGTGGAATCGGACGACGCGGCTGGCGGCTTGACGTGTTTTGCGGAGGATGAGGAAGAAGATTGCGCGGGCAACCTGGCTGGCGAGAGAACGAGGCAGATCAGGAGGGGTAGAAAACGACGGGGAGAGCGACAACTCATCCTCTAATGTTACGCGAGATTGCTGAACGCGTTTATCGGGAGAGCTCGAAGTTCACGCGAATATCGGTTTCCACTTCTACGGGCTCTCCTTTTAAGAAATACGGGCGGTATTTCCACTGCTTCACGGCATCCATGGCGGCTTTGGCCAGCAGCGGGTCGCCGGAGACGAGCGTGAGGCCGACGATATTTCCGTTCGTGTCGATCGTCGCTTTCATCACAACTACTCCCTCGATATGCTGCTTGCGCGCTTCTTTGGGATATTTGGGAGCGACCTTCTTGAGGAGAAGCCCGGGCGAGACGTCATCAACGGAGACGTGCACCGGCTGCGATGCTTCCGATTGGGGTGAGGTCGGGGGCGTCGGGGGCGGGCTGGATTGGTCTTTTGATGGATCCTGCGACTGACCAACCAGCAGCCCGCTGGCCGCGAAGACAAATGCGAGCGTCGAAATGAGCAGCGGTTTGCGGACGCTGCTAAACATAATCAGGCCGCTTTTCCCATTTGCGGTTGGGCGCAGAGGGCGCAACGGCGGGCGTCGATGGGAATTTCGCTGAGGCATTCGGTGCATTTCTTGGTGGTGGGATCGGCCGGTGCGGGGTCTTGGCGCATGCGGGCGACGAGGGCGTTCACCGGGGTGACGACGAAGAAGTAGACGGCGACAGCGGTCAGCAGGAAGGTGATGCCCGAGTTGATGAAGTCGCCGATGTTGAATTCGCCACCGTGGATGGTGTACTTGAGGTTGGCGAATTGCTCTCCTTTGCCAACCATCGCGGTGATGATTGGAGTGAGCAGATCCTTGGTAAAGGCACCGACGACAGTGGCAAAGGCCGCGCCGATGACTACGCCTACGGCCATATCCACAACATTTCCGCGCAGGATGAACTTCTTGAAGCCGTCCAACATAACGCTGGGCCTCCGAAATTGAAGTGCGGTCAATGTAAGGCAGCGCGGGCAGCAGGTCAAGGGCTGTGGGGTTCTAGGGCGGCAAACCCGGTGAAAATTGCTGGAGGGAGCGCCTTGGGATTCAGCTTGTTCCTCAGATCCCGAGTCGTCCCTCGTCTACGGGCAAAAGTTTTTCACCGCGGAGTTCGCTAAGGAACACCGCCGAGAACGCAAGAGTAAGACTAAGGCTCAGATGCGCATCGGCATGACGATGTAACGGTACTTGTAGTCGTCGCCTTCGGCGGGGCGGAATTGGCCGGCGGACTGCGGGTCTTTCAACTCTAAGCGGACTTCGCTAGTGCCAGCGGCTTTCAGGAAGTCGACGAGATAAGCGGCGTTGAAGCCGATGGTCAGCGGATCGCCCGTGTATGGAGCTTCGATGGAGTCTTCGGATTCGCCGGCTTCGGTGGAGGAGGCAGAAAGCTTGAGCTCGCCTTTTTCCAAGCGGAGACGGACGGCGCGGGAACGTTCGTCGGCGAATTGGGCTACGCGGAGGATGGCGGAGTTGAGTTCGTCGGAGTTCAGCGGAACGATCTTGCTGTTGTCTTTCGGGAGCACGGCTTCGAAGTTGGGGAATTGTCCGGTGAGCTGGCGCGAGGTTAGCAGGCGCGATCCAATGCGGAAGAAGAGCGTGGATTCGTCTTTGGCGAATTCGGTGGTCTCGGCGTCGGTGGAGTCGAGCAGAGATTTGAGCTCGTCCAGGGCTTTTTTCGGGACCAGCGTTTTGAGTTCGCCGGAGACGCCTTCGAATTTTTCGCCCGCGCGTTCACAGTGGGCGAGGCGATGTCCGTCGGTGGCGACCATGGTGATGGATTCGGGCTTGAGCAGCATCAGGGCGCCGTTTAGTGTGTAGCGCGACTCTTCATTCGAGATGGCGAATCCGGTGCGAGCGATCAGACCGCGGAGAACCTGCGCGGGAATCGTAACGGCTCCGGCCGTGGGGAATGCCGGGAGGCTGGGGAAATTTGATTTCGCCATGCCGACCATCTTCGTGTTCGAGCGGCCGCAGCGAATGCTGACCCAATGATTCTCGAGCAGCTTGATGGTGATGTCGGCGTCAGGCAGCAGCTTCACGTAGTCGTGAAGTTTGCGGGCGGGGATAGTGCAAGAGCCTTCTTTTTTGACCTTGGCGCTGCACGAGGTGCGCAGGCTCAGGTCGAGGTCGGTGGCGGTGAGCGACAGGCGATCGCCGGCAGCCTCGAATAAATAGTTGGAAAGAATTGGAATCGTAGTCTTGCGTTCGACTACACCCTGCGTGGCAGTCAATTCGCGGAGCAACTCGAATTTGCTGACTGTGATTTCCATGGTACCCGCGGCAACGGCGGCTTCGACCGGCATAACGTCCGTCTCCCCGATACTGCAACTTGCCGTGCTACTTTTATGTATTACTATCCTTATATCAAATCTAAAACCTATATAACCAGCAGTAGCAGTAGGGGCTGCGGAGAAGTGGAAAACTGGGACAACCTGCCTGTTGTCACCGGGTTCCGGCTGGACCCCTCATGTTAGAAATCGGTCCCGAACTCTTCGGAGGCGCTAGTAGAACCTGGACCGGGTTCCGATTTCATTCCTGCCTTGCACAACTTCCACATCGTATTCACAGCCACTGCTAAGGAAGACTGGACTGGTGAGTGGAAAAGTCAATCTTCGGCGCTGATCATCCGCCCAATTGCTCGGTCAATTTATTGATCAGCCTGTTCAAATCTTTATCGGTCTTGCGAAGCTCTTCGATCTTTTCAACGGAGTGCAGAACGGTGGTGTGATGCTTGCCGCCGAACTGGCGTCCGATTTCAGGGAGGGAGGCTTCGGTCAGATGCTTTGCCAGGTACATAGCAATCTGACGCGGGTAGACGATGGCTCGCGAATTATTCTTGGCTTTGATCTCGACCAGGCGCAGGCCGAATTGTTCGGCAACCATCTTCTGGATCGATTCGATCGTGACCTTGCGGGCTTGCGAGTCGATGAAGTTCTTCAGCACCTGCTGCGCATAGGGCAGCGTGATCTCGGCGCCGATCAGCGAGGAGTGGGCGACCAGGCGGATCAGCGCGCCTTCCAACTCGCGTACGTTAGAGCGAATGTTGGAGGCGACGTAGAGAGCGACGTCCGTGGGAAGTGTTACTTTTTCCTGCTCGGCTTTCTTTTGCAGAATGGCTACTTTGGTTTCGAGATCCGGAGGCTGAATGTCGGCGATCAATCCCCACTCGAAGCGGCTGCGCAGGCGGTCTTCGATCTCGGCGAGCTCTTTGGGAGAGCGGTCGCTGGCGATGACGATCTGCTTCATGGATTCGTGCAGGGCGTTGAAGGTGTGGAAGAACTCTTCCTGGGTACGCTCTTTTTGCGCGAGGAACTGGATGTCGTCGATGAGGAGGACGTCCATGTTGCGGAACTTGTCGCGGAAGCTCGTCATCTTGTCGTAGCGCAGCGAGTTGATCATGTCGTTGGTGAACTTCTCGCTGGAGCAGTAACAGATGGCAGCTTGCGGCATGCGACGCTTGATCTCGTGTCCGATAGCCTGCATGAGGTGCGTCTTGCCCATGCCCACACCGCCGTACAGGAACAGCGGATTGTAGGCTTTGGAAGGACGCTCGGCGACGGCTTGGCAGGCGGCATGGGCAAACTGGTTGCCGCTGCCAATGACGAAGGCGTCGAAGGTGTAGCGTGGGTTGAGTTGCGCGGCGCCATCCCAGTCGAAGCGGGACTGCGATGGTCCCCCGCTCGGGGGCACGGCGGAGAGACCGCCATCGTGTCGAATGGGTGTGGCCGCGGGATCGTCTTCGGGAGTTACGAACTTCACATCGTTGAAGCCGAGGCCCAAGACATCGATCGCTTCCTGAATGAGGTCGGCGTATTTGTCGCCGGCGTGGCGAAATTCAACAGTGGGAACACGAACGAAGAGAACTCCACCGCTGGAGTGGCTGTAGCGCGTGGGCTTGAGCCAGGTGTCGTAGGAGTGCCGATTAATTTTCTTTTCCAGCGCGTCGAGAATGCGCGCCCACGGATTCGGAGATAGAGTTGTGCTGGGAACTGACATATATGAAATGTTTCACCACGCGGCGCCCTGGCGGCTGGTGGAGAGCGCCTGTTAAGACTGCTGTTTTACGAAGTAGCTGGAACCGTTAATTTTACTGCGGAAAGCGCACTTTGTGCCGTGCACTGCTGCAAAAAGCAAAAAGAAATTTTGAAAGCAGGATCAGTCCGGCATACTAGCACAGATTTTTTTGTTGTGTGGAAAAGTTCGGCTGGAAATTTTCCGCGAAAGAATATTCATTACCCGAAGCTGGTGGGCTGTCAAGTGCCGCGGTGGTAACTGCCGCGAAGACGGTGCAGAGAGCGCGGCTTGCGCGACTGGAGTTGGGTGCGCTTCGACTTTAGCCATCCAGCGAGTGGACCTTCGGGTTAGAGAGACGTAGCAGATCTTCGTCTCTACGATAACGATAATGGCCGGGTACGCGTTTGGTGGGAACGGCTTGGGTGATTTATACTTACGGTTTGCCCTAACACTGTCGAACGAATCAGGAGCAGCTACTTTTCATGCCCAAGCGTACATTCCAACCCAATCGGCGCAAGCGATCGAAGAAGCACGGCTTTCGCACGCGCATGAAGACCCAGGGCGGCCAGAAGGTTCTGTCGCGCCGCCGCGCCAAGGGGCGCAAGCGGGTCTCGGTGAAACCAGGTTTCCGCGAATAGTCCAGTGGCGCGGGCGGATGCCTGCGCAATCTGCTGTTACAAGCGATCTGGAATCTAGAGTCCACGGTGACTGCCAGTGTGCCCGGAGAATCGAACCGAGGGGTCTTGCCGCGAGCCGGTAAGGCTGTCTTCCCTCGTAACGCGCGGCTTTTGCGCCACGCCGATTTCGAGCGGGTGTACAAGCTGGGGCGGAGGCACTTTTCCGCGTCGATGACGGTCTTTTATTGGGCTCGGGGGGAAGCGCAGTGTGCCAGCGCTATGGGGCCTGCGGCAAAGTCTCCGGTAGCTTCCGGGCTCCGCATCGGGTTTACCGTAGGCCGCGCTCTCGGCGGAGCAGTTCAGCGCAATCGCATGAAGCGCCGCTTGCGCGAGGCTGTTCGCCTTACCCGGCCAGCCCTAGGGGCCAACGTAGACGTAGTGATCAATCCGAAGAAGTCGTTGCTTACCATCGACTTCGCGGTGGTGGTGAACGAAGTAGCCAGAGCTTTCGTAGTTATAGAGCAGAAGCTCGCGGGCAAAGCGCCTGCCGGAGATGAGCGACGTTCCGGAAGCCGGAAGCCGGAGGCCTGAAAGCGATTTCCATGCGCGAGATTCCAAAATTCGTAGCGCTGCAATTGCTGCGGGGATACAAGTGGGCGATTTCGCCGATGTTTCCGGCGGCATGTCGGTACGTTCCTACCTGCTCGGAATATGCGATGGAAGCGGTTGAGCGATACGGCTTCTTGCGCGGCGGGTGCATGGCGGTGGCGCGGTTGATGCGATGCCATCCGTTTGCGGGGAGTGGGTACGATCCTGTGAGAAATAGCGGAACGAGTTGCGCGCACGAAGGAAAACTGTAACTTTGGCCGAATATCAAAATCCTCAACAGGAACCGGGCAGCGAGCGGCGATTGCTGCTCATTTTCCTGGTGACGTTTATCGCGATGCTCGCGGCACAGCCGTTGTTGAAGAAGTATTTTCCGCAACCGGCTGCACCGCAGCTGCAGAGCCAGCCCGCGCCGACGCAGAGCACTCCGGCGTCTGCGACCGCAGCCACCACCACCGCGCCGGCCGCGGCGGTGCCCAGCGGCGCGACGAAGCAAGGCGCGAGCGAAACAGAAACGGTGATCGAGAACGATCTTTACCGGATTAGGTTCACCAACAAGGGCGCGCAGGTTAAGTCGTGGATCCTGAAGAAATACGATAACGAGGCACAGAACGGGCCATTTGATCTGGTGAACGCGGCGGCAGCGGCGCAATTCGGGTATCCGCTTTCGCTGTGGACTTACGACGAAACCCTGCGCGTCAAGCTGGGATCGGTGCTGTACGTTCCTTCGCGCGAAGGCAAGCAGACTTCACCCACGAGCATCACGTTCGAGTATGCGGACCAGGATCTCTCGGTCCACAAGACTTTCAGTTTCGATCACACCTACGTGGTGAAGGTGGAGACGGCGGTTACCTACAAAGGCGGTTCGGTTGCGGCACTGCCGGCGTGGCCGTCGGGATTTGGCGACCAGACGACACCGGCGTTTTACGCGGCCGGGCTGATCGATTACCAGTTCAACAAAAACATTGAGCGCGTGCCGATCAAGAAAATCAGCGGCGGCGCGACCATGCCGGGGCCGTTCCACTGGGCCGGGCCGACGGATCAGTATTTCGCGGCGGTGTTTATTCCGGACGATCCGGCACAGACCGCGATGGTGACGCTGCGCAATTCGATGCCGATTGCGCGCGATCCGCAAAAGCCGGACTCGAAGGAGACGGTGCCCGTCGATGTGGTGGGCGCGGCGGTGGGCAACCCGCACGGGCCCACGACGCAGCGCATCTTTGTTGGACCGAAAGAGCTTGAGGTTCTGGAGAAGATTCCGGTGCCCGGGGTCTCGGGCGCGGATAACGACCTCAACGGGCTGGTGGATTTCGGTTGGTGGGGAATTATCGCGAAGCCGCTGTTCGTATGGCTGAAGTGGACGCACAGCCGCATCTTCGCCGGATGGAGTTCGGGCTGGGGATGGGCCATTATTCTGCAGACGATCATTATCAGTGTTGCGCTTCTGCCGCTGCGCATCACGTCCATGAAGTCGATGCTGAAGATGCAGAAGGTGGCGCCGCAGATCAAGGCGATTCAGGAGAAATACAAGAAGTACAAGTTGAACGACCCGCGCAAGGCGCCGATGAACGAGGAGATCAGCGCGCTCTACAAAAGGGAGGGCGTGAATCCGGCGGGCGGATGCTTGCCGATGCTGATTCAGTTTCCATTTTTGATTGCGTACTACCGAATGTTGGGGACGGCGCTCGATCTGCGGCATGCGCACTGGCTCTGGATTCACGATCTGTCGGCCGCCGATTCCCTCTACATTTTGCCGATCCTGATGGTGGTAAGCAGCCTCGTCACGCAGAAGATGACGCCGCAGGCGGGGATGGATCCAGCACAGCAGAGAATGATGAACGTGATGATGCCCCTGATGATGGGCTTCATCTTCTTCCGGCTGGCCGCGGGCCTGAACCTGTACTATGCCGTGAGCAACTTGATTATGATCGCGCAGCAGGCGGTGATGAACCGGACCAGTCTCGGGCGCGAGATGCGCGAGATCATGGCGAAGCGGGCGCGGAAGAAAGATAAATAAGCTGCTAGCTTCTAGCTACTAGCTCGCAACGAAGATTTGCTCGTGTTGCGACACGGGCACGGCAGTCGAACCATCATCTTAAGAAGGCTTGAGCTAGTGGCTAGCAGCTAGAAGCTAGGAGCGGACTTTATGCCTATTCCCGACAAACTTGCCGCCGCTAAAAAGATCAACGAATTCTTGCAGGCCGTGGTAACCCACGGCGGACTCCGGTTGAAGTATCGGATCGTGGTGGATCCGCCGCTGCCGGAGAACCGCGATTGGGAGAAGCCGGAGATCCTCGTGGATTTCGCGGGGCCTGACTCTGCACTTTTGCTCGACCGCGGCGGAGAACTCTTGCGGGCGCTGGAGTTGCTTGGTTTGGAAATGCTCCGGCTGCCTTCGGGCGAACATGAGAAGGTTTGTTTCGACTGTCAGAATCATCGTTCGCTGCGGATTCAGGAATTGCGGATGGCGGCAACCGTAGCCGCGGAAAAGGTGCGCAAGACCGGGACCCCCTATGAGTTCACTCCGATGTCGTCGCGGGAGCGGAGGATTGTCCACTTGGCGCTGCGCGAGGAGACGGATCTTCGGACCGAGAGTGAGGGCGAGGGCATGCGGCGGCGGTTGGTGGTTTATCCGAAGGATTACAAATCAGCCGGCCGGCCGACCGGGCGGACCTTGCCTTGATCGTGGCTTGCTTGTTCGGGCTTATCAGCCGAGCGTCCCTTCGGGGAACCACCGACAACCGGTGGCCGGAAAACGCACCCCTAAGATCGACAGCGTCGGCCGGGTATGCTTCAAACCACTGTCGCGATGACGGAACCGATGTCATTGATGCGATGACGCCCCCACGTCACACGCGAAAAAATCGCCGCAAATACTCACACGCCCTTAGCCCCTGATCTCGGCCACCGGTTGCTTCACCTCAATCGCGATCTGCGGCGGATGCAGCAGCGTATTGTGAATCAGGCAATGATGTACCGCCCTCTCCACTCCCGCCCGATGCTGCTCGCTCAAATCAATTGGCGTATCAATCTCAATCCGGAAATTCTCAATCCGCGCCGGATCCTTCACCTTCTCCGCCGTCACGCGCACGCTCGTCCCTTCCGTAGCCAGTTTGTATTTGCGCAAATACTGCGCCGCGTAGAAGCCCGCACAAGACCCCAGCGACGCCAGCAACAACTCCGGAGGCGTCATCCCTTCATCATGGCCGCCATTCTCCGCCGGCTGGTCGCACGCAATCGTGTGCTGCCGCGCCTTGATTTCAAACTGCACAGCTCCCAAATGTTCCACCGTAACTTCCATAAGTGCCTCCAATAAGAACTAACTCGTTCGAGCCAGCGCCGCATCCAGATGTGCTCGCACCAACTCGCGCGCCCGATGCAGCCGCGACTTCATCGCCGCCCGCGAAATTCCCAGCTCATGCGCCACCCCATCCCCCGGCCGGTCCTCGATGTCGCGCATTCGGTACACCGCCCGATAAAGTTCCGGCAGGGCCGCAATCGCATCATCCAGAAGCTGTTTCATCTGCCGACGGGCCATCTGCGCCTCAGGGCTAATCTCTTCCCCCGCAATTTCCCGCCCTTCGTCTTCCAGGGCAGAGAGCTGCAGCAGCGGCAAAAGAGACTCGCGCTCCTTCAGCTGCCAGCAAACGCGTTTGGCAATCTGTGCCAGCCACGCACGAAACGCCGTCGACTCGCGCAGTTGATCGAGATGCCGATACGCTTTCAGGAGCGCCTCGACCAAAACATCCTCCGCGTCCTCGCGGTTGCCGCACACCCGGATCATCTGCCGGTAGACAGAATCCTTGTGCTGCAGCGTGAGCGTGTCAAAGTCGGGCCTGTCAGAGCTCGTCCTGTCGAAGCTCGCCCTGTCGACTTCCCGCCCCTCCGCACGCTTTCCGTCAGCCATCTACCCATTCTGTCAAGGAGCGCCGACCCATGCTGTGCTCACGCTCACGGCTTTTCACCCGAAGGTTCCGTCTGGGTACTGGCCACGTGGCAGTGACTCTGCCCATTCCACGGCATTTTTCCAAGCGCAATCCCCATCGGACAAATATCCGTAAGCCCCGCAAACGTCAGCCCCAGGCCGACGAAGGCTGAAAGAAAAAGCCAATTCAGGTGGACCGTTAGCGCGAGCACGGCCCCGCTCAGCACCAGTAACCCCGCGCCCAGCCGCACTTGCCGCTCCAGCGACCACCGGGTCTTCACGCTGGCGACTACAGGCAGTCCGGCCTGCACCCATGCATTCGTTCCACCCTCAAGCACCGCGATCTGCCGCTGGCACGGTTCGAGCAGTCCCGCCGTCAAGCGCGCGCGCGTCCCAGCCTGGCAAATCAGCACGAGCGGCACATTTGTACTCAGGTCCGCGATCCGCCCGTCAATCTGGTCCATGGGAATGTTCACCGCTCCAGGAATATGCCCCGAAGCAAACTCCGACGCCGACCGCACATCCACCAGCTGCGCCTGCCCGGGGCGCTGCTCCCGCAACTCATCAACCGTAATGAATGGGATCAAATTCCCTCCTACAAGGGAAGAGCTCTATCCAAAGAAAAAGGATTCAGCCCGCAGTATTTTGTTTTGATCTGTGTGTGGGTCCGGGTCTCAGACCCGGACAGGCCGAGCCAAGCTCGGCGGCTCGATGCTGCCTGCAGAATTGTGAAGGTCGATGCTGACTACTCCAGCGCTTCCGGATGCAAACTCAAATCCTTCTCTCCGCGCGCCTTCTTCTCCGCATACTTCTTCATCCAAGCTTCCCAACTCTTGCCCGCCGCGGTATCGCGTCCGGAAAACGCCAAGGCCGCAATGTCGGCGTACGACACCGCCACCTTCTCATTCGAATTCTTCGGGTAGAGCCGGACCAACGATTCTTGCAAAGTCGCCCCCGACCGCCGGTCGAACAAATATCCCTCAATCTTCGACCCGTCCTTGCGAGTAATGGTCACATCCCCGCGATAATCGAACGCCTTCTCCAACGCTACGCGGAGTTCTTCCTCCGAAGCCAGCTCAGGAATCCATCCTTCCAACTGCTCGTGTGCCGTTCCCGGCGCCACTTCCAAAGCATCCGGATTCACCGCATTCACATGCGGTGGCGTAGCCGTCGCCGACGTGTGATCGATATGCCCAGCTTCTTTCCCTGTCATATTCTTCTCTGGAATCTGACCGAGGCTGTCATCCTGAGCGAAGGTGTCGTGCGCGAAGCGGCCGACAACGCAGTCGAAGGATCCCTGTCTAACTCGCGCCGCCTGAGCCTGAGAGGAGTTCAACCTCGTCCTCTACGCGTGAGTTTCGTGCAACGACTGAGCGGTCTCGCTCGTGGTCTCAATCTGCACCAGCGGATGCACCGCCGCCACCGGTTCCTCCAACATGCGCAGAGCCTCATCGTCGCGATATGAAGTAAACAGAGTCCCCTTCACCGTCGCCAGAAATCCCCCCAGCGAGGTGAACGTAGCGTTCACCGCCGAGGCCTCATACCCGCTGTGCACCATGCAGTTCGCGCACGCCGGATTGCCCGACTCCGTCCCGTAGTTCGACCACTCGGTCGTCGCCAGCAACTCAGCGAAAGTATCCGCGTATCCGTCCTGCAGCAAATAACAAGGCTTCTGCCACCCGAATACGTTGTAAGTCGGCATGCCCCACGGCGTGCACGGATACGTCTTCTTCCCCATCAAAAATTCCAGAAACAGCGGCGACAAATTAAACTGCCAGCTTTTCTTCCGATTCGACAAAATCGCCCGGAACATCCGCCGCGTCCGCGCCCGCCCCAAAAAATGTTTCTGATCCGGCGCCTTGTCATACGAGTACCCGGGCGAGAGCATCATGCCCTCCACGCCCAGCTCCATCATCTCGTCAAAAAACGCCCGCACCGACTTCGGATTCGCCCCGTCAAACAAAGTCGTATTCGTCGTCACCCGGAACCCGCGCTTCAGCGCCTCTTTCACGGCATCGACCGCAATGTCGTACCCACCCTCGCGGCACACCGCCAAATCATGCTCTTCGCGCTGCCCGTCCAGATGCACACTGAAGGTCAAATACTTGCTCGGCTTGAACAGGTCAATCTTTTCCTTTAACAGCAGCGCATTCGTACACAAATAGATATATTTCTTCCGCGCCACCAGTCCCTCAATGATCTCCCCGATCTGCGGATGCATCAGCGGCTCTCCGCCCGGGATCGACACCATGGGCGCCCCACACTCATCCACCGCCCGGAAGCACTCTTCCGGCGACAGATCCTTCTTCAAAATATGTGCCGGATACTGAATCTTCCCGCACCCCGCGCAAGCCAGATTGCACCGGAACAAAGGCTCCAGCATGAGCACCAACGGATACTGCTTGCGCCCCGCGAGCTTCTGCCGCAGCACATAGCTAGACACGGTCCACATCTGTGACACAGGAACTGGCATGAATTTGAAGAAACCCCTTAATCCCCTAATTTTATCAGGCAAGCCCCCCGCCTGTCCGACCCGGGACCTAAACCGGCATCAGACCGCTCTAGCAGTGGCTTTTCTTAACGATCTTTGCGGCCTTTCCTTAGCGACCCTTAGCGGTCAAAAGCTTCGCCCCGAACCCCAAATTCGCCGCATGTCTCGAAGTCGAAGCGAGGGCCTATGGACGTAGGCCAAGAAGGCCTAGGACGCCGAGCGGAAAGGCGTAACTGCCCACCCCCCAAATTCTGCAACCCAGCCCCCCTCCCCCACCTCTAAAGGACATGCTCCCTCGCGTCTACCCCAGCCCCAAAGTCCTCTTGTCCCCATACCGGAAACCCGATACGCTTAGGGTCGGTCATCTGTATGTTTAACCCCCATCCCAACCTGGCCGACGAAGTCAACCGCGGCATCGTCCGGTCAGAAATCGAAGGCGGAGTTTTCCTCAACGACCTTCCTCCGTCGACCGTGCTCGAAATTCAGACCATGCACCACCGCTACACCGCCGTCCTGCTCGGCGGCAGCGAAGCTCTTCTCTCCGGCCACCCCCAGTTCTGTCCTGAGCCGGTTCAGGTCGCGATCGCCGGTTCCACCTGGGGAGGCTCCATGCTCAAGCTCCAATATGTCGGCCGCGGCATGCACCTCGAATTCCGCCATCCCCAATACCCCACACCCATCATCACTTCGCCCATCCAGGAAATTCGTGATCGAGTGCAACTCCCTGCCATTGAACTCGATGCCCGTCCGCACGGCGCCCACTCATAAGAATCCACGTCAGCTACTATCGCTGCCCGATGATCTTCCGCCATTGACTTGCCCCGCCCCAGCCACTACCATTCCCGCCAGCGAGTTCGGATCATGTCTCTGAAAATCGACACCCGCGAAGTCGCTCACGTCACCATCCTCGACATCGAGGGCCGCATCATTTTAGGCGACGAAATCCACGGCCTCCGCTCCGCCGTGCAAAACCTCGTCGCTGACGGCGTAAAGAAGATCATCCTCAATCTGGCCGGCGTCGACTACATCGATAGCTCCGGCGTCGGGGAACTCGTCGGCTGCTTCACCTCGGTCCGCAAATCGGGCGGCGAACTGAAGCTCCTCAACGTCACTCAAAAAATCCACGACGTCCTCCACGTCACCAAGCTCTACACCGTCTTCGACATCAAAGACGACGAATTCACCGCTGTAAAATCCTTCGACTATTTCTTCGCCAAATGATCGAGTCGACAATAAAGCTGAAGCGGTCCAGCGGTTGCTTTTCTCAGCCAGCTCAGAGTCTTTCCTCAGCGTTCTCAAGGCTTTACCCTCGAACTCTCCAGTCACCAGGGGAGCAGTTGCGAGCAGATGTTAGAGCCGTTGCTTCTCTTAGCGACCTTCGCGGCCTTTCTTAGCGATCTTGGTGGTCAAAAGCTTTACCCCGAACCCTCCAAATCGTGACGGGAGCAGCCAGACTTTCTTTTATCTGTCGCCTTTCTCAGCGAGCTCAGAGTCTTTCCTCAGACGTCAAGAGCTCTCCCCGAACCGTCCAAGACACGCCACAACTCTCCCCATTCCGGCTACTATTCTAGGGAAACTCATGGGCCACGCAAGTTGTGGGCAGGAGTCGTGCAGCTCGTGGACAACCGCGCCGCCGATCATCGCGCTTTAGAAGAGAAAACCGCCAGACAACTCATCTGGACCTCCGACCGCTCGTTCCAGGGATGGACCTGCTCTCAGTGTGAATGGAATTACCCGCTCCCCACCCTCCTGATCGATCCCGAAGCCCGCACCGCCTATGACCGCCTGGCGGCGGCCAAATTTCGCGACCACAAATGCTCCGACCACCTCTCTCGCCTCGGAGCCGCCGACACCGAAAACTTCACCGCCCGCATCCGCAAGCTGGTCGCGCAAGGTTTCAAACCGAAAGACGCCGTCGACCTGTTCCTCCAGGAGATTGCCCTCGAATACCGCAACCAACCCAAGGTCCAAGCCCAAGCCAAGACCGACGCCGAAGACTTCCTCCGCCGCGTCCGCGCCGGCCTGATCTGAACTTAAGCCAGGTTGTGCCTTCGTGAACCTTCGTGTCCTTTGTGTAAAGCTTTTTGGTTTTCCTAACCCCTAATTCCGGATCCCCATCTCCCCCAAAATCCACGCGTAATCAAACGAAGCTTCCTTCAACCGGTCATACCGTCCCGAAGCCCCACCATGTCCCGCCGGACTCAAGTTCGTCTTCAAGATCATCGTATTGTGATCCGTGCGCGTAGCCCGCATCTTCGCCACATACTTCGCCGGCTCCCAATACATCACCTGGCTGTCGTTGAACGAAGTCTTCACCAGCATGTCCGGATACGCCTTGGCCTCGATATTGTCATAAGGAGAATAAGTCAGCATGTAATCGAACGCCGCCTTCTCCTTCGGATTCCCCCACTCCTCAAACTCTCCCACCGTCAGCGGCAGGGTCTCATCCAGCATCGTATTCATCACATCCACAAACGGCACGCCCACCAGCGCCCCTTTAAACAGATCCGGACGCAGATTTAGCACAGCGCCCATCAGCAACCCGCCGGCGCTCCGACCTTCAATCACCAACCGATCCTTCGATCCATAGCCGCGCTTGACCAGATCCTCGGCGCAAGTTGTGAAGTCGGTGAACGTATTCTTCTTGTTCATCATGCGCCCCGCGTCGTGCCAGGCCTTGCCCATCTCGCCGCCGCCGCGAATATGCGCCACCGCCGTCACCACTCCACGATCCACCATGCTGAAAATATTGGAATTGAAAAACATGTCCATCGAAATGCCATACGACCCGTACGCATACAAATACAGTGGAGCCTTCCCATCGAGCTTCGTCCCCTTCAGATACATCACCGACACCGGAATCTTCGCTCCATCGGCTGCCGTCGAATAAATCTGTTCCACCTTATATTTCGTCCGGTCATATCCTCCCGACACTTCTTTCTGCTTCAACAGTGTCGACGTCCCTTTCTCCATGTCATACGCAAACACCGACGACGGAGTAATCGCCGACTGGTACGCGTACCGGAACTCTGTCGTGTCGTACACGCGATTCACATACGAATAAGCCGCATACGCCGGCTCCGGAAACTCAATCCGCTTCGACTGCCCGCTCCGCAAATCGCTCACCCGGATCTGCGGCAGCCCGTTCGCCCGCTCATAGAACACACAGAAATTCTTAAAGAAGTCCACCTCGTCCAGCATGATGTCAGGATTGTGCGCCACCACCTCGTGCCAGTGCGCGCTCCCCGCGTCCGTCACCGGAGTTCGCACCAGCCGGAAATTCCTCCCCGCATCATTCACGCGAAGGTAGAAAGAATCTCCATTGTGGTCCGGATAATATTCCACGCCCTGTTTCCGCGGCTCCATCACCCTCCACTCTTCCATCGGCTCCGCCGCAGGAATGTAACGAACCTCTGTTGTCGTATGACTGCCTGAAATCAAAAAGATGTACTCTTCGCTGCGAGTCTTATTTAAGAAAACTCCGAACCGCTCATCCTTCTCCTCGTACACCAGCGGATCCGGCCCCGCTGTTCCCACCGTATGCCGGTACAACCGATATTGCCGCTTCGACACCGGATCTTCCTGCGTATAGAAAATCGTCTGATTATCATTCGCCCACGCCACCGACCCTACCCGCTCCGCATGATCGACCAACACTTTCCCTGTCCGCAGATCCTTCACCGCCAGGGTGTATTGCCGGAACCCCGTGTTATCTACGGTGTACGCCAGCAGATTCCCATCCGGACTCACACGGTACGCCGCCACGTTCATGAATACCTGACCCTTCGCCAGTTCATTGATATCGAGCAACACCTCTTCCGGCGCGTCCATGCTCCCTTTTTTCCGGCATCGAATCTGATATTGCTGTCCCGCCTCCGTCCGCACGTAATAAAAGTAGTCCCCCTCTTTATAAGGAACCTCGACGTCCGTCTCCTTCACGCGCCCAAGCATCTCGTCATAAAGCTTCTTCTGGAACGCCTCCGTCGGCTTCATCACCGCATCCGTATAAGCGTTCTCCGCCTCCAGATAAGCCCGCACCTCCGGATTCGGCTTGTCCCGCAGCCAAAAATAGTTGTCGACCAACTTGTGCCCATTGATCTCGGTCACATGAGGAACTTTCTTAGCCACCGGAGGCGCCGGCAGCGACCCAGTATCTGCTCCCATCAAAATAAGTACCGATCCCATCACCAACCCTCCCACCTGCAGCCGCCGCAAAAAGTTGTGACTCATGCATCCCCCAAAAGTGAATTAAGAAATAAGTGCAGAACAATTCCCGCGGCTTGTGAAACAAATCCGTCTGCGGGCTTTTTGCCGCCAGCAACCATACTCCCGCCCCCTCCACGAAATCAATTCAGCGTAAACCGTAAACGCCCATGTAGGGACAGCTGCCCTCGACTGTCCAGTCGAGCGAAAGCTCGGCGGCGCCGCCAATCGCAATCACCGAATCCGCACCACGAGAGTAAACCCCACCCACCGCGACCGCTCCCACATCCCACCGCACCGGCGCGAACTCGCAAATCCCACGAACCGAAGTCCCGATAAAGCACCGCCCCATCCCACCGCCGTAACCAACTTGATTCCCCACCCCCGAACCCTGCTATCCTCTCCCAGAGCGCGCAAGGGCGCTTCCGGTCCGCGGAAAGGGCAGTGCCCGCCTGAAACCGAAATTCTCGAAGGCTACGAACCTTCTTTCAGCCTGACCAGTGCGGACTCCAGGCATGCAATGAAAGGAGCTTCGTATGTTTCCCAATCCGCAAGACGCTCTTCCACTCCCGCCGCGCCTCAACCTCGAGCAATACAAAAAGCGCGCCAAGGATCTCCTAAAGGCGTGCCGCTCGAAGGACCCACAAGCCATCCTTGACTGGTCCACTCACTGGATCAATGATCTGGTCAAGCTCTCGGATCTCAAAATCACGCCCCAACTCCCAGTCGAAATCGAACGCTGGATCAACGACCTGACAGAATTCGCCCGCAGGAAAATGTCCGCACCCTGCGCCCTGACCGACGCTCAATTCGTAATCGCCCGCGCTCACGGGTTCGAAAGCTGGCCGAAGCTAACGAAGCATTTTGAAGCCGTTACGCGCACCGATTCGACGGAATCCGCATTCGAGCAAGCCGCTGAGGCCATCATTACGGGCGACGCGTCCACACTCCAAGCTCTGCTCAGAAAAAATCCGGACCTAGTCCGCGCCCGCTCCACCCGCGAACATCAAGCCACGCTCCTGCACTACGTCTCCGCCAATGGCATCGAAGGCTACCGCCAGAAAACTCCCCCCAACGCCCTTGAGATTGCCAAAATCCTCCTCCAGGCTGGCGCCGAAGTGAACGCGACCGCAAGCGTCTACCGAAGTGAATGCACGACCCTGCACCTCGCAGCAACCAGCCTTCATCCCGAACAAGCCGGCGTGCAAGAAGGGTTAATGCAGCTCCTCCTCGACTACGGCGCAAGCATAGACGCCACCATCGTCAACGCCTGCCTTGCCAACGGTCGCGGCCCAGCTGCCGAATTCCTCGCCCAGCGAGGAGCCCCCCTCGATCTCGAAGCCGCCGCCGGCGTTGGACGTCTCGATGTAGTCAAAGCTTTCTTCGACGACAAAGGGCGCCTAAAGCCGCCAGCAACACAACTCCAGAGGGACCGTGCCTTCCTCTTCGCAAGTCAGTACGGTCGCGATCCCGTAGTCGAATTCCTCATCCAGCAAGGCGTCCCCATCGCAACTCAAGCCAACACCAGACAAACCGCCCTCCACTGGGCCGTCATCGGGGGACACCTCGACACGGTAAAGCTACTGATCGAAAAAGGGGCCCCTCTAGAATCCAGAAACACCTACGGCGGCACTCCGCTAGGACAAGCCCTATGGTCGGCCACCCACGGAGACCCACGCATCGACTACGTTGCAATCCTCGACGCCCTGATCAACTCCGGATCCGAACTGGAGGAAGGCACTCTCCAATGGCTAGCCCGCCAAAAATCCATCGCGCCCAATAAGAGAAAGAGTCTTGAAGAAGTCCTAAGAAGAAACGGAGCAAAATCATGATCAGACCTTATCGAGAGATTATCCATAGAAGTCACTCTCTCGCTCCCAAACCCCTGTCATCCTGAGCGCAGCGAAGGACCTCTGTACTCCCCGGAAGCGCAAGAGACTCTCATTGGCAACAGCCCGGGTGCCCCATTTCTCGCGTCTATTGCGAGGAGTGGGGCTTTTGACTTTCGCCTCCGCAGAACTCTCCCCCGAACCGATAGGCGTAGCTTTTCTCAGCGACCTCAGAGTCTTTCCTCTGCAATCTCTGCGGTCAAGAGCTTCTAACCGCGAAGTCTCCCAACCGGTTCGGCCCATTTCTCGCTTCCGTTGCGAGAATGGGATTCTTGACTTTCGTAGCGCAGAACCGTTCTAACCATTGCTTTTCTTGGCGATCTTTGCGGTCAAGAGCTTGTCACCCCGAACCCTCCCAACCGGCGACCCCTATTTCTCGCTTCCGGCGCGAGAAGCGGGAACAGGGCATCAACCGCGCCCCGCCAGAACCAAACTGGTAAACACGCTTAATCAAAAACTCGCTACATTCCCACTGACTGCCCAAAAGCGACACACACATCCCCACTTCAATCGCGCTACTGGAGGAAACCTTGCTTCTCCGGACCACCACCCGTAACCATCTTGATGCCTCCCTACTTCCGTGAAACCCGCAACGCAATCCCTCCGCGAAACTCCGGACTCTTCACCACCCCGCTCCCCACCCGCATGCCGGAAACTCCTGCGATCCCGAAGCGCACCGCTCGCAACATCAATCCACTGCACGGTATAATCCCCGGCCGCCAACTGCAGAGTCACCTCGGAAGGTCCATCCCCATCCAGATAAATGGCATACTCCCCGGCCCCGGACAGCGCCCGCGCATAAACGCCCCCAGCGTGCGTGACCACTCCGTTATCCGGAGCCATCTTCACCAGCGGCAACTCTTTCAGAAACTCACTCAACACCTTGAGCCGCTTCCGCAGCCCCGCGCTCCCTCCTCCCGGCCCATTCGGCTCGGCGTCAGTGCCATCCTCATGCCCCACACTGAACGAATAATCCAACCCGTCGAACACGCTCCCACCCGACAACATGAAGTTCCAGGCCTGCCGCGCGTAAGTCTCATCCTCGCGCCCCAGAAAACCCGTCTCGTCGTAAGACAACGCCTTCCCCAACCCGTAATTCAGCGGCACGGCCGCCGGATACGCATAGTGAAAATTCACCACGCTAACCCGCGACAACACCTCCCGCATCGGATATCCAAAATTGCAGCAATCCTGCGCAATCAAATGTTTGTGGCGCAATCCCTTCTCTTCAAGCGCAATCCAATCCGTCACGCGCTCCTGCCAGGCCATCGTTAACGCATCCGGCAAATCAATCGAATTCGGATACTGCTCCCGCCCCGTGAACAAATAAGGATTCACCACGTCGGCCAGCACCCCGCGATCCGACCACGGTTCATTCGCAATCTCAAAAATCACATTCGGATAACGCTCCGTCTCCCGCACCAGCTTCCGCACATACCGCTCCTGGAAAGCAAGAATGTTTCCGTTCTCGAGCGTGTTCACTTTCTTCCAATCAATCTCGTCCGTCGCATTAATGTTGTTCGCCCGGTTGAATGGACTCACATTCCACTGCATCTCCCCGTACTGCGAAGAGAACAGCCCAATCTCCACCACAATTCCCCGATGCGCTGCGTCTCTCAGAAAATCATGCAACCGCGCAAAATATCCCGGACTCCATTGGTTCAAATCAAACTTGTTTCCACCTCCCGCATATCCCGGAGTCGAACTCCGCGCCCACGGCGCCACAAACCGCCCTTGCGCCGGCGCCAGATCATTCCGCAAAATCCCAAACGACTTCGCTGGAACCTCCACATAGCTCCCGCCGAACAGGCGTGTGTAATTCATTCCCTCCGCCTTCAGCGTCGCCAAGTACCGGTGATAATTAAAATCCGCATTCAACACCGCCCCATAGTGCTCACCGCTCGAGATCAAAGCCACCGCCTTCCCGCGAAACAAAAAATAATGCGGATTCTCCGGATGCAACTGAATCGGCCGGATCGACGCGTCCATCACCTGCGCGTCAAGGGGAACACTGCTGAGGAAAATACCGATGAGGAAAGAAAAGAGAAGTCCGCCGCCGCCGTTCCGCATCGTTGATCTCCGACCACGCAAATCCATTGGCGCAGAATTGTAACCAATCGCTAGCGCGGGAGGCTCCGACGCGACGGCGGGGAGTAGGTACAAGCGTGATCGCGGTCAAGGAAGAAAAACTTATCGCCAGGCCGCGGTTTTCACGCAGCGGTTGGATTAGAACTTTCCAAGAGTGGACTATTCGCGGAAGAAGAGTCTTGACTGCAGGCCCGGACCAGACGATGAACACCCATCCTGCGAAGGAGCCAGTTGGCCACCGTCCTATCGGTCGTTACACGAGAGGCTAGTTGCTCAGGCGTCAGCCGTTGCCACTGCTTTTCGATTGCGACGGCGCTTCTTGCCTCGTCCCTGTTCAGAGTACGGCTTTCCACAAAGCCATCTTCGATTCGGTAGTCCACCACCGCAGACTCATTGCCGGGATCAATGCGAAGCCTGTTGCATGCGAGCATACGAAGCCTCCCAGGTAAGGTTTTTCTACGTCTCGCAATCGTTGTGTACTGCGGGAATTAAAGCAGGAAGGCTTTTGCGCTTGAAATACGGCGAATCCTGTACGCCCCGAACGGGGTAACGGGGCGCAGCCGATCAACTACTGCATGGCGGTTTGTCGCAAACATAAGAGTGGCGAAGAAGACCCGGGCCCTGGCCTGTTACCGGATGTTCAGGTCCGCATAGTGCGAGAAGCCGGAGAGCGCTACCTGGTCGCTGCCGGGTATGTAGAAGCCAAACTTGCCCAGGCTGAGATTCGCGCCGGGCTGCGTCCAGCGATCCAGTACCGTCCAACTGTCTCCGTGCCCGATCTGGTGGACGATCTCGGTGGGGCTCACGCGGATGTGGAGCGTGCGAAAACTTTTCTTGTCGCCCTTGTCGGGAACTATGATCTCGTTCGTCTTTTGCCCGTTGCGAACGACCGTGCGGTAGAAGTTGTTGTCGTCCATTTGGAAGAGGACGTAGTTCTTGGCGTCGGCGTAGTTGAAAACCCATTGCACGAGGCGACCCTTGATGGGCATCACGGAAAAAGCGTAGCTGCCCGAGGCTGGAACCACTCCGTATAGTACGAAGTCCCCACCCTTGCGAATGAAAGCATCTCCTTCACGCTTCCAGGCGCCGGGGTCCTCCCACTTCGACATACCGTTTGGGGCGAGAGACAAATCCACAGTCTTGGATTGACCGGCCACGACCTCGAGCGTGGACGAGCGCGTGAATCTCTCGGCGGTTCGCGCGGTAAGAGTGTAGGTTCCGGGCGAAACATTGAGCGGCACGCCACTGCTTACGATGGTCGGAAGTCCCCCTGTTTTCGCGATGGCAACGTTGGCGTCAGCCGGCGTGAAGGTAATTTTCAATTCGCTGGAAGCCGCTTCCAGCGCGGCGTCCGCTGCGACCAGAGATATCGCTCCGCCCGCAACGAAGTGTTTCTTGAACTGCCGGGGCTTGAATCGCTCTTTGCGCAGTTCGACGGTATGGTCCCCGGGACTGACAGTTGAGACGGAGAGCGCGCCATCGGGCTGAACGGTGCCGATGAGAGTTTGATCGACCAGAACCGTCGTTCCCGGAGCGCCGCCCTGGATCGTCAGCGAAGCCAGGCGAGGCTGGGGATTGGGTTGCAGGTTCTTGGGTTGAAGGCTAAAGACAAGCGTGGCCTGGTCGCCACCATGAATTCGAATCTTTTGCGGTGGAGGGTCCTGAAAGCCGTTTTTCGAAACTTGTACAACGTAGTCCTTGAGTTCAAGATTCGGCAGGCGCAACTGGCCGCCGTGGGTGAGTTGCCGTTGCAGTTTTCCGTCGAGAAAAACTCGAGCGTTGTCTTGACCCGCAACCACAAGGAGCGTCCCCAGACTGTGGTCGGATATGTCGTGGCCGGGCTTCGGTATCTCGTTAGACTCCCCACCTTGAACCTCGGCGCGCGGCTGATCATCGACCGTGACTTTTCCAGCAGTGCTGTCGGAAGAAGGCCGCAAAGCAGGCTGAGTTGGCTCAGAATTTGTTTGTACGGACGCGGAGACAGCCGGGGCAGACACGGCCTCCGAAGACACGGTGGGCGCAGAGGTGGCGGGAGCGGCGGCCGCGGTCTTCGCTACCGGCGGAGCGGCATGTTTTCGCGCGAACAAGAAGATCGCTGCGACCAGGATTACCGCGGCCGCAGAGGCGACGATCAGCGTCGTCGACTTCGACCTCGCGGGCTGTTCTGGCTCGGATGATGATGATCGAGATGTGACTTTCGCCGCCGGTGCCGAAGGCTCCGCGGCGGGAACCGCAACGGTTTGTGGTATTGATACCCTCTGCTCCGCAGGCGTGGTCAGCACCTTGACAGCCGGCACAATGACGTTCGGCACAACGTTGGACGGCGCGACGCTGGGTGCAACTTTGCTCGTCTGAGCCGTGCTCGCCGGAACAATCTTGGGCGGCACAATCCTCGTCGGAACGATGCCGGTCGCAACGTTTTTGCCCGCAATCGGGCTGGGTGCCACCTTGCTTGCCGGAACCGCGCTCGGGGGAGCAACCTTCGGCAAAATCTGGTTCGGCAAGGTCTGGTTCGGCAAAGTCTGGCTCGGCAACCCCGGCCTTGCTAGAACTTGGCCTGCAGCCACGAGTGAGTTCCCCCAAGTGCTCAGCAGCGTCGCGGGATCGCCCCGGGCTGCGCGTTCGCCAACCTTCAATGCGGCTGAACTCTTCTGAGGGACTTGGAGCAATCCCAGGCGCTGCAGAAGACCATTGCCGACGGATAAGATTTCGCCATCCGTCGAGTGTTTGGAGGTCACCGCCTGTATGCGCTCGGCTAATGCTTTTTTTGAATCCGCGTCCGCGACCCCGTCGATTTCACTTTTCATGCGGCGCAGGTCTTCTAGGTCGCGGCGCCGGGCGTGGCGGCGCCGAACGCTGTGGTCGCGCTGGATTGCATCCTGAATCTGAAGCAACCTGGGTTCGTGAGGATAAATCGCGAACCCCTCCGCGATCTGAGACAAGGCTGCCGATAGATTGCCCGAGGACACCAGCTTGTCCGTTTGCGAGACCCACTCCTCGACCGAGCTTGCTTCTTTCTGTTTCAGAATAAGGCCGGAGATAGTCTTGGCCGTGGGATGCACAGGGTTCAATCCGAGCGCCTCGTTGGCCAGCGTCTCGGCTTCCCACCAATCGGTTTCTACAATGGAGTGCGCGTGCTCAACCAGCGCATTGGCCAGAATCGCGCGGGCAAGAGAATTCTTTTTATCCAGACCGTAGGCCTCGCGCAGCACCTGAATCGCTTTGCCCGACTTCTGCTGCGCGAACAGTTCCTGGCTTTCGGTGATCAAGCGGTCGGCTTCGGTTTTGCGCTTGAAGCCGTCCTGGGCGACCTTCTCCAGCTCAGCCAGCTCCGTATCGTTGGGGAATTCGGCGGCCGTGGCTCGCAACAAATCCAGGGCGCGAGCATACTCGCCCGAAGTCAGACAGAGGTTGATCCGCACAACGGCCCGCGTTTTGGATTCAATGCGGGCTTGCTGGTCGCGTCTTTTCTCCAAGCGCTCTGCCTCGAAGGTCAATATTGGCCGAGGACTTGCCGGACCTCGTAACCGCAGGCCAATTTTCCGGGTGAAGGGGGATTTATCGCGCACACCCCGCTGCGCGGGGGGCCTCAAAAATCTTACTGGATTGGGCGAAAAAGGCTAGTGTCCTAAGTAACGCCTTGGCGGCCTTGTCCGCTGATTACAAAGGGTTTTCAACTCTCCGCATATCTCAAAACACGCAATTCCCGCCGATCTGCACCTCTGAAGGGTTCGCAGAAGCCCCCGTTGGGGGCAACCGGTATGCTCCAAATTGATTACTTCCTGTTGACAACCCGAGCGAGCGTGCCCTCGTACGCTTTTGCTATCCATGAAAAGCAACATAATCATCCGCACCGCGATCACGAGCGAAAAAAAGGCACTCGAGGCATTGCAACTGCGAGCATCGCTCACCAATGATGGCGATCGCGAAGCCCTACTCGCCCATCCAGATGCGATCGATCTCCCGCTCGAGCAGATCGCCGCCGGGCGGGTATTCGTTTCGGAGTTAGAGGGTGCAACGGTAGGTTTTTCAGCGATCGAGCCCCGAGCGGACGGAGAAACCGAGTTGGACGCCCTCTTCGTCGAGCCACACATTCGCCGCCATGGCGTTGGACGCTTGCTGGTCGAACATTGCGCCGACGTCGCACGGAAGCAAGGCTCAACGACGCTCCATGTAACCGGGAATCCCCATGCCGAGGATTTTTACATCGCGTGCGGCTTCAAACAGTTCGGAACCACCGCAACTCGCTTCGGCGAAGGACTGCTGCTGCGAAAAGAGTTGTAAACATTCAAGAGATTTCTTCGCGTCCTCCGCGATCTTTCTCCGCGACCTCTGCGGTTCAAGCTTTTTGCCATTCAGTGCAAAAGAAGCAAAAGATGTCCATTCTAGGCCGCAGGCCACGTCCGGCCGCTCTGGCATAATGAGGGAACCCCATGGCCGTCCAACCATCAATCGATAGCGTCTCTTCTCAGCCGAAGAAGGCTCTCGAAGGGCTGAGTGTTCTCGATTTTTCCCACGCACTGGCTGGACCCTATTGCACCTTGCTGCTCGCGGACTATGGAGCGGACATCTACAAACTGGAGGCGCCCCAGGGCGGCGAACTCAGCCGCGGTTGGGGCCCGCCATTCTTGGGCGGTGAAGCTGCGTTCTTCCTCGGTCTGAACCGCGGCAAGCGCGGAATCTCGATTGACCTGAAACAGCCGGAAGGGATTGATCTTTGTTTGCGCCTTCTCGACCGCATGGACATTCTGGTTGAGAACTTCAGGCCCGGAACAATGGATCGGTTGGGCCTCGGCTACGAAGCCGTTCACGCCCGCAATCCAAAGCTCGTTTACTGTTCGATTTCAGGGTACGGGCAGAATGGTCCCGCCCGCGACGAAGCCGCCATGGACCTCGTCGTCGAATGCTCCAGCGGTTTTATGAGCATCACCGGCACCGAAGACGGCGAACAGGTTCGCAGCGGTTATGCTGTCGCCGACATCAACGCTGGTCTGTTCGCGGTCATCGGCATCCTGATGGCGATTCAACACCGAACTCGAACTGGAGTTGGCCAATTCGTCGACGTCTCCATGTTCGACGGCATGATTTCCGCCATGAGTTCCAACTACATGACGTACCTCGGCTCTGGTCGAGTTCCGCAACCTTTGGGAACCAGCTTCCCTACGGTGGTGCCGTATCGAGTCTTCCACGCCAGTGACCGGGTTTTCTCCATTGCGGTGGGCAGCGAAAAGTTGTGGAGCACTTTCTGCCACGCCATTGGTCATCCCGAATTTATTTCTCATCCCGACTACGCCACGAATGCATTGCGAATCCAGAACCGCCATGCCTTGGAACAGACGCTAGATCGAATTTTCCGCAAGCGCACTGCCGATGAATGGATCGAAACGCTCGGTTCGGTTGGCATTCCTTGCTCGCTGGTGCGGACGTTTGCTGAAGTCGCGGAGCATCCCCAGGCGGCGGTCCGTCAAATGTTTCCGCACGTTGAGCATTCCACCGCGGGCTCTCACCGAGTCACCGGATCGCCAATCAAAATGTCCGAGACTCCTGGCAGGCCCTCAAGCGCAGCTCCTTCTCTGGGTCAACACACCTGTGCCACGCTCGTCGAGCTTCTTGGTCTGGATGCTGAAGCCATCGCTCGACTGACTACGGCCGACGTGATCGTGACTGCCCCGCACAACAAATATCAGAATGCACAGAAATCTCTGACGAACGCCACTAGCGAAGCGATTTCAGAATAGCAACCAATGCTTGCTCTCCTCGGCTCGCTTAGCATTGCGCTTCTGCTGGCGGCGATCCTTAGCCGGCGATCATCTCCCCTCGTAGCGCTGATCTCGATCCCTGTCGTCGCATCATTAGCGGGTGGTTTCGGAGTTGGCACCGCGGTTTTCATGGCGCACGGTATACCGCGAGTCGCGCCGGTTGCGGCCATGTTTGTTTTCGCCATCCTCTATTTCGGAGTCATGACCGACGCCGGCATGCTCGATCCGATCATCGATTGCATTCTGCGAGTCGTCGGTCTTTCGCCGCCGCGCATCGTCGTAGGAACCGCGCTCCTGGCGCTTTTAGTCCACTTGGACGGCTCGGGCGTGGTCACGTTTCTGGTCACGATTCCCGTGATGTTGCCCTTGTACGATCGCCTGGGAATGGACCGGAGAGTTCTGGCTTGTGCAGCCTCGCTGGCCGCGGAACCAATTTCCTTCCCTGGACCGGTCCCATGATTCGCGCCTCGGCTGCGTTGCACATTCCGGTCGCCACAATCTTCTACCCTCTGGCGCCAGTGCAAATCGTCGGCCTCCTGTTTGTTTTCTCAGTCGCATGGTGGATGGGAAAACGAGAAGCCAAACGTCTTTCCCTGCACAACGAAAGTCCGCAGGGTGAACGCTTGGTCCGCCACTTGAGCGAAGAGGAAAAGGTTTTGCGCCGTCCACGCCGGTTCTGGATCAACCTCTTACCGACGCTTGCCTTGATCGCCGCAATGATCGGCTTCCGCTGCAGCCTGCGGCGGTCGTCATGTGCGGTTCCGTCTTGGCCCTCACCATCAACTATCCGAATCTGAGAATGCAAGGCGAACGCATCGATGCGCACGCCAAGGCCGCCGTCACCATGACCGCCATTCTCTTGGCGGCTGGAGCATTCACAGGAATCATGCAAGACTCCGGCATGCTCGCAGCCATGGCAAAGGCGGTTGTAGCTCACGTGCCAGCGCGAGTCGCCCCCCACATGCCGTTCGTCCTGGGACTGACATCCATGCCGCTCAGCCTGGTGTTCGACCCAGATTCCTTCTATTTTGGCGTGCTGCCAGTTTTGGCGGAAGCCGGCAAAATCTTGGGCATTGCGCCCCGGCAACTCGCCCAGGCCGCAGTGCTAGGTCAAATGACCACTGGCTTCCCCGTAAGTCCGCTGACTCCAGCAACATTCGTGATCGTGGGACTCTCCGGAATAGAACTCGGAGATCACCAGAAATTTTCAATTCCCTATTTGCTGGCGGCGTCCGTACTCATGTCATTGGCTGCGGCAGTATTCGGAGTATTTCAAATCTGATCGCACCCAGTTGACCCGAGCATTTCGTTTCGCGGACGGCAAGTGTCCAACTCTCCGCGCGGTCTGCCCAGCGCAGAAAACTGGGACGTCAAGAGATCAAACTTGTCCGAACAGATTGCCCGATCTGCGCAGTTCTGGGGAGGGTGAGAATATGGCTCTCTTTGTTCGCCGCTCGATCCTCAAGAGATTTCTGGTTGTAGTTTCATGCAAGACGTAGAAGGGACGCGGCTTTCATAACGTTAATTTATCTACCGCCTTTCGATAACGTCATTGATATTTGTCCCGCATGATGTGAGTTGTGAAAAAGTACATGGGCGAACAACCTTACTCTGGAAACAGTGCCAAAGAAAGGAGTGTCAATTGGTTTCAGCCAATCCTCGTCAGTGCTGGTTTCCACGAGGTCTCGAAGCATTTGGTATCCTCGCTCAATCAACTCCCTGCTATCAATGACGTCATAATGCTCGCCGGTATCGCTTTGACCAATCGTCGTATTTTTTACATCCGTTGGGATGCCGAAAAATTGACCGAATAGATTGATCGTCTCACCAATGTGGCGATAAATGAATCCGATGGATGCGGTTTCATCGTTCAGCCTTAAATTCGCATTTTCTTCAGTAACTTTTTCCAAGGACACATAGCTGGTAAATTGGTTTTGCTTTAGAATTTCTAAGAGAACGTCCTTTTGCATACCTTATCCTGTCCGATCTGACCGCCGAAATCTCGGAAGCATGCTACACCAGCCGTGCTCCACCCTACCCAAATTCCCGATTCGCGTGGGCGTAGACCCAGCCACTGCAGTCTAGATGTCCTGTGCACATTTCCCAGGAACGTCTGAGGCACCCCTCTGATTCAATGCCTCGGGATCGCGAGGCCGCCTAGATTCTACGCTCGGTAAGCGCCTTCGCCGCCATGGTCGGTCGATTGACGTAATAACCCATTTCACTCGAAATCCTCCCCCGGCGGGGGTTTTGAGATGGCCTTTTAACAACAGTTGTGCTGAATCGCTGCTAGCCCACAATGAAAGACGGGCATCCCGAAAACGTACAAGCCAAGAAAATGCCATCGTGTCTCAAACTGATCGCCTACACCGACGATCGAACAACGGCAACATTGTCCATTTGGAGACGCCTCTCGGATTCAATCACCTTGTACCCGGACAGCTTAGTGAAGGCTACGGCCTCTGCGACGTCGGGAACAACACCGCGTACTACGATTATGGGAACGGCGGGGCGACCTCCAATTGGCTTCCGCCAAACGTCGGGAGGTCGTATCCCTTGGTGATCGAGCGCACCACTTCGGACGGGCTGTGGAAGCTGACTCAGACCTTCACGACCAGCCCCGACGGCTCGATCAAGATCAAGATGGAACTCGCTAATCACAACCTGCAGGGAACGAGCAGAAAGGCAAACCTGGTGCAATTCGCGAACGTGAACGTCAATAGCAGTGCGCGCAATCTCTTCGCGGTGACTTCGTCCTCGATCGTCGCGAGCTCCACCACTGGTGGATCACCGGCCATCCAGCTCCGAGATGCCGGCAAGGCCCCCAATACGCCCATCGGGCTGACTAAGCCGGACGCTGCGGATCGGTGCAACCCAACCGCCAACGGCAAAGCTCCCCTCTTCACAAGTGACGGTGCTGAGGAGCTCCTCTATGTTCTCGCCGTTCCCAACGGCGGACACAAAACTGCAAGCGTAATCTATCGGCCGTTCTAACAACAGTTCGCCAGGTCCCACCCGAAGCTGCCTCAGCGCGGAGGGTGGGGATAACTCCGGATGTAGTTCGAGCAGATTGGCTTCTTACTTATTCTGAATAACCGGTTCCGCGCAGAATCGCTTGGAACCGCGGGTCGGAGCGGACAGAACTGCGCCAGAGGTGGTGGTCGGGCGAAACCTGAATGAGGTGTGCGGTGATTCTGACCCTGTCGCGCGAATGGAGTACTGTGCCCTCCACCAACGCGTCCACATTCAATTCGCGAATGGTCCGATGAGCAAGTCGATCGCGCAGGCCAGGGAGACACTGTGTTACCGCCTCTCCTGTACGCGGATTTGCAGGCAATTCTTTGACATTCAAATGACAACTCTGTTGCATCCCCTGATGCGATCAGCCAGTCCAACTCCCTGTAGGCTTCGCGGTGGAGAAAAACGATGTGGATGAGGTCATGTGCTGTATGCAAGGCGCTTCTAAGAAAGCTGCGGTTGTGTGATTCGGTCCGTTGTCAATGCGGATGGGAGTGGCAGGGTCACACACAGTCTAAACAGAGAACGCCGGGCGTGTAACGAATGGCAGAAAAGTGAACGGGAGCAACTGTGGCAAAGGTAATTGAGTATTACGTACCGAGTACTTTTCGAAGGTGCACGCGGTGGATTCCCCCACAACAACGGGGGAAGCTGATCGAGTTCTGCCGCACGGAAAAGAAGACGGCATAAAAATATATGGAGAAATTGGGACGATCTGCTGATCTTGTGGCGGAAGCCCCGCTTGGCTCTCAAACCAAAATGACGTGAGCGATATCTGAACCCCATCTTGCCTCCTTGCGTCGGAAGCGGCAAGCTTCAGGCATGAGGCAACCTGAAAAGCAAGTGAAGTGGCGCAGGCTGATTGCAGAGCAAAAAGAGAGCGGGCAGAGTGCGGCCGCGTTTTGCCGTGCGCGGGGTGTGCGGGAAGCACTTTTTTACTACTGGAAAAAACAGTTGCAAGAAGTGGCGAGATCGCAGTTCGTGGAAGTGCAAGTTGCGAAGCCAGAGTTGAGACAGAGACATTCTGGGGCAGCGCTGGGAACGACGATTGAGGTGCGGCTGGGCAACGGCCGCAGTCTGATGGTCGCGCCAGAGTTCAAGGCGGGGCACTTGCGGGCGTTGTTGGCGGTACTGGAGTCCGAGTCATGATCTGCCTTCCCAGTTTGCACACGCTGGACCGAGCCCAGGCGGCGCGCATTTGGTTAGCGACCGAAGCCACGGACATGCGCTGCGGATTCGACCGCCTCGCGGAGCGAGTAGGTGGCGTGATCGGACAGGATCCTCTGAGTGGCCATTACTTTGTTTTCCGCTCGCGACGCGGCGACCGACTGAAAATTTTGTTGTGGGACCGCGACGGGTTTCTACTTTGGTATAAACGTTTGGAATCGGGGGTGTTCAAGCTGCCGCGGGTACAAGAGGGCGCGCGCTCGCTGGAGTTGCGAGCCAGTGAATTAGCTATGGTGTTGGACGGTATTGATGTTTCGAAGTTAAAACGGGTACCGCGCTATACAAGAATCAGCGAGCAAAATAAAGAAAAAATATTGGTCTGAGAAACTCACAGCGATTGCCTCTATAGTAAGCACACCCTGTGGACGCAGACCTAAAAAACCTTCCTCGAGATCACGAATCGTTGACGACGATTCTGCGTTCGCTGATTCTGGAACGGGACCAACAGAGGCAGCGGGCGGAGCAAGAAAGTAAGCGGGCCCAGGATCTGCAAACGGAAAGTCTGCGCCAGAGGAAACGCGCCGACGAACTCCACCTGGAAAACCTACGGCTGCAACTGGAACTACAACGATACAAGAAATGGCGTTACGGGCCGCGAGCGGATCGGCTGACCCATGAAGAGCTGGCGCAGGCCCTGCTGGAGTTCGGCGAACAGCTGCAGAGCAAGCCGATCCACCCCGAAGATGTCCCTGGGAAAGGGGAACCCGAGTATGAGCTGAGGCGGGTGAAGCGACGCCCGGGACGTCGGCACCTGGCCAACTTCGAAAATCTTCCGGTCACCACCCAGGTCTACGAACTCAGTGCCCAGGAACGCAGCTGTCCCTGCTGCGGCACGGAGCGCAAAGAAATTGGCGCGGACGAGAGCTGGCAGATCGAATACATTCCCGGCGGCTTTGAGCGTCTTCACCATATACGCAAAAAGTACGCCTGCCTGGGATGTGAGAGGGTAGGCGAGAACCCGCAGATGGAAGTAGCCGCGAAACCCGAGGCGGCGATTGCAAAAGGGATGGCGGGGCCGGGCCTGTTGGCCTACATCGTGACCAGCAAGTTTTCCGATTACCTGCCGCTGTATCGGCTGGAAGACATTTTCGAACGCCAGGGATTTGAGATTTCGCGGGCGACGCAGTCGATCTGGTGTGGGGATGTAGCCGACCTGGTGGAGCCCTTGTATGAGTTGATGGGCGAGCGGGTCCGGCAATCGCATGTGATGGCCACCGATGACACCATCATGCCAATGCAGAGTGTGGGCAAGGCCAAGTCGACGCGCATGTGGGTGTATGTCGGAGACGCGGCCCATCCCTATAACGTTTTCGATTTCACCTTGAACCGTGGACGCGACGGGCCGAAATATTTCTTGCAAGGTTACCCACATGTTTTGTTGGCCGATGGCTATGGCGGATATGACGGGGTGGTGGCCGGCAATCAGATCACGCGCGCAGGCTGTTGGGCCCATGCACGCAGGAAGATCATTGACGCGGAGAAGGTGGCACCCGAGATTGCACACGAGGCAGTGGAGTTGATCGGGGCCTTATTTCGGGTAGAGAGCCAGGCCAAGGATTTTTCTGTAGAGCAGCGCCTCGCCTGGCGGCGAGAAAAATCCGCCCCGGTATTAGCCAAGCTGCGGGAGAAGCTTCTAGGGTGGAAAGAGCAGCTATTGCCCAAGCATCCCATGGCGGAAGCGATCAACTACACCGTGAATCAATGGGCTGAACTGAACGTCTTTTGTAGCGACGGCGCGGTGCCGCTGGACAACAACATCGTCACTGCCGCGCGCGGCAGTGACGAGGTAATGCCGACTCCCGGATTATGCCGCGCGGCGGTGATGAGATCATACTGTTTGCGAAGGTTCTCTGATTTTCGGGGCTCGTTTGGGCGGCATAATCACAGGCTTTCCAAGAAAGCGAGCAACGGATCCGGCGGCCGGAAGCGGTCTGGTGTAAGGCCGGACGAGCTGGCGTGGGCGA
>DASRRV010000282.1:0-4455 GCA_035695545.1 Candidatus Sulfotelmatobacter sp. | reverse complement strand
CTCAATGTTCCATCAATCCGAACTCGGCAATTCCAGGAACTCCGGCAACGCTGACTGTGACGACCGCGGGCCCGCAGGCTGGTCTGGCCGCGACGTCTGATTCTGGCCTGGGCACAGCGCTGTCAATACCTCTCTCCGCCTTGGTAATTTTCGGGATTGTTCTCGGCCGGCGACAGGAGAGAAGCAGGGTGCTGAAGACTTTGTCGTTCGCGACGTTTATGGCAGTACTGTCCTTTTTGCCTTCCTGCGGTGGTAGCAGCCGGCAGCACCGTACCCCAGGAACACCATCGGGCAGCTACACCATTACCGTGATGGGAACGTCGGGATCCACGAATCACTCGACCATCCTGACCGTGATAGTGCAATAACTCGTCAAGCAGGCAGGCACGATGGCTAAGGCTGGCTACATGAGGGAGAAGACAATGTCGAGAGTGGGATTGGGTCTAGTTGCCTTTCCACTACCGATTGGGTTGGCTTCCTGCGGACAATCACGATCCGCTACGCGGGGTCAACCGCCGTCCTTTTTCCGGATGGTCGATGCACTCGACGATGGGTTTCCTACGCCTATGCACTGTCAATCATCGTAAAGGAGGGCAGTTACTATGTTTTCTTTGGCTCGATGGCGGTCTTGATTCCCACTTGGGACGCCGTGTCCTGAAAATGCCGGCTGCATCGGTGGCTGATTTGCCAGCTACTTCACAAACTCCCAATGATCGCCGGTCATCATGAGTGTTGCATTGTCAGACGCGTTCGAGCTCAGCGCTGCCGCAAGATTTGGATAAGCAGTCTTCATTTCCTGCGAGTTTGCCCATCCGGCGACGTTCGCAATCTGATAGTGATAAGTTATGGCGACCGTCTTCGCCCCGCTGCCGTTTGTGCCAAGCGTCGAATTGTCGATCGAGGTGACCTCACGGTTTCCGTAGCAGAAGTTCCCATATCCCGGCTGTGAGGAATTAGGGGTCCACGAGGTGCGGCCCTTATCGGAAAGGTCGTAATTGTTAACCTGCTTTGACGCAACGATCAGAACCTTCTTTTCCGCCGTGGTGCGTGTCAGCAGACCTTCCTGTGTGAGCGCGTCGTAGCCTTCTGTCTTCGCGTCGTCCGAGGTGGCAGCCTGGACGGGGAACTTCTTCGGCTGAGACCAAAGGCATGTCGGAAATGCTTTGAAATGATCGTTGATTGCGGTCTTGTAGTTTAGATCGGTGTTCCCGCCATTGTTACAGCCTGCGGTAACGAGCGGAAGCAAGCCTATCGCAACCGTCCAACGGTGCAGTCGATTAATTAACATGAGCCTCCTCGTCGGGAATCGGTGCGTTCTGGAACAGCTTTTCTCCCGTTTGTTGGCTTTCGCCTGGCGCGCACCGTTCAATCAATTTTTCCAGAGCAGTGCGGGTGTCCGCATTCACAGGCAATCTCAGACCCTGTCTTTACCGTCTCGCAGTGGGGACTGCAATACTTGCTGTCATTTCCCACCACACAGTCGCAGCCAGTGTGGGCACATCGATCTTTTTTCTTGTCATCCATGACTTAATCCCTTCGATCTTCGCGTTAGTCGAGTTCTATTACGTTGAATTTGATGTGAACGGCAGGCCGGTGCTTGTCCTCAGCGGAAACCTCCGAGCATATAGGCGATAAGCAGGATCAACAGAATGGTGCCCAACCCTATACCTGCGCCGCCGCCGTAACCCCAACGGCTATGACCGTAGTATCCGCCGCCGCCACCTAACACCAAAATCAGAACGATAATCAGTATCAACATGAACTTCTCCTTCCTCACCAGGCGACCGGAGACTAAACGTTCTCATTGTTTGCGCACTGACTCTAGGGAGAGCGCCACGCCCGATCAATACGGCGTACACCTCAGACCGCAGCATCTAAGACAGGATGGATTCGGTCAGCCCAGGTGCTGAACAATCACTGTTCGAATTTTCTCGGCCATTTACACCAGAGAGGTTTGGATAGCGCCGCGCTACAATCCCCGCTCGCCTTTGAATTTCATCCGGCGAACGAGGTACCGCAACATTTCCTCTCCCGTACTATCTTCCCGGTAGATACAGCAACAACCACAGCCACTATGCTCAGCAAGTCGAGATAAGACCGGCCTTTCGTCTTCGCGCCCCAACCGTACCGGTCACCGTATTTTCACACTTTCATCATGGGCTGGGTATCCCGCAAACTTGTGGCGCAATGAAGAGAACGGGGTTCTCGGAGATTTCCCATTTTGAGTTCTGGGACAACTCTTGGAGAGGAATAAAGACAAATGAAATTCGAAATGAAATCAACGATTCGGTTGTTCGGGATCGGATGCGTACTGATGGGATTTATGGCAGTAGCTCAGGTCCAGGATTCCTCGGCGCAGCAACCCGCTCCCGACAATACCAAAATGAATAAAGGTGACAACAACAACCCCTCCCGGCCTACGGCTGATCAACAGAAAGACAATCGTTCCGATCGCGACATTACCCAGCAAATACGCAAGTCCATTACGGCGGATAAGTCCTTGTCCACATACGGCCACAACGTGAAGGTGATCTCGCAGAGTGGGATGGTCACGCTAAAGGGACCTGTGCGGTCTGATGAAGAAAAGCAGGCGATTGAACAGAAGGCTGCCGACGTCGTTGGTAAAGACAAAGTAACCAGCGAACTTGCTGTTAAACCCAAGCAGTAACCAACGACGAATTGAAAGACGAATTCAAAAAGGAGATTCACATGGCAGGCAAAAACACAGCAGTGTTCGGGATTTATAAGGATCGAGCTAGCGTAGAACGCGGCGTCGATGGTTTGAAAGCGGCTGGGTTTTCCAATGCAGATATTTCTGCTCTTTTTCCGCAGGGTGAGGGTACCAAGGATTTCGCGACAGAAAAGCACACGAAGGCACCCGAGGGCGCCACAACCGGTGCTGGGACTGGAGCATTGCTCGGCGGAGGTTTGGGCTGGTTGGCTGGCATCGGTGCCCTGGCGATACCTGGCCTTGGACCATTTATCGCAGCCGGGCCAATCATGGCTGCTCTTGCCGGCGCGGGAGTGGGTGGAGCGGTAGGCGGTCTGACCGGAGCCCTAGTTGGGATGGGCATGCCGGAATACGAAGCGAAACGCTATGAAGGCCGCGTCAAGGATGGGGGCATCCTGCTCTCCGTTCACTCGAGTAGCTCTGACGAGACCAAGCGAGCCAAGCAAATTCTTGAAGCCACGGATGCGCAGGATATTGCTTCGACCGGCGAAGCCAGTGGGGACAAGACGGCTGTAGCTGATCGCCGTATTGCCTAGCGCTGAGCATTGCTGCCCGCGGATTCCCGACAGACAAACGGTTCGTCGGGCTCCGCTGGCACGATCTGAACCACCACTTCAGGATCAAAGGGAGGCCAATAATGAGTGTCTGGACAGTTCTATTCGTAGTTCTGTTAATCGCATGGCTTGGCGGTTTCATGGTATTCCACGTAGCGGGTGGCCTTATCCATCTACTGCTTGTATTCGCAGTGATCTCATTGGTCTTGCATTTTGTGAGGGGCAAGCGAGCAGCATAGATCACTCCTCGACAATGAGCGAGAACTCTAGCGCATCGCCGACCGAGTTGCTGCGCGGATAGCGGATATGCGCCCTTTAAGCTTTGACGGAAGGATTACATGAAACTGAAAAGACTTCTCAAGTCGCTCCTGAAAACCGGCGTTTACATAATGGATCAGGCAACCGGTCATATTGAACAAGTATCGGGCCGCGCTTCTCAGATCGCCGATCAGGCCAAGAGCGCAATTCACGCGAAGGACGACCATACCCTCCGCAATGTGCTCAGCTTCGCTGTAGGAGTTGGACTGGGGGTCGGTGCGGGAATGTTGCTTGCGCCATCGAGCGGCGCCGATACTCGGGATTCGATCATGAACATGGCAAAAAAACGAATCTCAACTAAAGGTCCAGGGGCCGGGGTCGAAACGCTGTAGCTCTTCTGTCTTGAGTCGAGTCTCGTTTGATGGGGTTCGCCAAGCTGGAGTAAAAGGACGCAACTGTCGGTTCAACACAGGTGTAGTCCATTCGCTTCACGATGAAAAGGAGAGTTTAGATGTTGTTACGAAAATACGCCTCCGCTTCCCGCGTCATCCAGAGCCTGGGTCAGCATATTCAACTGTCCGCTTCCAGCCATGTCGGGGACATATTCGGTAACGTCCCGAGGCGCTGAAGTATTTTGGACGGCAATCGGCGCGGGAGCTGAGTTCTTACCCGCTTTCTTGTTTGCTGCGGTTTCCGAGCCGCAGAAAGCACTTTGCTAAGATCATTCAACGTCGCCGTCGCTCTGGTGAGGCTGTTGACCTGCTCCCCGCTTTCCGAACAAAGCTGAGTATGATTTCAGCGAAGGAAAGGGGAAGCGGGTATGTCGAGGAGCAGGCACACAGAGGCGCAGATCATCGGGGTGTCGAAGCAACTAGAAGCGGGACGTAAAGCGGAAGACGTGGCGCGGGAGGC
>DASRRV010000281.1:0-8220 GCA_035695545.1 Candidatus Sulfotelmatobacter sp. | reverse complement strand
CGCCTTCCTGGAACCATGCTTGTCTTTGCGGCATAGGCACGAATGAAAAGAGGGTTTTAGCTGCGGTCGCGCTCGCTCAAACGATACCGTTGAATTTGCCGAAAGTCACAGATTATTCAATCCGGTGCAAACCGGTGGCAGCACTTGTCTGTGGATGACAAGGGCAGAGGTCACAAGGAGTGTGTGGAAAAGTCAGGAACCAGTCCCTTGGGGAGGCATTACGGCCAAGACTATTCGTGTCTGAGAGTCTGGATGGGATCAAGCCTGGTTGCGTAACGGGAGGGAATATAGCTGGCGAAAAAATGTGACGGCCAAAAGGAGCGACGAGACCAGGACCAGCGTCAGCGCGTCGTGAGCTGTCACGCCGTAGAGAAAGTTGGCCATGAGGGCGCGCGCGAAAGAATTTGCGGGTGCGAAGAGTAAAGCTGTGCTCTAATTTATCAAGCTGTGAGTCGATTCAAGCTCTACCTCGCAACTTTCATTCTCGGACTCGGAATTGCGTGGGCGTACCCAGTCCCCACACTATCCACCAAGAGTCTTGTCAGCCAAGCCGACCTGATAGTTGCGGGAAAAGTCGAGCGGGTGGAACAAATTGCGGAAGGATCGATAACGCTCCAATCATCCACCTACAGGCGGCGAGACTTTCAAGCCACGATAAGCGTTGATGAGACGATTAAAGGAGGACCGTCCCCATCGCGGTTGATTCTCAACTATTCCACCCCGGCCATGGACAGCGTTGGGAATGTGCGGAAGGTGGCCTGCCTGCCAACGCCTACCGAGTGGTATTCCTGAAGAAGACGCCTTCGGGCTATGCGTTCGCCAGCCCCTACTATCCCTCCCTTCCGGCTAGTTCCAAGCATTGCGGGCCAGACTGGCAATTGAGCTTGGCGGAGGAGTCCTACACCAAGGTGCTGCACAGAGTGCTGGATGTGCTGTGTCTGCGTTCTTCTCCCGAGAAAAAACAACTCGCGATCGATATCCTGAATTGGGACGAAGACTCATCTGCGGCTCCGTTCCTGAAGGCTGCTCTGAATCTGCCGGACGTCGCCTCCGATCCCGTACTGCGAACGGCAATCCTGAGTGACCTCTTGAAGTGGCATGACTTGAGTGTCCTACCTTCTGCGGAGAATGACCTATTTCAATCTTCCGAACACGTGGATGCGTACCTGAAATCGAATCTCTGGCTGGCTATATCCAGCCTCAACGCACAGGTTTCCGTACCTCTGCTCGCCCGAGCTCTTACGTTGCCGGAGCCTCAAGCAAGAGTCGGGGCAGCCCGGTTTCTGGAATATACGAATTCTGACGGCGCACTAGACGCCCTTTTATCGGCGCTGGACGACCCGGACCGAGATGTTCAGTTTGCAGTGATGCAATCGCTGGGCAATCTCACAAATCAACATGAATGGCGTCCCCAGACTACGGGAGTGGATGCTTTGTGGTTTGCCTGCATCAGGCATTGGCAGGAATTTGGGGCATTGCGCCACGCGTCCAAGGCGAACCCCTAGTCCTCTTAATCTATGTTCTCTGGGCAAAAGCGTTAAACTTAGCGTCGTTCGGAGCTGGATCGCGGAGGCTGTCATGGAATGCAACGAGAAAGCGCGTCTGCAGGCGTTGCGCCGGTACCAGATTCTCGACACTGATCCGGAAAAGGCCTTCGACGATCTCACGATTCTGGCGTCGCACATTTGCGAAACCCCGGTCGCGCTGATCACGCTGATTGACTCCGAGCGGCAATGGTTCAAATCGAAAGTCGGTGTAAGCGTGAGCGAAACGCCGCGCGAGATTTCGTTTTGCGCCAGGGCAATCCAGCAGTCGGATCTTTTCATCGTGCCGGATGCCAGCAAGGATCCCAGGTTCAGTTCGAATCCTTTTGTTGTATCCGATCCGAAAATTCGGTTTTACGCGGGCGCGCCCTTCACCAGTGCTGACGGTCATCCGCTGGGCACTTTGTGCGTGGTCGATTTGGTCCCGCGCCAGCTGACTCCAAGTCAGGAATCGGCGTTGCTCGCACTAAGCCGGCAGGTTCAGGCGCAGTTTGAGCTCAGAAAAAATTTGATGGAATTGCGCGCCGCCCTCGCAGAGCGCGACCGGGCCGAGGCAGAGCGCGACCGCAATATGGTCGAACTGCAAAATGCACTGCAGCATGTGCAGCGGCTGAGCGGACTGCTGCCCGCGTGCTCAGTCTGCAAGTTGGACGTAACCATCCCCGCGAACCCCAACGCAATTTCTGGAGTCGTGGACGGAGTCATGCAGATTGCGCGCCAGATGAGATGCGCCGTAGGCCATGAATTTCAGGTTGAGTTGGCCCTGCGCGAGGCGCTCGCCAATGCCATCGTCCACGGGTGCAATAACGACCCCAGCAAGAAGGTGGAATGCTGCGTGGCCTGCACTGAATCTTCGGACGTAGTGATCGTGGTGCGCGATCCGGGGGAGGGATTCGTTTCCAGCGCCGTGCCCAATCCGGTGGCCGCCGAAAATCTCGAGTCCACTCATGGCCGCGGAATTTACCTTATCAATCAACTGATGGACGAAGTCTCGTTCGAACGCAACGGCGCCGAAATTCGCATGCGCAAAGCGGCAGCGGCCTCGGCATCGCCCAGTGCCTCGGAAGTGGCCTAGAAATTAGGCTTGAGGTTTATTTTCCGCCTGCCGCAACTGTCGAGGGTTCCGGCTGCGGGGCCGGGGTTATGGACACGGGCCGGTCCAGCGAAATATTCATCTCGGTGAAGCGGGGAAGAACTACGTCGCGGCCGTGGCGCGTGACCATGTACAGGCCGGAGATGCAGCTGGCGACGATCCGCGAAGTGCCGGCAGTGGAAGCGTCGGTAGCGGTGGAGACGATGGCTTCCAGAATGAGTTGAAGGCCGTCGTCCACTTCTTTTGCGATGCCGGCGCTTACGCCAAGATTGATGGCCATCCACGCTTTGCCCGGGCGCTCTCCGCGCAACTGGCCCTCGGCGTCCATTCTGGTGTGCGATCTAGCGTCGAGTTGGGCTCCGGCGAGCGAGGCGGTGATGGGGACTCGATTTCCGTCCGGCAGAGTCAGTTCTGTGAACGTGAGGTATAGAGATCCGGCACGGCTCAACCAGCGCGGAGGCGTCTTCTTCAATACTCTCCCTTCAAAGAGGCTGCCCGCAGGCAACGCCAACTTTGAATTTACTAGCACGGGTTCAAGCAAACGGGCTCGCACCACGTCTCCCGGCTTGCTCTTTGAGGCGCTCACATCGCCCAGGAGAAGAATATTGCAGCGCGTACCCGCGGGAAGCGCCTCAGGTGCGGCCGGAGAGTATTCGGACGAGCCATCATTCTTCTTAGTTGCGCCAGCGGAATCGTCGAGGCCGGAAGCCTCGAGCACCATGATGGGCGTGGCCATTTTCTTCGCGTTCGATTTGCTGACTTCAACGGCACCATGTTCGCCGGACGCCTGATCATTCGAGTGATCACCGGCAGCCTGCGGTTTTGATTTGTCTTTCTTGGCCTGGGCATGAACCTCGCGAAGGCGGCTGGCGGAAATCATCGAAACCTGCAGCGACTTCTCTCCCTCAGGTAGCGCAACACTGGCGGTCTTAAAGATGGGGAAGTTCTCGTGGCGCGGGGTGAACACATTTACTACCCACGGCCAGTGATCGTTGCGGGCGCGCCGTCTTTTTTCCAGACGATCCACCGTAAGCCGGACGTGGCTTCCGGCGGTGAACGCTTTGTGATCCGCAGAGTAAACATCACGGTGCAGACTGCCCTCGATTACGTCGCCGGGCTTCAGCTTCGTCATCTTTACCGGAGTGACGAGTTGCACCTTGAGGTAAAGATCGGAATCGGGGGAGGCCGACGCATTCGTTGTGGGAGCCTTTGCTGTGGGAGCGTCGCTGGCGGCGAGGCAAGGCGGCGGACATAAACTCAGTCCGAACGCAAGTAGCGTCCATACAAATGGTTTGAATTGCCGCAAAGGGTTGGTCATCGTCTCCATCTCACAAGTTTAACAGGCTGCGGGAAGACCCCCGGAAGCGGGCAAAGGCAGAACTTCCCCCAGAAATTGGCGCGTCCGCGCGTGGCGAACACACCTGTTGCGCAATCGATCCCTCAGTCGTTGTCCGGAGGAACGAGCGGTCCAGTGTAGGTCAGAAAAAAGTTTGCGTTCTTTACGGCCGGGACCGTCTGGTACCGGCGCGGATGAGTCAGGGTAAAAAAATCGTGGAGATTGCTTGTGGCTCGCGCATCAGCGTAGCCCAGTTGTCCCTGTTGCAGACCATAAATCCCCTCGATCATCCGCAAGATGCTGCCGAAGTCGTGCGGAGCGTTATGAATGAAGCCTCGGGGCGTGTAGGCAGAGACGACCAACAGCGGCACGCGGAACCCGTACTGATCGTCACCGGGACAAGGTGTGGGCGGCGTCGTGATTACACAAGGCAAGCCGCTGAGGATCTTCGCAGGTTGGTTGTCGGACCAACCTCCCCAGTCGTCCCACGTGACTATGATCGCTGTATTGTGCCAGAAGTTCTGACCCGCATCAGGCGTGCCTGATGCACAGGTTGGATTGTTGCCAATCGCATTGATGATTGCGGTAACCCAGGATGGACCGTACTGATCGTTTGGCCCGGCATGGTCGGACCAGGCTCCGTTGGGGATGACCCAACTCACGTTCGGAAGAGTGCAGTTCGTGATATCGCGCAAAATGTCGGTTCCGTGATTCTTGATGTCGACTTTGGCTTGCCATTCCGCGCCCGAGCATTCCAAGGTAGTTGCGTTCACGAACTTAGGTTGGCAAATCTGCTGAATGGCGTTGGGCGCCGTCCAGATCGAACCCGCTGCGGGGGCGTAGTACTTCCAGGAGATGGCGTTCGGATCCAGAACCGTCGTTCCCATATCTTTGTGGGATACGCAGAAAGTTCCGACGGGCTGATTCGGGTAAACCGCTGCGGTGTTGAAGAGTCTGCACTCCTGTACGGATTTAGCGTCGAACAGAGTGCATCCCACCGCTCCGTTGTTGGGTTGGAGCAAGGCGTTGGAGACAGGGTTGGACGGCGTGGACGGTGTTGCCAGGCAGCCGGCGCCGGCCGTCCCCTGAAAATTCTCGGACACGAAGATTGAGTTCAGGTCATCGTCGTTGGTGAGCGCAGCGGTGCCGCTGAACAAGAACTGGTGAGCCGGGTAGCTCGGTCCCTGGTTGGTCTGGAACATGAAGTTGGCCCAGCCGTATTGCCTGGCGAACGTGAGGTAAGGATCGAGCAGGTGCCCGTTTGATCCGTCGTAATTCACGACCGCCGGGTTGTCAACGTATCCATACGAACCGTTGGCCGGGCTGGTAACGATCTTCCATGCGCCATCGTTTCGGCAAAGAAAATTTGAATTGGGGTCGCACATGTTCTCGAAAGCAGAATGACTGTGGCTGGGGTCGTAACTGCCCGAGAGCGGTACTGCCGTCAGCGGGACTGCGTGAACCGTGCCGCCCTGGTTGGACAGTCCGCAGGGCGAGATTTCGTAGCAACCGTTCGTGACTGGAGTAGGCGTGCACGCCCTGAGGCCGGACGCTCCTGTTGGAATAGGGCAGGCTGGCGTTAGGAAATGGAACAGATTGTCAGGCGTGCGATTTTCCTGAACGATGACGACGATGTTCTTGAGTTGCGGCGGAAATTGGGCAAATGCCGTTCCGGAAGCCAGCAGTAGCAGCAAGGACTTAAGCGTGGGTTTCATGGCGAATCTTCCTCGGCCCCCATAGTGGGGCTGCGTGAAGTCGAAGTTGAGGCTTGCGTTACTCGCGGAACAGACGAATGCGGCAGCGATGCTATTTCAGGTTGGCGAGAGGGTCAAGTGAATATCTCTTGAATTTAGGTCTTGAGTTAGGTCTTGAGTTTATGTCGTGAATCTATCCCCGGGAACTTGCTCGATGCATTGCAGAGGAGAACTCGTGGGTGAGGAAGTTGAGGATGGTGCGCCCGGAGAGATTCGAACTCCCGACCTGTTGCTCCGGAGGCAACCGCTCTATCCAGCTGAGCTACGGGCGCGTACCCAAGATCTACAGTCTACACGCTGGGAGGAAAGGTCATCAAACGAAAGGCGGGTGGCGACTCTGGAGTTTGGAGTGGAGGCAGAGAAGCGTTAACGATTACTTCGGTCCCGACGGAATGCTTTGCCGTTACTGATTATCGTAGGCCACGTCATGGTGCCGGTATTCGTCTGTGCTGGTCTTCTGAGTGGGCCGATAGACGACGTTCAAGATCAGCCTGTCTTTGTCAAACGTTCCAGAATAGTCGGTTTCTCCGAGGCTGAATGTGATCGTGCCGTTTACAAACGTGTACTTTCCGTATTCGCGGCCTTTCTCGTGCGCATCGCAGGACTTGCTGTATCGTGAGAGGGCCTGATCATCCAGTTCAGTGGAAACATTCACGCTGCAGACCTGCCCATCCTTTCCGAAACGCAAGATCGAATAGAACTCGACGTCGTTGCCGCCACCGGACGTTGCTCTGTCCTTGTGCACGAACACACCAGAAGGTGCTGAGGAAGGGGCGGCCGGCGGCACTGCGGACGGCGCCGCCGGGGGCGTTACAGTCTCAGCCGAAGGTCTTTCTTTGCTGCAGCCCGTGATCGCCACGAAAAGAACAAGCAAGGCGATGGATGCTGCCAAGTGGAACCGATGTGCCCTAACCGACTTGCTGTAGCTCATTAAGTTCACCTATGGGTGGTTTCCAAGTATAGCTGTGGCCACAATCCTATGGCGAGGTGGAACCCAAGGCAATCCTTAAAAGGACCGAAGTCCGCAGCCCTGAGCGCGGGACGGTCTGCTTGTGCTGAGGTCTGGCGGGAAGAGATTCAGGCGCGACCCGCGAATTCGCGCGTTTCGGTGGACACTTTGACTCTTTCACCCTCTTTGATGAAGAGGGGAACGCGAATTTCAATGCCAGTCTCCAGCTGGGCCGGCTTGGTCACGCTGCCACCTTGCGAGTCGCCACGGGCACCTGGCTCTGTCTGAGTGACAACCAGTTCCACGTGCGTTGGCATCTGCAAGCCGATGGGGTTCCCGTTGTACTTGTGGAGCTGGATGATAAGTCCTTCCGCCAGGAAGTCCCGCGCGTCTCCGATCATCTCCTCGGAGAGGGTGAGAGTCTCGAAGCTTTCCTGATCCATGAAGTAGAAACCATCTGCGTCGCTGTATAAGAAGGAGGCCGGGACCATTTCAAGATCCGGCTCCTTAAATTTATCGCTGGCCTTGAAAGTCTTATCAAAGACGGCACGGGTGAGAAGATTCCGCATCTTCAGGCGGACCAGAGTCTGGGCGCCCCGTGCAGTGGGGGTGGATACCTCCGCTTCCAGGCAGTGGAACGGAGTATTTTCGAACTCAAAGAACATCTTGCGCTTTATGTTGATGGCGTCGATCAGTGCAGCCATGAGTTCCTCGAAGATCTCAAGATTCAAGACAAGACCGGAAGGGAGAAATAATATTCTGGCCCTGATCCGGCGCGGTTCATCCGGTGGCGAAGCGGACACTCTAAGATAGCAGTTTGAAAGTTGGGCTGGCCCGGGCGGAAACCAGTTTACCGCGAGCCGATGATTCCGGCGGGTGACTACAGACAAGAGCTCGGCCAAAGCGTGTAGGGGATTTTTGCCAACCGAGGCTCGGCAAAAACCAGACCATAGTGCGGCTGGGGGCTGAAATGACGGCCAAGTCAGGAGGCTGGAGCAATTTCAGCACACTCGGGGTCTAATTAAATGGTGCCTCCTGCAAGGTGGTTTCTTCGCATTCTCCGATTTGCGGGTTTGGCCGTTCTGGCTCTCATTCTGCTGACACTTGCGACGGTCCAGGTTCAGCAGCGACTGCTTCGTCATCGCGCTGAACAGTTGATGGCCGACATGCACCAGATTCACCTCTACCGCAGCACATGGACCGATGCCCAGAGGCTCATAACTCGGTGGGGAGCATGGAGACACTATGACGGGACCTGCACTGCGGCCGAATGCAGGTATGAAATTACTCTGACGGACACTAGCTACTCGAAATTCGCGTGGCTCATGCAACATGGGGGATTCCGAATTTACAGTCTGTTCGGTGGCCGCGCTAGCCGCTTGTTCGCTTCTTTCACAATCCATGACGGGGCCATCTGGAGGAAGACGGCAGCAATCACAGTCACTGCCTCACCAAAACGGTTGGCCCCGGACGACGAGTTCCCATTGACTTTGATCGTGCTAGCGAAAAGCCGACAACGACTCCGAAGCTCCGAAGATGATTGG
>DASRRV010000280.1:0-1605 GCA_035695545.1 Candidatus Sulfotelmatobacter sp. | reverse complement strand
CGCCTTACTGAGCCCAATCGCGATGGCCTGCTGAGGAGAGCGCGCGCCATGCTTCCCCTCGCGCACATGTTCAATCTCTTCGTGAACAAATTCGCCCGCCGCCGTTGTCGGCGACTTTCCTTCGCGCAAATCCTCATTCGCTTTTTTCGTTGTTGCTTCGTCTGGCATGGCCCATCTCCCTAGGCTTTGTCCTTGTTCTTTCGCGTCTTCTCGCGTTCCTTCCTGACTTTCTCCGACAGCAAATCCTTGGCTTTCTCGAGACTTCTTCGTCGCGTTGCGCTCAATTCCTTGCCCGCACGGTTGATGTAAAAGGTCAACATCCGCATTCCGGACCCCGGCCCCTTCGGCGAAACCCGCTTCGACGCCAGCTGTTTTGCGATGGTTTCGGGATCCTTCTTAAACAGTCCCTCGAGCGGATGAGTCGAATCTGTCTTTACCGTCCTTACCCACTTCTTCGCTGAATGTGCCATACGGTTGGCTTCGATGGTGCGTCGACGAATAAGTTTGCTTGCGTGGGAACGCGCCGCCGCTCCCGCCTGACTTACTGACAGGCCGAGAGCCGCCGGCTCCTTTGACTTAGCTTCGACTTATCGCCATCCGCCCAGAATTGCACCCATCACAGTCAGGGCCACGGTGAGATAGCCGCCGTTGATGAGAACGTATTTCACCGACCGGTGCTCGAAGACCGCGACAATCCCGATTCCGGTGGCCACCCACCCGGCACCGGCCAGAAATCCTGCTGTCGCCCCGAAGGCGAGAGTGGTGGTGGGCGCGTTGAGGAACATGGCCAGGTTGACTGCCATCACGAGGCTCAGTAGAAAAGCGATGATAAATCCCTTGGGCCCCGCGGCAGGGGGATCGGCCGTAAACCCATTGGCCCGCTTCCATGCGGAGACCAGCAGAATCGGCGAATACCACAATCCGCCGATGACGAACGCAGAGATGGTAGCGGCCACGATAGCCCAGATGTTCAACGTGTGCACGTTCATGGATTCCGTCTCCTTACTTTCCCTTGCCCGCGGGATCGCCAAACACCTTCTTCCAGTCAATGGGGCCGTCCACGAAGCGCTTGTGCAGCGTGGCCATCAGCTCCGCGTTGCCCGCCACCAGGTACTCGTAGGCGCGCGTCCACTCCGGACCGCTCTTCCATCCCGTCTGGGTCAGGCGGACGACGGTCGAGGCTCCTCGGCTCTGGAACTGGAACGTTGCCCGGGTGCGCTCGGCACGTACGTGCGGAAACTGATCGGGAGCCAGGGCCGCAATCACCATCTCTTTTTCGGGAACAAAGCTTACGATCGTTCCGCCCCCGGTGCTTCCCCCCGGAAAATGCGCCGTCCATTCCCCGCCCGGCCGCAGGTCCACCACCGCATTGGGAGTCAGCCAGGTGCTGAGACCCTCGCTGGTAGAAAATGCGCGCCAGACCTCGCCAACCGGAGCCGGCACTTCCACTTCGATCACCAGTTCTTGTGGGACCTGTTGTTGTGACTTGGGGACTGCGGCCGGAGAGTCGGTTTGCGCCACCGCAAAACGAACCGGAATAAGTGCGATGGCAGCGGTTAAGCTGCAGGTGATCAGAATCTTCATGGCATTTAGTTGATCATTCAA
>DASRRV010000279.1:0-24554 GCA_035695545.1 Candidatus Sulfotelmatobacter sp. | reverse complement strand
TCGCCGCGGCCGCAAAGTGGCTTGGCTCGCTTCCACATCGGCACAAGATTGCCATCGCTGGCAATCACGATCGCTTGTTTGAAAATTCTCCAGAACACGCCGTCACACTCTCGCGGAACGCAGGCGTCACTTACCTGCAAGACACCGGCATCAACATCGAGGGCCTGTCAATCTATGGCAGCCCGTGGCAGCCTGAGTTTATGCATTGGGCTTTCAACGTTCCTCGTGGCAGGCTTGCTAAATATTGGGACCAGATCCCGTCCGGTCTCGACGTCCTAATTACACACGGCCCTCCTTACGGAATTTTGGACCAGAGCACTCCGCCCGCCATGCGAAGGATTGCTCCCTGGGAAGAGGAGGAACCCTTCGAGGGATCGGACCACATCGGCTGTGCGGATTTGCTTGCTACCGTTCAGCGCGCCAAGCCGCGAATTCACGTCTTTGGCCACATTCACAGTGGCTACGGCACAACTCGCAACGATCACACGGCGTTCTACAACGCTTCCATATGCGACGAGGTATACGAGCCAATTCACAGCCCCTGGGTGATCGACCATCCTGAGCCCCACCCTAAGTAGCGCGCTTGCGATGTCACGTCCTGAGCAAAACACAAAAACTCGGGGCTAGGCCGGGAACTTCTGTGAAGTGTTATACGTTTCTGCACTTGGCTCGCGGTTGTGTTCAAGCATCTGTTGCGCTAAGGGCTAGAAGCCAACAGCTACAAGCTACGCTCGGAGGCCTCTTGCAACTCTCGATCGAAAACGTCGGCTAGCGCTACCGCGCCGGAAACTGGGCCTTGCGCAATTTCACCCTGCAACTCGGTCCCGGCGCACTGGGACTGCTCGGGCCCAACGGCGCCGGTAAGACGACGCTCATGAGCATCCTCGCCACCATAACCCGCGCTACAGAAGGCCGCGTCGTTTGGAATGGTGCCGACCTCGCAGCCAACCCCGACGATCTGCGCTCCACACTCGGATATCTTCCGCACGACTTCGGCGTATATCCCAACCTGAACGCTGTTGAGTTTCTCGAATATCTCGCCGCCGTTAAAGGCCTCGACACTGCGTTGGCCAAGAAGCGGATCGACGAACTTCTGAACCTCGTAAACCTGACGGGCGTCCGCAAGCGCCCGCTGGGCAGCTATTCCGGGGGGATGAAGCAACGCGTCGGTATCGCGCAGGCACTGTTGAACGATCCTCAGTTGCTCATCGTCGACGAGCCAACGGCGGGACTCGACCCCGAAGAACGCGTGCGTTTCCGCAACCTGCTCTCGGAGCTCTCCGGCGAACGCATCGTGATTCTCTCCACCCACATCGTTTCCGACGTCGAGGCCACCGCGACCGATATCGCCCTGATCTCGCAAGACGCACTCGTAGCCCACGCGTCGCCAGAAGTGCTGCACAGGGTGGAAGGCAGAGTGTGGGAATGGATTCTTCCCAGCGCCGACCTGAACACCGCTCGCCAGGGATGCCATCAGCAACACCGCTCGCCGCAGCGACGGAGTTCACGCCCGCGTACTCTGCGACGCTCCGCCCAACCGTGCTCAGCCCGTCACGCCCAACCTTGAGGACGCCTACCTCTACTGTCTGTCGCGGTACCGCTCCGGAGCGGCGAAATGACGAACGGCAGCACGCACTCTGCACGCGCGCTCTACCAGATGGTCCGCGCCGATTTTCTGGAACGCGTTCGCCGCTACAGTTTCCTCGTCACGCTGGCTGCGTCTCTACATCTCGCTTACGGCGTCGCGGCCGAAAAGGTCTGGACTGTCGTCGGAAACGGCTACCGCGGCGTCTACAACTCCGCATGGATCGGCATGCTCATGACCATCTGCTGCTCCACGTTCCTGTCGCTTGCCGGCTTCTACATTGTGAAGAATTCCGTCCAGCGCGACACCGACACGCGCGTCGGTCAGATCCTCGCGGCTACTCCCATGCGCAAGGATTTCTACACGATCGCCAAAACGCTCAGCAATTTTCGCGGTCCTCGTGTGCATGGTCGCCGTCCTCATGCTGGCCGCGGTCGTCATGCAACTTCTCCGTTCGGAAGCCCACACTCTCTCCGTCTGGAAGCTCTGGGCACCGTTTATTTTTCTGGCGCTGCCCACGATGCTCCTGACGGCCAGTCTGGCGGTACTGTTCGAGACTCTCCCCGTTCTGCGCGGAGGCGTGGGCAACGTCGTCTATTTCTTCCTGTGGACCGCGTTTCTCGGCCTCGGCGCCACTGGACTCGACGACCCCAGTGGCCTACAGCTTCTCTATCGCAGTTCGCGCAGCGCTCTGCAGGCGATCGATCCCAGCAGCCCAGAGAATTTTCACTTCAGCCTCACCATTGGCGGCGAGCACGCCGTCCGAACCTTTCCTTGGAATGGTCTCGACTGGACCGTCAACGTACTCCTGATGCGCTTGCTGTGGATCGGCATCGCCGCCGCTCTTGCCCTGCTCGCTTCGCTTTTCTTCCATCGCTTCGATCCCGCGCGCTCTTGGCGAAAGCACCGAGTTCAACCCGCCGCCAGCACTCTCGACTATTCAACCTCCGACGAACGCTCGACATCCACTCCCACGACCATCCAGATCACCGCCGCTCACCTCACGCCTTTGGTCCGCGCGTCGCAGGGTCGCGCCACCGGAAAACCCCCCTTCCCGCAATTGGTCATCTCCGAGCTTCGCCTCATGCTCAAAGGCCAGCGCTGGTGGCGGTACGCCGCCGCCGTGGGAATACTGGTCGGCGAAGTCGTGTCCCCCGAGCCGAGCGTACGCGGCGGCTTCCTGCTCGCTGCCTGGATTTGGCCGATCCTCCTCTGGTCGCAGATGGGCTGCCGCGAAGCTCGCAACGGCACCGGGCCGATTCTCTTTTCTTGCGAGCGAAGTCTCTCCCGCCAGTTTCCCGGCTCTCTGGACTGCTGGCGTACTCGTCGCCCTGCTCACCGGCGCTGGAATCGGAATTCGTCTTGCTTTGAGTGCCGATTGGCACAGTCTTGCCGCATGGCTCGCCGACGCCGCCTTCATCCCCAGCTTCGCCCTGGCCCTCGGCATTTGGAGCGGCAGCAGCAAAGCTTTCGAAGCTATTTACGTGGCGTGGTGGTACCTCGGCCCCGGACATCAAATGCCCGGTCTCGACTTCATGGGCACGACGCCGTCATCAAGCAGCCCCGCCACTTACGAGATGGCAGCGGCGTTCCTGTTGGCAATCTCGTACTGGGGACGCCGCACCCGCCTTGGCTATGCCTGACATGTTTTCCTTCGTGAACCTTAGTGTCCTTTGTGGTTGATGGGTTTTTGGCGTTGACTGTTCCTAACCCGCCACAGCCCATCGCCTTCGCGCTATACTGATTCGTTTCCGCGGTACCGCGACTCCGCTCTCTTGTGCAGTCCCCCGAGATGCAAAGCGTCGATCGAAAGAAAGGATCCATCTATGGCCTCCTCCGCAGTCGATTTTGCCCGCAGTAATCAGCAGCGTTTCCTGAACGAACTCAAAGATCTCCTCCGCATCCCCAGCGTCAGCACCCTCGATGAACACAAGCCAGACATTGAGAAAGCTGCCGACTTCGTGGCTAACGAACTGCGCCGCATCGGGATGGAAAATGTCGAAGTCATCCCCACCAAGGGACATCCCCTCATCTACGCCGACTGGCTCCACGCCTCGGACAAGCCCACCGTGCTTTGCTACGCGCACTATGACGTGCAGCCCGCCGAACCGCTCGACGAATGGCACACTCCGCCGTTCGAGCCCACCGAGCGCAACAACAACATCTACGCCCGCGGCGCCGTCGACGACAAAGGCCAGCTCTGGATGGAAGTAAAAGCCCTCGAGGCTCTAATGCAGACCGGAGGCGGCAAGCTGCCCCTCAACGTGAAGATCATTTTCGAAGGCGAAGAAGAAGTTGGCGGAGAATCGATCGCCGAATACATCCGTAAGCAGAAAGCCAAGCTGAAAGCCGACTTCGCTCTGGTCTGCGACACCGAACTTTTCGCACCCGATCTTCCCACGCTCTGCGTCGGCCTGCGCGGACTGGTCTACACCGAGATCGAAGCCGTCAGTTCACAAACAGACCTGCATTCTGGAATGTACGGGGGCGCAGCGCCCAATGCGTTCTTCGGATTAATTGAACTCATCTCCAAAATGAAGGACTCGAGAGGCAAAGTCCTCATTCCCGGCTTTTACAAAGGCGTGAAAGCCCCAACCGCGGCCGAACTCAAAGCCTGGAAGCGCCTCCCCTTCAACGAAGAGCACTATCGGAAAACCGAAGTCAAATCGAAGGTATTGACCGGTGAACCGGGCTATTCGGTTCTCTATCGCACCTGGGCGCGCCCCACGCTGGAAGTTCACGGCATGCCCGGAGGCTTCATCGCCGACGGCGCGAAGACCGTCATCCCCGCGAAGGCAAAAGCCAAGGTCTCGATGCGAATGGTGCCTAATCAGGATCCCGACGACATCCTCAAGAAATACCTTGCCTTCATCAAGAAGCACACGCCCAAGGGAATTGAAACGAAAGTAAAAGTCTGGAGCAAGGGTCCAGCCTGCGTCGTCAGCACCGACAACAAATACATCGAGGCTGCCACGCAAGCGCTGCACGACACATTCAAGAAAGACACCGTATTCATTCGCAGCGGAGGCTCGATCCCAATCGTCACTGACTTCCAGGACGTACTGAAGATTCCCAGTGTGATGATGGGCTTCGGTCTCCCCGACGACAACCTGCACGCTCCCAACGAGAAGTTCCACATCCCGAACTTCTACCGCGGGATCGAGACCATCTGCCGCTTCTTCGAGAAGCTAGGCGGATAATGAATCGCTTGTGGGAGAAATTGCTTGTGTGGGGACGGGCGCATTCGCCCGTCCCGCCGAGCAAAGCGAGGAGCGATTTAGAGGCCGGCTCCATTCAGGAGCCTTCCATGCCACGATCGGATTTCACGATCGGGAACAAGCGAATTACTCCGCCCGAAGGATGGACGCTGGTCAGCCAGACGGATGACAAGATCATCCTCAGCTCGAACCGTCAGCAGCGTGCCACTATCAGCCTCTGCGCTTTGATACAGATCCGACATTTGACACTTTCAAGACCCTCTGCGATATCCACACAAGAGCGGCGCAGAAAACTGTGCCCAACGGTTTCGTCGATCCAGATCCGCCCTTCCAGGACGGGGGCGCGTTCGGCATGTGTTTCTTCGGTGGGGACAAAGGTCTTGGTCTCATGTTTTTCGGTTATCTTTGCCTGGCAGAGCGTGAGCTCGTCACGATATTCGTGGAAGGTATCAACATTGATGTACAGGTTCATGGCAGCGACTTCCAGACCTTTGTGAAAAGCCTTAAGAGAAATTGGTAGGCTGTTTTGCAACAAACTGCTCGATCGGGCGCCCGGGACTTGAGCTTTTCCACCTGCGCGGGCACTCCTGCCCGCGCTTTTCTTTGTTCTCAACTCCGTCCCGCGCCGCCCGCGCACTATTGCGTTGAGAAATTCAGGCGACTCGCTCTCCGCATTTGGTAACATCCTCGACGGCAAGACCACATCAGGGGAGGCACCACTTGTCCGTCTTCACCATCTATGGCCACGGCACCGGAGGACACCGCGACAAGCCCGACAAAGAAATTGTCGCGTTCCTGGGACGAGGCGCCTCCGGCGAAGAGTACCGGAAACTACCTGATTCTCGATGGCGTAGGAGGAACACCCAAGGGAAAAACAAATCCGATGGCCGGCACGTTCAATTGGGCGGACAAGAACAAGGCTCCCAAGGGCAAGACTCCGCTCGAGCAAGGCGGCGGACCGGTCACCAAAACGGCGACCGTGGCATCGGCTACAGGATTTGGCGTGGAAGGCAACGCCCGGCATGCCATCGTCGCCATCGCGAACCTGGGCACTCTGCCCGACACCGTCAACATGATCGGATGGAGCCGCGGAGCCGTGACGGCTCTAGTCATCGCAAAATTGCTCTACGATCCATCGACCACCGAGGGCCTGTTTCGCCAGATCAAAGTCAACATCTTTGCCATTGACCCTGTCGCTGGCGCCGACGCGGGGATAGGTCCCAATGCCGAAGGTCGCCGCCTGATCCCTCCCAACGTGAAAAACTACCTCGGCATCATCTCCACCGGCGAGAATCGAAATACCTTCAAACCCCAGGATCTGGCGCGCGTGCACATCGCCGATCTCAGTTCGAACGTGATGTTCCTGCCCTTTCCCGGCAAGCACTCCAGTTCACCTCAGAACAACGATCCGAAAGCTCTAGAGATCTCCCATATTGGCTGGTCATTGGCGGTGCAATTTCTCACGTTCTTTGGCACACCGTGTGAACGGCCGATGCATATATTTTCCGTGCAGGATCACCTCGAAAAATATTCCTACATTCTTTCGAACTACAAGCAGTTCGCCAAAATCAAGCAAAGCGGATTCAAGCAGCCCTCATCGGATGGGTTTTGGCAAACGGGACATCAATGAACACATGACGGATTACGTCCGCTATCCCGAGTACTTCATCAACGAGCACCACCGCGCCTGCTTTGACTTCCTCTATCCCAACCTGTCGCGCTGGCTTCTGTCTCCCCCCAAGCCCAAATTCGGCTTCCGAGAAAAGCGCGGTCATCGATGAGGTCAAGAATCAGAAGGCTGTCAGTCCCGAGTTCACCAAAACCTTGCCGAGGCTCGGAGTCACCTTCGATGCCAAGGGAACTCCCGACCTTCCCGGGCCTGGACTCATGCGGCACCAAACCGCCCTGGCAGACAGCCAAGCTAAAGGCAGCCTGCTCCGCATGGGCCTGGTGGTATGAAACGCGAGTTATAGGGACTGGCGCATTCGGGAGTCTGGCATGAGCGAGGTCGAAGGGTCTAGCCGAGCAAAGCGAGAGCGACTGCAATTCACACCGAGAATAGTTGGGGAACGCGCAGACCTTTCCGTCGTCCGCCTACCTAATTAGTCCCCACAGCATTAGAGGACTGCCATTTTTCCTGAACGGTCCCTCACTCATATCTCAGCGCTACCATAGGATCGACGTTCGCCGCGCGCCGCGCTGGTATCAGGCAAGCACCCACTCCGACGGTGAGGACGGAGGCCGCCACCGCCCCAAATGTCCATGGATCAGCTTTGGAGATGCCCCAGACCAAGTGGGAAAGATAGTGGATGAGGCCAAGGCTGACCGCGAGGCCAACGGCAATTCCTCCAGCGATCAATGCCAATCCCTTGCGCAATACCAGGGCCAGCACGTCGCCTCGCTGCGCGCCGAGCGCCATGCGCACACCGAAGTCGTGGACTTGCAGCGATACCGTGTAAGCCATCACGCTGAACACACCGATCACCACCAGCAATAATCCGATGCCCGCAAACGTAGCCAGTGTCGCCAATTCAACCTGAGGGACAGCGTAGACATCCCTTTCGAGAATGCTTTCGATCGAGCCAACATCGGCGAGTGCGATAGTGGGATCCAGTTTCCAGACTTCGTGCCGGATGGAGGGCAATAGCGACTCCGGATTGTTCGCCGTCATTATCAGAAGAAAGCGATCACCCTGGCTGGTAATTGTGGAGGGAAGGTAGGCCTCCGGTTCGGGTTCGTTGTCCAGGCCGCGGTTGCGAGCATTGCTCACAACCCCGACGATTTCAAAATACGCGTCGTGGGGCGCATCGGGAAATTGATCGAAAACTTTGAATTTGACTTGCCTTCCGTCCGGGTCTTCGTTCGCAAAAAACTTCTTGGAAAACGCGCTGTTGACCACGACAACCGGACGAGCCTCGTCAATGTCGTCGGCGGTCAGCAGTCGGCCCCGCAACAAGCGCAATCCTAGGGTTCGGAAGTAGCCGTCGCTGACGAGGTCCAGTCCGGCCTTCCAGGTTTCGGAGTGCGTCGTACCGGGCACGATCAGCTCGCTGTCACCGCCCGTGTAGGGCGGCGTGGCAATCGCTTCGGACGACGCGATCACGCCCGGAAGCGCGCTCACTCTCTGCAGAACCACCTGCCGGAAAAGTCTCTTTTGATCGGCCGTCCGGTGCGACGAGTCCGGCAACGGCAAGCGGGCCGTCAAAAGGTGTTCGGGAGTGAAGCCGAGTTCGACATGGGTGAATGTGAAGAAGGTGCGGATCATCAGGCCGGCTCCGATGAGCAGGATCATTGAGAGCGCAACTTCGGCCACCACCAACGCCGCGCGTCCTTTGCCGTGCCGGAAATCAGTGGTCACGCCCTTGCCGCTGCCCGTCAACCGCGACTGCAACTGTCCGCGGATGGAATGGTAAGCCGGAGCCAGGCCGCAGAAGAATGTCGTCAGCACCGCGATTCCCAACGAGAACAGCAGAACCCTGGAGTTCAGCTCGATCACCGCTTCCTGGGGAAACACGTTGTAGGGGATCAGCGGCACGATGGCCTTGATGCCCACATAAGCCAGCAGGCAGCCGGCGATGCTGCCAGCCGACGCCAGCACCAGGCTCTCCACCAGAAACTGACGCACCAGGCGTCCGCGGCTGGCCCCCAGCGAGGCACGCACTGCAATTTCTCTTTCACGGACGGTGGCTCGCGCCAGGAGCAGATTCGCCACGTTGGCGCAGGCGATCAGCAACAGCAACATCACCGCGCCGAGCAAGGGATAAATCACGGACTCGAATGGACCGACAACTCGGTCGGTCAGCCGCGTCGCCGTTACGGTGAACCGTTTCGGATAGTCGTGGGGGTAAATCTTCGCCACCTGATGCGCCACAACGTCGAGATCCGCCTCGGCCGCGTGGAGGCTGATGCCCGGTTTTAGCCGTCCCACGCACCAGACGTATCGCTTTGCCAAGTCAGGGGCCGCAGTGATTTGCCCGCGATCGCTCGGAAACGGTACCCAAACTTCCGCCCAGCCCCAACGGAACCGCGGCGGCATGATGCCAACCAACGTCCTCGCCACTCCATTGAGGGTGAAACTGGTTCCCACAATTTTTGGGTCGGCGCTGAATTGCTGCCGCCAGAGTTGGTAGCTCATCATGAATACCGGAGTGGCCCCGGGCTGCGTGTCCTCCGGCGTTGCCAAGCGGCCGGCGACCGGCGTGACGCCGAAAAATGCGAAAGAATTCGCGCTCATATAATCTGCGCTGAATTGGTAAGTGCTGTCGCCAGCCGTATAGATCAAAGGAGTTGAGCCGAATCCCCCGTACTCACCGCTGATGTCGGAGAACGCGTGCATCTGCTGGCGGTAGTCCGAGAATTCTGCGAGCGACAGAAATTCGCGACGGCCCTGACCGGGATTGTCCAGGTCGGCGATGCCGAAGCTGGTCACCTGGTCGGCGTCGCGAAATGGAAAGGTATTCAGGATGACGCCGTAAACAGCGCTGAAGATCACCGTCGCCGAGCCGATTCCCAGCGCCAGCGCCAGAATGGCCAGCAGCGAAAAACGGCGGTCCTTCGCCAGGCTTCGGAAGGCAAAGCGAAAGTCTTGACGTAGCCCCGTCATCTTGTTCCCCCACTCGGTATGTCAGCGCGCCCTGCGCACGTTAATCGAGAAACGATAGCACCTTCATTTCCAGTCCTTTGCTCTGACCATCCATATATTTTTCTTGTACTTGAAAGCGCATCCGAACCTTCCCATTGTCCGGTACCGCTGGGCGTCCGAAACCGGACAGTGACTTAGAAGGCGGAAATCCAGAATCGCTTCGGTGAGAATCGAAAATGGTTGATCCGTAAACGGGAACTTGGTCGGGTTTGTTCGTAGTTGTGCAAAATCCCCGTGCAAAATCCCCGTTGCACTCATCCCCTCCCTGCGCTAGCCTTATCTTGCTCTCGCGATTCTCCCACCTCTCTTTCCCTCTCCGCCCTAGAACCACCCGAGTGCTGCAATGTCTGTGCAACCCAACGCGGTCGCTCGTAAGGCCACACTATATATAGTGTTATATTGCTTGACCCCGCCCCAATTTCACCGTTACAGTAGCTTAACTTTGTGCCCCCCTGTCCAGCCGGGGGTGAAAATGACGCCGAGAAATCGTCCGGCATGCATCGAACTCCAAGGGGGAGGAATCCTCTTGGTAAACACCCGCGCCAAGGCCGTCGGCATGCCGATACGCTGAGGTCAAACTGGCAAATGGCCACTGACAACTGGCAACTGGTTTTCCCAAGGAGTTCGCGTTGCTCAAACTGAAGAAGCTTCAGATTCTCGGGTTCAAGTCATTCTGTGACCGTACGGAACTCAAGTTCCACGGGGACGGTGTGGCGGCCATCATCGGCCCCAACGGCTGCGGCAAGTCGAATATTTCCGATTCCATCTCGTGGGTGCTCGGTGAGCAGTCGGCCAAGACCTTGCGCGGTGCTCGCATGGAAGACGTCATCTTCGCCGGCACTCGCAACCGCAAGCCCACCGGCATGGCAGAAGTGTCGCTGACCCTCATCGACCCCGAAGCCTACAACGGACCCGACGCCAACGCGCCCACCGAAGTCGACATTCAGAACGAACTTCCAGAGTGCAACATCTCCGACGACTGGGACGAAGCCTCCATCCGTGCCCGCGCCGCTCAAGCCACCGAGCAAGCCGTGGAAGACGCTCAGCCGGGCAAAACAGAAGAAGTCGAGGTCCCGCGCAACAAGATCAACACCATCGCGGTCGCCTTCCCTGACGATGAACCGATCTTCGCGCTCCCGGCTCACAATGTAGTAGTCCCGGCGAACGCCGCGTCTGTAGGAACTCCGGCACCACACGTTGTTCTGAAAATTCGCCGCCGCAAGTTCAACCAGCAGCAATTCCACCACGGAGAAATCGTAGTCACGCGCCGCCTGTTCCGCTCCGGCGACAGCGAGTATCTTCTCAACGGCAAGCTCTGCCGCCTGCGCGACATTCAGGAACTCTTCATGGGCACCGGCCTCGGTCCCGAGTCCTACGCTCTAATCGAGCAGGGACGCATCGGCCAAATCCTGAGCAGCCGTCCGACGGACCGCCGCGCGATCCTGGAAGAGGCTGCCGGCATCACGAAATTCAAAACGAAGAAGCGCCTCGCCGAAGCTCGCCTTGAAGACGCCAAGTTGAACCTGGCCCGCGTGAACGACATCTTCGACGAAGTCACGCGCCAGATGAATTCCCTCAAGCGTCAGGCATCGAAGGCCGAGCGCTATGCCCGCCTGCGCGAAGAAATGCGCGCCAAGCTGCGCATCGTTCTGGACAGCAAGTTCGCGGCGATCGAGCAGGAAAGCGCCGAACTCGACTCCCAGCTCAACATCCTCGCCGAGGAGATGCAGCACCGCACCGAGGCCGTGCAGCAACTCGAAGCCGAGCACGCCGAGCGCACCCATCGCGGCTACGCAATCGATACCGAACTGCGTGAGAATCGCGACCGCATCAGCCAGATCGCGCTGGAAATCGATCGCGCCCACGCCCGCCGCCGCCATAACGAGGAGCGTTGCGCCGAACTGCTGGTACGAACCGCGTCAGCCGAAGCTGAGCTGGCCCAAGCTCACCACCGCCTCACCGCTCTCGAAGCCGAGCGTGAGTCAAACCGCCAGATTCTCGAGTCAGCTGCTGCCGACCTGGCCGCTGCGCAAAGCGATCTTGCCCTGTGCCAGCAGGACGCCGCCTCCGCCGCCGCGAGCCTCGCCGAAATCGAACGCCAGCAGGAAGAATCCCGCGTCGCCATCTTCGACACCGTTTCGTTCGCGTCGCGCCTTCGCAACCAACTTGCTCAGGCCGAAGAACGTCTCGCCGGAGCCGACCGTGAGGCCCGCCGCCTCGAAACCGAGATCGCCAACGCCAACACGCAAGTCGAAGCCTTCGGCGGACAGCGCGGGCAACTCGCCCTCGAATTCGAAACCGTCACCCAGCGCGCCACCGGAATCACTGAAGAAATCAGCCAACTGCGTCGCCTGATTGAAACCAAGAAGCTGGAAGAAACGCGCTCCAAGACGAACCTGGACGTGCTCCGCGCCGAATACGCCACCGCGCTCGGGAAAAAAGGATCTCTCGAAGCCGTCATCGCCGAGCACGGATACTCCACCGAATCGGTCCGCCGTCTCTTCCAATCCGGAGTCATGCAGTCGGGTCTCGCTCCGGTTGGCGTGCTGGCCGACTTCCTCGAAGTCGAACCCCGCTACGAGCGGGTCGTAGAAGATTTTCTGCGTGACGAACTGAACTACGTTGTCGTGAAATCCTGGGACGCGGCTGACGAAGGCCTGCGCATGCTGCGTTCGGATGTCGATGGCCGCGCCACCTTCCTCGTCCACCCGGAAGACGCGCAGGCGAAGTTCTCCTTCGTTCTCGACGAAGCTGCGCACTGCGCTCCGCCCGCCGCTCAGATCACCCCGTTGAAGCACACGATTCGCGTGCTGAACGGCTTCGGCAAATCTTTGGAAGTGATCCTGCCGAAGCTTCGTGACGGCTACATCGTTCCTGAAGCCGGCATCGCCCGTGGCCTCGCGCTCGAAAATCCAGATGCCTTCTTTCTCTCGCAAGCCGGCGAATGCTTCCATAACGTGACCGTAACCGGAGGCAAACAGCGCGCTGAAGGCCCGCTCTCCATGAAGCGCGAACTGCGCGAAGTTCTCCGCCAGTTGGAAGATCTCGAACGCGCACTGCGCGACGAAGAGATGCGTGTGCTCACCTTGGGCCGCGAAATCAAAGATCTCTCTTCCCTGCTCGAACGCCTCGATGGCGAAAAGCGCGATGCCGAGCATCAGGCCATGACGTCGGGCCACATGCTGCAGCAACTCGATGCCGAGATGACCCGCGTCGGCGAACGCCTCAAAGTCTCTCAACTCGAACTGCGCCGCCTCGCCGGCGAGCGCGCCGACCAGGAAAGCATTGTCTGTGCCCGCCAGTCGGAAATCACGACTCTGGAAGGACAGCGCATTCAACTCGAACAACAGATTGCATCCGCCCAGGAATCGCTGACTGCCCTCCGCCAGCGCCGCGAGGAATCGGCTCACACGACTTCGCAGCACGCCGCCCGCGTAGCCACGCTAGAAGAGCGCCATCGCTCGGCCGCGGCAGTCCTGCAGCGCATTGAATCGCTCTTCTCTGAGATGGGAGAGCGTGTCCACGCCCTCAATTCACAAATCGAAGCCGCAGCCGCCGAAAAGCTGCAGCGCGAATCCGAAAACGAGCAACTCGCCCAGCACGCCACCGATCTTGAAGCCGAGCGCAACGCCGCGCAAACCCGCGAAGGCCTGCTGCAGTTCGAGACCGAACAACTTCGCGCCCGCCTCGGCGAAATCGACGAACTTCTCAAGAACAGCCGCCTCTTGCTCGACCAGGCTCGCGACCGGCGCGGCGAACTCTCCGCTGCCGCCGCTAAGCTGCAATCCGACGCGCAATACATGTCGGAAACCTGCCTCAATGAACTCGGCATCGAACGCGCCGTGTTAGTCGCGGACACCACGCTCCCCATCGTCACCGGCGATGAACTCGCCGCCGAAGACCAGCTCTACCGCGACATGCGCGCCAAGCTCGAAGCCATGGGCCCGGTCAACATGATGGCCCTCGAGGAATACAAAGAAACTGCCGAGCGTCATGGCTTCCTCGAAACCCAGCGCAGGGATCTGATCTCTTCCATCGAGAACACGACGGCCACCATCCGCGAGATCGATCAAATCTCGCGCCAAAAATTCGAAGAGGCCTTCGCCAAGATCAACGAGAACTTCCAGGCCACATTCAAGAAACTCTTCGGCGGAGGTCACGCCTTCATGAAGCTGACCGACGAAGAGAACAGCGCCGAGAGCGGCATCGACGTCGTGGCATCGCCTCCAGGCAAGCGGCTGCAAAGCGTGCTGCTTCTCTCCGGCGGAGAAAAGGCGCTTACTGCGCTTGCCCTGCTGGTCGGGATCTTCCAATATGCCCCCAGCCCGTTCTGCATTCTCGACGAAGTTGACGCCCCGCTTGACGAAGCAAACATTGGCCGCTTCACTGAACTCGTCAAAGAGATGAGCGTGCAAACCCAGTTCGTACTCATCACTCACAGCAAGAAGACGATGAGCATCGCACCTGTACTATATGGCGTGACCATGCAAGAACCCGGTGTCTCGAAGCTGGTGTCCGTGCGCTTCGGAGCGCAGTAGCAGCCCACGCCAAAGTCGCAGCGTGCGAGTGAAAGACGCGGCACGAGGTTGCGGCGCCGCGTTGGTCAGCTCATTTCTTGACTGGCTGCAACACTTCTCCGAGTTCTCTTCCTTTTGAGTCGGAGACGTCGAACGACGGCGTGCCATCTTACGCCAATGAAATCTCGGCTCGGGCGTTGTCCTCCTTGTCTTTGAAATGCAGGAACGGTCTTTCGCCCCTAACGCCGATCTCGATACCCGGCTGATACTCAGCAAACGGCATCGGGTAGTTAAACGTCATTCCTGCCCAGCCATTCTTGTCATCGACCCACGCACCCCAGGCATCTCCGATCGGCCGATCGAGCGCAATCGATCCCCGACCGCCTCCCCCTGTAAATGCCGTAAAGCCAAATCCTCCGCGCTCGTTGCCGACTCCATCCATGATTGAAATTCCATAGCCTGACCCGACCATGGCCCGTTTTTCTTTGGAGTACACCTTGCCAGCAATCTGCGGATCGTTTCCTTCTCCCACGAGCAGCCGATCAGCCCCATCTTCATTCAAGAACACGAGGGCATTCGACCCTTCGTCCTGCCGTTTCCGGCCTACTGCCTTCGGTGCGCCAAGCAAAATGCGTGGCCGCCCTTCCGCATCCTCGACGACCAATCCGCGTACGCGAAGGATTGTGTGAGTGGAGGCGTCATTGCCATGAACGCGACCTCCCAGGAGCACGCCTCCTGCGATAGCGATGAATACGATCATCTCGGCCAGACAAGTACAGCGCAACACCCGGTATCGAGCCTCCAACTTTGCGAGTCTTTCCGCAATCTGCGAATTTTCAAGAGTCATGCGTGCCTCCATACTGGATTTGCTGTATCACCCACGTTATCCACTTCCATCCTCAGCTTTTCCACAAATGCGCCGCGCCAGAACCCGCACCCAATAAGCCTTCTCGGCCCCCCGCAATCCTGTCAACATTTTTCTCCTCAACAATTTCCCCACGGGGCGCCCCCTGGTGATCAGAATCGTTGACAAAATTTTCTGACCAGCTAGAATACGCCTCGCTCCTTACCTGTAAAATTTCATCATGAGCCCCGAACTCCTCGACTCCGTCCTCCTACAAACTGATTTCCCCGACCTCCACCTGCGCGCTAGCGGCAAAGTCCGCGACGTCTACTCCATCGGTGATCAACAGCTCCTTTTCATCGCTACGGACCGCATCTCCGCCTTCGATTACATCCTGGCCACAGGCATCCCCCATAAGGGACGCGTCCTCAGTCAGATTTCCCTGTTCTGGTTCGATTACCTCGCTGACATTGTCCCCAACCACCTTGTGACCGCCGATGTCGACAAGTATCCAGCGGCGGTCACAAAGTACGCCGACCAGTTGCGCGGACGCTCCATGCTCGTGCAGCGCGCCGAAATGTTCCCTGTCGAGTGCGTCGTGCGCGGCTACATCTCTGGCTCTGCCTGGAAGGAATACAAAGCCACGGGCAAAGTCTCGGGCATCACGCTGCCCGCGGGCCTCAAGGAATCCGACGCTTTCCCCGAACCTATCTTCACTCCGTCGACCAAAGCCACCACTGGACACGACGAAAACATTTCTTTTGATCAAATGTGCCAAATCGTCGGCGTCGAGACTGCCAGCCATCTGCGCGATCTCACGCTGCGCGTGTACAAGAAGGCTGCCGCCTACGCCCTGCACCGCGGCATCATCATCGCCGACACCAAGTTTGAGTTTGGACGCACCCCGAAGGGCATTACGCTCGCCGATGAAGTCCTCACTCCCGATTCCTCCCGCTTCTGGCCCGCCGACAAGTACGCTCCGGGACGGCAGCAGGATTCTTACGACAAACAGTACGTTCGCGATTACCTGGAGGAGATTCACTGGAACAAGCAACCGCCCGCGCCCGCTCTTCCTGCGGATGTGGCGCTTCGCACCAGCGAAAAATATCTCGAGGCCTACTTTCAGCTCACGGGGCACAGGCTGGATGTGTGAGGGATGGACGTGTGACCCGGTTTCTGGTAGAAACTCCACCCGCGGGAGCGCTGGCAGGAACGCTTTATGACCCCAGCGGACTGGATCATCTGTGCGTTAGTACTCGTCAACGTCGTCGCAGCCGCCATGCAGGGCTTCTTTTCCGAAGCTCTCACCATGGCGGGCTTGATCGTCGGTTATGTCGTGGCAGCGTGGCAGTACCGCAGTCTCGCAGAGTGGTTTGAGTCCTTTTTGAAGAATGAGTGGCTAGCTGAAATCCTCGGCTTCCTCATCATTTTCTTTGCGATTTTGATTCTGTTCGGCATCGCCGCCAGGATCGCTCGCTGGGTGATGAAAGAAGCCGGGCTCAGTGGATTTGACCGTTTCCTCGGCGGAGTCTTGGGGTTGCTGAAGGGCGGATTGATGGTAGCGGTGATCCTGATGGGTATGACGGCATTTGCGCCCACTTCGAAGCTGTTGGCGAATTCACAATTGGCGCCCTACTTCCTTGTTGTGGGCCGGGCCGCCATGTGGCTTGCGCCCTCAGACTTGCGCGCTCGCTTCAATCAGGGTCTCGATCTACTCCATCGTGCTCCGCAGAAACTGCCCGGCGCCCCTGCTTCGCCGCCAAAATAGGCGCGGTGTGCGGTGAAAATTTATATAGAAGAGAGAACGCATCGTGAAAGATCAACTCGAAGCTCTAGTTTTGCAGATGTACAAAAGCAATATTCTTTATTCCGAAGGCGTGCGGGAGTTCAAGAAGCGCTTCATCCTGACCGTGCTCCAAGAAAATAAGGGCAACCAGTGCCGCGCCGCCCGCGAACTGGGCATGCACCGCAACACCCTCAGCCGCACCATCGACGAGTTAAAGATCGACGTCCGCCAGCTCCGCGACGGCGTCAAGCGTCCACCCCGCAGCACCCGCCCCGTAACCCTGGAGAAGAAGATCGTCCGCTAGTCCGTCCGCAAGGTGGATATGCCTTCGAATGAAGTCCAGTCGCCGCTCGCCGCCGGCACTTCCGGGAGTGTAGGCGCCACCAGTGTTGAACTGAGCGGCGTCGGCAAGAGTTACGGCGATTTCGTCGCCGTTGATGACCTGTCTCTCCGCATCAAGCCCGGCGGAATCTACGGGCTCCTCGGCCCCAACGGAGCGGGGAAAACCAGCACGCTGCGCATGATCATCGGCATTATCGTCCCCGATTCCGGGCAGGTCTCTGTTTTCGGGGAACCCCTGCGCCGAGCTCACACCGATCAGTTCGGTTACCTGCCCGAAGAGCGCGGACTGTACAAAAAGATGAAGGTCCTGGAGCAACTTGTATTTCTCGGACAGCTGAAAGGATTAAGCAGCACCGAAGCTGCAGCCCGTGCACGCAGCTGGTGTGAGCGCTTCGAATTGACCCACGTGGACTGGAAAGAAAGTCGAGGAACTCTCCAAGGGCATGCAGCAGAAGGTGCAGTTTATCGGCGCCATCCTTCACGATCCCAAGCTGATCATCATGGATGAACCCTTCTCCGGCCTCGATCCCGCGAACTCAGTCGCGCTCAAAGACACCCTGCTGGAATTGGCCAAGAACGGCAAAACCATTCTGTTTTCGACTCACCGCATGGATCAGGCCGAACGCCTCTGCCAGTCGATCTGTCTTATCAATCATGGACGCGCTGTGCTCGAAGGCGATCTCAACCAGATCAAGCTCGATACGGCCGCAGCAATGTCCAGATCAAGTACGACGGCGACGCCCGCTTCCTGCAGGAGCCCCGGCTCGTGCAATCGTTCAATGACTATGGCAACTACGTCGAAGTCCGTCTCGCCCCCGGCGCCGACACGCAGGAGTTCCTGCACCTAGCCTCATCGCATGCCCGGCTGAGCAAGTTCGAGGTCATGGAGCCTTCCCCGGAGGAAATCTTCCTCGACATGGTGAGCAAACCAAATGCGTAACATGTGGGTCATCATCAAGCGGGAGTATCTGGAGCGCGTGCGCACCCGTTCGTTCCTGGTGCTCACCCTATTATTGCCCGCCATCATGACCGTCCTGATGGCTCTCCCCGCCAAGCTGGCCACCATGGGCGACAAAGCCCAGCACATTGTCATCGTGACCTCCACTTCGCAATTCGGTGAGTCGGTCCGTCAACAGCTTTTGTCCGCTCCCATAACCGACGATGAAGCTGATAGCTCGGGAGCGAGCGACACCACCAAGCAGAAGTCCGACCAGCAGTACATCATCGACGTTGACGCTAGTCCCACCGAAGTAGAACGCACTGCGTTGCGGGACAAGGTCAGCACCCGTGCCATCGATGGCTACCTATGGCTCACTGACGACGCGACCGCGGCCCGAAAGGTCAGTTGGAACAGCCGCGAAATGGCAGGATTCCGCGAACGATCCTGGCTCAGCGACACCGTCGGCCACATCGTTCTGCAGCAGCAACTCTCGAGCCATGGCCTGACCGCCGCTCAAACGGATCAATTGCTCCAGCCCTTCAAGGTCGCACCGGTTCGCATCGATCGCGGGCGCGAAGCCAAAGGCAGCGGCATGGGCCGATTTCTTGAGATCGTGGTCATGGTCATGCTCCTCTACATGGCCGTTCTCTTTTACGGCATCTCGGTCATGCGCTCTGTGCTCGAAGAAAAAAACTCGCGCATCATGGAAGTGCTGCTTTCGTCCGCCACTTCCACCGAACTGATGGCCGGCAAGTTGCTCGGAGTCGGCGCGGTTGGCCTGACGCAGATACTTGTCTGGATCCTGATGACGGGCCTCATCGCTCTGCCTTCACTGGCCGCACAACCCAACCTCAGCGAGCTTCAAATCTCGCTCCTGGCCCTGGCTGCATTTGCCGTTTTCTTCCTCCTCGGCTACATGCTTTACAGCACGATGTACGCCACTGTCGGCGCGGTTACCACCACGGAACAGGAAGGTCAGCAAGTTCAATTTCTCATCGTCATACCGTTGGTCCTCTCGGTATTCATGCTGATGCCTGTCGTGCGCACGCCCGACGCTACGGTTGTCGTTTGGATGTCGATGATTCCCTTCTTTGCGCCCGTTCTGATGTATGCGCGAATCGTTGTGCAGACGCCGCCACTCTGGCAGACCGCACTCTCGCTGGTTTTGTTGGTGTCGACAATCGGCGCGGTGCTCGTCTTCTGCGCCCGCGTCTACCGCATCGGCGTACTCATCTACGGCAAGCGTGCCACGCTCCCCGAAATCCTGAAATGGCTAAAGCACGCAAAGGCCTGACCCGCCTAGCCATATCCAAAATGACTTCGTAGAGACCTTGGTTGCAACGTCTCTGCCGACAGCGCCACGACATCAAGGCAACCGCTGCCGCGGACCCCCCGCAACACGCGAACCGCCGAGCAACAGCGGGGGCTCGGCCGTATGGCAAGGGCACCGGGGCTTTCTGTGATTGCGATCACATTTCTCCGTGAGGACGATACTTCGCGGGTTTCGAGCTGACCTTTACCGTAGCTACGAGGTGAGGTACGCGTGGCTACTTCGCTGCTTTCTCGCAGCAATCGAGCGGGGACCGGTGTTCTTTTGTACTCGGTCACGTCCTTCCTCAGCGCCTTTTTGCTCTTCCAGGTGCAGTTGATTGTCAGCAAGTACATTCTGCCGTGGTTTGGCGGATCGGCTGCCGTTTGGACGACCAGCATGCTGGTCTTCCAGGTGCTGCTGCTCGGAGGCTATGTTTACTCTCACCTGGTTTCACTCCGGTTGCCTGCCAAGACGCAGGTTCGATTGTATGTTGGACTGCTGGCATTTGCCCTGTTATTGGTCGTGGCTCTCTCGCTGATTTGGCCATCGGCGGTTACTCCGGGCATTTCGAGGAGACCGGCGAACAGCTCCAGTCCGGCGCGCGACGTTACGGTGATCATCCTGCTTTCGGCCGGGCTGCCTTTCTTTGTGCTGTCGACTACCGCTCCGTTGTTGCAGCGCTGGTTTGCACAGCTCGGCAACGAGGCGCGCACTTACCGGCTGTACTCCGTTTCGAACCTGGGATCGATGCTGGGACTGCTCACGTTTCCATTTCTGTTGGAGCCAACGCTCCGGATGCGAACCCAGGGTATCTTGTGGTCGGTATTGTTCTGCATGTTTGCAGCTGGTTGTGCTGGCTGCGCGTGGATGGCTCTGAGATCGAATGAGCGAGGCGAGGGCGAAGAGCAGACATCCGTTGCTGCTGAAGAGAACTCGAGCCGGACAGTGCGGTCGTTGTGGTTTCTGTTGCCGGCGTGTGCTTCTGCATTGCTGCTGGCCACGGCGAACATGCTTTGCCAGGAAGTGATTTCGCTTCCGCAGCTTTGGGTGGTGCCGCTTGCGCTTTATCTGTTGAGTTTCATCCTTTGCTTTGATCATCCCCGGTGGTATCAGAGGGTTGTCTTTCATCCGCTATTCGCTGTGGGACTGTTCGCGCTGGTTCTGGCCATGAAGTTTGCGTTTCGGACAACGCAAGTCATCTTGTTGCCGGGGCTGCTCTTCGCCGCTTGCATGATTTGTCACGGCGAACTGGTGCGGCTCAAACCGGGAGTGCGGCATCTGACTGCGTTCTATCTTTCGATTTCGGCTGGCGGGGCTGTGGGTGGAGTTTTCGTGGCGGTGGTTGCGCCGCGCGTGTTCACGTTCTTCACCGAGTTCCAGATTTCACTAGCCGGGACTGTGGTGCTGCTCTTGTGGTGCTTGTTTCTCGATTCGGAGTCGTGGTTGTTTCAGCTGGGATTCTGGGCGCCTGCCGGAATTGCCGGGGGCACTCTGCTGGCCGCTTACGCTGCGAGCATCTGGATTCCCGCGCTGCCACAACTGCTGGAGGAGATCCGCTTCTATCCGATCGCGTTGCTGATCAGCGCGCTGGCGCTGCTAGGAGCGTACGTCCAGCGAACGGCGCGACCGGGCTCCAAGCGGGACTTTCGCTTTGTGCAAGTGCTCGTCGCCGCACTTGCGGTGCTTGCTTTCTGTGATGCTGTATCAAAGTACGCGGCCGGAATCCGCGCTGTACAAGGCCAACCGCAACTTCTATGGAGCGCTTCGCATTTACGAACTGGCCCAGGGAGGCAAGGCCCTTTTTCACGGACACACATTGCACGGGGCGCAACTGAATCCGCCGAAGGACCGCCTTCCGATGGCGTACTACGGTCCTGACAGCGGCATCGGAATATTTCTGCGCAACCATCCGAAGCGCAGCAGCTCGCCCAGCAACTTGCGAGTGGGAATCGTCGGGCTGGGCGCGGGCACGCTGGCGACTTACGGAGAGTCGGGCGATTATTTCCGGTATTACGAAATCAATCCGGATGTCGTCGAACTCTCGACGTCGACTGAACCAGTCTTCACCTATGTGCACGACTCGGCGGCACAAGTGGATATCGAGCAAGGCGATGCGCGATTGCTTCTGGAAAGCGAAGCGGCGCGCGGCGAAGCCCAGCATTTCGATGTGCTGGTTCTGGATGCGTTCTCTGGCGATGCGGTGCCGGTTCATCTGCTCACGCGGGAGGCCTTCGATACCTACTGGCAGCATGTGAATCGAGAGGGCGGCGTGATCGCCATTCACGTCAGCAGCCGTCACATCGATCTCCTGCCGGTGCTGGAAGGATTGACGGCGCACTATCAAGGTTACTCACTCATTAAGTTCAGCGACGGCAGCTATCCGTTCCTCGAAAGCCTGTGGGTGTTCATCGCGCGCCGGCCGGAGGACATTCAGGTCGGCGGACTGACGCCCAATCCGCCGCCGTTTGGCAAAGCGATCGATCCGCGGCTTTGGACGGACGACTACAGCGACAATATTCCGGCTGCTCTATTGAGGTTGGAGGGAGGCGGGAGAATCAAGCGTGGCTGTTGAAAAACCCACTGCGCGAAAACGATCACAAAAACTTGCATCAAGGAAGCCCTACGAACGAGTTCTTCATCCGCCACGCAAGTTGCAACAATGCGAACCTAGTGATGCCGCTGGGTCTAACCTACGGGACGACTCCGTACACCACGCCCTGAGTGCCGCCCCCGCCAGATGACGTAACGCCATAAAGCACGCCGTTCCTGGCGAGAATGAGCCCGCCAGAAGGCTCGCCCCCGTCTGTTGTCACGGCGTAAAAGCTGTGCAGTATGGTCTCGGTCCAGGCACCACCGTCCGTGGCGGGCGGCGACAACTCAAAGACCGTGCCACAACCCGAACGGCCGGGCTGGCAATCATTGCCGCCGCCGTACTGAGTCGTACCATAGAGGTTTCCGGCTTTATCGAAAACGACATTCCCGAGCGCGTTCGGAGCGATGCCATCTCTTCCACCGGCGAAACTGTAGATGGTGTTTTCGGTCCAGGTCCCGCCCGGCGGCGGAGGCACTAACTCGAAGACAGCGCCTAAATCATGCTGTCCACCGGATGCGATGCCGTACAGTCGCCCTTTGTTGTGGAAAGTCAAGCTGCCATTTGAGAGGCCCGCCGTAAACCCAATGTTAATGAGTTCCTTATAAATCCACGCTCCGCCTTCTATGGCCGGAGGAACGAGCCGGTAAACCGAGCCGTTCCCGGCCATTCCGTAGAGGCTGCCTTTGCCGTCGAAGATTGGAGTGCCGACCCCACTCGTGCCTTGCGCTCCGTTGAAGAAGTGCAGCACGGTCTCCGTCCATGCCGCACCGGAAGTCACAGGAGGCGTGAGTCTATAGATAACACCGCAACCCGTCGCATTACAGAAGCCCGGAATATTGCGCCCACCCATCCGCGTTACGCCATAGAGGTTACCCAAACCATCAAAGACCACTCCGGCCATACCGGGAGTTGAACCGTCGGCAGTTCCTCCTTGAAAGCTGTGCAGCACAGATTTTGCCCACGCACCTCCCTCGACGGGAGGAGGTGTTAGCTGGAAAACAGTGCCGACACCTGCACCCGAACCGCCTGTATTCGTGGTCCCGTAGAGATTGCCCGCGGGGTCAATCGTGAGATTGCTCATCGGTGACTGACCATCGGTTCCACCGGTGAAGCTGTAAAGGACTCTTTGAATCCATTGTTTCTTGGGAGGGACAGGTCGCGCGAGCTCGTAAACCACTCCGAAGTTGAAGGCTCCGCCACAAGCAGTTGTGCCGTAGAGATTTCCCGCAGCATCCGCAACAAGGCTTCCTTGGGGCAGGCATCCATGAGAGCCGGGGTTTGGAAACGAATAAACTAGGAATTCGCTCTGACCAGCGGCCATGCGAGAACCAGCTAATAGCACCGCGACAAACATCGCGCTCAAGCGAGCGCGGACGAATAGAGACCGTTCGTTTATCACAGCGGGAATCTCCTCAATGAGTTGATGCCCCTTGGCGTCGCGGCAAACCGCGGCGGGCAATGGTTAGCGCTAGTTGTACGTGGTGTCGCACTGATCCTATTGTCGCAGTCACGTTTACTTCCTCGGCTTGCCCACGCGCTGCGCTGTCGCAAACATCTTGGCAACGCTGTCCAGGTCTTTCGGTTGGACCTTTCCTGCCGGGATGCGCATGTGGGTTAGGTCTTCGAGCTTCATCAACAGATCCACGAGTGCCATAGAGTCGATCAGGCCGGAGGAGACTAGCGGAGTGTTTTCGTCGATGGTCACACCCGGCTTCCGGACTAGACCTACGATGTGTTCGATCATCTGTTGCGCTTCTGCGGTCATGCGAATCTTTCTCCTAGGCCTCGACGTTCAGTTCCGGATGCTCTTGTAACAGCTTCTCACGAGTCGTGGAACGGGCGGCTTTTCCGGCGGTACTTTTTACGATCCACTTGGGCGGCTTCAGGAAAATCGTGCGAACGGCAACTCCCAAGCCGGCCACGACCTGGCTGCGAATTTCGCGTTCGATGTCGACGGCGTTGACGAGAAACTCTTCGCGTTCTACTTCGGCAACGGCCACGATTTCTTCGGTACCGAGGTTGGGATTGTAGACGCCCATCGCAATCACGCGGCCGTCGTGGATGGAGGGATGGCTGGAAACGATTTCCTCGATGTCCTGGGGATAGATGTTCTCGCCGCCGATGATGAGAAGATCTTTCTTGCGGCCGACCACGTAGAGTTCGCCGTCGAGTTGGAAGCCGAGGTCTCCCGTGTGATACCAGCCATCGATGATCGCTTTGGCCGTCAGGTCGGGACGGTTATAGTACCCGTCGAACATGCAGTTGCTGCGGACGAGAATTTCGCCGACATCGCCATCGGCAAGGACGGCGCCGGAATCGGATATGACGCGAACCTCCTGATTGGGCAAGAGACGGCCTGACGATGTGAAAGAAACGGAGCCGGGAGATCCCTCAGGGACTGGGGCGACACGGTGCGCGGCGCGGAATTGCTGGGCATCCGCAGAAATAGTTATGGGACCGGAGATTCTGTCAACAGGAGTCTGCGTGATGGCGAAGACGTTCTCGGCCATCGCGTAGGACGCTTGCAAAGCGCTGCTCTTGATCTTGAAGGCCTTCTGAAACTCAAGCATGCTGCTGGCGCGAACCGGCTCAGAACAGTTGATCAGGGCGCGCATGGACGAGAGATCGTACTGGGCCCAACGGGCCTGCGGCGTGCGACGAGGCACGAACTGATAGGCGAAGTTCGGCATCCATGCCAGAGTGCATTTGTGTTCGGTGATGATTTGCAGCATGGATTCCGGCTGCATCACCCAATCGAGCGGCGACTGGATCACG
>DASRRV010000278.1:0-6987 GCA_035695545.1 Candidatus Sulfotelmatobacter sp. | reverse complement strand
GACTTATGGCTCGCCTTAAAAAGTGTAGCGCAACGCGAATTGCATGACGCGGGGCTTGGTCAGCGTGGATGTAAATTTTCCAAAGGAAGTACTACTGGTGAAGGCGAGATTACCGCCGCCATTATTACCACCGGCTTGCAGCGATCCTACATCGAAGCGGGTAGTGTTGGTGACATTGAAGGTCTCCCAACTGAACTTGACTAGCTGCGATTCCGAAATCTTCCAACTCTTCGCGAGGCCGAGGTCAATGCCGAAGTAGCCGGGGCCGCGCAATGTATTTCGTTGTCCAGATTCGCCCGGATAGGCGAAACGAAAACCCTGAGTGGCGGCAGCGGGGTTCTGGAACAGGTTCGGATCACCGTTCACCATGAAAGCGCCAGTGGGCCCTGTCGGGCGGGTCTGGATTGCGGCGGAAGTGAGGCCGTAATTCGTGGACCAATTTGTTCCTGGCTCAACCGTCGCCGGGAATCCGCTGGTCCAGCGAAACAATCCCGATAGCAACCAATGGCCGATGAGAGTGTTCGTGATTCCGTGCAACTCACTTGCAAAATGCCTGCCCGCCCCGAAAGGTAAGTCACAAACCCAGTTGGCATTGATCTGATGGTGGGTGTCAAAATCGGACACCGCGCGCAACTGGTTCGGCGACCAGGCATTGATGATCTGGCTGGCAAACCCACCGCCTTCGTTATTGTTGATCCGTTCCGCATTGGATCCGATATCCATGGACTTGGAGAAAGTGTAGTTGATGTCTGTTTCCAGGCCGTCCGTCCGGTGCCGGACGCTGAACTGTCCGCCGTTGTAACTGCTGTTGCCAATGGAACGCCAGGCGTACAACGAACCATATTGCGGATCGTAAAACTGGTAAGGCGCGGTGATTCCGTTCACTGTCGGGCAAGCCGGAAAGCAGAGTACGTCCGCCTGAAACAATGCCGTGGTTTCGTTGTGAAGCCAGCAACTGTACATGTCATACATCGCTTGCGTGGCGGTATAGGTGCTTAGAGTGAAGTTATGGTTCTTGTCGAGCGATCCCGGGGCACAACCAGACCCCTTGGTCGACGCCGGTCCGGCAGCGGTCAGAAATATGTTCTGCCAAAATGGAATGGGCTTGATGTCCTGGATTTGAACTCCCACTTCCTTCGACTTCGTGAACATAGTGGCTGCAGTGAAGTAGTCCATGCCCGATTGCGGATCGCGAATGTCCAATGGCTGTGCGAGATCCTCTTCCTGTAGCAAGCGATGCGCGAAACGCCCGACGTAACTAGCTTCGATCACTAAATTATGAGGCAACTGATGTGTAATGCTGAAGTCAACTACGTGGGAGTATGGCGTCTTCAGCCTATCGTCGAGGCCCCAGGCCAGCGCAAAACTGCCGAGGGGGAGAGTGACGGGAAACGATTGCGGCGGTGGCCCGTACAGAGGACACGGAGGAATATCGCACCCCCCGGCAGCGACAGAAGGAATGGTGCTCATGCTGCTGAAACGTGGCGCGTCATCAACGCCCAGTATGCCGGCTGGATTGCCAATGAAAGTCGTCAGTCCAAACGATCCATTGCGGTCGAAGCTGTTTACGACGCCTTCTCCGAAATGGTCGTAATACATTCCGTATCCACCGCGTAGGGAGCTCTTGCCCATCCCGCCCCATAGTTTCTTCCAGAGGCCGCCCGTGGCTTTCGGCGACCAGGCGAAGGCAAACCTGGGCGCGATATTTCCATAATCCCATGCCCAGTCTGGTTGCTTGCCGTTTGCCTGACCCGCGAGATTCAAACTTATCGTTGGCACATAGGTTTGACCCTCCAGCATCGCTTGCGCGCGTTTTCTGAAAAAATCGCTTAGGCTGGAGGTTGGGGCAACCTGGGTGCCGGTCGTTTCGTAGGGCGGCTGCAAGAGCACGTATCGCACGCCAAAGGTCAGGGTCAGATTCGGCGTGGTCCGCCAGGTATCCTGCGCATACCACTCGGCTTCGGTCGCTCGGAAATGACGCGGGACGTACGATCCCTCGGGCAGGACGGAAAGAGTCTTCGTCTGGTTGTAAACGGCTACAACCTGCGAAAGAATTCCGGTAAGAGACATTACGGCCGAGTCGTAGGAGGTTTGGAATCCTGGATCCACGGCCGGAAACCCCAGGTTCGAGAACTGCGACGCGCCAGGATCGAGGCTCGAACCGGTGCCCGCGATCGCCGCAAGGTCCAGCCAAGCCCAGTTCGGTAGAGCGAAGTAAAATGACTGGCTATTCGATTGGCGGGCATCATCGATGCGCCGAATGTTCGTTCCGAATTGGAGGGTATGCTTTCCGTTTGTCCAACTAAGATTGTCGACCCAATTATGTACCGGAATGATAGTCCTGGTCGTGGGAGAGTAAACGGTTCCCGGAGCACTAAACCCTGGAAAGACGATCGGTGCATCGCGAAGCCCGATGCTGTCAAATCCTTGCCGTACAAATCCGTAACGAAAATCATTAATCAGAGTTGGTCGCACAACGGCCGAGTAGCCCACGGCGATGCCTTTGTTGTTATCGACGTTGACCTCGTTCGGAGGATCGCCCGGAAATTGCGGGCCGTTGTATTGAAGGCCGGCGGCATGATCATTTTGCAGATTGCCGCGAATATACAGCTGGTGGTTGCCGCCGCTCGTGAGGCGGTAATCCAGTTTAACGATGTAGGTGTCCAGCTTGGCCGGAGCCGGAGCGGAAAACGTGAAGGCAGCGAAATTCAGACCATCACCGTAGATGCCTGAATTCGGCAACGGATCGCTCTGCAAGATCGGCAATATCGCCGGGTTTGCACCTGGACCGAGAGGGCAGGTGCCTTGGGGAAAGCCCGTCGCGTGCGTTGAGCAAATCGGATCGAGGGCTGCGAGATCGGCACGGCTTAGAGTGAACGCTCCTGTCTTAGTCTTAAGGCAGTCGCTCGACCCCAAAGGGCAATAACTCAAAAGGCCCTGCCGAAGACTGGCGGTGGGTACGTATCGACTCACGATCGTGTCTTCTCGCGTCCGCTGGCCTTCGTAGGTGGCGAAAAAGAACAAGCGGTCTTTCTGGATGGGCCCGCCGATTGTGGCTCCGAAGGTATTGCGTACCAGATGGCCGGCTAGGTTTGGCCGACCGGAATTGAGTTCTGCCTGTTTCACAAAAAAATCATTCGCCTCGCCCAGGCTCGACCGGTTGTATTCGTAGAGCGATCCGTGAAATTGATTGGTTCCGCTCTTGGTCACCAAGGTGACCTGGGCTCCGCTGGAACGGCCTGCTTCCGCGTTGGCATTGCTAGTGGTAACCCGGAACTCCTGGAGCGAGTCGAGCGTAGCCCGCAGTGCTCCCTGAAACGCATAGCCGCGGATCTGGTCATTGTCGTCAATTCCATCGACGGTCACGTTGGTCTGGTCGCTGCGTGCACCGCTGACCGAACCGCTCCGGCTGTCAACATTTGGATCGATGCTGTCGCTGTTACCGGTAAAGACGACACCAGCCTGCAGGCTGAGAATCGTTATCGGATTTCTGCCTTCGGAGGGCAAGTTTTCGATCTGCGTGGTATCGAAGGCATGACCCTGCATAGCGTCTTGGATATTCACGAGAGGGGCAGTATCCATCACCTCAACGATCGTCCTACCGCCCTGTACTTTTGACTTCGTCGACGGTGGCTGGTGTATTGACCATCAGCCGGATGCTCTCGATTCGAACGGCGGCGAAACCCGGCGCTTGGATGGTCAATCTGTACGCGCTGGGAGGGATCTCAAGGAACTGATATCCGCCTTGATCAGTCGTCTTTACCGTCCGTGCAAACCCGGTGCTAGGATCGGAAAGGGTTACACGTGCACCTGAGACCGCGGCGCCTTTGGGATCAACAATCGTTCCGCGCAGCGACGCGCTCGAAGATTGCGCCCGGCTTGGTACGGCGACGGCCAGGACAGCAACCGAAACCGCGAACACGATTAGGGACTTACTCATGCCCATAGAACGGTCTGTGACTCCGACCCAAACTCAAGAAACGACCCCAGATCATAGTGCGTGCACCGGGTAGCGCACGCCGTGTTCAGAAATTCTCCAGCATCCACATGTTGCTGGTGACGGTCCAGCCCATCATTGCAAGTTGGCGGCCGTCGGAGGAAGGAACGCCATAGGTGCCGCCTCCGCCCGTTTGTTCCCACAGGGTGCGAGCATTGCCTTTCACGTTCACGCTCAGGAGAACGGACCCCCGCTCATTAAGACTGCCGACGAAGAGCCCCTTCCCATCTGCCATCAAATTCACTCCGGCTCGTGTGGTCGCCACGTTTCAGCTTTGCCTGGCAGCCCTTGGGCATTTCTCATAGCGCCGTTATACGCGGCAGCATCGGAATCTTTTACGATCCAGTCCCAGGTACTGTCGGTACATCCTTTGCAAACAACTCGCCGCTATACAATTTTTATGCCCCAACAGATTACAATCTCGCTCCCGGTGAAATGAATAGTCTCTCCCAGAATGCCAAAGCCTCTAATTCGGCGTTTTCGACGGGCTTTGCTACTGGTCAAACGCTTGCGGAGATTCAGAAGACGGATCCAAGCTTCACTCCCCCAAGCTTCCAGACTCCCGCAAATATAATCCATTCGCCGCAATATCAAAAATGGAGCCTGCAGGTGCAGCAAAGCTTCCGGCCTTCCACATCCTTGACCATCGGCTATTTTGGAAATCACGGCATCCATGAGCTTGCTGCAACTGGCGATGCGAATGCTTTCGGTTTCGGAACATTACCGACCGCCAAATGTAGCAGCTCACCAGTTCCGCCATGCGCTGATCCGCGTTTTGGTCAGGTCACGCAGCAGGGTACCAATGCCGTTTCCAACTACGACGGTATGGTGGTTTCCTTCGAACAACGCTTTACCCGGTGGGGGATTGGTATATTTGAGGCTAACTACACCTACGGCCATGCTTTGGACGAAGTCTCCAACGGAGGACTTAACGCAGGCGCTTTTACGTCCGGCTCCTGGTTAGCTCCACAAGATCCTAACAATTTGCGCGGCGCCTACGGCTCTGCCGATTACGATGTACGCCATTCCTTCAATGCCAATTACGTTTGGGAAGTTCCTGTCAAAGAGGCACTGCGCGGACACGGCTCAAATTATCTTGTGAAGGGATGGCAAATCTCGGGGACATTTTCAATCGCACCGGTTTCCCGTACACGGTGTTTGATGCTTCGAAAGCCGGTAGTCTGACGAAAAATAACTTCTTGGGACCTATTTACTCAGTCCCGGTAGCTCCGCTTGGTCCTGCGCGAGAATGTGGCACGGGCGCGGTCATACCTGCTTCAGCGGTGCCGTGCCAGCCACCGCAGCTATCCGGCACCGGTTCACCGAATCCGGGCGGACTGTTCCTGCAGACGGGTTGCGAAACAGGATTCAACACGGGGAATTTGCCGGGTGCCGAAGGTCCCTGCAGCGGTCCGCTCGTCACTTTTGCGCAAGGCCGCAACCGCTTTCGTGGGCCAGGCTACTTCAACACCGACTTCGCCGTCATGAAGAACACTAAGATCCCGCGTTGGGAAAATAGCGTTCTGGGCATTGGTTTCCAATTTTTCAATTTCTTCAACCACGCCAATTTCGGATTCCCTGATAACTGGAGTTCAGACGGTGCATTTGGTCAGATTCTTTATCAAGAGCAATCTCCAACCAGCGTTTTGGGATCGGGACTCAATGCGAATGTTTCTGCGCGAATGATCCAGTTGAGGGCACAACTCCAATTCTGAGTCGAGAAACTCAGTTCGGTATCATCTCAAAAGTTTTCCATCATCCACATGCTGCTATCCACGCTAGAACCCAGAATCGCCAAGTGACGGCCGTCCGGGGAGGGACGAACGTTTGTCAGCTTATACCCATGGTTTCTCCACAAGACATGTGCGTGTCCCCGCAAATCCACGCTCAGGAGCACGGCTCCCCCTTGAATGCCATCGGAGACCAACAGTCCGGTCCCATTCGCATCCCAAACCACCGTTTGTAGGTTGCTCCAATCCTTGAGCCGGATCTCCTGCGGCGACTGGCCGTGTAACGAAACGATCTCGACGGTGCCTTCCGAGCTGGAAATAACCGCAATGCGTGCCCCGTCTGGGGAAAGGGCGACATGGTTCGAATCCCAGGAGTTTGTCCTTGTGTCGAGAGCAAACCGAGCGATCTCTGATCCGCGTCCTTTCGCCGAATCAAGGGCCGTGATGATAATTTGCTTGCGATCCTCGGTCGGCTCAAGAATCGCACAAAAGTCAGCCGGGGCTCTTCCGCACGAGAAGAAACCGTCGGACCGCGTTGTAGTTATGACTTCGGGCGGTCCTCCGGTAATCGGGACCCGCAGAATCTCTTCAGGAGGCTTCATGTCGCGTTGATAGAGAACCCACTTGCCATCGGGACTAACGTGAGCATTCCACACGTTGTTCTGTCCTGAGGAGAGCGGCTTCGCTGTTTCCTCGTTAAGTGCCTGCATGTAAATTCCATAATGCCCAGTCCGGTTGGACTTTAAAATGATCGCTTTGCTATCTGCAGTCCAATCTTCAGGTATGTCAAAGCTCTCGGTCAAAGTAAAATGGGTTGTGTTAGTGATTCGAGTCCTGGTCATGTCGAGGTCAGAGACATACGTGGAGAAGTGAAGCGCCTCTTTCAAGAACGCCAACCGCTTCCCGTCCGCCGTCGCACTTAAGGCAGAGTTGCAGAAGCCAGGCCAGCTCGTCAGACGGCTCGGTTTCTCGATGCGCTTCCCAGTACTCGCGTCAATCCGCAATTGCCAGAAGTTGCAGGTAGTATCGCCGGCGCTTATGGTTGTGGCCTCTCTGGATGTGTAGATCAACCGACCATCGGGCAACCAGACATAGTCCCTCAAGCCCTCCGCCTCAGATGGGGAAAGTATCGTTGTCGGAAAACCACCTTCCAGATCGCGACTCAGGATCGTGTTCCCAGAGTCGTCCGTCTTTTGGTAAATGACACGTTTTGTATTCGGCGACCAATTAATCTGGACGATGGAACTTTCCTGATCGGGT
>DASRRV010000277.1:0-12811 GCA_035695545.1 Candidatus Sulfotelmatobacter sp. | reverse complement strand
GGTCGAGTTGTTCATCGTGCGCGCGATAGACGACACCCATGCCCCCGGCGCCGATCTGCTCTTCAATCCGGTAATGCGACAGCCGTTCCCCGATCATCGATCCAATCTCAAGCTTGGCGGGAAGAATAATCTTCACTACTGAAATAGGCAATCCGATGGAAGAAATGGGAAGTACGATTTTACAGCCGCCGCCTTGTTGTGTCATGGGTGATTCTCGCGATGTCCAGCAAAAAGAATTTCACCGCAAAGAACGCAAAGATTCGCGAAGTCCGCAAAGCAAGTCCGAAACAGTCCGACATCTCTTTGCGCTGCTACAATGCCCTATTTCACATGACGATCTGATTTTGACGGCGAACTTGAAGGCCTGCAACAACGTACTGTCTTGTGCAGAGCTTGGAGCGGTCTCGCTCGATTCAGGCTGAAGTCGCAGTAGTAAGCACGTTTCCGGGGAGTGCAAGTGGAAGATGTCCAGGTCGTCGCGATGCTGGTCCGGCGCTGTATCGCCGGCGACTCCGCCGCCTGGGAGGAAATCGTGCAGACTTATAACCGGCGCATCTACAACATCTGCTACCGCTTCGCTGGATCGGGCGACGACGCCCAGGACCTCACGCAAGACGTCTTCATCAAGATGTACCGCACCCTTTCCAGCTACGATTCGTCGAAGGGCGCGTTCGTGACGTGGGTGACTACCATCACGCGCAACCTGCTGGTCGACCATTTCCGCAAGACGAAGCAGGACCGGATGACCGATTCCATGGACACGGCTGCCTCTGACCATGAGGACGCTCAGCCCCTGAGCGAGCAGATCCCGGACCCATCCGCCCCCCCGGATGCCCGCGTACGTAGCCGGGAGGTCTCTGAGACCGTCCACCAGGCCTTATCCAAGCTGTCGCCAGAGCTTCGGGAAGCAGTGATTCTAAGGGACTTACAAGATTTTGACTACCGCGAGATTGCCACAGTTCTGAAGGTTCCGGAGGGTACCGTGAAATCACGAATAAATAGAGGGCGGGCGGAACTTGCCAGGCTCTTACAACGTACCTATAGGCAGGTGATGTGATGCCCAATCACAGGGAAGACCAGACCAGAAACGGGATGCCGTGCAACGAGTTCGATCTCCTGCTCACGGACGCCATGGACGGCGTTCTGACCGGAGCCGAGCTCGACCGGTTCCAGGCTCACGCCCGGGTTTGCAAGGCGTGTGGGCCGCTGTTCGCCGAAGCTCAGGCGGGCCGCAACTGGCTGAAGGGTCTCACAGAGGTGGAGCCTCCAGTCAGCCTGGTCACGAATATTCTGGCATCCACAACGGGCGTTGACACCCAGCGCCTGCGAGTGACGGTACGCGCTCCCCAGCCGCGCATTTCGTGGCTGGAACGCGTGCAAGCCTCGCTGGAGCCCATCTGGGCCACGGTTCGCCAGCCGCGCTTTGCCATGTCATTCGGCATGGCATTCTTCGCGCTGTCGGTGGGCCTGACCGTAGCCGGCGTGAAGCCATCCGATTTGCGTGAGGTGAGTCTGCGCCCAGCAACAATCCGGCGCACTTACTACAGCACGCAAGCCCGGGTGGTCCGCTACTACGAAAATATCCGCTTCGTATATGAAGTGGAGTCACGCGTGCGTGAACTCAAACGCAACATCACGCCCGCCGAGCCCGGTCCGAAACAAACCAGACCGGCCAAACCGAAAGAAGACAAGAACGACACAACACAACAGCCCGAGCAGAAGCAGGAGCGCAATTACAGTCAGACGGACAACCATCTGATTCTGGCCAGCGCTCCTCTGGGTCCATCTCTTCGCGATCTGCCTGTAGTGTCGGTGACCACTGACAGGAGGTTCGTATGAACTGCGCCACACACAGCGATGCGGCTGCAGTGGCCTTCTGCCGCACTTGCGGCAAGCCACTTTGTAATCAATGTACCCGCGACGTCCGCGGGGTAATTTACTGCGAGTCGTGCCTGGCCGCGCGCATCGAGGGCCAACCCTCCGCCGCGGGATTTACGCCCGTGCAAACCGTCTATCCGCCTATGGGAGTCCCCACCTCGGCGGTGCCTCGGCCTGTTGTGAATACCGGTCCGAATCCCACGGTCGCCGGAATCCTGGGCGCTGTTCCTCTTGGGCTCGGCGCTGTCTACTGCGGCCAATACGCGAAAGGCCTGGTCCATCTCGGGATTTTCGTTCTCGCGATCGTCGGATTCTCAGCCGGAATGCCGTGGCAGGGCAACGCCGCCCTTGGGATTTTTCTCGGCTTCTTTTGGGTGTACCAGATCATCGACGCGGTTCGCACCGCCCGCGCACTCCAGGAAGGACAGCCTGCTCCTGACCCGTTCGGCTTGGCACAAACCTTTAGCACCGGCGAGAAATTCGAAGGGACGAAGGTTCCCGCCGGAGCCGCTGTTCTTATCGGCTTGGGCGTGCTCTTCCTCTTGCACACCGCCGGGCTTTTCGAGATCGGGCTCGGACTGTTTGTTGCGCTGATTCTCATCCTGCTGGGCATCTGGCTCTTTGCCAAGCACTGGGGATTCATCCCGAGCTCCAGAACCGTTTGCCAGTGCGAAAATTGTCGCGCCCGCAGGCTGATGGGGCCGGCGATGCTCGTTACCATCGGCGTTATCGTTTTGCTCCACAGCGTTACTCGCGTGGGCTTTGACAAGACCTGGCCCGCCATCCTGTTGGTGATTGGACTGGTCAAGCTGATGCAAAGCAACGCTTCGCCCGAAGGGCACTTCGGCCCGCTGCCTCCTGGCGTGCCGCCTAGCGTTCCACCCGCTCCTCCGCCCCCGGCGCCGCAAAACCCGGAGCAGTCCAGTTCGTCTGGCGAGGTTAACAATGTCTAACCCACCGTACACGCCCGTCACGCCACCGATGGCTCCTCTACCTCCGAGGCAGCGCCGCTCGTTCGCGGGACCGTTTGTCCTGATCGTCCTTGGCATCGTCTGTCTGCTCGCCACCATGGGAGTTCTGTCGCGCAGCCGCATGTGGCACCTGTTCGCCAATTACTGGCCCGTGCTGCTCATCCTCTGGGGCGTGATCAAGGTCGTCGAGTACCAGCGCGCACAGCGCGAAGGCACGCGCGCGCCGAGCATCGGCGCTGGAGGCGTATTCCTCGCCATCATGATCGTCGTCTTTGGCTTGATCGCCACCCAGATCGACCATGCTGACTGGGCCGGAATCCGCCACGGGTTCAACATCGACGATGACGATATCTCCAGCATTTTTGGGGAAACCTTCAACTTTGACGACCACATCGAGCAGAGCTTCCCTGCAGGATCAAGTCTGAAAGTCATTAACACTCACGGCGCGGTCAGCGTGCACGCTTCCGACGACAATAAGATTACCGTCATCGTGCGCAAGCGGATTGGCGCGGACAACCAGAGCGACGCCGACAAGTACAACAACCAAACCAAACCCACCGTCACTACGATTGGTGGGCTGGTCACGCTCGATGCCAACACCGAAGCCGCGGGCGATCATCACGTCGAGAGCGATCTCGACATTTCCCTGCCCCGCAAAGTAGCAGTCACGATTGCATCCCGCCGCGGTGACGTGAATCTGGTCGGCCGCGACGGCAACATCGACATTGCAGCCCAGCATTCCGACACGTCCGTCGAAGATGTGACGGGCAACGTCAAAGTAAGTCAGGAAAAAGGCTCGGTAAAAGTCGAGCAGGTCAACGGCGATGTGCACGTCGAAGGCCGCGTCAATGAAGTTTCCGTTTCTGACGTGAAGGGCGCCGTGCAACTCGACGGCGAATTTCAGGAAAGTGTGAAGGTGGCCCGCATCACCAAGGCTGTGACCTTCAAATCGTCGCGCACCGACATGGAGTTCTCACACATTGACGGCTCCATGGATCTCGATTCCGACGACCTGCACGCCGAACAAGTCACCGGCCCGCTCCACCTGACCACGCGGTCGAAGAACGTGCGGCTCGATGAAGTCTCAGGCGATGTTCGCCTGCAGGATGACAACGGCACCGTCGAAGTGTTGATGCGCACCTTGGGCAACGTCCAGATCGACAATCGCAATGGCGACATCCAGCTGAGCGTGCCGGAGAAAGCCGGCTTCCGCCTGGATGCACGCACCCGCGGCGGCGAGATTCAGTCGGACTTCTCGGAGTTGACGGTGAACAATGACGAGCACGAGGCCAAGGCCAGCGGCAGCGTTGGCAACGCCGCGTCGCACATCGTACTCAACAACGAGCACGAAGGCATTGAGATCCGCAAAGCCGGTCCCACGGCTCCGAAACCCCCAGAGCCGCCCAAGGCCGGGAAGGCTCTGCCGGCTCCTAAGGAAAAAGTCGAACCCACCGAAAACTGAAGGTCAAAGTTTCATGGTTTCAAGGTTTCAAAGTGGCTTCCAATTCGAGCACAGACTTTGAAACCTTGAAACTCATGGGACTCGTTCAGTCTTTCAATTTCTCCGCAATCAACGCTTCCACCTGCGCCAGTACCTCGTCCTCACTCAACCCGCTCGAATCGATCATGACGGCATCCTTTGCCGCCACGAGCGGAGACGCCGCCCGCGTACGATCCCGGCGGTCGCGTTCGCGCAGTTCCATGGCCACCTTGGCCGCCACCTCGCCTTTGATCTTCTGCTGCTCCATGCGCCGTTGTTCGCGCACCACCGGATCCGCATCCAGAAAAATCTTCAAATCGGCATCGGGGAATACCTTGGTCCCGATGTCGCGCCCTTCCATCACTACACCGCCACCGGCGCCCATCTCCCGCTGGTGCGCCACCATCCACTCCCTTACCTTGGGATGAACCGACACCCGCGAAGCCGCTTCACTGACGTCGCGCTCGCGAATGCGCGACGAAACATCGCGCCCGTCCATGAGCGTGCGGTTCCCGCCAATCGTCGGCTCCAGTTGAATCCGTAGATTCTCTGCCAGTTTCACCAGGGCCGCCTCATCGTCGAAAGAAGCGTCTCGCTCGATCGCCTTCAGCGCCAAAGCCCGGTACATGGCCCCACTCTCCAGGTTCACATACCCCAACTTCCGCGCCAGTCGCGAAGCAATGGTGCTCTTCCCCGCGCCCGCGGGACCGTCGATGGCAATAATCAATTTGCGAGGAACCGGTTCGCTCGTAGGGTTCTCAGGGCTCTCAGGATTCTCAGTCATCGTCGAAGCTAAAGATTGTACACGGTGCCCCGAAACGTTCTGAGAAGCGAAAAGCCGGCTTGGAAACGCGTTGGTTCGGGAAATCACAGATAGCTGAGCCATGCCCAATCCCGATGCCGGCTCTTGAGTTCCATAAACCACCGGCAAGGCAGGTAAAGGCTCGCCACAGCCAGAATCCACATGGCGTAAACGAAAGGCAGGCCGTGACCGTATCCGGGAGGTTTCTGCGCAAAGTCTGCGTTGACGGGACCGTGCAGCATGGGTTGATGAAAGAGGAGCGCGACCACGATAGCCATTGCGTGAATGAGATAGAGGTGCAGGATGTAATAAAACATCGGCACCCGCCCATAGACCAGCAGAACCCGGCTCAACCCGCTTACCGCTTTGACTCCGTCGAGCAGCCCCAGCAGGATGAGTGCAGGGCCCAGCGTTATCAGCAAGTAGTGGAGCGAGGGCGGATACTTGAGGACATTGAAAAATGAAATCGCGGTCAGTGAAAGCGTAGGCTGAACGCTCCATGGGCCCGCTGAACGTGGATAACCGAAGGGCAGCCCGGCGGCTCCGTTTCCGTAGAGATTAAATCCGCGAAGCACGAAGAATAGCAGCGTCGCAGAGATCCCGATCGTCAGAATCCATTTGCGGCGATCAGGCCGCAGCAGCAGCCATCCGAAAGCAAAACCGGCTGCCATAACCCCGACCCAGGGAATCAGAACGTACTTCGTCGAGAACACAAAATTGTCGGTGACGGCAATGCGCCCGTGCGTATGGAGCAGGATCCACACCCCGTAGAACCTTCCGAACGAAGCAGGATTAATGCCATCGAGCAGATTGTGCGTGGCGATCATGCCCAACCCAAGTAGCGAGATCCAGCGCACGGGAAGCCGCACGATCAGCGCCATCGCAACCATGCTCCAACCTAAGATCCAGATCACTCCGCCATGCGCCCAAGGCACGAATCCCCATGCAAAGTCGACGATCGTGAGTTCGAGGAGCACGAGCCATAAGCCACGAGTCAGGAAAAACCGCGAGACCTGCTGTACCGATTTTCCGCGCCGGGTGGAGAGGTAGGCGCCGGTTCCAGCCAGAAGAGCAAATACGGGTGCGCAGTAGTGCGTGATGAAGCGCGTAAAGAAAAGCGCGCCGTAGGTGTGCGCCATATCCTCAGGAGCAAACCGCACTGACGTCATGAAGTCCCGGGTGTGATCGAGCGCCATAATGATCATGACGAGTCCACGCAAGACATCCACGGAAACCAACCGTGGCGCTCGCCCGGGAACAAGAGAAGGTTTCGTGCTGACGGTGGTAACCACCGGGGAACTGGCCGCAGTTACCATCCCGAACCCTTGCCAATACGCATCGAAGTTTCGTTCATACTCGATCGTAGCGGCCGAGACAACCCCCGACATCCTCCAGATGTAAATAAATTGCAATTAAAGCGTCACGAATTCGATACAAGATGGGCGAAGTAAGAAAATGGTGGGAACATCTAATCGATCATGGAACGGATAGCGGCGGCGACTGCAATTGGCGTGCTCAGCCCGATCACTCACGGCAAGTCATCTCGCAGGAACACGCCCCTCGCGTGCCTGCTCTGGCGTCCATCCCAACTCGCGCAGCTTTCGAATGCTCAGTGAATCGTGCCTCTTCGCGAGCCGAACCCCGCCCTCGTCTCGTACCAGATCGCAATGGTAATAATCTGGCACTTTCAGTCCCGACGCGCGAAACAAGAGAATCTGCCTCGCCGTTGACTTCAGCAAATCGGCTCCGCGCACCACTTCCGTGATCTGCATCGCAGCATCGTCCACCACAACGGCCAGTTGGTAAGCCGGCACGTCATCGCGCCGCCACACGATGAAGTCCCCGAAGTCGCGTCCGGCAATCATTCTCTGCGGACCAAGATGCAAATCCGTAAAACAAATCTCCTCGCCATCCGAAACTCGAAATCTCCAGTTCACGCCGGCAGGCTCAGACCATGTAGAGACAACCGCCTCGGCCGTCCCGCGTGGGCGAAGCCCAGCGGCTTCGCCGGATTGCACATGTGCACTGTGAGGCCGGCACGTCCCCGGATACACCGGCTCATCATCACCTTCATTCGGCGCGCCAGCCGCCTGCGCCACATCCTTCCGCGAACACGTACATGGATAGATCAGCCCCTGATCGCGCAGCCTCGTCCAGGCCTCCAGATAAAAACTCCGCCGCTCGCTCTGCTCATAAGGACCGAAAGACCCGCCGCAGTCCGGGCCTTCGACCCATTCGATTCCCAGCCAGCGCAAATCCTCCAGCACTGCCTGTACGAACTCGCCGCGACAGCGCATCGAATCCAGATCTTCGTTGCGGAGGATCAACTGCCCAGAATGCTCGGCCGCCCGCTGCGCCGCAATCCAGAATGTACGCGCATGCCCCAGATGCAATAGCCCAGTCGGCGACGGAGCAAGCCGCCCGCGGTATCGAACTGAATTGGAAGTAGAAGCCATCCGCATGCTCTAAGCGACAGCCAACTCAAGAGGCTCCGCTAAGGAAGCCGAGGCTGCGTACTCAATATGCAACACTCGCCTCGGCATTTGCGTTTGCGACTTCGACGAAGCGTGCACAACCAGAGGCCGCATCGCAAGGACTCCACCCTTAGGGCAAACGCAATCGACGGGAACAATTCGTGTCGACAGATGGTGCAGCGCGTCGTCGCTGAGCACTCCTAAATTGTGCGTTCGAGGCAGGATGCGCAGTGGACCATTTCCCGCAGTCGAATCATCCAGATGAACGCGCAGAGCAAGCACCTGGCTCAATGCGGCCGCAGGAGCATGCGCGTAGTGAATCCCCTCCTTTACCGACCATGGCCCCCAGCCCGGCAGGTCGAGCCGCTCGCGAAGTGGCAACGCCGTGTCCTGATGCCAGACCACCAGCCAGTTTGCGGCGGGTGCCTTGTCGAACAATGTCGCACGATAGGGAAATGCGTTCGCACCGAGGACTGCGCGAGCCAGATCGAGCAGTAACGCCTGCCGAGCCAATGCGGTAACTGGAGCCAGACCGAGCGCATGTCGCACCCCAGCTCGGCTTCGCCGTGGTTCCAGTTCGCTGATTTCCTTCAGAACTCGATCCACAGATTCGGGTGAGAAGACCTCAGGCAGGATGGCAAACCCGGTTCCCGCGATTGCCTGTCGCCAGACCATCTCGCTCACCGGGCCGCAGGGTGTGGAACCGGAACCGTGGCAACTTTTTCCGGCGTAATCTGTAGCATCGACCGTCCACTCACATGCACGAAGCTCAATTCGCGGGCGGCCAGCAGGGCGTTGACGGCGTCCTTCACTTTCGATCGCGCAATGAAATTTCCAAAGAAGATCTCGAGCTCCGCCTGCTCCACCGCAATTACGCAGTCCAGATACTTCGAGACTAGAGCGGTGAGCGCCTCCTGCACCGAAAGCCCCACACCCTCTTTCACGGCTTCCGGCGCCCAGCGGTAGAGCACATCCCAAACCGATCCACCGCTCGCCTTGTAGTCCACGCGCGTGATTCGTAGCTTGGACCACAATTCGCCTAGCGCTCCATCGAGCGCCGCCAACGACACGCTGCCGCCCAGCGTTTCCTGCATCTTCTGTTTCGAGATGGGCCCGTCACGCCGGATCAACTCGAAGGCATCGCAGGCCAACGCGGAGTAAGGCGATCTCGACCCTGCCTTCGGAGCCAGTTTCGGATTGCGCTCGCCCATCAGCGCGTAAAAATACGGAAACACCGACGCCGCCACTAGGAATCCGTTGTTCTCATCGAACAGGTTGGCCTCGAATGCCGATCGCTCGCGCAGCAACCGAACCATCAATTCCGTCGCCGCGGTGGCGCGCGGATCCTTGAACGCGTGCTGCCATTCCGGCAGCCGATCCTCTGCCCCCACGAACGCTCCAATAAACGTCGGCACCGGCAGCGGCGGCCGCTGCGGATACATCAGGCAGAATCCCACGTCTTCAACAAACGCGCGCGCCTCTTCGATCGTCCGGATGCGCTTCCCATCCAGCCGCCACCGTTCGCGCCGCGATTGCTGCAACTCCAGATCCGTCATACGAAGATTAGATCACAACCAACGAAACACTCCGAGGTGGTTTCTTCGATCCGTAAGCCGCGGAAATTCAAATCGAACGCACGGGATATACTTCGTCCCCATGAACAGGATCTTCGCCGTAATGTTAATGGCGCTGCTGTCGGTCTCCGCGCTCGCACAAACCGGCGACAACGCCGCGCAAGAAGCGGAAGTCAAGAAGACCATGGCCACGTTCATTCAAGCCTTCACTAACCTCGACTGGGAACCCTTCCGCGCCGCATTCGCCGATGATGCTACCGTCTTTTATCCTCGGGCCATTCCTGGCCGCGCCGACGGACGCGCCGACTTCGAACGCGACTTCCGTCAAGTTTTCGAGCAGATCCGCAACGGCCGGACGAAGGGACCCTACCTCGAAGTACAACCCCGCGATCTCAAAATTCAAATCGCCGGCGACGTCGCCATCGTAACGTTTCATCTCGACGACAAGCCCGGTTTCCTGAACCGCCGCACGGTCATTCTGCAGAAGAGATCGGGCAACTGGAAGATCCTCCACTTGCACGCATCCGAGGTTGCGATCCCATAATCCGCTAAATTCGTTTGAACGCCTTCTGAATATCCTTCACCGAATACCGAAGAACCACCGGCCTCCCGTGAGGGCAAGCCATTGGGTGGTCAGTTTTGGCCAGTTCTGCCAACAGCCATTCCATTTTGTTTTGCTCGAGCGGCATGTTCACCTTGATAGCGGCGTGGCACGCAATCGACGCGGCGATGCGGGCGCGAATCTTCTCCAGATTCAGGGACTGCTCTTCGCGGGAGAACTGGTCGAGCAACTCATGTAGCATGTGCTCGACGGCGGCCGCATCAACTCCCGCTGGAGCAACCTTTACTGCCACGCTCCGTGCGCCGAAGGGCTCGGCTTCGAATCCGTTGTGTTGCAGTTCGTCGGAGATTTCGGCAAACACCGCCTGCTGCGCGGGAGATAATTCCAGAACAATCGGCATGAGCAGCCGCTGGCTTTCTACTCTCTGCGCTGCGCGCTGCTTGAGCACGCGCTCAAATAGCACGCGTTCGTGGGCAACGTGCTGGTCGACAATCCACAAGCCATCCTCGTTCACGGCGAGGATGAACGAATTTCGAATCTGCCCCAGCGGCCTGAGCGTGCCCAGGGATGACAGCGTTGGCTCCTCTTCGCTCACATCCAGCGCAGGAGCACACCCGTTGTCGGGAATCTCCTCGGCGGGACGCGCCAGAGAAAGTGCAGCGTTCGCTTCCACAGCAATGCCGCCTTCAAACTGAAACCGCGCGGACACCGGTGGCGGCACCGGAGCCTGCAAAGCGAAGCCCCCGGAAGGTGCTTCCGGCCCGCGCTCTTTGCCTTCCGAAAGCCGAAAGCCGCTGGTCATCCGACGCTCCCGGAGTCAGAACAGGTGTGAGCGCCCCAGGCGTCAGCGCCTGACTCGCCGTCGCGTGAGCGCGCATCTCGGTTACGAACTGGGGCACCGGACGCGCCTTCATCAGCGCGGCCCGCACTGAATCCCGCACGAAATCGTGCATCGCGCTCTGTTGACGGAATCGCACTTCAGTCTTCGAGGGATGCACGTTCACGTCGACCTCGCCCGCCGGCAATTCCAGGAACAGCAGCACCACCGGGTACACCGAAGGCGGAATGATATTCCGATAGGCCTCCGTCAGCGCGTGCTGCACCAGGCGATCACGAATGGTTCGGCCATTCACGAAGACGAAAATCGAATTGCGATTCAGTTTCTGAATCTCGGGCTTCGAGACGAACCCGTGAATCCGCATCTCGCCGGGATCGTTGGGCACGACAGGTTCGCCATCCTCGTCCACTTCCTTGCGCCGCCAGGGAGGAGGCTGCGGCAATCCCACATGCTCCAGTGGCTGCCGCGACGCCACTGCAATTAATTGATCCAGCGTTTCCTTGCCAAACACCTGATACACGCGCTCGCTGTATCCCGCCACCGGAGGCGCGACCAGCATGGCGTTCGTCGCCGAATGCAATTCAAAATGCTTGTCGGGATGCGCCAGTGCGTAATGCGTGACTAGCGACGCGATGTGCGACAGTTCGGTCGATTCGGATTTCAGAAACTTTTTGCGCGCCGGAGTATTGAAGAAGAGATCGCGCACCGTGATCGAAGTTCCCAGCGGCAGCCCCGCTTCTTCCACTCGCGCAATCTTGCCGCCGTTGATCTCGACCACCGTTCCCGCCGCCTCTTCTTCCGCCCGCGTCTCCAGCCGCAGGCGCGACACCGACGCAATCGAGGGCAGCGCCTCTCCGCGAAATCCGAGGGTGGCGATGCTTAGCAGGTCTTCCGTGTTCTTAATTTTCGAAGTCGCGTGCCGCTCAAAGGCCAACATGGCGTCGTCGCGAACCATGCCGCATCCGTTGTCGGTAATCTGGATCAGCTTCTTCCCGCCCGCCTCGATGTTGATCTTGATACGGGTCGCCCCGGCGTCGAGCGAGTTCTCCAGCATCTCCTTCACCACCGACGCAGGCCGCTCCACCACTTCGCCGGCGGCGATCTGGTTGGCAACGGTTTCGGAGAGTACGTGGATGCGTCCCATGGGGCAGTTCTTAGCTTCTAGCTTCTAGCTTCTAGCTCTCAGCTTGCAGCTTTCGGAGGTACGGATGAGAGGTTCAGTTTCGCAGATGGGAAGGTTTGATTGCAAAGACGACGAGAGAACTGCGCGTGTGTATGCTAACCAGCAGGCCGGAGGCAGCATGCTCGATCGCATTCATCACATCGCCATCATCTGCTCGAATTATCCGAGGTCGAAGCGTTTCTATGTCGAGATTCTTGGTCTCAGGATCGTGCGCGAGGTTTATCGCGAGGAGCGGCGGTCGTTCAAGCTGGACTTGCAGGTCGGCGACCGTTATCAGATCGAGCTGTTTTCTTTCCCCAACCCACCGGCGCGGACCTCGGCACCCGAAGCGTGCGGCCTGCGCCATCTCGCATTCGAAGTCGAGGACGTGCAGATCGTGGCCAGCAAACTCGCAGAGCGTGGCGTTGCAGTGGAACCCATCCGCGTCGATGAGTTCACCGGCAAGTCCTACACCTTTTTCCCGGACCCCGACGGACTGCCGATTGAGATTTACGAACGCTAGTCTCGACGTTACTTCGGGTCGGTGACTTGTTCCCGCGCTTGGTTGTACAAGCCGAATTTCTTCGCGGCCACTTTCACCGTGGGATAGAACTGCCCGAAGGTGTGCTCCACAGCGGCGTGGGCGTCGTGACACGACCAGCAACGCGACTTTGGGCAGGGGCGCGGAACTGCCCTCACGAAGCGGCGCGGCGCAGCCGCGATCCATGACCAAATCCCTGCAGCCCTGGCTGGCGACGCCGGAGACAGAGAGCTGAAGCCGTATTACGACCGGCTGGTCGCGCGCGCCGCGAACGGAATGGGTTATGCGGGATTCAAGTTGATCCGGCCGGAGGATGCCGAGACCGCGGCAACTTCATCGGACGGCCCCGCCGCCGCGCCGAACGACGACGAGGGTGCCGACCGCGAAAGCGCAGGTGCTCCCGATGCCGGCGCCCCTGAAACTCTCTACTGGTTCCTATTCCCTCTAGCCGCGAAGCCCGAAGGCTCATCCCCCCGCAAACGTGGTCGCCTGGGAAGCCAGTTCGCGCTCGGGTCGTGCAACGTACTCT
>DASRRV010000276.1:0-14505 GCA_035695545.1 Candidatus Sulfotelmatobacter sp. | reverse complement strand
GATTTACGAAGAGGATTTTCTGGGCTTCTCGTATGGCTTCCGCCCGGGGCGCAGCCCGCATGACGCGTTGGATGCGTTGTCGTATGCGCTCCTGAAGAAGAAGGTGAACTACATTTTGGACGCGGATATCCGCAGCTTTTTCGACAACCTCGATAAAAGCTGGCTGATAAAGTTCGTGGAGCATCGCGTCGCCGACCGTCGCATACTACGGCTGATTCAGAAGTGGCTGAAGGCTGGGGTAATGGAGGAAGGCGAATGGTCGGAGCCGAAGGCGGGTAGTCCGCAGGGATCGGTGATTTCACCGCTCCTCGCAAACATCTACCTGCACTACGTCTTCGATCTCTGGGTGAACGTCTGGCGCCAGAAGTGGGCGCAAGGCGAAGTGGTCGTCATCCGATTCGCGGATGACACCATTGTGGGATTCCAGTATCAGGCAGATGCGGATCGTTTCCTGGAGAACTTACGGGAGCGATTGGCTATGTTCGGACTGGAGCTGCACCCGGATAAGACGCGCCGGATCGAATTCGGCAGATTTGCCGAAGAGAACCGGAAACGTAGGGGAGAAGGGAAACCTGAGACGTTCGATTTTTTGGGCCTTACCCACATCAGTGGGAAGAACAGCCTGGGCCGGTTTGCAGTTCGGCGCAAGACGATCGGAAAACGCATGCGGGGAAAGCTTCGACGCATTAAGACGGAGCTCCACCAGCGCATGCACGATCCCTTGGTCCAAACCGGTCAGTGGCTAAAATCGATCGTGCAAGGCCACTTCAACTACTACGCGGTACCCGGCAACACCCCGAGCCTATCGCTGTTCCGGCACCGGTTGCTTGTGCACTGGTGGCATTCTGTTCGCCGCCGCAGCCAGAAGCACCGGATACCCTGGACGCGAATGCTTGACTTGGCAAGGCGCTGGCTACCTGTATCGAATGTGCTCCATCCATATCCCGATGCCCGTTTCGCCGCTACTCATCCGAGATAAGAACCGGATGCGCTAACGAGCGCCCGTCCGGGTCCGTGGAGGGGGTCGTGAGCGATCACGATCCCTACTCCGATCGCCAACTATCCCGCGCCCCATCCTCGCTGCGGCCCCCGCGGTTGAAACATCTCAGGTAACCGACTAAGATGCCGCCAGTCAACCGCCTGGAAGGTGGAGCGTGCCTATCGCAATCTCGGCTATGTCCTAACGGTTCTTCTGCCGATCTTTATTGATGGTTTCTGGATTCCTTACTTATCCGAGATCCCCCACTTCGAACCATCCATCACAGCCGCCGTCCATATTCATGTGGTACTGTTGCTTTCCTTTCTCATCCTGTTGATTGTTCAGCCGCTTGCCAAACGCTACAACGCATTCTCGACACATCGGATTCTTGGAAGACTGTCGAACATCATTGTCCCTTTCGCTCTCGTTTTCTCCGTCGCGATGTTGTGGAAGGAATATCACAAGCACTTGATGGACGGCACGACGGTTCGCTTAGCTCGCAACGCCGAGTTTCTGTCAGCAGCCCAGCTGCTTCTATTCGGCGCGTTGTACGGTACGTCAATCGCGGCGATCCGCCGACGCGACGTCGCGACGCACATGCGATTCATGATTTGCATCGCCCTAGTGCTCTTACCTGCGGGTTTGGCTAGGATTCTGGGATACTGGTTCACTGTTCGGCAATCGTCGTCGCAGACTGTCTGCCTTGTTTTGATTGACACTTTCCTGCTTGCCTTAGTAGCGTTCGACGGACGCAGCCGCTTAAAAGCACGTCCTTATTTCCTGGTGCTCTTGGCGTACATCAATCATTGAGGCTGTCTCGATCACCCTCGGCCGACCTCTCTAAACCTAAGACCGTTGTCGAAACCAGGCGGTTACACTCAGAACAGCGGGCAGGGCACGATGAGTGTAATGGAAATTGTTTTTCAAGCTAGGATTCGCCAAGAGTGCAACCGTGGTCAGGGCTTCTCGATTTCTTCGCTTCCAAATACCAATCCAAGAAGTAGCCTGCAACAAATGGCATGCTGAGTGTAAGGAGATATTACCCCAACTATCGGCTAGGATGGCGAACTCAAACTGGTGGGATGACTTTCATGTTGGCCGTTGTGGGTGCGGTTGCCCTGCGACAAGGATAGGAGAAAATCGTGAGCGATCAACCTTTGGCAGTATTCGCGCTACTATCGGCCCTTTGCTGTTCCGCGCAAGAGGTCCCTAAAATCGCTAACCCTGAACAGGAAATTCGCGCTCTCGAAACAGTCCGCCTAAAGTCTCCCACTAAAACAGAGGTGTGGTCCGGCAACGTAGGCAAGGCAGCACTCTTCCACTTGGGAGACGGTACTGTCTTGAGCAAGGAGGACTTGCTTGCTCGCATGCACCGCCACACGATGGAGGATTCGTTGGAAATGTCGGACACAATGTTCCGCCAGATTGGCGACGCGGCTATCTCTTCCTATGTTTTCAGGCGCACCCACCACGGCTGGGAAATGATTGCCTCTGCCGTTGCAATCATTCCTTTCGCCGACTTTGAGTCGAGGCCGGTGGATCCGAAGGCTCTCGACACTTATCTAGGTGTCTGGACTGTTGCACCTGGCTCCTCGACGGTCACGCTTACCCGGGAAGGCGACAAACTCATGGCTCAGGGATCGAACGAGACTGAGAAGACCGAACTCCTGGCGCTAGCCGACAATACGTTCGTGGTTCGAGGAGATTCCGATGTAATCACGTTGAGAAAAGACCGGACGGCAACATTATCCGCATGCTCTTTCGTGAAATAGGTGGATCTGTTCAGGTGTATGAAAGATCAATCACCGACAGAAAATATGAATGAGGTAGGGCTGCCTCCCGGACCACCTTAAATGTAATTGTTGTAACCAGGCGTTGCACTCGTTGACCTCGGCACACACTCCGAGGTGACGGTACACCCGAGGTCGTGGTGGAGCGGGATTGTACCTCTGCATATGAACCTCAACTGGCAGACTGGAAGGACGCCTCAATCGCCGAGACCCTGTTCCCGCAGGCCGTGGACGTATTCACAGGCGACGGCGTGCAGGCCGCGCGAGGCGAAGACGTGATCGAACCGTTGCCCGTCGTCTTGCCCTTGCAGGGGCTCCAGCCCTGAGGTGGGCTCGTCTGGCTCTGTGAACCGAGTTCTAGTCGTTATCTAGGTGAGCCCGAAGCCCCCGGTATCGCCATCATCTTGAATCCTCGCGTATGATGCCGGCACGACTCGCTCAACTCCGGATCGCATCGTGCATGAAAAATGTGCGTGCCAATCGCGAGCCCCAGTGCCGTTCCCACAAACATATCGGACGACCAGTGATCGCGCCCCAGGAGTCGTCCTGCCGTTACGGTCAGTGCGCTTGTATACGCGAGAACCCGTACCCAGGGCTTCGGATATTCTCGAGCCGCTACCGTGGCCATGGCCCACGCGAACATCGCGTGTCCGCCAGGGAATGACGTGTTCATCGCATGGTGCTCCAGGAAGTTACCATGGCCGTTGCCTTCTCCCGGACGCTGGCGCCCCGCAATGTATTGCATCGGTGCGTAGATCAGAAAAGTATTTACAAGAGTTTCCAATTCCAGGTCGCCCAGTTCTCTGGCGTGCGGATGGTCGCCTTTGATCCCGTAAATCCAGACACTGGCCAAAGTCGCGCCCAGTCCCGCAATTGCGATATCGGAACTAGTTTGATAAAAAGTATAATGTCCTCCGGGCAGAGCGTTTTCGATGCTCCGGTCGCCGATCAGCAATCCCGCCGTTCCTCCTAGCACGATCGCATCCCACTTGAGATTCGACACCTTCAACGGAGCCAAGTAGAGTCCCTTCTGGTCCTCCAGCGTTCGCTTCACGCTTCGCTCCACAATCCCCTGATGCTCACTAGATGTCTGCACCGCGGTAGACCTGGGGTCAGCCTGGTCGTCGAACATTCCCGCTCTCAGAGTAGACTCGTCAAACCGGGCGGCGAACAGTCCTTTGAGATCGTTGTCTGGCGCCAATGACGCCGGCGCGAATGCGATCGTTTGGCAGAAAGCTCCTGTGGAAAACGCAACGGCAGCCGCCCCCGTGAGGAATACATTTCGAAGATTGAACGAATGACGACTGAACGAATGCAGATTGCGTGAACGCAGATTGAATAAACGAAGATCGAATAAATGAAGATTGAATAAATGAAGACGGGCTGAGTGTTGATCCAATGCGAGGCTCCCGGGCGCACCGTTCCCACACGGAATGCGCCTGGTTAGGATGCAAATCCCAGCAAAAACGGCAACCAGATTCTTGGAATTATGAATCGGAAATCCCCTCAGAAATCAGGGGAGAAGGGGTGTGTCGGCCTTGGATGTGCGCCTTTTGGTCGTGTGGGGCGGGCGCTCTCGCCCGCCGACTTTGACGTTACTTTTCCCCACCGAACCACCACTTGTTAAGCAGCCTTCTTCGCTCCGTCCTTCAGAAGCCCCAGCCGCACCAAACTTTCCGCAGTAGCGACAATGCACTCTTCATTCGAACGCGGCGCCCACCCCAATACCCGCCGTGCCTTTTCGTTAGTGGCATTCTTCATTTTCCCCAGCTCAGGCAGGATCTGCTTCACCGCCGGATCGCGCAACGCCGCCAACCGCACCATCCAATTCGGCAATTGCCGGGTGGGCACTCTCTTCGCCGCGACACCCATGCGGCTCTTGAGAATCTTGGCGATGTCTTGGATCGACATGAAATGACCCGCGACCGCGAGAAATCGCTCGCCCTTCGCCGCAGGATGTGTCATCGCCCGTATGTGCAAGTCCGCCACGTCGCGCACGTCAACGGCGCCGAAATGCAGCCGTGGCACGCCCGGCATCGCCCCGTCCATCAACCGCTGCACGATCAGGATCGACGTCGAATAGTCCGGCCCCAGCACGGGCCCAAACACGCCCACCGGATTCACCACCGATAGCTCCAGCCCGCGCCCCTCGCGCGCGATGAAATCCCAAGCCGCGCGCTCCGCCAGCGTCTTCGATTTCGCGTAAGCACTCACGCCCTCGCCGTCTGGATCTGTCCAGTTGGCCTCGTTGAACGGCGCGCTCTGCGGCGCACGGCCATAGCCGATCGCCGCGAACGATGACGTCAGCACCACGCGCTTCACCCCGGCATCTCGCGCCGCGCGCAACACACGCAGTGCCCCTTCCCGCGCGGGCACAATCAATTCATCTTCATGTTTAGGCAGAGTCGCTGGAAACGGCGACGCCACGTGCAGCACATACTCGCATCCCGCCACAGCTTCTGCCCATCCTCCATCTTTTTCCAGATCGGCCGCAACCAACGACACCCGCTCCCCCGCCTCGGCTCCACCCACCTTCAGCATCGCCCGCACATCACCCTCGCGCTCCAGGTTCCGCACCGTAGTGCGCACGCGATGCCCCGCCGCCAGCAATTGCAGGATGCAATGGCTGCCAATAAATCCCGATCCGCCAGTTACCAGAATTGTGCTCTGAGAAGTCATGCTCTCCATTTTGAGAGAAGTCTACTCCATGAATTGCGGAAATGAGATGCACAGTTCACGCCCCACCCTGCATCTCACCATCGAAGTCGCACGGATGGTCCTTCTGCATTGATTGGACGCCGTGCGTTCTTGCATGCATTGGAAATCGTTGAGGCTCGGGTACTTTCGTGACCTTCTCGCACGCCAACGGCAGGCTGTACCCCGAACCTCTGGCGCAACTCATGAGACAATCACCAATGGTCAGACAAAACCGGACCTTCCGTCATCCTATTCTCTCCGCTCTAATTGTCATCGCGGTCGCCATTGTTCCTGCGATTGCCCAGCAGCCAACGACTCCACCGGCGGCTCCTGATTCACGCACATCTACTCAGAAAGATTCGACTCCCGCCCAAACCCCAAGCGATGACAAAAGTGTCGGCAAATCCAAGCTCGAAAAGGAAACCGGAACCGTCAACGACCGCATCTTCGAAGTGTTACCCAACTACGGGACCGTGGAAAATGCCGGAACTCTTCCGCCCCTGAGAACGGGACAGAAATTCCGCCTCGCGACTGCAAGCGTATTTGACTGGGCTGCCTATCCCTTCAACGGCGTCCTCTCCGCCATCGCCCAAGCCAAGAATGATCCACACGAATGGGGGCAGGGTTGGGACGCCTACGGCAAGCGCTACGGCGCTTCCTTTGCCGACAACAGCATTGGCACCTATATGACCACCGCCATCTTTCCCAGCCTCCTTCACGAAGATCCGCGCTACTACCAGATGGGCAAGGGACCTTTCTCTCATCGCTTCGGCTTCGCCTTAAGCCGTCTCTTTGTGACCCGCACAGATTCCGGCACCACGCGATTCAACTACTCGGAGTCCATCGGCAATGCCACCGCTGCCGCAATTTCCAACATCTACCATGTTGACTCCGACCGCACCGCCGCGCGCAATGCCAGCACCTTTGGATTTCTGATTCTCTACGATGGCCTCTCCAACGAACTCAAGGAATTCTGGCCTGACATTCGCCGCAAGGTGTTTCACAAGAAAGCCCCGTAATCCCGCTGGTCCACTCCGCGCTTCCAAAGCCCTCCCCGAGCAGTTGTCCGGGGACGAAACCTCCGCGCATTCGGGGAACTTTCCTCAAGCCCCGCTCGTACCACTCTTAAGCGGAGGTGTTTGTGAAGCATCTCACCATTCTTGCCCTGTTCCTCGCAGCGACCGCCCTGAGCGCCCTGGCCGCAGAGTCTTCGTTGGAAAAGAAGTTCGTTTCCGGCGGCACCATTCGCATCCACCTCGAATCCGGCGGATACACCATCCGCCCCACCGATTCCCCCAACATCGTCGTGACCTATCGCGCCAACTCCGAACACCAACTGGACCACGTCAAAGTCGAGATCGAGCCCAATCCCGCAACCTCCACCGCCGACGTCTACGTCCGCGACACGCCCAACAATAACTTCAGCGCCACCATCGAAGTCCCGCGCCGCTCCAACCTGCGTGTCCGCCTCACCGCCGGACAACTCACGGTAGACGCCGTCGAAGGCGACAAAGATCTCGAGATCAACGCCGGCCAAATGCAGGTCGACGTCTCACATCCCGAGCAATACGGCCACCGCGACGCATCCGTCCTGACCGGCGCCATTCAAGCCCCGGCTTTCAACGTTTCCAAAGGAGGCCTCTTCCGTTCCTTCGAACAGACCGGCCCGGGAAAATTCCGCCTGCACGCCCACATCATGACCGGCGAGATCAACCTCCGCTAGCCAGCCCTAAGCGAACAATGTAAGGGCGGACGCCCTCGTCCGCCCAGGAGAAAGCCCCACTCTCCTCGACCTTCGAATTCCTACATCTCTCCCAGCACCTCCCAAGCCTCCCGATACTCCTCCCACATCGGCCGCCGGCTCTTGATGTCCGGATAGAACCGCAGACTCTTCGCCCGCCCCACTCTCTCAATCGGAATCAAATACCACGCATCCACCGGTTGTACATGCGCCGCAATCACATCAATATCTTTCTTCGTATACCGCTTCTTCCCCTGCCCCCGCGTCGAATGCACCGGCTGCACCTCATATCCCCTCCGGTGCAATCTCCCCGTCCCCTTCACCTGCACTCGATACATCGCCCCGCCATCCTTCGCCCACACCACAAAGTCATACCGCTCGCTGTCTCCCCAAGGCAGCGCCACGCTGTAACCGAGAGTCCGCGCCCTCAGCAAAAACGCCGCCTGCGAAATCTCCCCCGACCGCTTCGGATCCTTCCGAAACCAAATCCACCAGGCCTCCTTCGGATCCGCCACCGCCATCATCCAAGGCACAATCAACCGAGCATCCCCAACCTTCCCCGTCTTCTCATACGCAGCCATCACCGTTGTCGCTGCCTGGGATGGATTCCTTCGCTCCCGTGACCTGTGGGTACAAAAGACAGATACTTGGATGGGCTTGCAGAATCTCGAGGCACACATCAAATACGCCAAGGCAAAGTTTGGGGAGGTCTTACCCCAAGAGCAGGTGGATGAGTTCTATAGGCGCTTTGACCAGTTACTCATGGGCGAGCACGAACTATGGAAGAAGATCAGAAGCACGCAAAGTACGGCCCCCACCGTTCCGCGACGAACAAATCTGACCCCCGGCGGTTGCCCCATCCTTATCTCGCCGCATTTTTGCGAGATAGGGTGGGGCTTTTGATCTTCATGTCGTCGGATGGAAAGAGACCGGAATGCTACCCACGTTCGTGCCAACCCACCCTCCCGCACAGAACGCGGGAAGGGTGGGGCAACCACCTTCAAAATCCTGACCGCAAAGGATGGGCCATCCGTAAATGAGCTACACGTGGGCTGCTCCCTTCAGCACAAACATCACAGCTTTGATTGCCCAGTTGGCCGTAAAGCTAGCGCCTACGAGAATTGCAATCTGGAGTATCGAGTAAAACCAACGCGGGAATTTCCGCACGATTAACCATGGCATTAGCAACGCGTGGAGTGCCTCAGATCTTATGTAGCTAAGTTCCGGCTGCTGTGTATAGCACAAGAATTGAATCGTGAAGAATTCCTTGGGAGCAAGGGAAGTTACGCGCAACGTGTGTTCGCCAGTAGGAGAAATCGATTCCGTATAGTCAAGTGCTGGGTACAACTGGAAATAGTCTGGGCGCCGCTTGTATACGATCTCCACCCACTGTGCTCTTTCCCGACCGAAGTTCTGCAGGGTGACAGACTGTGTCAGAAGGAACCAGTTAGGGGGGAGCATTCGGCGGCGTGTTCTTTGTCGCGGCCGGATTTAAGGCAGGTGGAAGCGCAGGCACGGGATTCTGGGCCGCGTTTAGCTGATCATCTGGAATCGTATAAGTGCTTGTCGACAAGGGAAGTCTTCTCTTGTTTCGATGATCCGTAAACGATGATGTGTTTGTCGGACGCGAGAGCGTGGATAAACAGTCCATCCTGTGCTTCGCGCTCAAGATAGCTCGGAACCCGTTGCTTTCTGACTCCGAAGACTTCCTTAAGCGTCGGTTTCATGACTTGATGGCATTGTACGCTCTTGGGGCGCACGCTTACGATACTGCCAGCCCTATTGCTTCACCCCCAACTGCCAAAACAAAAACGAATAAACATCCGTGAACTCCTCAATCTGCTTCGTCACCGGCTTCCCAGCCCCATGCCCCGCCTTCGACTCAATCCGCAACAAGATCGGACGCGTCTTGCTCCCTCCATTTCGCGCTGCCGCCTGCATCAGCGCGGCCATTTTTTTCGCGTGCATCGGATCGACGCGCGTGTCGGTATCCGCCGTCATAAATAAGATCGCCGGATACTCCGCGCCCGCCTTCACGTGGTGATACGGCGAGTAGGCGTAGAGCCACTTGAACTGGTCCGCGTTTTCCGAGGTCCCGTATTCCGGGATCCACAGCTTGGCAATCTGGAAGTCCTGATAGTGCAGCATGTCGAGCAGCGGCACCTGGCACACCACGGCGCGAAACAGGTCCGGACGCTGCGTCATCATCGCGCCCATCAGCAGCCCGCCGTTCGATCCGCCCTGGATCGCCAGATGATTCTTGTCCGTATATTTCTCGGCGATCAAATGCTCGGCGGCCGCGATCATGTCGTCGAACACATTCTGCTTCTTGTCGAGCATGCCCGCGCGATGCCAGTCTTCTCCGAACTCCGCCCCGCCCCGCAGGTTGGCCACGGCGTAAATGCCGCCATGCTCCATCCACAAATAAGCCGTGCGGCTGAACGCCGGAGTCAGGCTCACGTTGAACCCGCCGTATCCGGTCAGCAGCGTGGGATTCTTCCCGCTCTTCTGTAGACCTTTCTTGTGCACGATGAACATCGGCACGCGCGTCCCGTCCTTCGACTTGAACCATTCCTGCGCGACATCGTAACCCGCGGGATCGATCGATGGTGCGTCCACCTTGGTCCAGAGCGTCGGATTCGCGATGACGTCGCTTTTTATGGAGTTTGTTCCTGCGGTCTCCGCGTGCGTCGGCTTCAGATCGATGCGATAGATGCTCGGAGGCACAGTGAAAGACTGGAATCCGAAGAACGCTTCGTCGCGATCCCAGTGTCCGCCCGATCCAAAGACAGTGCCGATCGCTGGCAGTTCAATGTCGCTTATCTTCTTGCCCTCAAGATCAAAAAGCTTCAACTGCGAAGACGCGTTCTGCTCGTACTGCGCGAACAGCTTGCCGCCGAAGACGCCCGAGCCCTGCAGCACGGCGTCCGTCTGCGGGATCAGTTCCTTCCACGCCTCGCGGTCATAATTCCCCGCGTCAGCCACGAACACGCGATACCGCGGCGCGTCCTCATTCGTGGTGATGTAGATCTTCCCGTCGTAAACCTCGCCGTTATAAAGAGCGTTCTTCCCCGTAGTGATGCGCGTCGGCGGAGCGTTCTTCTTCAAGTCCATCAAATAAAGTTCAGATTTGGTCCACCCCTGTTCCACCGCAATCAGCAACCACCGCCCGTCGTTTGAAAGATGCACATTCGGCCAGTCTTCCGGATCGCGCCCTTCGCCAAAAATCAGTTCGTCTTTGTCGGGATCGTCGCCGAGAACGTGATAGAACACCCGCCGGTTGTACACCTCCTGCCCGTTCGGCACGTCTCCTTTTTTCGGATACCGCGTGTAATAAAAGCCAGTGTTTTCCGGCACCCACGCAATCGAAGCCGCCCGCGTCCGCTCGATCGTGTCAGGAAGCATCGTGCTCGTCTTCGTCTCAATGATGTGCAGCGTGCTCATCTCCGACCCACCTGAAGATGTTCCGTACGCCAGATACTTTCCATTCTCGCTGGGCTGGTACCAGTCGAGCGCCTCGGTTCCATCCGCCGCAAGCAGATTCGGATCGACCATCACGCGATCTTTCCCATCCACTCCATCCCGCACATAGAGCACCGGCTGGTTCTGCATCCCCTCGCGCTTCGTATAAAAATAGTGCCGTCCCGCAACCTGAGGAGGCGTAACGCTCCCGATCGAAAGCAACTCAGTCAGCCGCGCATGAATTCGCTCGCGCCCCGGAAGAGGATCGAGCAGCGAGCGCGTGTAAGCCATCTCGCCCACAACCCACTTCTGCACCTCCGCACTATTCGAATCCTCCAGCCACCGGTAGCTGTCGATGACTCGTGTCCCATGAAAAACATCCGCCATGGGCCGAATCGGAGTTTCAGGAATCTCAACCGGAGAAGAAGCCGCCGCAGAAGAAGTCTTGGATGACTGAGAATCATCCCCCGCATAAACCGCCGCCGCCACCAGAAAAAGCGAAGAAAACCAGAGCAAACGCAACCCTCCCACCATAAAATCCCTCAAAGAAAAGCCTAGCACTGTTTTCAGCCCGTCCCCAAAATGCTATGATGCAATTGCAAGCCAAAAGTGGCCCATCACACTCCTCAGTAGCTCAATGGCAGAGCATCCGGCTGTTAACCGGAGGGTTGTAGGTTCGAATCCTACCTGAGGAGCCAATTTTTTGCCCAAAACCGGCAAATTTTTGGGTTTGCTGCGGACGCGAAACAGGTGCTTTGCTACCAATTTGCTACTCTGGGTGCGCTTTCTTTGTCTTGGCCTTCTTCTTGCGGACAACTGCGGACGCTTGTGCCGCCTTCGTGGCAATGGCGGACCGCTGCTCTGGGCTCAGTCGCTGAAAAGCGATTACACTTCAACGATGACCAGCGCCGCCGATTGGCCGCCAAGGGAAGGGATTGGGAAGAAAGCTCCTCCGAGATGTGGTTACGATTGTCACGCCCAGGCAATTCGTGGCTAATAGGGGAGACCCCGTCACCCTCAGGAAAGATTGGCGGTCTCGAAAAGAGAGCGTAGTCCCTCCTGAGCGCAGCCTGATTTTTCTGAGTTTCGACTCTGGTGCAGGCCAGGCTGCGTACGCCGTACCTACGGGAATAGACCGCCAAAGAAGAATCCGAAGTCTTAGTATGACGGACTGTTTTCAAACCTAAAGACCGTTCGCGAATCATGTCGCGTATCCGCAGCAACGGGAACTACTCCACGGAAATCCGCTTCATGCGAATGATGCGACAGTACGGCATCGCGGGCTGGCGCAGGCGCAGCAAGCTGCCGGGACGACCTAATTTCATCTTCACGAGATGCAAGGTCGCGGTGTTCATAGACGGCGACTTCTGGCATGGCAATCCCAAGAAGTTCCGAATCCCGAAATCCAATTGCGACTATTGGGAAGCAAAGATAATGGGCAATCGGAAGCGGGATTCGTCAGATCAACAAGGAGCTGAAGCGGCTCGGATGGCGCGCGATCCGCTTCTGGGAGTCATCGCTTGGCGACGAGGAAGGCGTAATCGCCAGACTGAAGCTTCTGATTTAAGGGCAAGCACCAGTCCGTGCCCCATAGCTGTGACCGTTCCGCGACCCGCCAGGAACTGAAATGAAGCGACCGACCCGTACAGACATTGTCGCCCCGCTCTACTGCTCCGTCCAAAACTGATGCTCTATCCAGCGTTGCGTGTTGGCCCATCCGTCAGGCTGCGCAGGAGCGAGGGTTAGGCGAAGAACGTGGGAGCAGCCTGCACCGAGCATGGTGCGTCGTGAGCTATCGAAGCACCCATAGTCCCTCCTTGCACTACTCAGTTTTCTACGGAGCGGGGCGTGGTGAAGGTGCTGAGAGCAGCGCCTTCTCCTCGTCGGTCGGCCAGCGACTATGCTGCAGATAAAAGAGCAACTCGTCATCCGATTTGTTCCGAATTTCCGTCGTAATGTCAGCGACCTCGATTGACTGACGCGAACGACCTTCGAGTCGATCACACAGGATGATGGTTGGCAACTATCGCCAACACTTGGCTTGCGTAGCTCCGCAACCGAACGGCGTCAAGCGCCACCGCGCGATGGAACCATCAAGTCGGGATCCGCAACTGGGGCTGGCATCGCCGCTGAACTACGCGGCGATCCAAAGCGGTAAAACCAAAACCCCTCTAAGAAGGAGGAGAAGCGGGCAAGGGCTGGATGCAAGCCACAACGCCTTCCGCGAGGGCAGGGGAGAGAATTTTCTCTTGACATCCTCTTTCACAGGATGAGTGAAATGGGGGTTTATCGTCAACTATGCGGAACTGCCTTTGCGGAACGGTAAGCCTGGATGCAGTCGTAGCGGGATTCGAAAATATGTTCTTCACCAATCAAGGCGACCATTCCCATGCTTACAAGGGCGCCCCGGTGGCGTTCGGGAACGACAATCAGCGCGAGGATCACGCCAATCTTCGACAGGTCCTGATGAAGTTCAGCCAGAGCGCATCCAGCAGAATAATCCAGCTCTGTGATCGCCCTAGCGTCGATGACAAGCCAACGCAGACGCGCGGGCTGCTGATCGACGAGTTTGCGCACCTGTTCTGCAAAGAAGGACACATTTGCGTAGAACAGACTTGCTCCAAACCAGAACATCAACATTCCGGGTTCTGCCAGCTTGCCTGGAATGGGGTCGTCAATTCGCCAATGATCTGCGTCGTCGCGGACGATCACGCCTATATGAGGCCGATAGCTGTGGCGGACGTGCATCAGCAAAGAGAGAACCACGGCGAGCAAAATACCCTGCTCGACACCGAAGACAACGACCGTTCCCGCAGTGATTAACGCCAGAATGAATTCGCTCGGAGCAGCGCGCCGAATCGCTGCAAGACCACGATGATCGATCAGCTTTACGCCGATGAGAAATACGATGGCCGCGAGTACGGCGCTGGGGAGAAAACTCAATGGCTTGGTAAAGAACAAAAGAGCCATAAGCACGACAGCAGCCGTCGTGACATGAGACCACTGGCTGCGTCCGCCCGCGGTGTCGACCATTGCGGTCTTGGTCGGGCTTCCGTTAACGACAAACGTACTGCTGCAACCGGCAATCGCGTTGGCCAGAGACAGGCCGACGAGGTCCGAGCTCTGATTGAATGAGTCGCGGTATCGCAATGCATATGCGCGGGATGTCGCGGCACTTTGCGCAAGAATGACAATGAAACAAGAGAACGAAATCGGCAGTACGACCATTACGTCCTTCATCGCCGTTCGAGGAAAGCCGAGGTGTGGCAGCCCACTCGGTACCGCTCCCACAACATCAAGGCCATGCGTGCCCCAATGAAAGAACGCGCTCGCTGCTGTCATGCCGATGACCGCGAGCAGACCTCCCGGGACTTTGGGAGCGAAGAGTTCACATCCGATGATGATCGCCAGGACTCCGAGAGAAATAAAGAGGACAGGAAGATGCGTATAACCGATGTGTTGCAAGGTGAATAAGAGCTGGCGCAAGAAGCCGCCTCCGCCCTTCTCAATACCGAGCATCGCGTGCAGTTCCCCGCCGGCCACCTGCACGCCAACGCCCGTCAGGAAGCCTACAAGAACACTACGTGAGAGAAAATCGGCGAGGAAGCCCAAGCGCAGGATTCGAGCCAGGAGGAGGATCCCCGCGGTGACCAGTGCGATGACACTCGTGAGTTCAACGTAGCGAGGAGTATTGGGCGTAAGCGAGAGCGTTGTGAGACTAGCAGCGACCATTGCTGCCGTTGCCGAGTCCGCACTAACGACCAGGTGGCGGGAAGAGCCGAAAATGGCGAAGACGAGCACTGGTAGGAAGAGTGTGTACAGTCCAGTAATGATCG
>DASRRV010000275.1:0-34539 GCA_035695545.1 Candidatus Sulfotelmatobacter sp. | reverse complement strand
CATCGCCAACTCGCCCGCCTTGACCATCGCTTTGCCGAATGCCTACTTTGCCAAGCTCGGGCTTCCACCCATGGTCGTGCGGTCCTAGCTTAATCCGCCGAACCGCCGTATGCGGACCCGCACGTACGGTGGTGTGGCAGGTTGTGTCAAGAAGACGCGCAAGCGTCATGCTGTACGAAAGATGAAGGTGGACCCTTCGGAGCCACTCTGTAGGGGGAGGCTCCAAACAGCCGTGAGCTGCTTCAGTCAAAAAGCTGCGGTGGTGAACGTCACGGTTAAAAGGCGTGACACCAGATCACGTCATGTAGGGATTAGAGAGACGAATGCAAATGAACCTCCGACTACGCATCGAAACACCACTCGGACGACATCAAAACCGGAACTGCCTGCCAGGGCCGGGAAGAGCACGGAAGATACCTACTTACTGGCCGTGCGATGTCCGGTGTACAGGGGGCGTGACTCTAGTCTGGGCTTTCGTACGGAACTTGAGAACTTGGTTTGCGATGGTAAGGGAAAAGGCACAAGCGGAAGCCCCGTGAGGCCGAAAGTACCAAGGCGCAAGCCAGGGGCGAACTGCTTCGTAGTAGCGAGGAAGCGGGGTAATTCCCGTGGAGCGAAGGGGGCAGGTCATCCTCGGTGAGATTGAGTCAACGGGTAACCGGAGGAACTCATTGTCTTGCCGCAAGGCGGCAGCCTTTCAGGGGTGGCACGAGCCGGATGAATCGAGAGATTCACGTCCGGCTCTGTGAGCGGCTCGGGGCGAAATTCCCCGGGCCGACTCGGCGGAGAGTGGGCGACCGCTCCCCCTATGCCGATTGCTCACGTAGCGACAGCTGCCTCCGCTCTCCCGCGCAGGCGAAGCCAAGCGGTCCGAAGGCCGAAAGCCGGGAGCGCAGAGCCGGACGCCGGACGCCGGAACTGAGAACTTCTAAACCCCCACCGTCACCCGCGCTCCCACCGCCACCAGCGCTTGCTCCAGATCCGCAATCAGATCCTCGGCGCTCTCGATCCCCACTGACAGCCGCACCATCTGCTCCGTCACGCCCATCTTCTTTCGTTCTTCCGGAGCCACCATCAGGTGCGACGTCAGCACCGGGATCGACACCAGCGACTCCACTCCACCCAGGCTCGGCGCCAGCGTGAACAGCTGCATCGCTTCCGTCACGCGCCGTGCGTCATCGCCGGTGCCTTCGACCTCGAACGTGACCATGCCCCCGCCGCCCGCCATCTGCGCGCGCGCCAGCGCACACTGCGGATTGCTCTTCAAGAAAGGATGGTGCACGCTCCGCACCTTCGCGTGGTTCGATAAAAACTCCGCCACCCGCAGCGCATTCTCGTTCTGCCGCTGTACCCGCACCGCCAGCGTCTTCAGCCCGCGCCCCAGCATCCACGCAGCGTGCGGATCCATGCAGTTCCCAAGCGTAGTTCGAGTCGCCAGGATTTTTTCGATCAGCTCAGCGCGCGCCGCTACGACTCCACAAATCAGGTCAGTATGCCCACACAGGTATTTCGTTCCCGAATGCATGACCAGGTCGATGCCGAACTCCGCCGGACGCTGGTTGATCGGCGTCCCGAACGTGCTGTCGATCATGCTCAACAGCCCGTGCTGACGGGCCACCGCCGCGGCCTTTTTTAAATCCACTACCCGCAGCGTCGGATTGGTCGGCGACTCCAAATAGAGCATCTTCGTGTTTGGACGAATCGCCCGTGCATGCTGCTCGTAGTCGGTGGTATCGACGAAGGTTGTCTCCACGCCCAGCTTGGGCAGCCACTGCGACAGGAATTTGTGCGTGCCGCCATAGATGTCGCGCTGCGCCACGATGTGGTCGCTCGCCTTGAGCAGCGCCATGATCGTCGTGGTGATCGCGCCCATGCCGGAAGAGAAGGTCAGTGCCCCATCCGTTCCTTCCAGTTCCGTCACGGTCTTTTCCGCGGCGCTGTTCGTCGGATTCCCGTAGCGCGTGTAGTAGCTGTCCGAGCCCGTGACGCGGAGTTGCTCGTCGTTGTCGGTTACTTCGAATGTCGACGTCTGGTAAATCGGCGTTGCCGCCGGACCGTGCTTCTTCGTCAGGTCCGCCGCTCCGCGCGTAGCCTGCGTCTCCGGACGTTCAAACCTGCGTTTCATGCGCACCTCGCGTGTCCACAAGAGTAATGGCGCACAGCGATTCGCCGCAAGCAAAACGCGCGGCGGTTAGCCCTTAAGGTTTTCCTTCGTGAACCTAAGTGTCCTTTGTGGTTTCCGCCTTTCGCCTGCGTCAATACGACACTCAACGACCGTTTATAATTCTCCGCTCATGGACCTTGGACTGAAGAACCGTGTGGCCCTGGTAGCCGCGTCCAGTCAGGGAATTGGCCTGGCCACCGCCGAAGCCTTCGCCGCGGAAGGCTGCCGAGTCGCCATGTGCGCCCGCAGTCAGCAAACGCTGCAGGCCGCCGCCGAAAAAATTCGAAAGCAGCAACGCGCGGAAGTCTTCGCTGAATCCCTCGACGTCACCGACTCCGCCGCTGTGGCCTGGTTCGTGGCCGGCGTGGCTGAAAAGTTCGGCAGCGTCGACATCTGCGTGACCAACGCCGGAGGGCCGCCGGCCAAAGGATTCCTCTCCGCAACCCTCGAAGACTGGCAGCATGCGATCGATGCAAACTTCCTCAGCACGGTTTACTTCGCCCGCGAAGTCATCCCGCACATGCAGCGAAGGCGCTGGGGCCGAATCATCACCATCACATCGATCACCACCAAGCAGCCCGTAACGGACCTCGTGCTTTCGAATGCAGTCCGCGCGGCGGTCGTGGGCTTGGTCAAGAGTCTAGCCAACGAATTCGGCAAAGATGGAATCCTGGTGAACAATGTTGGTCCTGGTTTCACCGCAACCGACCGCCTGAAAGAATTGGCCAAAGCCCGCTCGGCCGCGTCGGGAAAGAGTGAGCAGGAAATGTTCGACATCTGGGCCGCCGACGCACCACTCAAGCGCCTGGGCAATCCCCGCGAAGTGGCGGAGACCATCGTCTGGCTTGCGTCTGAGCGCGCCTCTTACGTCACCGGACAAACCGTTCTCGTCGACGGCGGTATGTACAAAGGGCTGTGAGACCACTCCGAGGAATCTTCATGCGACTTGCCGTGGGATTCAGAATACAATTATCGTTCTACGTTGCGATTGGCCTGTCGATCTCTGCCGCCGCTCAGGCGCGTCCGTTCCCCGGCCCTGACGTTCAGCAGATCTACCAGCGCCTGCTTCCGCAAATCGAAAAGATCCCCGCGTTCGATCATCACGCGCACCCAGGCTACTCCGACGATCCCGATGTCGATGCCATGGCCGCTCCGCCCAACTCCAGCGCTCCAGTCCGCACGCGCGACGACAATCCCGAGCTGGCCGTCGGGGCGAAAGCGCTCTTCGGATATCCCTACAACGATCTCTCTCCCGAGCACTCGAAATGGCTGCTCGACAAGAAGAACGATCTGAAGAAGCAACTCGCCGGCCCCGCCTATTTCAATTCCATTCTCGACAAGCTCAACATCGAGAGTTCGGTCGCAAACCGCGCCATGATGCCCGATTACCTCGATCCCAAGCGGTTCCCCTGGGTCTTTTTCGCCGATGCGTTTATGTGGCCCTTCAACAATGAACATGAGACCGCGCGCAACTCCGACGAAGGCGTCTTCATCCCTCTGCAAGAGAAAATGCTGCACCGCTGGATGCAGCAAGAGAATCTGACGAAGCTTCCCGCCAGCTTCGCCGACTATCTGAAGTTCATCACTCAGGTGCTGGAAGACAATTCGAAAAAGGGCGGCATCGCCATGAAGTTCGAAGTCGCGTACTTCCGACCCACTACGTTCACCGATCCCCCACGGGCCCAGGCCGAGGACATCTACCTGCACTACCTCGCCGACGGCATCCCCAGCGAGAAGGACTACCGCACCTTCCAGGACTTCATCTTCCGTTACCTCGTCACCGAAGGTGGACGCCTGCACTTGCCCGTGCACATTCACACCGCCGTCGGCATCGGCGACTATTTCAACCTGTCGCAGAGCAATATCATGAATCTGGAAAGCGTGCTGCGCGACCCGCGCTACGCATCCACTACTTTCGTCATGATCCACGGCGGCTACCCGCTGGAACGCGAAGCGATCTGGCTCGCCGCAATGAAGAACGTCTACCTTGACTCTTCTTTCGGCGAGTTGGCCCAATATCCATCGGCCTTCAAAGAAACTCTCAAGATGTGGCTCGAAACTTTTCCCGACAAGATCACTTTCGGTTCCGACTGTTTCCCTTACAATCAAATACTGGGGTCGGAAGAGGCATACTGGCTGGGCGTGCAGTCGACGCGAACCGCTCTGGCTGCGGCTCTGGCCGAGATGGTCTCGGAAAACGAAATCACTGAGGCCCGGGCGCTACAACTAGCCCATGCCTACCTGCACGACACCGCAGTAAAGTTATACGAGGGCAGAGTGCACTGACAGTGCAGTCCGCCGACGCACCGCAAGCCCCGTAGGGGCGAAAGAAAATCAGACCGGGCAAACCAATGGCAAAAGCGAAACGCACCTCAAAATCGTCGAAAAAGGGCAAGTCCGCAACCTCTCACGCCCGCGCCAAACGCGCCGTAACCAAACACGCCGCAAACCCCGCCGCGCTGCAATACATTCCCTGGCGAACCGTCCCGCTCGAAGATCTGAACCCGCTCTTGCAGCGCCAATTCGTTGTCGGCCAGGAAATCATGCTGGCGCGCGTGCTCCTCAGGAAAGGCTGCATCGTTCCTGAGCACAGCCATCACAACGAACAACTCACCTACATCCTCGAAGGTGCGTTGAAATTCTGGATCGACGGCAAAGAGATCGTGGTCCACACCGGCGAGACCCTCTGCATTCCGTCGAACATGCCGCACAAAGCCGAAGCCCTGGAAGACACCGTCGACCTCGATGTCTTCGCCCCGCCGCGCGCCGACTGGATCAACAAGACCGACCAATATCTAAGAGGGAAAAAATAAGCCGACCTCATGCCTCCTGTCTCCACTTCCGCGCCCGGCGTGCGTCAAACGAATTTTCAGTTCCGCTGCATCGCCTGCGGCAACCTCAGTGACGAAGCCGCGCAGAATTTCCGCTGCGCCCACTGCGGCGATCTGCTCGAAATCACCTATCCGCAGTGGAAAGCCGGCGCGCAAGACCTGAAATCCACGTGGCGGCAGCGCCGTCTTTCCCAATCGGCCATCGACCTCAGCGGCGTCTGGCGCTTCCGCGACACGCTCCCGTCGTTAGAGATCGACGACCAGGCCATCACGCTGCGTGAGGGCAACACGCCACTGTATGAACTTCCGCAGTGCTCGCGCATCACGGGCGTGCCGCGACTCTTTGGCAAGCATCAAGGCCTGAACCCCACCGGATCTTTCAAAGATGCCGGCATGACGGTCGCCGCGACCTTCGCGCGCCGCGCCGGATTTCGCTGGGTCGCTTGCGCCTCCACCGGCAACACGTCAGCATCCATGGCCGCCTACGCTGCTCGCGGAGGCATGCGTAGCCTCGTGCTCGTCCCCGACGGGAAAATCTCCTGGAGCAAACTGTCTCAGGCGCTCGACTACGGCGCTGTCACATGCCAGTTGCGCACCGACTTCGACGGCTGCCTTCGCCTGCTCCAGGAACTCGTCCAGCGAGCTCCGGTCTACCAATTGAATTCGATCAACCCGTTTCGCCTGGAAGGGCAGAAGACCCTTGCGATCGAGCTGATGGAACAACTCGACTGGCAGCCGCCGGATCACATCATCGTTCCCGGCGGCAACCTGGGAAACAGCTCTGCCATTGGCAAGGCGTTGCTGGAAATGCGGGACATGGGATTGATTTCCCACTTGCCCAAGTTGTCGGTCATTCAGGCGGAAGGCGCGAATGCTTTGGTGCGCACCCTCCGTGAAGCTGCAGGCAAACGTCTGATCGGCGTGCAGGCTGAAACGCGCGCCACGGCGATTCGCATCGGCAACCCTGCGTCGTGGAAAAAAGCCGCACATGTTCTCGAAGCCACTGAAGGAGCCTGCGAGCAAGTCACCGAAGTTGAAATTGCTCAGGCGAAAGCGGAAATCGGCGCTGAAGGCATCGGCTGCGAGCCCGCGTCGGCCGTCACGCTAGCTGGACTGAAGAAGCTGGTGAAGCAAGGGTTCGTAAAGCCGGATGAGAGCGTGGTTCTGGTTCTGACCGGAAATCTTCTGAAGGACCCGGACTTCACAATGGAGTTCCATCGCGGCGATCTGTTCAAAGGCACTCCAAACGAAAGCGCCAGCGCCGCGCTGAAACCACTGCGTCGTCCGCCGATCGTCCTAGATGCCACGCTGAACACGGTCATCCAAACACTGGAGCAAGCGGAGAAGAATTAATTAATGTAGCGCCGCCGTCTCGGCGGCTGTCGTGGCGGCGTCACGCCGCCACTGCGAGAGCGAAACGCCCTCGCGACAGCCGGCAAGATGCCGGCGCTGCGAGTTCGCAAACGAAATCTAAAACCTCAGACATGCCACGCAAATCAAATCCCTCTCCGCTCCGCCTCGCCCTTCCCGCTACTTCTGCCAACCTGGGCCCGGCCTTCGACGCTGCCGCCCTGGCCGTGAGTTTCTATATCAAGCTCGACGCGCGCGTAGCCAAAGAATTCTTCATCACCGCCACCGGCCGCGACCAGGAAATCTGCGGCAAACTGGAAGACCACCTCATCCTGAACACGTACCGTGAGGTGCTCGAAGCCTCTGGCCGGCCGATCACACCTCTGACCATTCGCATCGCCAACGACATCCCCATCGGCAAAGGCTGCGGTTCCTCGGCGGCGGCGCGCCTGGCAGGCATCGCTCTGGCAGTCCACTTCGGGCGCCTCCGCTGGACTGACGCACAAATCATCGGCGAAGCCTCGCGCCGCGAGCACCACCCCGACAACGCCTCCGCCTGCTGGATGGGCGGACTCACCGTCGCCCGCATGTCGGGAGAGTCCGAAGCTCAGGTCGTCAACGTGCGTCCGAAAGGGAAGTGGCCGCTGTTGCTCGCGGTTCCCGATCAGGCCCTTTCCACCGAAAAGGCCCGCGGCGTTCTTCCCGCGCAGTACTCTCGCGCCGACGCCGTCATTAACATTCAGAACTCCATGCTGCTGCTGGCGGCCTTTGCGCAAGGACGGCACGACCTGCTTTCCGCGGCCCTCGAAGACCGCATCCACCAGCCTTATCGTGCCGCACTCTGCCCGCTGCTTCCGAGCGTGCAGGAGCTCAAAGGCAAGCAAGGCATCCTAGGCGCAGCCCTCAGTGGCGCCGGTCCGTCGGTCCTCATCTTCCTTGATCCTCGCGCCTCGCTCACAAAAACGCGCAACCTCGTAGCCAGCCACCTATCACAAAGTGGTCTCACCGCCGAGCTCCTCCCCACGTCAATAGCGTCGCGCGGAGCACGTCCGTCAAGTTTTAAGTCCTAGTCGGCCGAAGAGAAATCAGATTGGAAGGGAACTCCGCTCTAGCGGTGGCGGGTTTCGTCGTGGCCCAGCGGATAGAGGGATTTCAAAGCTTCGAACTGCACATGAAGTTGCCCGGCTACTCGGGGTCTACTTTGAAACCCTGAAACCTTGAAACCTTGAAACTCTGAAACCTTGAAACCTTGAAACTCTGAAACCTCAAAACTCACAGCTCACAGCTCACCTCAGTACCGGCTAGACGGCGGAATAATCCCGTTCATCCGCAAATACTCGACCATCTGTCCGTAGTGGTCATACCCATGCCCGGTCACACTCATGACCAAGCCTAACCGAGTTACTCTTCCCTCGCCGAACGGGCTTCTCACCGTCTCGACCAGATTCTTTTCGTTCACCGTGGCAATCGCTTTGTGTACGTACACGAACGATTCTTTCAGGTATTTCAGCACATCTTCTTTGGACGTGACTGAGTCTGGTCCGGCTTCGCTGTTGATCTCCGCCGGCGGTTTCTCCTCAAGGATGGAGGCTCCGAGTTCGTAGTTCACGGCCGCCACATGCTTGATCTGCTCGGCAAAGGTGCGCACGCCCTTGAATTCGCCGTTCGTGGGAGCGAATCCATATTTGTCTTCCGGCATTGCCTCGGCAGTAGAAGTGAATTCGTGCTCAAAATTGCTGACGTTGCGGTCTAACATCTGCGTAACAGTGCGATGCTCCTCCTTCTTCGGCTTGCTCTTGGGCGTACTCGCCTGTGCTGCGGCCGCAACCGTCAACACCAGCAACCCGCACATCACCACTCCCAATTCCCTCTTCATCCATCCCCCTGATTCAGTCCCGTACCACTGCCGGAGCCATTGTCAATTCTGACGCCGTCAACCGATGCCGACGGATCGTCGTCAACCCCGCCACCATTGCCAATGCCGACCACGCCAGCGCTTCAGGCACTCCCTGTCGCGCAGCCAGTTCTCCCCAGATCGCGCTGCCCAGAGCCATTCCGCCTTGCAGCACCAGCAAGTACATCGAGAGCGCTCGCGCCCGCATCCACGAGGGGCACATGGTCTGCGCCACCACATTGAAGCACGCCAGAATGCCGATCCACGCCGCGCCCGCGGTAAACAATACCAGACAAAGCCACTCAAACGTATGAACTTGTCCGGCCAGGAACGTCATGGCGGCAAATACGACGGTCGCGCCCGCCACCAGCCCGTCCACCGAATAGCGCAGCCGCAAGCGCGGCAGCGCCGCCGCTCCGCCGAGAGCGCCCAGCCCGAAGCAGGTCAGCAGGAATCCATATCCTTGCGCTCCGTGCGGCTGGCAAACCACAGGGAGCAAAGCCAGCAGGGAAGTCGCACCCACGCTGAACGCCCCCGTTCGGATCAAAACCGATCGCACCTCGGGCGCCCCGCGCACATAGCGGAAGCCTTCGCCAATCGCATGGAGCACGCTTTGCTTGGGCTGCGCCTCATGCGGGACCCGCCGCCACTTGCAGAGAAATACGATCACGCCAAAGAACGATGCCGCATTCAACAGGAACGACCATCCCGATCCAGCCGCCGCTACGACCAATCCCCCCAGCGCCGGACCCACCGCGCGCGCCACGTTGAATCCTGCAGAGTTTAGCGCCACGGCCGAGGCGTGTCGTTGCGGTGAGACAACCTCCGGAGTAATCGCCTGCCACGCCGGATCGTTCATCACCGCACCCAGCCCCAGGAAGAACGTGAACACCAGCAGTACCCAGGGATTCACCGCGTTCAGCAAAGTCAAAACGCCCAGAGCCGCCGCCGCCACCACCATCCAGCCCTGCGTAAACAACAAAAGTCGGCGCCGGTCGACCATGTCAGCCAGCGCTCCAGCGGGAAGCACCACCAGAAACACAGGAACCGCTGCCGCAGCCTGCACCAGGCTCACCATCAAGGGAGAATCCGTGAGCTGCGTCATCAGCCAGCCCGCGCCCACATTCTGCATCCAGGTACCGGTATAAGAAACGACGGCTGCAATCCACAGCGACCGAAACAGCGGCTCCCCTAAAGGAGCCCAAGCCGCGTCGGATCGCCGAATCTCCGATCCCCCCACCGGAACTGAAATATGATCAGCCAAGCTCTTCCTTCGTGAACCTTAGTGTCCTTTGTGGTTATCGCTTTTGCTTTTGTAGTTCTAAGAACTCTCAGCCTTCGAAACCGGAACGCCAGCCCCAAACGGCCACTCCCCGTCCTTCCAAGCCCGAACCATGTAAATCACGACGCCGGTGATAAGGATGATCACCGCATACCGCATTTCCTTCTGCCAGTTGTCCCGCTTAAACAATATGAATAGAAACCCAGCCGAAGCCAGTAACGCCGGTAACGGATACAGCCACATCCGGAACGGCCTTGGCATCTCCGGACGCCGAATCCTCAGCAAAATCGCCCCTACTGCCTGCACCAGGAACTGCAAAATCAGCCGAATCACCACCAACGCCGCAATTGCATCCTTCAATCGCAGAAAGCAAAACGCCGCCGCGACCACTCCCAGCGCCAAAAGCGACACATGCGGGAACCGGTGTACCGGATGCACCTTGGCAAACGCCTTGAAATAGTTGCCATCCTTAGCCGCCGCATAGGGAACCCGCGAATACCCCAGCATCAGCGAAAACACCGAGGCAAACGCAGTTGCGATCACCAGCCCGGTCACCAGGCGCGCCGCCCACGCGCCGTAAATCCTTTGCATGAATAACGACACAACATACAGGCCGCTGTTGTTCTGTCCTGCCCTGAGCATCTCCCGCCAGGGCACCACGGCCAGAATGCAGACGTTCATCATTAGATATAGACAGGCCACCAGCAGAATGGAAAGCAACAGAGCCCGCGGAATATTCTTACCCGGGTCTTTGATCTCGTCGCCCAGGAAGCAGACGTTGTAATATCCCCAATAATCGTAGGTGGCGATCAGCATCGCCCCGCCCAGCCCGGTCCAGAATTGGTGAGAGAGCGTAAACGCGCCGGGCGGAAAATCGAACGCCAGCCCGGCGTTGAAGTGTGTCAGCCCGGCGAAGATGATCCAGCCAATCGTTCCCATCACGCCGAACCACAGTATTTTCGACAGCCGCCCGATCGCCGTGATGTTCCGGTAAAGCAGAAGCACTGTAAAGAAGCAGATGAGAACCGCAACGGCCGTTCCCGGCGTGACAATCGAACTCGCTTGCAGCGTTCCAGCCCATGGAATGTGCAGCGCCGCGTCATGATGCGCGTACACCGTATCCAGTTCCGGCCAGTAATACGCCGCGTATCCCGCCAGGCCAAGGCATCCGGTCGCAATGGACAACGGCGCAGAAAATGACACCTGCCAGATGAACAGGAACGAAATCAGCCGCCCCCATTTGTTGGGTCCGTACATCTCGCGCAAGTAGCGATACGATCCGCCCGATGCCGGTAGCGCTGCGCCCAACTCCGCCGACACCAGTCCATCGCAGACTGCCAGCAGCGCGCCCACCACCCATCCCAGCAGCGCCTGCGGACCGCCCATCGCAGCCACCACCAGCGGCATGGTGATAAACGGCCCCACGCCAATCATGTCGATCATGTTCAGCGCAGTCGCGCTCCACAGGCCCATCCCGCGGATGAGCGTGGGCGAACTCGGAGCACTCTGAGAGGAGGAAGACATTCGCGAAGGTCGGGCTATGGAAGCAGCAGCACCCTCCCGCTGATCTGGCGTTGTTCGAACGCCGTATGTGCTTGGGCGGCCTCTGCCAGGGGATAGGTTCGATCGATCCGAATCGACAGCTTCCCTTGTTTCACCCAGTCGACCAGTAGTTCGAGGTAATGCGGATACTCTTTAATGTAGGGAAGTCCATTCGTTCGCGTCAGGAACAGCGACCCCTTTTCCTGTAAGGTCATCAGATCGAACGGCGGCACGTATCCGCTGGACTGGCCGTAGATGACCAGGTATCCCCCCGGAGCCAGGCTGTCGAGGTTAGCCGCGAAAGTGTCTTTCCCAACGCCGTCGTAAACCACTTGCACCCCACGGCCCCCGGAGATGCTTTTCGCTTCCTTCGCGACATCGGAGCGGCTGGAAATGATGACCGCGTCCGCGCCCGCCGCCCTCACGACTTCGGCTTTTGCCTCGGTCGATGTAACCCCGATCACCCGTCCCTCGCGGAGTTTCGCCATCTGACAGAGCAACAGCCCAATGCCCCCCGCTGCCGCCTGAACCAGGCACCAGTCTCCCGCCTTCACTGGATAAGCAAAATGGGTGAACGCGTACGCAAGGAATCCCTGGTTCATTCCAGCGGCTGCTTCCTCAACTGTGAGGCCGTCGGGGATCTTCACTAATCGCACGGCCGGGACAACGGCGTGACTGGCATACGAATTTCCAATGAAGCTGACGCGCTCTCCCGCGCGAAGATTAGCGACCTCCGGGCCAACCACCTCGACGACTCCGACTCCCTGGCTGCCGAGAGTTGCCGGGAGTTCCTCGCCTGCTCCCGCGTGGCGATAGAACGCCTGGGCCACCAACTCTCCTCGACGTTTCTGCACATCGAGAAAGTTGACGCTCGCCGCATGCACGCGCACCAAGGCCTGCCCCGCACCTGGAGTTGGCAGAGGGAGTTCTTCCAGCCGCATAACCTCCGGACCGCCATACGCGTGAATGCGAATAGCCCGCATCATTCTTGCCCATTTCCGCGAGCCGAATCGTGTTGTTCTGAAGTAAGCATTGGGACTGCCGCCCCTTCTGGCAACTGGCTACTGCTTCACACTCAGCAGATTCACAAACAACCGCACCGCCCCCGGCACGCCCGCCGGTAACTGCCGGAAGAACGCATATCCCGCATAGATGTAAGTCCCTTTGCCATATTGTGCTCGCAGCAATCCGCCCTTCTGCGGTTCTTCTCCCGGATCATGACACGCCAGCAGCGGCTTGAAATGATCGTCCCACTTTCCCATGAAGTACAGCCCGCGCTCCTGCACCCATCCGTCGAAGTCGCGCGCCGTAATCGTGTTGGGATAATGAAATACCGAATCCTCCGGTGCCAGAATCTCGACCGGAGCCTCCTCCACCGAAACCCGCGCTCGGCTCAAATCCGCAGGATACGGCGTGAACTTGCCGCCATTGAAGTCGCCCACGCCCGCGTTGTACTGCACCACCAGTGTCCCGCCGGCCGAAACGAAATCCAGCAGCTTCTTGTTGTTCGTCGCAACCTCTTTCTGCGTATCGTAAGCCCGAATTCCCAGCACGATCGTGCCGTACGTGCTCAGATCCTCGCTCGCCAATTTCTCCGGCGGAATCATCGTGACATTCATCCCCACTTGCTTGAGCACGGTCGGGATGTCATCCCCCGCCCCCATGATGTAGCCCACTTTCAAATCATGCGGAGCCTGCACGTCGACAATGCTCACACGCTGCCGCGCCGGCTGGTAGTAGTAAAAGCCGCCGAGATCCTCGCGCGCGACCAGCGTGTATCCCTCGCTGAATTTCGCGCCCTCCGACTCCAGCACCGCGCGCACTGTCGCCCGGCCTTCTTGCAATCCGGAGGGGAAGACCTTGAACTGGAAATCCTGCTTCTCCCCTCGCCGCTTGAAGCTCACCGACAACTGCTCGGGCTCCGATCGCCAGCCCGCCGGTAACTCTAACCGCAGCACTCCCTGCGTTTCGTGCGCAACATTTCCCGTTATACCAACGGCAACGGTTGAGGTCGACCCATTGTGCGTCGAGATGACCTGCGTCCCCGGCTCCAGTGCCACCGAGAATGCCGGCACAATCGCCAGCGGACGTGTCCGCTGTTTCCCCGCCTCGTCCAGGAAGGGCGTGACCACGACCGCATTAATCCCGTTTCGCGCACCCGCGCCACCCACCGGCGAATATTCCACCCGCGCTCGCAGCGCCGGAGGCGGGAAGGGAAGCGTTATATATTTCTCTTCATCGACGTGATTGACGGCCTCGCGATCCGGATCATCCCGATGCCAGTACGGCCGCGTATACCGCGTTTCCTTCGGCACGCGCAAGCGGAAGTTGGCGTGCAGATCCTCACCTGGCTCGACCGTCTCCGGCCGCGTCTTGCCGCTGATCGTGTTCCATCCTTCCGGAACTTCTAGCTTGACGTGGTCGATGACCAGAGGCTGCTTCGATCCGTTGTGAAATGTCACCGCGATCAGGAATTCCTGCCCAGGCGAAACGGTCGTGAGCGCATCCGCTTCTTTCAGCACAGGAACTTCGCGCTCGCCGTTGGAAGAGACGTCCGCCGTCAGGCTCACGCCCAATGCCAGATTCAGCGCCGTTTCCGCCTGCTGTTGCTTGTCAGCAAAACGCGTCAGAAGGTCAGCTTTCTCGACTGCGCCCAAGGCGCTAGCGCGAACCTGCTCACTTACGCGCGTCAGCGCCGCCACAACCTTCAGCAAAGGTGCAGCCGCAGCGGCCGCATCATTCGTCTTAACCTCCTCCCCAGCCTCGGCGACGTGCTTCGCAATTTCGGTCAACTCCTGCCGCAACTGTGGAACTTTCTTCTCCTCCCCACCCAGTCGCTCCGCCAGCCCCGGCCAAGTCGTATCGATTCCATCAAAGAAATTCTTCTCATGCCCATCCTTGCCCTTCGCGGACGGCACAACCGAACCCACCAGCCGGTAAAACGTGAAGCGGTCTCCGTCATCCACCGTCCAGTTCGCGGCTCCCTGCGACAACTGATGCCGCAGCCCCGCCATCGCAAACTGCACATACGACATGCCAAGGTCCGCGTTCTTCTCGCCGGTGTTCAACTTCAACGTCCAGTCCGCATCGGGACACGTCTGCGCGCCGAACTGACACACATTTCCGATGTACAGCTTCTTCGCCTGCCATGGCCGAAGCCCCGCCGCAATCTGCTCCGGAAACCGCTTCGGATCCGCCGCCGCCCGGAATGCCTCCTGCGCCAGCATGCTCGACGCCTGATGATGCCCGTGCCCGTCCCGATCCGTCCCCGAAAACCGCGGCGCCAGCACATCCGGACGGAATGTCCGAATCACGCGCACGATGTCGGCCAGCGCCGTGTCGTGCCCGCCCCACTTGGCGAACGTCTCATCCGGACTCTTCGAAAATCCAAAATCCGCCACGCGCGAAAACCGCTCCTGTGCCCCGTAATACTGATCGGACGCCAGCAGTTCCTCTGCCCGCAGCACGCCCAGCACATCCGACAAATTGCTGCCAATCTTGTTCTGTCCGCCCTCGCCGCGATTCAGCGTCATCAGCAGTGTGCTCACTCCGCGCCCACGTGCCTCCAGCGTCAGCATCCCGCCATCTTCATCATCCGGATGCGCCACCACCTGCATCAAACGCGCGGTCGTCCCCAGTCGCAGTAACTCCAACCGCAACCCCGCCATCCCCTGATCCTGCGGGATCTCGGCCGGCACCCCCTGATACAGCCATCCCGGAGGATCAACATCAATGGATGCGCTTTGAGTTGCTTTTGCAGACGATGAGGCGGGTGCCCCATCCTTGCGCGCTTTTTGCGCAAGGGTGGGAAACGGTGCAGCAAGCACAAAAACGATCAGCAGCGCCAAGAAAAGCAGCGCAGCAGAATGTAAGCCCTGAAATGTAGGAAGAGAGCCGCGTCCCATCCGCGGCAAGCTGGCAGGTCCGGAATGTCTCACGTTAACAGGATGGGGCCAACCCCCACTTTGACGCAAATTCTTTAGAGTGTTCGATGCTGTGGATTAGACTCCCACGACGGCAAAGAGTGAGCCCCAAACCTAACGAAGCTCACAGCGAAAGCCAAAAGCCCGAAGCCTGACGCCTAACGTCCGCCCCTACACATCACACAAATCCGCCGCCTTTCGCAGCGATACCAGTGGATCCCCCGTCGGCACAAATTCATGCGCCACGTATCCGCCGAACCCGGCATCGGCAATGCCCCGCATCACTCCATCCCACTGCACTTCCTGCGTTCCATCCAGTTCGTGCCGCCCCGGAACGCCGCCCGTATGAAAGTGCCCAATCCACTGCAGATTTTTCCGGATCGTATCCACCAGATCCCCTTCCATAATCTGCATGTGATAAATGTCGTACAGCAGCTTCACCCGCGGAGAGTTCACCTCGCTCACCACGCGCACTCCCCACGCTGTGTGATCGCACATGTAATCGGGATGATCCCGCTTGCTGTTCAGCAACTCCAGGCAGATCGTCACGCCATGATCTTCCGCAATCTTCTTCACCTTGTTCAGTCCCGCGACCGTATTTCGCGCGCCCTCCTCGTCCGACATCCCGGCCCGTACGCCGGAAAACGTAATCACGTTCGGCACGCCCGCCTTGGCCGCCAGGGGAATATTGGTCCGAAAGCCCTCTTCAATCCCCGCATGATTCTCCACCCGATTGAGCGCCTTCCCAATATCCCCGCCGCCTCCATATCCCATCGTGCAAATCAGCCCGTAACGCCGCGGCACGTCATATTCCTCAGGCTTCAGCAAGTCGACTCCCTTGAGCCCGATCTTCGCCGAATACTCCGCCAATTGGTCGAGCGGGATTTTCTGATAGCACCACCGGCTGACCGACTGACGAATCCGTCCCTTGCGCACCGGGACCGCCGAATCCACCCCGGACCCGAAAGCCGGAATCCCCAAAGCCGCCACCCCCGCGACCGAAGTTTTGAGCACTGCCCGCCGAGAAATATTTCGCATAGAAGTTAAGGAACGAAGAAAGTATTTTCGAAAGCCGAAAGCCAAGAACTGAGAACTGAGAACTGCTCTACTGCCGCCCTTCCTTAAACACCGCCTGGCAATTGCTGGCCGACGTGAGCACTTCATTAAACGCCGTCTCTTTCCGCAACCCCTTCAGCAGCGGATCATCCAGCAATGCCGAATACGCACAATAATTCTGCTGCACCGCAGCCTTCAACAGCCGCAGCGCCGGTTCATTCTGCCCGCATGCCGCCATCAGCTCTCCCACGTGATACCAAGCCTCAGCGTCCGGCTCCATCATCGCCGACGATTCCGACTCCCGCACAATCTTTGCAAAGTCTGCCGGTTTCTGTGCGGCCGTGCATGCCTCCATCAGCGTCCGGTGGTATGAAGACGCCTTCCCCATATTCTTCGCGGCCGCTCGCGCTTCCGCCAGGTTTCCCTCCGCCAGGTAGATATATGGAGTCACCCACGCCGCCCACTCTGACCCTGCATCCATATGCACGAAGTCGATCGCGCGATCCATCTTGCCCATCTCCAGGAACGACCATGCGCACGACCGGAACGTAAAATTCCCCGGATCGAGTTGCCGCGCCGCGTTGCACTCTTCCGTCGACTTCTCGAGCATGCCCGCATAGCGCAGCACATAGCTCAGCGCGAAGTGCGCGTCCGCGCTCTGCGGACGCCGTCGCACCAGGTCCGTCGCCGCATCGTAGGCCCGGCCCAACTCTCCACGCTCTACCCGGTTCGTAATCAAATTGCTAGCCGCCATTACGCGATTGGGATCGAGGTTCACCGCCCGCTCGTACGCCGCATTCGATTTCTGAAAGACGCTCTCGCCCCCTCCGCCATAAATCGAGTCCCAGTAATAACGCTGACCCAGTGCCTCCCACGCCGGCGCGTAGCTCGGATCAATCGCGACTCCCCACTCCAGCATCTTGATGGCTTCCTTATTCGGCTCCGCATCGTGTGGCTGCGCCACGCTGCGCATATAGAAGTCGTACGCCTGCTGGTTCTTCGGACGCGATGCCGCGGCATCTGCCGCCCCTGCCGCCCCACCCAGAATTGGCAACAACCCGTGCTGCACCTGTTGGCTCAGTTGCTCCTGCAACCCGATCATGTCATCGGCCTTGGCGCTCACCGTCGTTTCCCAGAGCAGGCGATTGGTCGGCACATCAATCGCCTCCAGGGTCACGATCATCTGGTCTCCCTGCTTTCGAAACGATCCCGACAGCAGCCGTCCCACCTTCAATTCCAGCCCAACTTTTTTCGGATCCAAATCGAGCGCCACGTATTTCCGGGTCACCGATGCCGGCCGCACCTCCAGCGTGCGCGAGTAGGTCAACACCCGCGTCAACTCGTCGGCCAACGCGTACCGCAAATAGTCGACGTTGAAATCCCCATTCATGTTCTGCAGAGGAAGCACAGCAATCTCGTTCCGCTGCTCGGCGTTCGCCACTTCGCGATGCTTGTACCACCAGGCTCCCACCGCCGAAAGCACGGTGATCAGCAATCCCGCCATCCCCACCAGCAAATAGATTTGCCAGCGTGACGTTCTGCCGAACGTACTCGTGCCCGCCCGTAGCTTCGCGGTGATGTTCCCGGTCTTTAGGTTCCCGGACTCCGTCTCGCGTTTCAGCAGCGCGATGTCCGACTTCATCTCCAGCGCGCTCTGGTAGCGATGGTTGCGGTCCTTCTCCATCGCCTTGCCGATGATCCCCTCCAGCTCAATGGGAATCTTCGGATTCAAATCGCGCGGCGGCGTCGGCTTCTGGTGCAGCACCGCATCCAGCGTCATCAGCGAGTTGCTGCCCGCAAACGGCTTCTTCCCCGTGGACATCTCATACATGACCACGCCAAAAGAAAACAGGTCGCTGCGCGCATCAATGGTCTCGCTGCGCGCCTGCTCGGGCGACATATATACCGCCGTCCCCGGAATCACGCCCACCGCCGTCAGCGACTGGTCGCCGCCGCCGTCGTCGTCGCCCATGTTGTGTACGAGTTTCGCCAGCCCGAAGTCGAGAACCTTCACCTGCCCGGTCGGCGTCAGAAAAATGTTGGCTGGCTTGATGTCACGGTGAACAATCCCCTTGGAGTGCGACGCCACCAGCGCGTCCGCGATCTGCACCCCCACGTCGAGCACCTTATCCACGTCCATCGGGTGGCCTGCAATGCGCTGCTTCAGGCTCTCCCCCTCGAGCTTCTCCATCACAATGAAGGGGTGCCCGTTGTTGTCCTCGATGCCATGGATCGTACAAATGTTGGGGTGGTTCAACTGCGACGCCGCCCGCGCTTCGCGCGTAAAACGCTCCAGCGACTTGGGGTCGTGGGCCAGGTTTTCAGGAATGAACTTCAGCGCGACGTGCCGCCCCAGCTTGATGTCCTCGGCCTCGTAGACCACGCCCATACCACCGCCCCCGAGTTTGCCGAGGATACGGTAATGGGATACCTGCTGGCCGATCATGAGAGCGCGCGACCCTGCTCGGCGGTAATGTTAGGCCCCCAGCCCATTCCGGTCAACACCCTTGCCGGGAGCATACCGGATCGACCGGATTGTTGCTCCGCTTGGACTTATGCATTATCGCCGACCTTCCTTGATCGCCATTACCACGGTGACTACACTCTCGGTTTTCGTCAAAGTGACCCCTATCACATACCGCTCGCTCCTCTCACCGTACCGTCGAGACAGGCAATCCTCAATTCGGTGGTGGGACTGAAGGCGGGGCGAGAAGCCTTCTGACCCGGCATCGGCAAGCTTCACAACTGCGCCGAGATCGGCAAAGACTAGCGCATCCGCCGTCCGGATATGGGCACAGAAGTCCCCCGGACCCAACGCCTGAAGCAGCGCTCCACAAGGGCGCTAGGCCGAGGCCCGCGCTTGCCGAATCGACTCGCAAGCCAACCGCGCACCTGACTCGGCCGACACGAGAAAGGCCGAATGCGCTGATGACCGAACCACTTCGACTGCTCAAGAGCACAATCCTCAGATTTGTAGGCGCGATCTTCTTCTTGCTGACTTCCCTGTACTTCTTTCTGGCCTACCCCTACACCAACTTTTTTCTGATTCAGGCTCCTCCCTATCCGTGGCTGACCTGGTTTGCGAATCACGATTCGCTCTTGTATTGGGCGGCTCTCGTCCTGACCTTCATCGAGTTCTACGATTGCCGGCAGCGCTTCGTGTTTCGAATTGCTTTCATCCTTCAGATCGCGATGGGCATTGGGCTTACCCTGAGCGGCCTTCAGAAAGCATGTTGCGATTGGAAGGCTTATGCCTGGAGTTTGGCAATCCTGGTGCCTTTTTGGAGTGATTCACCTAGCCCAACTGGGAAGAGTTTCTACGCAAAGAAGTAAGGATGCTTCATCGTTCTCTTACTTCAACGCCCTCGTCGCCGCCGCGATCGTTGCCATCGTTTCGGCAGGTGGCGTAGCCGTCCGGACTTACACGGAGGCACGACTCTATCAGGTCAGCCGCAGCCAGATGCAGTTGCTCAGCTGGAATTTGGCAGCGCACCTCTGCCTCGCGGTGCTCGCCGTGTCCATCCTGAACCTGATTCTGGCGCTTTCCACAAAACTCTCTGGTCAGAATTCTGCCATTCGCCGCTGGACCTGCTTAGGGACTGCAATAGTCCTCCTGTCGATCGCATTCGCCCGCTTCTTCCAGGGCTCGCTGACCTTCAATGGCTGGCAGCTCTACGTGTTTGTAATTCCTTTTGCCGTCGCCTTGTCCTGTGCCGCAGGGTCCATCCTGTGGCCGTTGCTGGATGCCTACGAGAACCAGCGAACAACGCACCAAATCCTCGCCAATGCGGTTCTGGCTGCGGTCGTCGTCTTCTTTGCCCTCGCGGCCCTGTGTGTGCCGACGCTGATTGGCGGAGCGGACTGGAACAGCATCATCCAGTATTCCTTCAATGCAGCTTTGTGGTTGGTGGTCGGAGTCGCCGCGTACCTGGTCCGTCCCTGCAAGCAGCGCTATACGGTCTATAGGGTAATCGCGGCCACCCTGATTGCCGGTGCCGCCTACAGAGGCCTCGAGTTTTCTTCCCTCGCTTGGGCCCGCTCCCTCGGATCCACGCCCTCAGACATCCAGGAGTCGGTCCGTTCCTACGCCAGCCAAAATGCCTCATTCGGGATGGTCTACAGTACTCTCCACCCGGAACCCGTGCAGAGATGCCAGGGCTTCTGCCGCATACTGCGGCAGTGCACCAACATGCCTGACACCGTCGCCAAGCGCGACCTGAATCTCGTTCCGGTCTTGAGCATGTCGGAAAGTCCTCATCCCAACATTTTCTTGATCGTTGTCGATTCACTCCGTCCCGACTATCTCGGAACCTACAACTCCAAGGTCGACTTCACGCCCAACCTCGACCAATTCGCGCGCGACCGCGTCGTGATGCGAAACTCGTTTACGTCTTACGCCGGAACCAGCCTCTCCGAGCCTTCGATCTTCGCCGGCGCTCTTCTCCTGCACTCGCACTACCCCAAACCCTTCAGTCGCCAGAACAGCCTGCTTAAGCTGGCTCAGGCCGACGGCTACCAATTCGTCGTCAGTTACGACGTGGTCTTACGCCACATCATGGATCCCTCCGACAGCGCCGTGAAGATCGATGCCGACAAGTCCTGGAACGAGGTCGAACTCGCCAACACCTACCAGCAGCTGAAGCCCTTTCTGGATGCGCAAGGCGGTAACCAGCGCCCCATCTTTCTCTACACGCAGGCGCAAAACGTCCATCAAGGCACCTCCAACCGCTTGGCCGAGATGGAGCGCGAACACTGGCAGTACCGCCCAGGCTTCGACAAAGTGACCACCTACCGCGTGCACGAAGTCGACAGGATCATGGGCAATATGATCGCCGACCTGAAAGCCCGCGGCATTTACGACAACAGCATCATCGTCCTCACCGCCGATCACGGCGACGGGCTCCGCCAATCCGTCTGCCATGGACACAACATCGAAATTTGTCCCGAGGTCCTCAGGGTCCCGCTCATCATTCACCTGCCCCACTCCATGCTTCAGAATGTGGTGTATGACGACCGCCAGGTAGCCACCCCCACCGACATCCTGCCCTCGCTGTACTACCTGCTCGGGCATCGCCCCATTGAGCACAACCTGAACTTGGGCCGCCCGCTGTTCACCCAAACCCGCGAGGAACTCGATAGCTACCGCCGCAAAGACGTGTTCTTTGTCTCCGACGCGCGCGCTGCCTACGGGATACTTTCCGACAACGCCCGTTACATGTACCTGACCTACGACTCGCCTCTGCAGGGCTTTTTCTAGGATCTCTCCGTCGATCCCGACGGCCGGCACGACATCCTCTCGCCAGAGCTTGCGCAACGCGGCAACGATCGCATCGTCGACTACCTCTTCGCCATCGGAAGGTTCTACGGCTACACACCCACCGGAGGACGCGACGGCCTCTGAGCCGCCACCGCGTCCAATCCGCGCAAGAGGGAAGAGAAAGAAAGACAGAGAGCCAACGCTCGTAGAAAGCTTTTCCAACTAGGGGCTCGCCTCGCGCCCGTTCGTTGACCAAGTCGACCGAAATGGGAAGTAGCTCAATCGATTCCCAAATCAGATGCTCCGCGTCCTTTCGAGTCAAACCACCTCTGGCCCGGCATGCGTCTTACGGAATACGATAGGAAATAAAGGCGTCCCGTGTCTCGCGACGCGGCTGGAGGTGCTTTCCATGAGCGCTGCTCAACCCGATTCTTCAGCACAAACTCCCGTCCCCGACGTCCATAAGGCCATCTGCCGTCGCGCCGAAGAAATCTACATCCGTAGCGGAAGAATTCCCGGACGCGACGTCGAAAACTGGACCCAGGCCGAAAAAGAAGTCCGGCAAGAGCTAGCCGGTCACCCCACTCCGCGCAAAGCGATCGTAGTCAAAGTAAACGGCGTTCAATACCTCGGCGAATACACCCTCGAATCCGCCGGCGACTATCATCCCGGCGAATTCGGCCCCGGCGCCCAAGTCCCAGTCCGTTTCGAAGGCGACAAAATGTACATCAGACGCCCCAACGGCAAAGAACTAGAAACCACAGTGATCAAGAAGGTTGGCTAGCTCGATCCTTCGGTGCCCGCAACGTCGAAAGTAGATCAGAAATGCTCTAGGGTTTTCTTAGCGATCTTCGCGGCCTTTCTTTGCGTCCTTTGCGGTTAAAAGGTTTTGCCGCCGCTAAGAGCTCGAGTCCCGATGTTGTTAAACCGTTCGCCTTCCTCAAGAACACAGCCCCACCTATGCCTGGTTTTCCCAGTGATCTCCGCAGCTTTTCTCCGCGTCCTCTGCGGTTAAAAGCATTTTTCTCGTAGTCACTATTCCTCTAAATACAGCCCCGCCGAAGCCCCAACCCAATCCATATTCCGGTTGTGATCCACGCCCATCATCAACCCCCGACCCATGCGGATAATCGTCAGCACCGGCGTCAACTCCTCCATCCACACATACATCACCCGCACCTCCGCCTTCGTCCCTCCGAACGGAGTCTCAACCACCGGCTCAAAATTCATTCGCTCCTGCAAAATGTAGTAAGGGCGCTTGTCTTCTGGAATCGCCAGAATATCTTCCTTCTTCGGCGCAATCACCACTCCCAGCCCGGCAAACGAATACAACGGCTTCAAAGCATAATTCTCAAGATCCGCCGGAATCGAATCCATCCGGTCCAGAAACCAGCTCTTCGGCACCGACGCATGCTTCAAATAAGGAATCGAGAATTTGCTGATCCGGAAATACCAGTTCGGATGCCCCGCCCACTCAACATCCAACTCATCCCGCCAATCAAAGCCCAGCTTCACATTCTTTCTCTCGAGTTCGTCCACAATTGCCCGGTTATAAATCCTCCGGATCGGCACCCGCTTTCCATCGCGCTCGTAATAAAGATGTGCCCCCTCTTTCTTGATCGACGTGATATCGACCGTCCGCACCCCCAGCATCTTCTCCGTCAATAGAAAATCCGGCAGTGTCTTCTGATGCCACGGATCAATCTCCATCAAAATTACATTCTCCGGATCCTGTGACCCAACAATGGCCCGCCGCAAAAGTTCCCGATAAGAAGAGGGATCCAAACCGCTCAGAAGATACTTGAGTCGGCTTCCGGCTTCCGGCGCTCGGCTTCCTGAATCAAAATTCCGAGGTCTGGAAGCCGCTCCGGAAACCGAAAGCCGAGAGCCGAAAGCCGGTTCTCGCAATCCATACACATCCAGATAAGCCTCCGCCAGCGGCCCCTGATAAGCGTAAAGCGAAGGAAAGGCCTGCAACTCCACCAGCTTCGGCTGCAAATGCCCGCCCGCATCCCGTACCAACCCAAAATCCACCTGCACAAACATCGGATGCGCCGGCTCATTCGGAACCTTAAACTCCGCCGGCACCGCCTCGTCCGACTTCGCCAGATAAGCAGGACTATCCACCAACTGCCGGATCAACTCCTCCCCATCCCGAGCCATCCGCTCCAGCAATTCCTTAGGAAAAAAGCAAGGCGTCTCCGACAACCGGAACGACACATGAGTCCCGCAAACCTCGTCAATCCGCCGCAAAAACGCCTGATATTTTTCGGCAGTAAATCCGCGATTGAACGCCGTGCGCAAGAAAGGGATCATAAAGAGGAATCATCTTACAACTTGTCATCCTGAGCGAAGAAAAGCGCTCACAAAGTGAGCGCTTTTCGCAGTCGAAGGATCCCTAGCGATCAGAAATTGCCACTAATCGGTAGACAGTGGATTTGCTTTTCAATTACCAAATTAAAAATTACCCAATTACAAAATTCCCTAGGCTTCCACCAAAAACTTCCCCTCCCGCATAATCTGCGCATCATCCACCCAGATATTGAACTTCCGCCCCACGACATCAATATGCGTCGTCGAATCCCAGTCCGCGCCCGTGTGCGCCCCATACGGATTCCCAAACGCAATATGCACTCCGGGATATTTCTCATCCTGCAGAATCTGCCCAATCACTTCCTTCAAATCAATGTTCGTCCCAATCGCAAACTCGCCTACGCGATCGCTGTTCGCATCCGTATGCGTGTACTTCCAGAAATCCGACTCCAGGTCGCGATTCTCCGAGTGCGCCTCCGTCAACCGGTTCCCCTTCATCCGCACCGTCAGCGGATTCTCCGCCAAATTCCCAAACTTCGCGCACAAATAATCTCCAACCACTCCGTCAATCACAAACGTCCCATTCACCTCGCCCGGCGCAGTAAAGATCTCGCCTCCCGGCAGGTTCCCCCATTTCTCCGGAGTGATGATCCCGCTGGTTTTCAGCCACTTGTAATTCGGATTCAAATCCGCCGTCAGGTCCGTTCCTGCCGCCGTCCGCGCCGTGATCTTCGAAGCCTTCCGCACCATCTCGACAACTTTCTGGCTCAGCCGATCGACGCGTCCAAAATCCGCCCGCATCCCCTCCAGCATGATCTGCCGGTTGATGTTTACCATGTGCGCGTGCCGGATCTTCCTCCGGTTCACCACATCGGTCATCTGGATCCGCGACCGCAACTCGTTGGTCTGTACCTGCGCCGCGAAAATCGAAACCTGGCAAGTCTCCAGATCGTCCAGAATCTCCCGCGGCAAATCAATCAATGGCCGTGGCGCCAAATCCTCCAAAACCCAGGCACGGTAAGGCGCGCCCAATTTTTCGAGTTCGCGAAGCACCGCCGCCGCAATCTCAATCGTAGCCAGGTCGGTAATCACGCAAACCCGCTCCGCCGGCTGAATGCGCAAACAAACATTCACCGCATTAAAAGCCCCCGGCGTGTACTCCGGATCAAACGGAATGTGAAGGTCGTGTGTCTCAGAAACGCCCGGGGTGCCCCATTTCTCGCGTTCTTTGCGAGAAGGGGGGATTTTGGATGGCTGCACAGGAATACTCATTACCCTACTTTTCGTACGTCGGCCGGCTCTTCCTCCAGTCCCGCCTCCGTCTCCTCAATAATGTAATCGACCACTTTCTTCAAATCTCCGGTTTCCTGGAACACCTTCAACTGACGGTCTGCTCCGCTTCCGCGTTCCAGAATCGTGTGGACGTAGTTCAACTCCTCGCGCGATCCCAGTTCGTCCACCACATCGTCGACAAACTCGAGATACTCGTTTACCAGATCGCGCGCCGAAACTTCCGTCTGCTTGCCAAAATCTACCAGCTTGCCATCCAGCCCGTACCGCGCGGCCCGCCACTTGTTCTCCATGATCAGCGCCCGCCGGTATAGCCGGAACCCCTGATTCGCTGTGTAAAGCTTGTACAGCTTCGCCACGGTGGCCTGAATCAAGGCCGCCAGCGCAATCGTCTCGTCCGCCCGCATGGGTACATCGCACACCCGAAATTCGATCGTACTAAAAAATGGATGCGGTCGAATATCCCACCAGATCTTCTTCGCGTTATCGATGCACTTGGTCTTGATCAGCAGCTTGATGAAATTCTCATACTCGCCATAGCTCGGAAAATAGTCCGGAATATTCGTCCGCGGAAATTTGTCAAACACCTTGCACCGGTACGATTTCAGCCCGGTATTCATCCCCAGCCAGAACGGCGAATTCGTCGACAGCGCCAGAATGTGCGGCAGAAAATAGCGCGCATGATTCATCATGTGGATCGCCGTCTCGCGATCCTCAATCCCGATGTGTACGTGCAACCCAAAAATCAGGTTCGCCCGCGCCACCAGCTGCAAATCCTCAACAATCCCCTTGTACCGGTCGTCCGGATAAATCTCCTGCACCCGCCAGTCCGCAAACGGATGTGTCGCCGCCGATGCCAGCCGCAGTCCATTCTCCTTCGACAACCGCACCATGTTCCGCCGCAGCTTCTTGATCTCGGCCTTCGCATCCTTAATCGTGTTGCAGACCGACGTCCCCACTTCCACCACGGACTGGTGCATCTCCGCTTTCACCCGCTCCTGGAGAATCATCTTCCCCTTCTCCAGAATCTCGGCATGAATGTGTGACCGCAGATCCCGTGTCTCCGGATCTACCGTCTGATACTCCTCTTCAATCCCAATCGTGAAATTAGGCAGCATAAGAAGTCATTTAAGAGACGTGGCGCGGGCGCCCTCGCCCGTGAACTCTAACCAGAAAACTGCCCCGAAAACCCCGTTCGGGTCATAACAGTATAACAATCTCGGTAAGCCGTTCCGGTCGCCCGTCAGTCAGTCCCACTCTTTGTTTTCCGCCACCCGGGCCCGCACAATCTTCTTCAAAAGCCCATCTGGAAAGCCCGTATCCGCCGGAAATCGAATCGTCCCCTTCGCAGTAGGGAAGCCGTCCAGTTCCTTCGCGAACTTCTCGATCACCCCAGACCCAGTCGGAAACAAACTGCAATGGTTCGCAAAAGCCGCATACCCCACCAGCATGCCTCTGTACTTGAACATCGGAATCCCGTAGCTGATGACCTCAGTCGTCTCCTTCGGCACCACCGACCGAATCACCGCCCGCACATGCTTCAGCGTGCTGCAAGCTGGTTCCGGCAGTCGCGACAAGTACTCATCCACGGTCTTAGCTGGCGGTTTGCCTCTCATCGCAGCACCCTCCACAAACCATGTACGGACAGCCGCCCCGGCTGTCCACCGAGCGAAGCTCGGCTGTCTTCCATTCATGAAAGAGCAGCTGTGAGCTGTGAGCTTTGAGCAAAAAACTCAGAGCTTAGAACTCACAGCTCGCCGCTCACAGCTCACCGCTCAATCACGCCCCAATGCTCATATGAATCGCAATCTCTCCCACCGCCCCCCTGGCGTTCGACACAACAATCGTCCCCACCACCGACTGAAACCCATCCAGAGTTGCTTTAAACAGATACGTCCCCTGGGGCACGTGAGAGATTTTGAAGTGCCCATGCTTGTCGGTCCGGCCGCGGCGAATTTTCTTCTCCGTCCCCGGCCCGCGGATCTCAAACAGAACCTCCGCCAGCGCCACCCCAGACCTCTCGGCGCTGATTGTTCCCGATACCGAGCTAACCTGGAACGGTTCCGCGATCGGATGGATGTTCGGATTAACCATCCGCTCCGTCGAACTCCTGGTAAAACCGGTAAGATCCGGAGCAGCAGAAGCCTGCGCCCCCAAGAGAGGCGCGCACACCAGAAACAAACCGGCGATCCACCAGGCTTTCATCAGTGCTACTTCGTTCCTTTCCCCCGCTTCCGCTCCGCCACCCACGCCGGCTCACCCTTCTTCTGCAGTTTCTCCGCTCCCGCCAGAAATCCCGCCCAGCGCAACTCCTTCACCGGATTCTCCCCACTCAGCGCCATCTTTACTGCCATCTCCGCAGCCGCCTTCACAATCCAGTCAAAATTCTCCTGCCCCACCGACGTAATCTCCGCGTCCGGCGCCGGATTCAAAAAGTCAATCGCATACGGCACACCCTTCTCCACCGCAAACTCCACCGTATTCAAGTCGTACCCCAGCGCCCGGCACAACGACAAAGCGTCCTTAATCATTCGGTCGCGCAACGCAGTCGACGACGGCGCAGGATTCCCCTTCACATAACGCTCATGATGCGGCGCCTTCGGATCGTACTTCATGATGTGCACCTTCTCCTGCCCCACCACGTAGCACCGGTAGTACTCATCAAATTCCACGCCGCGCTGCAGCGTCATGCACAAATCGCCCGTCTGGTTGTAATGATGAAAAAACTCTTCCGGCGAATGCACCTTATATACATGCTTCCACCCGCCGCCTGAATAAGGCTTCAGGAACGCAGGGAACCCAACGTAATCAAACAACTCCTGCCAGTTGAGAGGGAAAATCAAATTCCGCATCGACTTGTCGGTCGTCCCCTCGGGATGCTTGTTATGCGGCAGAATCACCGTTGGCGGAATCGCCACGCCCATCTTGTGCGCCAGTGCATAATTAAAAAACTTGTCGTCCGCCGTCCACCAGAACGGATTGTTCACCACACTCGTCCCGTGCAATGCCGCATTCTTCAAATAAGCCCGGTAGAACTGAATGTCCTGCGAAATCCGGTCGATGATCACGGCATACTTCTTCGGCTCATCCATCCGGATCCCGCCGATCTTCACAAACTCCGCCTCAACCCACTCGACCCCCATCGAATTGATCTTCTCCACCAAAGCTGGCGGAAACGTATTCTCCATCCCAAACAAAACTCCAATCTTCTTCACGACCATCTCCTTATTGCTCTGTCATCCTGAGCGACGTGCAGGGCTGCTTATTGCCGTGTCATCCTGAGCGAAGCGAAGGACCCCTGCACTCCCAATCTCTCCACAACCGCCTCAAGGCGTTCTCCGGCCGCTGCCCGCGTTCGAAGCCAACTGAGAACTGAGAACTGCCTCTAAAAATACTTCCCCGCCATCCTCAACCAAAGCGGCCAGTCATGCTTCGAGTTATCCGCCCAAACGTCCAGCCAGTGCGGAATCGCCTTCCCATTCAAAATCGCCGAGAGCGTCACATTCTGATCCAGGCACATATCCCAATCCGCCGATCCCAGCACAATCCGCATCTGCCGGTAGCGGCTCAAGAACCAGTCATCCGTCATATTCGGCAAAAAGTCTGGAGGATTATTGAAATAGCAATCGTCATCGTAAAACCCATCCAGAAACTGATGGATGTCGAACGCCCCGCTCATGCTCACGCAATGCGTCACCACATCAGGATGCTTCAACGAGAAATTTACCGCGTGATATCCGCCAAAGCTGCACCCGGTCGCCGCCAGCCGCGGCGTCTGGTTCTTCCACCGTATAAACGGCAAGAGTTCATGCAAGATGTACCGTTCATACTGCAAATGCCGCAACACCCGCATTCGCGGATGCACGCCCTTGTTGTACCAGCTCTCCGTATCGACGCCGTCTGGACAAAACACCTGCAATTCGCCGCGCTCGATCTTCGGCGCCAACACCCCAATCATCCCGCGGTCTTCATACTCGAAGAATTTCCCCATCGAAGTAGGAAAGACCAGCACCGGCGTCCCCGAATGCCCGAAGACCAGCGCCTCCATATCCCGGTGCAGTTCCTGGCTATAGGCCTTGTGATATTCGCGATTCATAGTGAGGAAAAACCGTCGAAAGACGTGGCTTCGCAACGCCCCTTTTTGCGGACGAAGTATCTTACAAGATGAAAGGCAGAATCCCTAGAGTGTACGCGGAGAGCGCAACAGCGGAGTCTCCTCGGTTTCCTTCGTGAACCTTCGTGCCCTTTGTGGTTAACGCCGTTTCGGCGTGAGCTTTTTCCCCGCGCACAAAAAAAAGGCCCGCCCCAAAACTTAAGAGCGGGCTGAGCGAAAGGGGAGTAAGACACTTAAGTTCTACGACCCGTTTGAGCAAACCGAGAGCGACGAATTTCCGTGAAAACTCAACCACCCGTTGACCGAGGTGCTGGTCGGCGCTCCAAAATATGGCAGCGTCACCAGATCCTGCAGGTTGTACGTGAACCCGTGCAGCACGTAAGGGAAACCTCCAAAGTTCGATTCACCTTCCAGCGGATCGCCGTTCTCCAAAATTCCGCACGGCGTATTGTTCCCGTTGAAGTTCACCGTCAGCGGATCGTCGGCCCACTCGCCCACCTCATGCGACAGCGCCGACACATCCTGCGAGAACGCGCCCGCATGATCCACATAGGTGGCCTCCGCGTACGACTGCGGATTGGCCGTGCTCCCCTCCGAACTGTGATATCCGCCGATGCAGCAGCTTCCTCCCTGCGTCAGGTACGTGTCATACAGCAGGAAGATCGGGAATTGGTTCGGCAGAATTCCCAGCTTGCTGATCAGGTTCGGAACCTGCGCGTCTAACCAGTTGATATCCACCAGCGCCGCCGTGAACCCAAACACCGATCCTGTTTTTCCGAACGTCCGCGTCGGACTCAAGGTTTGTTCCGCCAGTACGGATGGATTCAATAACAGATGCGAATTAGTGTCGGTCTTCACCGTTCCCCAGAAGTTCGCCCGCTGATACGCGTCGATGTACTGGGTCGTTCCAACGTTGACTCCGCCTTGCACGTAGGTTGTGGTCGAATCGAAAATCGGCGACGTCAGCGTATTGGTCGTCACCGTGTTTCCGTTCGAAAGCACGTGCGATGGATCGTACGTGGTCTTCGTCCCGTTCCTCGTGGTGATGACGATCTTCACCGGAATAATGAAGGTCGTAATCGTCGCCGTCGAATTGGTCGAGGGCGCCGCTCCCACCATGTTGTAGCTGTATGTCTTTGAGCCGAAGGTGAACGAGCCGTTCCAACTCTGTAACGAAGCAGCCGGAGGCGCCAGCAAGTCATTGCGCAAATGTGCCGGCATTACGACGTATTTTCCGTGCGGATTCACGATTTGAGCGTCCTGGGCAAGCAAGCTTCCGGCGAGGCTCAAACTCGCCAGCAGCGAAAAGACCACAAACAAATTCGGGCAAGCTTTGTTTCTCTTCATAGACTTCCTGTCTCCTTGAGGATTGTTTTAGCGAACGTTTAAAGCTCGGACCCCCAAATGCGGACTGTTGAGCGGTTTCGAACGATCCGTAGCCCGAATAGCTCAGACGTATTTCTTAATATGGAGTTGACACCTCGTCTGTGTGAAAAATGTCTAGACCCTCTGTCTTGTTCTGTTTTTGTAAAACGCACCCGAAATTCCGTATTCCGTAAAATCCGCCGCTACCTTACAAAACCGTCGCGAGAAGCCACATCGCAACCAGTTTCCAGGAAACTCGTCACAGACCAACGCGGAGAGCGAAGCAGAAAAGCGAAGCAAACACCGAACAAACAGTGAGGTCCAAAGCCGAAAGCCGGAAGTCGGAAGCCGAAAGCCGGATGGACCGTGGCCGGCGCCCGAAGGCTGACGCCCGAAACCAAAGGAAGGGAATATTGAATTCAGCCTACGGTGTTGGGGAACATCCAGTCGCGGCCGAACTCCCGCTCAGTTCTGCGGAGAACGGCCGTGCATCACCGCTTCAAGAGGCGGCGACCAGGCCAAGAGAGATCGTCACGGCCGCGCGAGAACTATTTCGGCTTCATGTACCAGAAGACCGCCACCCCAATCAGGATGACGGTGATGATCCACAAAACAATGTCTTTGCTTTTGTTCTTTTCGTCGGCCATAAACAGAAGTACACCACACCTCAATCCACGGTTCAAGTGCCGCGTTGATTCCTCTGTTGCTTAAGAAAGACACCGTTATAGTTACGGCTTCGTTACTGGGGCCCCCGCGCGCTTATAGCCGGTGAATTTGACAGTTTCGCGAACCTGCACGACCTCCGTATTGAAGTGCAGCGTGTCATCCACCCGGACGTATGCCGGGAACCAGTTTCCTTCGACTAGTTGGCGATAAGTTACAAATGTCGGACGAATCTCCTGCTGCTGCTTCTTCTTCTTTTTCACGATGATCTCGGGCACGCTCTTGCCGCAGAGCTTCACGATCTGCAGATCTTTATTGTCAACCCATATTCGGCCCTGGTAGTAACGCTTGTTCTTCTCTTCCTGCTTGGGTTCCACGTGGAACACGTAAGTGTCGAGATCGTCCACATGCTGCTGTCCGGCATAGGTCAGTTTGTATTGCGGCAACTCCTCCGTGGTGAGTATCCAGGGCATGAAGAGGCGAATATCATCCATGTCCTCCGCCGATAACTGAATCCCCCGCAGCGTGGATTGTTCGGCAAACGTAACGTTCTCCACGCGCTTGCCCTTGTCGTCATAGGAGACGGTCGTCACCTCGTGAAACTGCCCATCGACCGCCTTGCCGTTCAGAGTTTGCACCAGCACATCCTGCGTGTACGTGTAATGCGACCGCGCCTCTTTCACCTTAGTTTCCGCGGCGGCCATTTTCTGGACCAGTTCCTGCTCCGTCATATTCTTCGGCAGCGCCGTGTCGAGCACTCCATTGCCCTCGGCGCAGTCCGTCTGCCCCAACGCGACCAAGGACGCGGCCAACACCATGGCCAGCACGATGAGGCTCCGTTTCACCACGCCGACTCGTTTCACGTTCACGACCCTTTTGACAATGACGATCCTTTTAAGGAGCTTAGTCGTTCGATGGCGCCAGATCATGCGCCACACTATACCGCGTCCATCGAGTTTTTCGGATAACAGTAGCAAAGAGCTGTCACGCCGGAGGAGATAGGAAGTGGTGCTTCGCTTGTCCGGCAATGGTTCTGGGACTTCCGAGCGCCGAGCGCGAGAAGAGCACAGAGACGCTCCGTCCCGAAGGGACGGCTGACGATAGCCCGCCAGTTCCACTGGCGGGTAAGCCGGGCCAATGGGGCTAGCGTCCCGGAGGGGCGCCTGAAAATTGACACCAAGTAAGAGGACAGCCCAAATTCTCAAGCGCCTTACGAAGGAATGCGATGCCCGTAAAGAGGGGGTAGCCACCGCGTCGAAGCCACAATTCAGCACTCCGAGCGCTCAGACCAGTGCCCTTGCAAGGGCATGGAAGAATCACGATCGGTCACAAATCCGTAGAGTCGGGTTTCAGATTTCGTTCCGGTGCTTGGGGAGTCACCGGTTCAACCCGAGCTGCCGCATCCAGTTGGACGTGTAGAATGTTGTCGCCAAGAGGATAGCGAAACCACTGGGGAACGGCCCCTCCCAATAGCTTGCTTACTCCGCCGCCACCTGTTTCAAGGGGACGCCCCATTTTTCGCAGGACTTCACCCTCCGAATCGCCCAAAGCAAGCCCGTTCGGTAATTGGCCGGAGTATCCGGTGTACCCCTCATGCCCGCTGCGGTGCAGGTGAAAGGCAGCCACGTACAGCTGCTTCGGATCGGCGATTGCCTCCGTGGGCACTACCCACGGCGCTTCCTCGAATATCACGTCAACACCCTCGGGCTTGAACTCTAGGTACCCGCTGTATTCGTCGCGCTCAATGCGGGACATCGCTTGCCCAAAGAAGTTCCTGACATCCGGGTCATTCTCGGAACGGCGTAGAAGCTTTACGATGGCGGCAAATTCGAATCTTGATGTAGTCATTGGGATTGCACTATTTTGTCAGTGGGGCTGGCCGAATGGTGCAATTCGTCGGGAACAGCGACCGCTGTGCCGTTATTGTTTACTGCCTTTCTTTCCTCCGGGGTAAGCCGCCGCCCCAATCTGGCGCCCAGTCCTGCCAAGCCAACCCCTTTACGCGCGAGAACTCGCCCACGTTCGCGGTCACCAATGTAAGTTGATGCCGAAGTGCCTGCCCAGCCATCAGAACGTCATAAGCTGCAATCGGTTTGCCCGCGGCTTCGAGGCTGGCGCGCACGCTCCCGGCCACGCGTGAGTCTGCGTCTTCAAACGGCAATACGAGAATCGGTCCAGCCAGAAACGCCTCAAGCCGCTTGCGGTTGAAATCCTGCTGCGTGCTCTTCCCGACTCCATACCAAAGTTCAAACACCGCAATCGACGACACCAGAATGTGCGCACCCCCCGCCGACGCCTTCTGCAGCCGACCCCGCACCGTTGCCGGCTCCCCGTTGATCAGCGCGATGCACGCGTTGGTGTCCAGCAAATAGTCCAAGCGAAGCTACCTCCGGAGTGAAGAATCTTTCACAGAATCGGGAAGGGCCCGACTTCAGAAAACCTTCCGCTTCGGCGCCGCCGGCTGCCGCCGTCCGCGCGCCATAAACGGCTCAGACCGGAACCGATCCAGTGCCTCGAACCACTGTCCGGTATCCTGAATCAGCGGCTCCAACAGCACTCCCTGCGCTACCCGGCGAATGCGCACCCGATCTCCCTCAAACCGAAACTCCTTCGGCAGCCGCACCGCCTGGCTCCGCCCGTTCCGAAAGAGCTTCGCAATATCACTCTTAGCCATGAAGAACCTCGTCAATAGTATATATCAAAAGTATATATCAAACAATCCGAAAGAGTGCCCCCTCGAAGAGAGATAGGCCACCAATCGCATCCCAAAGAGGCTTTGAGGGACACGATTTCAGGCTCATAGAACCTCTTTTTCCCATTTCGGAACCATCTTTTTTTCCACAGCCCCTCCATGTTCACTCAACCTTGACTGAGAAATCTCTATCCCAAATACTGCGACCATGATCGCTGCAATGCAACAACTCGGGTGCCCCACGTCTCGCGTTTGAGACGTCGTGATTTTTCGCCGCTAACTTCTGGCGGCTCAAGATTTTGCCCCTAACTTATTGCAGCTCATAGACAAAATTCAAATTTCCCGCTAACCCGATGATTCCAATAGACCACCGGGGGAGGGGGAGGCACTCAAAATGGAAAAGTTTCCCGATCGATGTCAGCATCTCAAAGTCAACGGCACCCAGTGCGGATCGCCCGCCCTGCGTCGCAACCGCTTCTGCTATTTCCACAAGCTCTACCAGGACGAACGCATCAAGCTCTCCGCCGACCGCGCTCGTCGCGGCGCCGCCACCTTTGTCCTTCCCGTTCTTGAGGACGCCAACTCGATTCAAATCGCGCTCATGCAGGTCGTACGCCTCCTCGTGTCCCAGCAGATCGACCACAAAAGCGCCAGCCTCCTCCTCTATGCCCTGCAAACCGCCAGCACCAATCTGCGTATGACCAAATTCGATCCCGGGCGCCACGACGTCATCCTTGACCCGCGTCATGTCGCCGATACACAACTCAATGAGCGTGTCTGGGAAGACGAGGACTTCGACGATC